>NZ_FXWU01000008.1:0-324033 GCF_900184205.1 Pseudomonas sp. LAIL14HWK12:I10 | reverse complement strand
AGTACGTACAGCGTGGTGTTGGCGATCGGTTTGCCGATGGGGGTGTTGTCCGGTGCCGTCACGCAGTGCCAGGCGCTCACGTCCACCGCTGCTTCGGTCGGGCCGTACAGGTTGTGCAATTCGACAGTTGGTAACTGCGCGTGGAAGCGTCGGACCAGGCTGCCCGGCAAGGCTTCGCCGCTGCACAGCACGCGCTTGAGACCATCTGCCGATATTTGGCCGTGAGCCAGGAACACATCCAGCATCGAGGGCACGAAGTGCAGGGTGGTGACGTTTTCGCTGCGGATCACCTGGCGTAGGTACTCTGGCTCGCGATGGCCGCCGGGGCGCGCCATGACCAGACGTGCACCGGTTTGCAGCGGCCAGAGGAACTCCCACACCGACACGTCGAAGCTGAACGGGGTCTTCTGCAAGACCACGTCGTCTGCGCCGAGGTTGTAGGCCTCCTGCATCCACAGCAGACGATTGACCACGCCGACATGCTCGTTCATCACACCCTTCGGCAAGCCGGTGGAGCCTGAGGTGTAGATCACGTAGGCCAGGTGACGCGGGGTCAAGCCGGTGACAACTGGGTTGCTGGACGGCAGGGCGTTCCAGGCCGGCTGATCCAGGTCGATAACCTGGGCCGAATCCGGTACGTGCCGCGTAGCACTGTGCACCAGCACCGCCACCGGCGCGCTGTCGCTCAGCATATGCCGCACGCGCTCAGCTGGGTAATCAGGGTCAACCGGCACATACGCGCCGCCGGCCTTAAGAATGGCCAGCAAGCCAACCACCATCGACAGCCCACGTTCAACGCAGATCGCCACCCGATCATCAGGTTTAACACCCAGATCAATCAGGTGATGCGCCAGCCGGTTGGCTTGCTCATTCAGCTGGCGATAGCTCAGCGCCCCCTCTTCGGCCTTAACCGCCAACGCATCCGGCGTCCGCAACACCTGCGCCTCGATCATCCCATGCAGGGTCTGCTCAAGGTCATAATCCACCGCCGTGTCGTTGAAGCCCAGCAGCACACGCTCACGCTCCTGCGCTTCCAGCACCGGCAAGCGCTGCACCGGCAGTGCCGGCGTCTGCTCCAGCGCCTCGACCATGGCCTCCAACACCTGGTTCATCTGCCCACAGATACGCGCCGCGCCTACGTCGGCCGGGGTCATGGCAACCAGGCGGAAGCCCTCCCCCAGGTCATCCACGTTCAAGCCCAGCGGGTAGTTGCTGCGTTCCTGGCTTTCTAGGTTGTCGATACCTTGCGTCGCCTGCCGCTGGCTGTCAGTGAACTGCGTGCTGTGCCGGTAGTTGAGCATGGCGCTGAACAACGGCAATGGCGCAGCCACGCCACTGCAGCGCTGGGCCAAGGCCAGCGATGCATGCTCGTGGGCCAGCAAGGCACTGAGGCGCTGATGAGTAGCATGGGTCCCTTCACGCAGGCTGATACCGCCCAGGTCGACCCGCAGCGGCAAGGTGTTGATGAACATGCCCAGCGCCCGCTCGGCGCCTTCACCGCCTTGCAGGCGGCCCAGCAGTACGGTGCCGAACACCACGCTGTCCTGGCCACTGGCGGCCGCCAGCAGGCGCGCCCAAGCCAAGTGGAACAGGCTGGCGACGCTGATACCCAATTGCCGGCCTTGTTGGCGGAGCCGTTGTGCCAGGTCGTCACGCAGCCACACCTGGGCCTCCTCGATGTCACGGCCGTCACCCTGCACATCGCTAAGGCCGAACGGCAGCGTTGGCGCGTCGATATCCGCCAGTTGCCCGCGGAAGAACGCTTCATGCTCGGCCTGGCTGATACCCAGCCGCGCCTGGGCCACGTAGTTGCGGTACGGCACCGGTGCCTGGGCCGGCTCGGCCGCACCCTGCAGATAACCGATCAGCTCCTCGCCGACCACTTCCATGGCCGTGTGGTCGAGCACGATGTGGTGGAACTGCAAGGTGGCTTCGATGCGGGCCGCGCCCGGCTGCTGCGTGTACAGCAGACGGATCAGCGGTGCCTTGCTCAGGTCAAGCATTGCCTCGCTGTCGCGACCACGCGCCATGACCGACAACGGCGCCTGCCGCCAGACCACCTGCACCGGCTGCGGTAGGCCTTCCCAGAGCACCGCGGTGCGCAGCACGTCGTGGCGGGCGATGACCTTGTCCAATGCTGCCGCGAAGTTGTTCAAGTGATCGCGGCTGGCGAACCCAAAGCGCGACTGCAGCACATAAGGGTCGTGCCCCTGCGCGCTGAGGTGGTGGTACAGGATGCCCTCCTGCAAGGGTGCCAACGGGTAGATGTCCTGCACATTGCGGGCACCGCCGGGTACCTGGGCAACGATACGGTCGATGGCCGCCTGCTCCAGCGCCACCAGCGGCAGCATGCCGGGGGTGATGTGCGGGCAGCCGGCCGGGATCAGGTTGTCCGGTACCTGCACCTGTTGCACCTGGCCCAGGGTCGTCGCCAGTGCCGCCACCGTCGGCTGGCCAAACAACGTACGCACATCCACCTGCACGCCCTCGCGGCGCAAGCGCGCGGTCAGGTTCACCGCCAGCAACGAGTGGCCACCCAGCTCGAAGAAGTTATCGTGCCGGCCCACCCGCTCAACGCCCAGCATGTCGGCCCACACCGCTGCCAGGGCCATTTCCACTTCGCCCTGCGGGGCGACATAGGCCTGGCCTGCAAGCAGCGCCGGATCCGGGTCGGGCAACGCCTTGCGGTCGAGCTTGCCATGGCTGGTCAACGGCAGTGCTGGCAGGCAGGTGAAGGCCAACGGCACCAGGTGTGCGGGCAGGCTTGCCTGCAAAGCCTGGCGCAGTGTGTCCACTGCCACCGGTGTGGTTTCGGTGAACCAGGCCAGCAGCCGCTCGCCACGCACCAGCACCACCGCATCGCCGATACCAGGCTGCGCGGCAAGTACGCTTTCGATCTCGCCAAGCTCCACCCGTACGCCGCGGATCTTCACCTGGTCGTCGTTACGGCCCAGGTAATCCAGGGTGCCGTCAGCGTTCCAGCGCACCAGGTCACCTGTGCGGTAGAGCCGCGCATGGGGTTGGGCGGCGAACGGATCGGCAATGAAGCGCTCCTCGGTCAGTGCCGGGCGGTTGAAGTAACCGCGGGCCACCCCGGCGCCGCCAATGTACAACTCGCCTACGGCGCCCACCGGCACCGGCTGGCGGCGCTCGTCGAGCACATACACCTGGGTGTTGGCGATAGGCTTACCGATATGCAGCGCTCCCGCGGGTAGCAGTTGCCCCGACGTGGCCACCACGGTGGCTTCGGTCGGGCCATAGTTGTTGACCAGGGCAAAACCCGGGTCGCGCTCGAACTGGCGCAGGCGATCGCCGCCGACCAGCAGCGTGCGCAGGGTTGGGTGTTGACGCTCGCGGCGCAGCGCCTGTTCGGCCACGGGTGTGGGCAGGAAGCTGACAGCCAGCGGCTGCTCCAGCCACCAGTCGAGCAATTCGTCGACGTGCTCACCGGCGATGCGTGCGGGCGGCACGTGCAGCACGGCCCCCGTGCACAGCGCCGGCCACACCTCCCAGGCCACCGCATCGAAGCCAAAACCGGCCACCGTGCTGGTATGGCTGCCGGCTTTCAAGGCAAAGGCCTCACAGTGCCAGTGCACCAGGTTGGCCAGGGTCGCATGCTCGACCATCACCCCTTTCGGCTGGCCGGTGGAGCCGGAGGTGTAGATCACATATGCCAGTTGGCGATCATCCAGGCCTGCCACGCAGGGGTTGCTTTCGGCTGCGCCCTGCCAGGCATCGCGGTGCAGCTCGACACGTGGGGTGTCCCCTACCAGCGCCAGGGTGGCCGCATCGACCAGCACCAATGCCGGCGTGCTGTCTTCAAGCAGGTAGGCGATGCGTTCGCTTGGGTAGGCCGGGTCGATCGGCACATAGGCCGCACCGGCCTTGAGGATGGCCAGCAGGCCGACCAGGCGCTCCAGGGTGCGCGGTAAGCACAATGCCACCCGGTCGCCGACCTTCACCCCGCGGTTGATCAGGTGATGCGCCAGGCGGTTGGCGCAGCGATTAAGCTCGCCGTAGCTCAGTACCTGGCCATCCTGCACCAGCGCTGCCGCTTGCGGTGCGCGGGCCGCCTGGGCTTCGACCAGGGTGTGCACGGCCTGCCCTTTCGGGTAGTCGCGTGCAGTGGCATTGAACGCTTCCAGCACCTGCTGCCGTGCCACCGGGTCCAGGATCGACAACGCCTCGACCGGCTTGGCCGCAGACTGCGTCAGCGCCTGCAGCAGTTCGACCAGGGCCTGGTTCATCCAGCCAGCGACCCGCTCGGCGCCAATGCCTGCCTGGGCCAGCACACTCAAGGCAAAGCCTTCGCCCAGGTCGTCGACACTCAGGGTCAGCGGGTAATTGCTACGCTCCTCACCGCCCAGCAGACGGACACCCTGGCTGTGGGTATCGCCGTCGGCAGGCACCCCTGCCGTGCTGTGGCGGTAGTTGAACAAGGCGCTGAACAACGGTGTGGACGCCGCCACGCCACTGCAGCGCTGGGCCAACGCCAGCGAGGCATGCTCGTGCGCCAACAGCGCCGAGAGCCGCTGATGGGTGGCGCGCACTGCCTGCGCCACCGGTGCAGTCAAGTCGATGCGCAGCGGCAAGGTGTTGATGAACACGCCCAATGCCCGGTCGGCCCCTTCACCGCCCTGCAAGCGCCCCATCAGCACGGTGCCAAACACGACATCGGTGCGGTTGGCGAGCACACCCAGCACCCGTGCCCAGGCCAGGTGCGCCAGGCTCGCGGCACTCACGCCCAGCTGCCGAGCCTGTTCGCGCAAGCCGCGCGCCACGATGGCGTCGATGACCAGGTGGGCTTCTTCGATAGCGTGGCCGTCACCCTGTACGTCGCTCAGGCCAAACGGCAAGGTCGGGGCATCAAGGTCCCCCAGCATCTCGCGGAAGAACGCTTCATGGCTGGCATCGTCGGCCCCAAGGCGGGCTTGGGCAACATAGGTGCGATAAGGCACTGGCGCCGGCAAGCGTTCGCTCTGGCCCGCCAGCAACACCTGCATCTCGCTGGCGATGACTTCCATGGCGGTATGGTCCAGGGCCAGGTGATGGAATTGCAGAATCGCCACCACGCGCTGGTTGGCCGGGTCATCGGCATGCAGCAGGCGCAGCAAGGGTGCCCGCGACAGGTCGAGGCGCTGGTGACGGGCGTCGAAGCGCGCCTGCAAGGCATCGATCACCGACCCAGTAGCCAGGCCTTCGATTGCGCTCACCTGCATCCGCGCTTCCCGCCAAACCACTTGTACTGCGTGTGCAAGCCCTTCGCTGACCACTGCGGTGCGCAGAATGTCGTGCCGGTCGATGACCTGCTGCAAGGCGCCCGCCCAGCGCTGCAAGTGCGCCAGGCTGTCGAAGGCCAGGCGCGACTGCAGCAGGTACGGGTCGCCCTGTGCGGCGCTCAAGTGGTGGTACAGGATGCCCTCCTGCAGCGGGGCCAGCGGGTAGATCTCTTGCACATTAAGAGCGCCGCCCGGCACCGTGGCGACGATACGGTCGATACTGGCCTGGTCGAGCTCGATCAGGCTGAGCATGTCCGGGGTGATGTGGCGGGCAGTGTGTGGCACACGGTTGGCGGGCACCTGCACCTCGCGACCGCTGCCCACCGCGGCGGCCAGCGCCGCCAGGGTGGGCTGGGCAAACAGTACACGCACATCGGCACTGAGGCCGGCCTTGCGCATGCGCTCAACCAGGGTCACGGCCAGCAGCGAATGGCCGCCCAGCTCGAAGAAGTGGTCGTGGCGCCCGACCTGCACGACCTTCAGCAGGTCGGCCCAGATCGCCGCCAGGGTGGTCTCGACCTCACCCTGTGGCGCCTCGAAGGCGCGGCTGAGTACTGCCTCGTGGCCGGGTTGCGGCAAGGCACGGCGGTCAAGCTTGCCGTTGGCGGTCAGCGGCAATTCATCCAGGCACACGTAGGCCGCTGGCAGCATGTAGTCCGGCAACTGGCCTTGCAGCTGTTGGTGCAGCTCGGCAATGCCAGGGGCTGGGTTGTTAGCGGTGAAATAGGCCACCAGGCGCTTGTCACCGAGCACGTCCTCACGCACGACCACAGCCGTGTCACGCACACCGGCACACGCGCCCAAGCGCGCTTCGATTTCACCCAGCTCGATGCGGAAGCCTCGCAGCTTGATCTGCTGGTCGGCACGGCCCAGGTAACGCAACGTGCCATCGGCCTGCCAGCAGGCCAGGTCGCCACTGCGGTACATGCGCGCACCCGGCTCACGGCTGAACGGGTCGTCGAGGAAGCGCTCAGTGGTAAGAGCCGGCTGGCCGAGGTACCCCAAGGCGACGCCAGCGCCGCCGATGTACAGCTCACCGACCGCGCCAACCGGCAACGGCTGCTGACGGGCATCGAGCACGTAGCAACGGGCATTGCCGATCGGCCTGCCAATCGGGATGCTGCCCTCGTCGACCGTGGCGATGAGGTGGGTGGTGCTGAAGGTGGTGGCCTCAGTTGGGCCATAGCCATTGAGCAGGTGTTGTGGGGCGCCTTCGCGCAACACCCGGCCGACGATGGCCGGGTCCAGCACATCGCCGCCCACCATCAGGTAGCGCAGCTTGGCGAATACCGGCAGCAGGTCATCGGCAAATTGATGGAACAGGCCGGCAGTCAGCCACAGCACGCTGACGCGCTGCGCCAGCAACACCTCACGCAACGCCTGGCGCGACAGCACCTGGTCCTGGTCGATGACCACCACAGTGCCGCCATTAAGCAGCGGCGCCCAGACTTCCAGGGTACTGGCGTCGAACGCGGGGTTGGAGGCGAACGCGACGCGGTCCTGGCAGGTGAATTCGGCAAAGCCGTTGTTGATCACCAGGCGCACGATGGCTCGGTGCGGCACTTGCACCCCCTTAGGGGTGCCGGTAGAGCCAGAGGTGTACATGATGTAGGCGGCGCTTTCGGCGGCTACCACCAGGCCCGGCGACTGCTGCGCATACCCGGTGAGGTCGAGGCGGTCCAGTTCGACGCGCAGGGCATTGCCTACCCGCTGTTCGCTGCTGAAGGTGAGCAAGACACGCGCCTGGCTGTCTTCGATCATGAAGGCCTGGCGCTCGGCAGGCGCGTTGCTGTCCAGCGGTACGAACACCGCCGCGCATTTGCTGGCCGCCAGTTGCGCCGCCAGTAACTCGATGCTGCGGGGCAGCAGCAGGGCCACACGATCGCCAGGGCGTACGCCCAGGGCCAACAGGTGGTGAGCCAGGCGGTTGGCGTGCTGTTCGAGCTGCTCATAGCTGCACTGCCGGCCACCGTGAACCACCGCCGGTGCAGCTGGGCTGAGCGCGGCATAGGTGCCAAACAGGGTGTGCAGCGCATGTTCCCGTGGGTAATCGCGGCGGGTGGCATTGAAGCCTTGCAACACCAGTTCGCGCTCGGCAACTGCCAGCTGGCTCACCTTGTGCAGGGCCGTGCTCGGCGCCTGCGCAAGGGCCTGGGCCAGTTGCTCAAGGGCGGTGCTGAGCAGGCGGCAGACCTGCGCGCCATCGACTTCCGGCACCCCTTGCACGGTCAGCACAAAGGCGTCGCCCACGTCGTCGACGTTGACCACCAATGGATAGTTGCTGCGCTCATGCGCGGCCAGTTGCTCGATACCCTGCCAGGCCTGGCGCAGCTCGGCCTTGGCCGGTGCACTGTGGCGGAAGTTGAGCAGGCTGGTGAACAGCGCCTGAGACGCCGGCACTGCGCTGCAACGCTGAGCCAACGCCAGCGAGGCTTGCTCATGGGCCAGCAGGCGGGCCAGCCGCTGGTGGGTCAGGCGTACGCCCTCGGCCACCGCCGTGGCACCCACGCTCACCCGCAGCGGCAAGGTGTTGATGAACATGCCCAGGGCCCGTTCAGCCCCCTCGCCGCCTTGCAGGCGACCGAGCAACACCGTGCCGAACACCACTTCCTCGCGCCCTGACAGTTGCGCCAGCACCTGCCCCCAGGCCTGGTGCACCAGGCTGGCGACGCTGATGCCAAGCAGGCGCGCCTGCTCGCGCAAACGGCCGGCCAGTGCCGTGTCCAGGGCCAGACGGCTGTCCAGTACACGGCTGCCGTCACTGAGCGCATCGCGTAGACCGAATACCGTGGTGGGTTCGTCGATGTCACCCAGCAGCTCGCGGAACAGTGCCTCGTCAGCCTGGGTATCGGCGCCCAGACGTGCCTGCGCCACATAGTTGCGGTAGGGCACGCTGGCCTGCGACAGGGCCTGGCCTTGCAGCACAGCGGTGATCTCGGCCACCAGCTGTTCGACGGCTGCGTGGTCGAGGATGATGTGGTGGATCAGCAGCGTGGCTTCCACGCGCCCCTCGCCGTGGCTAGGGAGCAGGCGGATCAAGGGGGCCTTGTTCAAGTCGAGCGTGGTGCTGCTTTCATCACCGCGCAGGGCTACGCCGACTGCCGGCACAGCGCGCCAGACGACCTGCACGGGCTCCTCAAGGCCCTGCCAGTGGATGCTGGTGCGCAGGATGTCGTGACGGGCGATGACCTGGTCGAGCGCTGCGGCAAAGGCATCGAGCTCGGCTTGCGTCGGGAAGGCGAAGCGTGCCTGCAGCACGTAGGGGTCTGCGCCTTCGCTGGCCAAGTGATGGTAGAGAATGCCTTGCTGCAGCGGGGCCAGGCCGTAGACATCCTGGACATTGGCCACGCCACCGGGGATCTGCGCGACCAGGGTGTCGATGGCCGCCTGGGACAGCTCGGCGAGCGGTAGCATGTCCGGCGTGATGCGTGTGCCGTCTGCCGGAATGCGGTTGGCTGGCACGCTGATGCGGGTTTCACCGCCCACCGCAGCGGCGAGCGCTGCCAAGGTCGGCTGGCCGAACAGTACGCGGATATCGGCATGCAGGCCTTGTTGGCGCAGGCGCGAGGTCAGGGTCACCGCCAGCAGCGAATGGCCGCCCAGTTCGAAGAAGTTGTCGTGGCGCCCTACCCGCTCCACGCCCAGCAGCTCGGCCCAGATCGCGGCCAGCAGGGTTTCGGTTTCGCCTTCTGGGGCTTCGTACACGCGGCTTTGCAGGGCGTCGGTATCCGGTAATGGCAAAGCCTTGCGGTCGAGTTTGCCGTTGGGGCTCAGGGGCAATGCGTCCAGGTGCAGGAACAGCGCGGGCACCATGAACTCCGGCAGGTGGGCCAGCAATGCCGTGCGCAGAGCGTCTGCGGCCTGCTGCTCACCGGTGTAATACGCCACCAGACGCTGGTCGCGGGCGACAACAACTGCCTCCTTCACGCCTTCGATGGCCGTCAGGCCAGCCTGGATTTCACCCAGCTCGATACGCAGGCCGCGCAGCTTCACCTGGTCATCGTTACGGCCCAGGTATTCAATGTTGCCATCGGCCAGGTGCCGCGCCAGGTCGCCGGTGCGGTACAGGCGTGCACCAGGGCGGGTGCTGAACGGATCGTCGAGGAAGCGTTCGGCGGTCAGTTCGGTGCGGTTCAGGTAGCCTCGGGCGACTTGCACGCCGCCGATGAACAGTTCGCCGGCCACGCCTTGCGGGACCGGCTGGCCTTGGCTGTCGAGTACGTACAGCGTGGTGTTGGCGATCGGTTTGCCGATGGGGGTGTTGTCCGGTGCCGTCACGCAGTGCCAGGCGCTCACGTCCACCGCTGCTTCAGTCGGGCCGTACAGGTTGTGCAGTTCAACGGTTGGTAATTGCGCGTGGAAGCGTCGAACCAGGCTTCCCGGCAAGGCTTCGCCGCTGCACAGGACGCGTTTGAGGCCTTCGGCCGAGGCGTCCCCATGGGCCAGGAACACATCCAGCATCGAGGGCACGAAGTGCAAGGTCGTGACGTTTTCGCTACGGATCACCTGACGCAGGTACTCCGGATCGCGATGGCCACCAGGACGCGCCATGACCAGGCGCGCGCCGGTCATCAGCGGCCAGAAGAACTCCCACACCGACACGTCGAAGCTGAACGGGGTCTTCTGCAAGACCACGTCTTCAGCGCCGAGGTAATAGGCGTCTTGCATCCACAACAGGCGGTTGACCACGCCGGCATGCTCGTTCATCACGCCTTTCGGCAAGCCGGTGGAGCCTGAGGTGTAGATCACGTAGGCCAGGTGACGCGGGGTCAAGCTGGTGACAACTGGATTGCTGGACGGCAGGGCGTTCCAGGTCGGCTGATCCAGGTCGATAACCTGGGCCGAATCCGGTACATGACGCGTAGCGCTGTGCACCAGCACCGCCACCGGCGCGCTGTCGCTCAGCATATGCCGTACGCGCTCCGCTGGGTAATCGGGGTCAACCGGCACATACGCGCCACCAGACTTGAGGATGGCCAGCAGGCCAACCACCATCGACAGCCCACGTTCAACGCAGATCGCTACCCGATCATCAGGTTTAACACCCAGACCGATCAGGTGATGCGCCAGCCGGTTGGCTTGCTCATTCAGCTCGCGATAGCTCAGCGCCCCCTCTTCGGCCTTAACCGCCAACGCATCCGGCGTACGCAACACCTGCACCTCGATCATCCCGTGCAGGGTCTGCTCAAGGTCATAATCCACCGCCGTGTCGTTAAAGCCCTGCAGCAACCGCTTGCGCTCATCGGCATCCGGCAACCCGACATGGCCCGGAATGGCCCGATCGCTCTCCACGAAGGCCCACAGCAGTTGTTCGAAATACCCCGCATAACGCGCGATGGTCGAGCGTTCGAACAGGGCTGTGGCAAACACGATACCGCCGGCAAAACCTTCGGCGCGCTCACCCAGGCTCAGGCTCAGGTCGAACTTGGCAATGCACGCAGGCCCACTCACTGCGCTCATCGACAGGTCGGCCAATTGCAGCGCCTGGCGCTCCGGGCTGGCGTCCCAGTCCAGGGTGGCCTGGTACAGCGGCGTATGCGCAAGGCTTCGGCGCGGGCGCAGCAACTCGACCACCTGCTCGAACGGCAAGTCCTGATGCGCCTGCCCGCCCAGCACCACGGCCTTTACCCGGGCCAGCAGCGTGGCCACATCCGGTGCCCCCGAGGTGTCCACGCGCAACGCCATGGCATTGACGAACATGCCGACCAGGCCATCCACTTCAGCCTGCCTGCGGTTGGCTACCGGCGAGCCGATCACCACTTCATCCTGGCCGGCAAGCCGGCTCAACAACACTGCCCAAGCCGCCATGAACAGCATGTAAGGCGTGACGCCATGGCGCCGGCACACGGCTTTGAGCTCGGCACTCAGGCGCGGGTCCAGGCTCAGCGCGACGCTGTCACCGGCATACTGCTGACGCTCTGGCCGTGGGTGATCCCAAGGCAAGCTGAGCAGCGCCGGTGCCCCGGCCAGCTGGCCAACCCAGTAATCCGCCTGTTGGCGCAGCGCATCGCCGCTCAGCCAGCGCCGCTGCCACAAGGCATAGTCGATGTACTGCACGGGCAAGGCCGGCAAGGGGTCGTCGCCACCGCAACTGAAGGCTTGGTACAACTCGCCAAGCTCGCGCACCAACACCCCCAGCGACCAACCGTCGGCCACCAGGTGGTGCAAGGTCAGCAGTAGCAGGTGGTGGTCCTCGGCCAGCTGCAGCAGGCGCCCACGCACCGGCAGGTCGCGGCTAAGCACGAAGGGTTGGCTCGCCTCCTGGCGGATCAGCGCCGCAATAGCGGCTTCATCCAGGCCCTGGCAAAGGTCCCGGTCAAACAGGAAGCCTTCGCTACCGGTGGCCAGCACCACCTGCGGCTCGCCTTCCTGTTCGACAAAATGGCTGCGCAGGCTTTCATGGCGCTCGACCAGACGCCTTAACGCACGCTCCAGCGCCCCAGAGTCCAAACGGCCCTCCAGGCGCAGGGCCAGGGGAATGTGATAGGCCGCGCTGGCTTCCTCCATCTGCGCCAGAAACCACAGCCGCTGTTGGGCGAACGAAAGCGGTAAAGCACCGTCACGCGGGCCCGGCTGGATGGCCGGCAAGGTGTCGCCGTCACGCGCAAGGCAGGCGGCCACCGCTGCCAGGCTGTCATCGGCAAACAGGTCGCCCAATGCCAGCTCCAGCCCCAGGCGTTGGCGAACTTGGGCCAGCATGCGCATCGCCAGCAGTGAATGGCCGCCCAATTCGAAGAAGCGGTCGTGACGCCCGACGCGTTCCAGGTGCAGCAGTTCGCCCCACAACGTGGCCAGCGCCTGCTCGCGCTCGCCTTCCGGTGCTTCGTACGCTGTCACCGCCAAGTCCTGGGGTGCCGGCGCCGGCAAGGCCTGGCGATCAACTTTGCCATTGTTGTTCAGTGGCATCCGCGGCAATGCCACAAATGCGGTAGGCACCATGTAATCCGGCAAGCGCCCACGCAGGAAGGCTCGCAGGTCAGCGGCCTCCACTGGGGCCTCGTGCCGGGTAAACCAGGCTACCAGCCGAAGTGGGCCCTGCTCGCTCGGCACAGCCATCACCACGACTTCACCGACACCCGGTGCCAGTGCCAACTGCTGCTCGATTTCGCCCAGCTCGATCCGGTAACCGCGAATTTTGACCTGGTCGTCATTGCGCCCCAGGCACTCCAGTTGGCCATCTGCCTGCCAGCGCACTAGGTCGCCGGTGCGGTACAGCCGAGCGCCCGGTTGCGGGCTGAACGGGTCATCGATAAACCGCTGCGCCGTCAATTCTGGGCGGTTCAGGTAACCCAGCGCCACGCCGTCGCCGCCGATATACAGTTCACCGACCACGCCTTGCGGCACGGGCTGTTGCCAGGCGTCCAGCACATACACCTGGGTATTGCCGATCGGCCGGCCAATCGGCACTTGGGCTGCATCGGGCGCCAATCCGCGCACTTCGCAGGTAACCGCGAACGTGGTGGTTTCGGTGGGCCCGTAGCCATTGAGCAGGCGCAGCCCAGGTGCTTTGTGCAGCAGCGTGCGGAAGGCTGCAGGTTCGGCACGCTCACCGCCGCTGATCAGCACGCGCAGCGCGGCCAGGGCCTCGGGGATCAACTGCACGTACTGGTTGAACAACGCCGTGGTCAAGAACAGAACGGTGATGCCCTGCTCCGCCAGCGCCTTCGCGAAAAGCGCTGGGTCGACCAGCGTGCGGTGGTCGATCACTCGCACCTGCCCGCCATTGAGCAACGCGCCCCACACTTCCAGGGTGCTGGCATCGAACGCCGGGTTGGATGCGAAAGCGATGCGGTCGCTGGCCAGCAACCCGGCATACCGCTCGTTCAGCACCAACCGCGCAATACCCCGGTGCGGCACGCACACGCCCTTGGGTTTGCCTGTGGTGCCAGAGGTGTACATCACATAGGCCGCACTGCCAGCGTCCTGGGCCACCCCAGGGTTGTGGCCAGGCTGGTCATCGAGGACCAGTTGGTCCAGGTCGACCCGCCGCACCGCATACTCAACCGGTGTGCCAGCAAGCGTCAGCAACGCGGTGGCCTGGCAATCCTCGACCATGAAGGCCTGGCGCTCGGTCGGGGCATGAATGTCGAGCGGTACATAGACCGCGCCACACTTGAGCACAGCCAGTTGCGCCACCAGCAGGTGCAACGAGCGCGGCAGCAGCACGGCCACATAGGCACCCGGTGCCACACCTGCGCCCATCAGGTAATGGGCCAGGCGGTTGGCGCGTTCGTTAAGTGCCCCGTAGCACAGCGCCTGGCCGCCCTGCACTGCCGCCACGGCCAGGGGATGGCGCGATACGCGCTGCTCAAACAGCTGCTGCACGGCCAGGTCACGGGGGTAATCGCGCTGCGTGGCATTGAAACTGTGCAGCAGGGTGTGGCGCTCGGCGTCGCCAAGCAACGGCACCTGTGCCAGCGGCTGTTGATCATCGCCGATCATGGCCCAGAGCAAGGTCTCGAAGTAGCCAACATAGCGCCGCACGGTTGCTTCGTCGAACAGCGAGGTGGCGTAGTCCAGGCTGCCGGCCAGCGTGTCGCCGAATTCGCCGAGGTTCAGCGTCAGGTCGAACTTGGCGACCTGGCCAGCCTGGGCCACGGCCTCCAACTGCAGGCCCGGCAGTTGCAAGGCGCCACCTTCGATCGCCTGCCAGTTGAGCGTGGCCTGGAACAAGGGGGTGTGGCCAAGGCTGCGCACTGGGCGGACGATTTCCACCACCTGCTCGAATGGCAGGTCTTGGTGCGCCTGAGCCTCCAGCACGCGTGTACGGACCTGCTCCAGCAGGGTTTGCGCCGTCGGTGCGGCAGCCGTGTCGATGCGCACGGCCAGGGTATTGACGAACAGGCCCACCAGCGGCTCCAGCTCGGCACGGCCGCGGCCCGCCACAGGGCAACCGATGACGATTTCGCCCTGGCCGGACAGCCGCGTCAACACGGCGGCCCAGGCACTGAGCACGGCCATGTACAGGGTTACCCCGTGGCGCTGGGCCAGGCTGCGCAGGCCTGCCGCCAGGCGGGGCTGCAACTGCAGTGGCAGGCTTGCGCCGGCAAAGTCCTGGCGTTCGGGGCGTGGGCGATCACTGGGCAGCTTGAGCAGGCTGGGTGCACCGTCCAGGGCCTGGCGCCAGTAATCGGCCTGGCGATGCAACTGGGCGCCGGCCAACCAGCGGCGCTGCCACACGGCATAGTCGCCGTACTGGATGTCCAGGGCCGGCAGCGGATTATCCTGGCCCTGGCAGCAGGCCGTATACAGCGCGCTCAGTTCGCGGGTCAGCACGCCCAGCGACCAGCCATCGGCAACGATGTGGTGCACGGTCAGCGCTAGCACGTGATGCTCTGCGCTCAAACGCAGCAAACGCGCACGCAGCAGTGGCCCGTGGGCCAGGTCGAAAGGCGCGCTGGCCACTTCATGCAAGCGGGCCGGCAGCGCCTCGACGCTCAGGTCTTCACGCTGGAACCAATCGGCACCCGCAGTGGTAGCCAGCACCACCTCGGCACTGTCATCGCGTGGTACGAAGCGGCTGCGCAAGGTCTCGTGGCGCTCGATGATGTCCAGCAAGGCCGCCTCCAGCGCATCGGCATCCAGTGCCCCGCGCAGGCCCAGGGCCAGCGGCACATTGTAAGCCTGGTTGCCGCCTTCCATTTGCGCCAGGAACCACAGCCGCTGTTGGGCGAACGACATCGGCAGCGGCGCATCGCGCGGCACCGGGCGTATCGCTGGCAGCTCACAGCGCCCGGCATGGGCCAGTACCTCGGCCACGGCGGCCAGCTCGGGGTTGGCGAACAGGTCGGCCAGGCTCAGTTCGACACCCAGGCGCAGGCGCACCTGGGAGACCATGCGCATCGCCAGCAGTGAATGCCCGCCCAAGCTGAAAAAATGGTCGCGACGGCCGACTCGCTCAACGTGCAGCAACTCGGCCCATAGTGCTGCCAGCGCCTGCTCCAACGCCCCTTCGGGGGCCTCGTAGCCCTGCTCGAACAGCGCCGAGCGCTCCGGGCGTGGCAATGCGCGGCGGTCGAGTTTGCCGTTGGCCGTCAGCGGCAACGCCGGCAGCTCGACATAGGCCACCGGCACCATGTATTCCGGCAGGTGCGCCTGCAATTGGCTGCGTAGGCCTTCTGGGGTGAGCGGTTCGACGCCTGCCTGGGCAGTGAAGTAGGCCACTAGGCGCGGCTGCCCGGGCTGGTCCTCGCGGGCCAGCACCACCGCTTCATCGATGCCAGCCAGGGCGTTCAGCCGGCTTTCGATCTCGCCCAGTTCGATGCGCACGCCGCGGATCTTGACCTGGTCATCGTTGCGCCCCAGGTAGTCCAGAGTGCCGTCCGCCAGCCAGCGCACCAGGTCGCCTGTGCGGTACATGCGCCCACGGGCGACGAAGGGGTCGTCCAGGAAGCGCTCGGCGGTGAGCGCCGGGCGGTTCAGGTAGCCCCGGGCAACCCCGGCGCCACCAATGTACAGCTCACCTGGCACACCCAGCGCGACAGGCTGCAGGTGTGGGTCGAGTACGTACAGACGGGCGTTATCGACCGGCCGACCGATGTGCAGCGCCCCGCCCGCTTCCACCGCGCCGGAGCTGGCCACTACCGTGGTTTCGGTCGGGCCGTAGTTGTTGACCACGGCAAAGCGCTGGGTGCGGTTGAACTGGCGCAGGCGGTCACCGCCGATCAACAGGGTGCGTAGGGTCGGGTGTTCGAGCTGATGGTTGAAGGCATACTCGGCCACCGGCGTCGGCAAGAAGCTCACGTCCAGGGGCTGCGCCTGCCACCAGGCAAGCATGGCATCCAGGTCGTCGTTGCCCTCCGACGCCGGCGCCAGGTGCAACGTGGCCCCGGCGCACAACGCCGGCCAGACTTCCCAGGCCATGGCGTCGAAACCAAAACCGGCCAGGCTCGAAGTGTGCCGGCCATGGCACAGGTCGAAGGCGCGGCAGTGCCAGTCGACCAGGTTGTTGACGGTCTGGTGCTCGACCATCACACCCTTGGGCTGCCCGGTGGAACCGGAGGTATAGATCACATAGGCCAGGTGGCTCGCGCTCAGCCCCGGCACAACCGGGTCGCTCTCGCATACAGGCCAGTGCGGCTGGTCGAGCAGCACCACCGGCACCGCGACAGGCCCCAGGCGCTCACGCAGCGCCTGCTGCGTCAGCACCGCTACCGGGCCGCTGTCATTCAGCAGGTAGTGCACGCGCTCATCCGGGTGGGCGGGGTCTACCGGCACGTAACCGGCTCCGGCCTTGAGTACCGCCAACAAGCCCACCAGCGTCTGAAGGCTGCGCCGCGCTACCACGGCGACGCGGTCGTCAGGCCGCACGCCCAGGTTGATCAGGTGCTGCGCCAGGGCATTGGCCTGCCGGTTGAGCTCGGCGTAACTCAAGCGCGTACCGTCACAGGTGGCGGCGACGGTGTCAGGGTGCAGCTCGGCGCGCTGTGCAATGCGCTGGTGCAGGGTCAGTTGCCGCTCATACGGGGCCGGATAATCGTTGAACGCTTCCAGCAGCTCCGTGCGCTCGCTGTCGGGGAGCATGGCCAGCGCCAGGACCGACGACTGCGGTGCTTTCACCAGGCTTTCGAGGGTCTGCTGCAGGTAAGCACAGACGCGCTGCGCCGGCACTTCGGCGCTGGCCAGCAAGGTCAGGCGAAACGCTTCGCCCAGGTCGTCGACGCTAAGCGTCAAGGGGTAGTTGGTGGCCTCGGCCGACTCGACGATGTCGATGCCGGCCAGGGCTGCGCGGCGTGGCTGGGTGCTGTCCACTGCGCTGTGGCGGTAGTTGAGCAAGGCATTGAACAGCGGCGCCGGCGCCGCCACACCGCTGCACCGCTGGGCCAGGGCCAGTGGCGCGTGTTCATGGCGCATCAATGCGCTCAGCCGTTGGTGGGTAGCGCGGATCGCCGTCGGCAAATCAGCACTGTCCAGGTCAACGCGTACTGGCAGGGTATTGATGAAAATCCCCAGCGCCCGGTCGGTGGCTTCGGCGCCCTGCAAGCGCCCCATCAGCACTGTGCCGAACACCACCTGTTCGCGCCCCGTCAGCCCGCCCAGCACGCGGCCCCAGGCCAGGTGGAAGAGGCTGGCGACGCTCACGCACAGGCTACGCGCCTGGCTGCGTAGCTGCTGGCACAGCGCAAGTGGCAGGTCGAGCGCGTGCTCGTTGTGCACCTCGCCCACGCCTTGCACATCCTGGATGCCGCAGGCCAGGGTCGACGCGTCGATCCCCCCCAGCATGTCGCGGAAAAACGCCTCGTGTTCGGCCTCGCTGATACCCAGCACGGCTTGTGCCACATAATTGCGAAACGGCACCGGGGTACCCAGCCGATCACCCTCGCCGGCCAGAAACGCGATCAGTTCGTGACGCACCACCTCCAAGGCACTGTGGTCCATGGCGATATGGTGGAACTGCAGGGTGGCGGTCAGTGCGCCATCGGCTTGCTCGGCCTCACGTAGCAGGCGGATTAGCGGTGCCTGGGTCAGGTCGAGCCTGCCGCGCGTGGGGTCGTTGTCGGGTAACGTCGCCACCTGCAGGTCGGCGCGGCGCCAGACCACCTGCACCGGCGTTTCCAGCCCTTCCCAGTGCACCGAGGTGCGCAAGATGTCGTGGCGGGCAATTACACCACGCAGCGCATCGGCAAACGCCTGCAAGCGGGCCTCGCTGGCAAACACGAAACGCGCCTGCATCACGTACGGGTCGCTGTCGGTGGCGCTGGCGTGGTGGAACAGCATGCCTTGCTGCAGCGGTGCCAGTGGGTAGATGTCTTGCACGTTGGCCGCGCCGCCGGGGATGCAAGCGACGATGCGGTCAAGGGTGCCCTGGTCGAGGTCGATCAGGTTGAGGTGCTGCGGCGTAATGCGCGTGCAGCCCGGGCCGATGAGGTTGGACGGCACGTGTACCGCACCCTGTTTCACGGCCACGTACTCGCCGCGCTCGATCATCGCCACCAGCGTTGGCTTGTGTTCACGCAGTTGCGCCACCAACGCGGGGTCGGTCAGGGCCTGACGGTTGCCCTGGACGGCCAGTTGGCCGTCCTTCAACGCCAGTTGCACGTTTTTGGCCGTCAGTGTTGCCAGTAGTTGGTTGATGCTCACAGGACGATCTCCATTCTGTCTGTGATGGCTGCGTAGCCCGCCAAGGTCGGTTGGTCGAACAGGGCGCGCACGTCGGCTTCCAGGCCTTGATCACGCAGGCGGGAGGTGAGGGTCACCGCCAGCAGCGAATGGCCGCCCAGTTCGAAGAAGTTGTCATGCCGCCCTACCCGCTCAACGCCCAGCAGCTCGGCCCAGATCGCGGCCAACAGGGTTTCGGTTTCGCCTTCTGGGGCTTCGTACACGCGGCTTTGCAGGGCGTCGGTATCCGGTAATGGCAAAGCCTTGCGGTCGAGTTTGCCGTTGGGGCTCAGGGGCAATGCGTCCAGGTGCAGGAACAGCGCGGGCACCATGAACTCCGGCAGGTGGGCCAGCAATGCCGTGCGCAGAACGTCTGCGGCCTGCTGCTCACCGGTGTAATACGCCACCAGACGCTGGTCGCGGGCGACCACGACTGCTTCTTTCACGCCTTCGATGGCCGTCAGGCCAGCCTGGATTTCACCCAGCTCGATGCGTAGGCCGCGCAGCTTCACTTGGTCATCGTTGCGGCCCAGGTATTCGATGTTGCCATCGGCCAGGTGCCGCGCCAGGTCGCCGGTGCGGTACAGGCGTGCACCAGGGCGGGTGCTGAACGGGTCGTCGAGGAAGCGTTCGGCGGTCAGTTCGGCGCGGTTCAGGTAGCCTCGGGCGACTTGCACGCCGCCGATGAACAGTTCGCCGGCCACGCCTTGCGGGACCGGCTGGCCTTGGCTGTCGAGTACGTACAGCGTGGTGTTGGCGATGGGTTTGCCGATGGGGGTGTTGTCCGGCGCCGTCACGCAATGCCAGGCGCTCACGTCCACCGCTGCTTCGGTCGGGCCGTACAGGTTGTGCAGTTCAACGGCTGGCAATTGCGCGTGGAAGCGTCGGACCAGGCCGCCCGGCAAGGCTTCGCCGCTGCACAGGACGCGCTTCAACGAAGCCGCCGAGACGTCACCATGGGCCAGGAATACATCCAGCATCGAAGGCACGAAGTGCAAGGTGGTGACGTTTTCGCTGCGGATCACCTGACGCAGGTACTCCGGATCGCGATGGCCGCCGGGGCGCGCCATGACCAGACGTGCGCCGGTTTGCAGCGGCCAGAGGAATTCCCACACCGACACGTCGAAGCTGAATGGGGTCTTCTGCAAGACCACGTCGTCAGCGCCGAGGTTGTAGGCGTCTTGCATCCAAAGCAGTCGATTGACCACGCCGGCATGCTCGTTCATCACGCCTTTCGGCAAGCCGGTGGAGCCTGAGGTGTAGATCACGTAGGCAAGATGACGCGGGGTCAAGCCGGTGACAACTGGGTTGCTGGACGGCTGGGCGTTCCAGGTCGGCTGATCCAGGTCGATAACCTGGGCCGAATCCGGTACGTGACGCGTAGCGCTGTGCACCAGCACCGCCACCGGCGCGCTGTCGCTCAGCATATGTCGCACGCGCTCCGCTGGGTAATCGGGGTCAACCGGCACATATGCGCCACCAGACTTGAGGATGGCCAGCAGGCCAACCACCATCGACAGCCCACGCTCGACGCAGATCGCCACCCGATCATCAGGTTTAACACCCAGTTCAATCAGGTGATGCGCTAATCGGTTGGCCTGCTCATTCAGCTGGCGATAGCTCAGTACCCCTTCTTCGGCTTTAACCGCGACCGCATCCGGCGTACGCAACACCTGCGCCTCGATCATCCCGTGCAGGGTCTGCTCAAGGTCATAGTCCACCGCCGTGTCGTTGAAGCCCAGCAATACACGCTCACGCTCCTGCGCTTCCAGCACCGGCAAGCGCTGCACCGGCAGTTCCGGTGTCTGCTCCAGCGCCTCGACCATGGCCTCCAACACCTGGTTCATCTGCCCACAGATACGCGCCGCGCCTACGTCGGCCGGGGTCATGGCAACCAGGCGGAAGCCCTCCCCCAAATCGTCGACGTTCAGGCTCAACGGGTAGTTGGTGCGCTCCTGGCCTTCGAGCACGTCGATGCCTTGCCACGCCTGCCGCTGTTCGGCGCTGGCTTCTGCGCCATGGCGGTAGTTGAGCATGGCGCTGAACAACGGCAACGGTGTAGCCACAGCGCTGCAGCGCTGGGCCAACGCCAAGGACGCGTGTTCGTGCGCTAGCAGTGCACTGAGGCGCTGATGCACGGCCTGCGCCCCTTCGCGCAGGCTCACCTCGCCCAGGTCGACCCGCAGCGGCAAGGTATTGATGAACATGCCGAGCGCCCGCTCGGCGCCTTCACCGCCTTGCAGGCGCCCCAGCAACACCGTGCCGAACACCACGCGGTCCTTGCCGCTGGCAGCGGCCAACAGGCGCGCCCAAGCCAGGTGGAATAGGCTGGCGACACTGATGCCCAGGTGCCGTGCCTGGCGCCGCAGCCCTGCGGCCAGCTCGGCCGACAGCGCCAGCTTGGCTTCTTGCATGCCAAGGCCATCGCCTTGCACATCGCTAAGGCCGAACGGCAACGTCGGCTCGTCGACATCCGCCAACTGCTCGCGGAAGAACGCCTCATGCTCGGCCTGGCTGACACCCAGGCGCGCCTGGGCCACATAGTTGCGATACGGCACGGGGGTTTGGACCGGCGGCGTGCTCTGCAGGAAGCCAATCAACTCCTCACCGACCACCTCCAGGGCGGTGTGGTCGAGGACGATGTGGTGGAACTGCAAGGTGGCTTCGATGCACCCGCTGCCCGGTGCCTGGCGATGAAGCAGACGAATCAGCGGCGCTTGGCTCAAGTCCAGGCCAACGGTAGCCGCATCGTCGTCGCGCAGGACCTGCAGCGGTGCGTGACGCCAGACCACCTGCACAGCCTGCGGCAGGCCGTCCCATAGCACAGCTGTGCGCAGCACGTCGTGGCGGGCGATGACCTGGTCCAGCGCGCTGGCGAAGGCTTGCAGGCGTTCGCCGTTGTCAAAACGCAGCCGGGAATACAGCACATAGGGGTCGTGCTCGGCGCTTAGGTGATGGTAAAGGATACCTTCCTGCAGCGGAGCCAGCGGGTAGATGTCCTGCACATTGGCCGCACCGCCCGGCACGCGCGCGACGATGCGATCGATCGAGGGTTGGTCGAGGTCGATCAGGCTCAGCAGGCCCGGGGTGATGTGGGTGCAACCGGCAGGGATGCGGTTTTCAGGTACCAGCACTTGCTGGTTGCGCCCCAAGGTCTCGGCCAGGGCCGCGACGGTAGGCTGGCCGAACAGGGTCCGTACATCGACTTGCAGACCTTCCAGGCGCAGCCGCGCGGTCAGGCTTACCGCCAGCAGCGAGTGGCCACCCAGCTCGAAGAAGTTGTCGTGACGGCCCACGTGCTCGACGCCCAGCAGTTGCGCCCACAGGTGGGCCAGCAGGGTTTCGGTCTGGCCCTGCGGCGCCTGGTAGGGGCGTTCATGCAAGGCGGCATCCGGCGCCGGCAGCGCTTTACGGTCGAGCTTGCCATTGGGCGTCAACGGCAACTGGTTGAGGTGGATGTACTGTGCCGGCAGCATGTATTCCGGCAGGTCGTGCAGCAGCGCCTGACGCAGGCTGTCCGCCTCGCGCGGCTCACCGGTGAAGTAGGCGACCAGGCGCGGCCCACTGGCCGGGGCGTCGTAAGCCAGTACCACGGCCTCGCGCACACCGGGCACACGCACCAGGCAGGCTTCGATCTCGCCCGCCTCGATGCGCAGGCCACGGATTTTGACCTGGTGGTCGTTACGGCCGAGGAAGACCAGGTTGCCATCCTCGCGCTGGCGCACCAGGTCACCGCTGCGGTACAGGCGATCACCGTCAACGAAGGGGCTGGCGATGAAGCGTTCGGCCTGCTGTTCGGGCAAACCCAGGTAACCCCGCGCTACGCCCGCGCCGCCGATATGCAGGTGGCCGACCACGCCCCACGGCACGGGTTGGTCGTAGTGGTCGAGTACATACAGCCGGGTATTGTCGATGGCGGTACCAATCGGCAACGCCCCGTGCGGCAGGTCCGCGCCCGGTTCCAGCGTCCAGGCGCTGCAATCGACGGTGGTCTCGGTCGGGCCATACACGTTGTGCAGGCGCACACCCGGCAGGCACTCGCGTACCTGGGCGGCCAGCGCCTGGGTCAACTCACCACCACCGCAGACGATATCGCTGAGGCTGGCGCAGCGAGCGCTGGCAGGTGCTTCAAGGAACTGCTGCAGCAACGCCGGCACGAATTGCACCACGCTGACCTGCTGCGCCTCGATCAATTGCGCGAGGTAGTGCGGGTCACGTTGGCCGTGCGGGCGCGCCAGTACCAGGCGTAGGCCGCTGCACAACGGCCAGAACAGTTCCCACACCGAGGCATCGAAGCTGACCGGGGTCTTGTGCAGCACAGCGCCTTTGCCAGGTAGCTGGCAAAGGCGCTGGCTCCAGCGCACCAGGTTGACCACGTTGCGGTGTTCGACCATCACCCCTTTGGGTTGGCCTGTGGAGCCGGAGGTGTAGATCACGTACGCCAGGTGGCTCGCGTTCAGCGCGGCTACGCGAGGGTTGCTGATCGGCTGGGCTTCCCAGCAAGGCTGATCGAGGTCGACCAGCTGCACCGGGGTGCCGTGTACGACCTCACGGGTAGCGCTGTGCATCAGCACGGCCAGCGGCGCACTGTCGCTCAGCATGTGGCGGATACGTTCAGCCGGGTAGCCCGGGTCAACTGGCACATAGGCGCCGCCTGCCTTGAGGATGGCCAGCAAGCCGACCACCATCGACAGCCCGCGCTCGACGCAGATCGCTACACGATCATCCGGTTTGACGCCCAAGCCGATCAAATGATGGGCAAGCCGATTGGCTTGCTCATCGAGCTGGCGATAGCTCAGCTCGCCTTCCTCGGCGACCAGTGCAATGGCAGTGGGCGTGCGCCGTACCTGGGCTTCGAACAGCCCGTGCAGCGGTTGCGCCATGTCGTGAGGCGTTTGCGGGGCATTGGCCAGCAGTCGCCGGCGCTCATCAGGCGTCAATACCGGTAACTGCTGCACTGGCGTGTCAGGCGCGTGCTCAAGCGCATCCAGCAACCCGTGCAGCACCTGCAGCAGTTGGTCGCAGACACGCTGCGCGCCCACTTGGGCGCTGACCTGGGCCGTCAGCCGCAGGCCGTCGCCCAGGTCGTCCACGTTGACACTCAGCGGGTAGTTGCCGTGGCCGCCGCTGGGCAGTGCCTGGATGCCTTCCAGGGCTTCGCGTTGCGCTTGCTGCTCGGGCTGGCTGGCGCCATGCCGGTAGTTGAGCATGGCGCTGAACAACGGCGTCGGCGCAGCCACGCCGCTGCAACGCTGGGCCAAGGCCAGCGAGGCGTGCTCGTGCATCAGCAACGCACTCAGCCGCTGGTGGGCCAGGCGCACCCCTGCACGCACGCCTAGCCCTTGCAGGTCCAGGCGCAGCGGCAAGGTATTGATGAACATGCCTAGGCCCCGATCAGCCCCGGCGCCCCCTTGCAGGCGGCCCAACAGCACGGTGCCGAACACCACGCGGTCGTTGCCACTGGTGGCGGCCACCAGCCGCGCCCAGGCCAGGTGCAGCACGCTGGCAGCGCTCACGCCCAACTGCTGGGCCTGGCTGCGCAGGCGCCGGTACTGCTCAGGGGCCAGTTGCACCGTGGCCAACTCGAAGGCGCTGGCCTGGCCCTGCAGGTCGGCCAGGCCATAGGGCAAGGTCGGTTCGTCGATGTCGGCCAGCTCGGCGCGGAAGAACGCCTCGTGCTCGGCCTCGCTGATGGCCAGGCGCGCCTGGGCCACGTAGTTGCGGTACGGCACGGCCGGTTGGCTGGGCTGCTGGCCGCGCAGGTGATCGCGGATTTCTTCCAGCACCACCTTCATGGCCGTGTGGTCCAAGGCGATGTGGTGGAACTGCAGGGTGGCTTCGAGGCCTTCGGTGCCTGGCTGTGGGGTCTGCAGCAGGCGGATCAGTGGGGCTTGGCTCAGGTCGAGAGGGCCGGTGGCTTCGCTGCTATTGACCAGCACCGAGCCCGGCACGCTGCGCCATACCACCTGCACCGGCTGCACCAGGCCGTCCCAGAGCACGGCGGTACGCAGGATATCGTGGCGCGCGATGACCTTGTCCAAGGCCTGGGCGAAGGCCAGCAGGCGGGCGTGACTGTCGAATGCGACGCGCCACTGCAGCAGGTACGGGTCTTCGTCTGCGGCACTCAGGTGATGGTAGAGAATGCCCTCCTGCAGCGGTGCCAACGGGTAGATGTCCTGCACGTTGGCAGCACCACCTGGCACCGTGGCGACGATGTGCTCGAGGGTACTGGCGTCCAACGTCAGCAAAGGCAGCATGGCGGGGGTGATGTGGGTGCAGCCCGCTGGAATACGGTTCTCGGGCACGCTGACCTGGCGACCTTTGCCCAGCGCGGCAGCCAGTGCAGCCACGGTGGGCTGGCCGAACAGCACCCGCACGTCGGTCTGCAGGCCCTGTTGGCGCAAGCGTTCGATCAGGGTCACAACCAGCAGCGAGTGGCCGCCCAGCTCGAAGAAGTTGTCGTGCCGCCCTACCCGTTCCACGCCCAGCACGTCGGCCCAGACGCTGGCCATGGCCGCTTCGGTCTCGCTGGCAGGGGCTTCATAGCCCTGGCTGATCAGTTGGGCCGCATCCGGCTCAGGCAGGGCCCGGCGGTCCAGCTTGCCATGGCGGGTCAACGGCCATTGGTCCAGGCGGATGAACGCCTGCGGCACCATGTGCCCCGGCAAGCTGGCCTGCAGCGCGTGACGCACGGCCTCGACCGCCACCGGCACCTGTTCGGTGAACCAGGCCAGCAGACGCTCGCCACGCACCAATACCACGGCATCGGCAATACCGGCCTGGGCCGTCAGCGCCGCCTCGATTTCACCCAACTCCACGCGCACGCCGCGGATCTTCACCTGGTCGTCATTGCGGCCGAGGTAGTCCAGCGTGCCATCGGCGTTCCAGCGCACCAGGTCGCCACTGCGGTACATGCGCGCGCCGGGCTTGCGGCTGAACGGGTCGGCGAGGAAGCGCTCTTCGGTCAATTCAGGGCGATTGAAATAGCCCCGCGCTACCTGCGCGCCGCCGATGTACAGCTCGCCCACGACGCCCACGGGCACCGCTTGGCGATGGGCATCGAGCACATAGACGCGGGTATTGGCGATGGGCGTGCCGATGTGCAACGCCGCACCCGGCAAGACCTGGCCAGACGTGGCGACCACCGTGGTCTCGGTCGGCCCATAGTTGTTGATCAGGGCGAAGCCTGGATCGCGGTCGAACTGGCGCAGGCGGTCGCCACCGATCAGCAAGGTGCGCAAGGTCGGGTGTTGCCGTTCGCGGCGCAGCGCCTGTTCGGCCACCGGCGTGGGCAAGAAGCTGACCGCCAGCGGCTGCTCGAGCCACCAGTCGAGCAGTTCATCCACATGTTCATTGCCGATGTGCGCAGGTGGCAGGTGCAGCGTGGCACCGCCACACAGCGCCGGCCATACTTCCCAGGCCATGGCGTCGAAGCCAAAGCCAGCAACGCTCGAGGTACGCACACCGGCCTCCAGCGCGAAGGCCTGGCAGTGCCAGTGCACCAGGTTGGCCAGGGTGTGGTGTTCGATCATCACGCCCTTGGGCTGGCCAGTGGAGCCGGAGGTGTAGACCAGGTAGGCCAAGTGGTGCGCATCCAGCCCAGGTACGTGCGGGTTGCTGTCCAGGGCATCATCGGCGGCGGCCTGGTCGAGGTTCAGGCGGGGTATGTCAGCTGGCAGGCCGGCAATGCCCGTTTCGCTCAGCACCAGGGCGGGCACGCTGTCGGCCAGCAGGTAGGCTATGCGTTCGGCAGGATAGCCCGGGTCGACCGGCACATAGGCAGCGCCGGCCTTGAGCACGGCCAGCAGGCCGATTACTCGCTCGGCGCTGCGGCCCACGCACAATGCCACGCGGTCACCGCCGCGCACGCCGCGTGCGATCAACTGATGCGCCAGGCGGTTGGCCCGCAGGTTCAGGTCACCATAGCTGAGTGCCTGGCCATCCTGGCTCACGGCCGTGGCATCCGGGGTCTCGGCTGCTCGGGCCTCCACCAGCGCGTGCACCGTCAGCCCTTGCGGGTAGTGCTGTGCGGTGGCGTTGAAACTGCCCAGCAGCTGTTGGCGCGCTTCGTCGCTCAAGATCGACAAGCTGTCGACCCGCGCCTCCTGCCCTTGCTGCAATGCTTGCAGCAGCTGGGTGACGGCATTGACCATCCAGGCGGCGACCCGCGCCGCACCCATCCCTGCGATAGCCAATACACTGAAAGTGAAACCTTCACCCAAGTCATTGACGCTGAGGGTCAGCGGGTAGTTGCTGCGCTCCTCGCCACCAAGCAGGCGCACACCCTCCCAGATTGCCTCGGCGGCGGCCGCGTCGGCGCTGTGCCGATAGTTGAGCAAGGCACTGAACAACGGCGCGGACGCGGTCACGCCACTGCAGCGCTGGGCCAAGGCCAGCGGCGCGTGCTCATGGCCCAGCAAGGCCGAGAGGTTGCGGTGGGTGGCGCGCACGGCGGCACGCACGGCCAGCGTGGTGTCCACCCGCAGCGGCAGGGTGTTGATGAACATCCCCAATGCCCGGTCGGCGCCCTCGCCGCCCTGCAGGCGGCCCATCAGTACCGTGCCAAACACCACATCATCGCGGTTGGCCAGCACGCCCAGTACGCGCGCCCAGGCCAGGTGCATGAGGCTGGCGGCACTGACGCCCAGTTGCCGCGCCTGGGTGCGCAAACCGTGGGCAACTTCGCCGTCCAGTGCCTCGAATGCCGTTTCGATGCCGCGGCCATCGCCCTGCACATCGGCATAGCCCAGTGGCAAGGTCGGTTCTTCGACATCCGCCAGCATCTCGCGGAAGAACGCTTCGTGGGCCGCCTGGTCACCCAGGCGAGCCTGGGCCACGTAATTGCGGTATGGCACCGCTGCCGGCAGCGTGTGCCCCTGGCCGAACAGCAAGGCGCGCATTTCGCGGGCGACCACATCCATGGCCGTGTGGTCGAGGGTCAGGTGATGGAACAGCAGAATCGCCACCACCTGCTGGTTGGCAGGGTCCAGGCTGTAATACAGGCGGGTCAATGGCGCCTGGGTCAGGTCCAACCGGTGGTGCCGCGCATCGAACCGGGCATGCAACTGTTCAATCCGCGCCAGGCCATCGTCATCGGCCAGGTCGTCGATTTCGCTGACCACCAGCTCGGCCTTGCGCCATACCACCTGCAGCGGCTGCGCCAGCCCTTGCCAGAGCACGGCGGTGCGCAGGATATCGTGGCGATCGATGACCTGTTGCAGCGCACCGGCCCAGGCCAGCAAGCGCTCGACACTGTCGAAGGCCAGACGGGTCTGCAGCAGGTAGGGGTCGCCCTGCTCGGCGCTCAGGTGGTGATAGAGAATGCCTTCCTGCAGCGGGGCCAGCGGGTAGATTTCCTGCACATTAGCGGCGCCACCCGGCACCGTTGCGACGATGTCGTCGATTGCTGCCTGGTCCAGGTCGATCAGGCTGAGCATGCTCGGCGTGATGCGTTGGGCCTGCGCGGGCACCCAGTTGGCCGGCACCTTCACTTCGTGGCCGATGCCCGCCGCGCCGGCCAAGGCCGCCAGGGTCGGTTGGGCGAACAGCACCCGCACATCGATCAGCAGGCCAGCCTTGCGCAAGCGCTCGACCAACGTCACCGCCAGCAGCGAGTGGCCGCCCAGTTCGAAGAAGTTGTCATGGCGCCCTACCCGCTGCACACCCAGCACATCGGCCCAGATCGCCGCCATCGTCGCTTCGGTTTCGCCCGTGGGCGCTTCGTAGGCCTGGCCGAACAACTGCGAGGTCTCTGGGTCAGGCAGCGCGCGGCGGTCGAGTTTGCCATGGCTGGTCAGCGGCAGCTCATCGAGGCGCACGAACGCCAGCGGCACCATGTGCGCCGGCAAACGGGCCTGCAGGGCCTGGCGCAAGGCGTCAAGAGAGACAGGGGCAGTCTCGGTGAACCAGGCCAGCAAACGCTCGCCCCGCACCAGCACCACGGCGGCGTCGATACCCGGCTGCGCCGCGAGGGTGGCCTCGATTTCACCCAGCTCAACCCGCACACCACGGATCTTCACCTGGTCGTCGTTGCGGCCGAGGTAGTCGAGGGTGCCGTCGGCATTCCAGCGCACCCGATCACCGCTGCGGTACATGCGTGCGTTGGGCTGCTCGCTGAACGGGTCGACAAGAAAAGCCTGCTCGGTCAACGCCGGGCGATTGAAGTAGCCCCGCGCCACTTGCGCGCCGCCGATGAACAGCTCACCCGCGACGCCAACCGGGACTGGCTGCAAGCCTTCGTCCAGTACATAGACGCGGGTATTGGCGATGGGCCGGCCGATGTGCAGTGCGCCGTTGGGCAAGACCTGCCCAGAGGTGGCGACAACAGTGGATTCGGTCGGCCCATAGTTGTTGATCAGGGCAAAGCCTGGCGCTCGCTCGAACTGGCGCAGGCGGTCCCCGCCCACCAGCAAGGTGCGCAGGGTCGGGTGCTGGTGTTCGCGGCGCAGGGCCTGCTCCGCTACCGGGGTGGGCAGGAAGCTGACCTTCAGTGGCTGCAACAGCCACCAGTCGAGCAACTCATCGACATGCTCGTTGGCGATGTGGGCGGGTGGCAGGTGCAACGTGGCCCCGGCGCACAAGGCTGGCCAAACCTCCCAGGCCATGGCGTCAAACCCGAAACCGGCCACGCTTGACGTGTGCGCATCGGCGTCCAGCGCAAAGGCCTGGCAGTGCCAATGCACCAGGTTGGCGAGCGTGTGGTGCTCAATCATCACCCCCTTGGGCTGGCCGGTGGAGCCGGAGGTGTAGACCACATAGGCCAGTTGCTGCGCGCCCAGCCCAGGTCGCTGTGGGTTGCTGTCGTGCGCAGTACAGGTGCTGATGTGGTCCAGGTCCAGGCGCGGCACCTGGGCCGGCAGCCCATTTACCGCAGTCTCGCTCACGACCAGTGCCGGGGCACTGTCAGCCAGCAGGTAGGCAATGCGCTCAGCTGGGTACGCCGGGTCCACCGGCACGTAGGCCGCGCCCGCTTTAAGCACTGCCAGCAACGCAACCACGCGCCCGCTGTTGCGCGGCAGGCACAGGGCCACGCGGTCCCCCACCTGAACGCCGCGTTCGATCAGTTGGTGAGCCAGTTGGTTGGCACGGCGGTTGAGTTCGTCGTAACGCAGCGCCTGGCCATCCTGCAACAGCGCAACCGCTGCTGGCGCGGTGGCGGCACGGGCCTCGACCATGGCGTGTACGGTCTGCCCCTGCGGGTAAAGCTGAGCGGTGTGGTTGAACTGTTGCAGCACCTGATCACGCTCGGCAGGCGGCAATACCTGCAACCCTTGCAGCGCTGACGCGGGGGTGTGTTCCAGGGCGTCGACCAGGCTTGCCAACACCTGTTCGAACTGCGCGCACAGGCGTGACGCGCTCCACGCCGGCAGGCTCTGCACGGTCAGGCGCAGCGCGTCGCCCAGGTCGTCGACGCTGACAGTCAGCGGGTAATCGGTGCGTTCCTCGGCGCCGACGATATCGATGCCAGCAGCCACCGGGATGATCTCGGCGGCATCACCGGCGTCACTGTGCCGGTAGTTGAGCAGACTATTGAACAGCGGCGCCGGCGCGGCCACACCGCTGCAGCGTTGGGCCAGGGCCAGCGACGCCTGTTCGTGGCCGAGCAAGGCGCTGAGCCGTCGGTGGGTGGCCAGCAGGGCGTCACGCACGCTGGTTGGGCCCAGGTCGATGCGCAACGGCAAGCTGTTGATGAACATCCCCAGCGCCTGCTCGCTGCCGTCGCCGGTGGTCATGCGGCCCAGCAGCACGCTGCCGAACACCACCTGCTGGCGGCCCGACAGTTGCCCGATCAACCGGCCAAAGCCCAGGTGCAACACGCTTGCCGGGCTCACGCCGAGTTGCCGGGCCTGGCTGCGCAGGCGCTGGCTGAGCGTAGGCGGCAGGGTCAGGCGTGCTTGCTCCAGTTGCACATCACCTTTGTCCTGCAGGGCGAAGGCAAGCGTGGGCTCATCGATGTCGCCCAGCATCTCGCGGAAGAAGCGCTCATGGGCGTCCTCATCCAGTGCCTGGCGAGCGGCGGCCAGCACATTGCGAAACGGCATGGGGGCCGCCAGTCGGTCGGACTGGCCGGCGATGTGCGCCTGGATTTCACGGCGCACGATATCCAAGGCGGTATGGTCCATCACCACGTGGTGGAACATCAGCAGCGCCACCCACGTAGTGCCCTCGCCTTGCGCGTGCATCAGTTGCATCAGCGGTGCCTGGCGCAGGTCGAGACGATACTGGCGCGGGTCGAAGCGCGCGCACAGCTCGGCAAGGGCTGTGCTGCCAGCGACTGGCACGGCTTCGCGGACCAGCGTCGCTTCATGCCAGACCACCTGCACCGGTTGGTCGAGGTATTCCCAGTGCAGTGCGGTGCGCAGGATGTCATGGCGCTGGATCACCCACTGCAGCGCCTCGGCGAAGGCTTCCAGGTGGGTTTTGCTGGCGAAGCGCAGTTGCACCTGCGACAGGTACGGGTCGCCCTCGGTGGCGGACAGGTGGTGGTACAACATGCCCTGCTGCAGCGGGGCCAACGGGTAGATGTCCTGAACGTTGGCTGCGCCGCCCGGCACGCTGGCGACGATGCGGTCGATGGCTTCCTGGTCCAGCGTGACCAGCGGCAGCATGTCGGGGGTTATGCGGAAGGCCGGGCTGAGCCAGTCGTCATCGCGTTCGGCGAGCATCTCCAGCAACGCCGGCTTGTGCCGTGACAACGCCTCCCACAAGCTATCGTCCAGGGTATCGTCATCGCCGAGGACGATCAGGTCCTGGTCTTCACGCTGGAGTCGGATCGCACGGGTGGAAAGAGCAGCCATCAGTTCGCTGAAGTGCATCGGTAAGCATCCTGCTTTGCCTGGAATGGGAATCGTGGACACGCTAAAGGATCGTGACCGGTCGGTCTGACATGGGAAGCGGGGACAATTTCGGAAAGCGCCATCGCCGGCAAGACGGCTCCCACAGGTATCTGCGCAGGCTCAGACCTTGTGAGCACCCTGTGGGAGCTGGCTTGCCGGCGATGGGCCGCAACGCGGCCCCGGCGATCTCAGATGCGCCTGCGTTTACCCAGGCTGGGAATGGTGGTCTGCGGTATCACCACCTCGACCTGCTCGAGGCGGGTGCTGGCGGCCAGCGCAGCCAGGGTCGGCTGGCTGAACAAGGTGCGGGCATCCACATGCAACCCGGCCTGGCGCATGCGTGCCACCAGGCTGACCGCCAGCAGTGAGTGGCCGCCCAGTTCGAAGAAGTTGTCGTCACGCCCAACCTGCTCGATCTTCAGCACATCGGTCCAGATCTCGGCCAGCGCGGTTTCCAACTCGCCACGCGGGGCCTGGTACTGGCGGCTGATCACCGACTCGGCCCCGGGCGCTGGCAAGGCCTGGCGGTCGACCTTGCCGTTGTTGCTCAACGGCAGCTCGCCCAGGGCAACGAACGCCTGCGGCACCATGTAATCGGGCATGCGCGCCAGCACGTGGCTGCGCAGCACTTCAAGCGCGGGTGCGCTGCTGCCCTCGCGGCAGGTGAAGTAGGCAACCAGGCGCTCTTCGCGCATCAGCACCACGGCCTGCCCGATGGCCGGGTGCGCCGTCAGCGACGCTTCGATTTCCCCCAGCTCGACCCGCAACCCACGCAGCTTGACCTGGAAATCGTTGCGGCCGACAAAGTCCAGCTCACCGTCCAGGCGGTACCGCACCAAGTCCCCCGTGCGATACAGGCGGTCGCCCTCGACGAATGGGCTGGCGATGAAGCGCTCAGCCTGCAATGCCGGCAACCCGAGGTAGCCGCGGGCCACGCCGACGCCGCCAATGTGCAACTGGCCCACCGCGCCGAGTGGCACCGGGCGGTCATGCGCATCGAGCACATACAGGCGGGTATTGGCGATCGGCCGGCCGATCGGCGGCGCGATCAACGGCAGCGGTTCGTGCGGCTGCAGGGTCCAGGCGGTGCTGTCTACCGTCGCTTCGGTCGGGCCATAGACGTTGTGCAGGCGCACCGTGGGCAGACATTCGCGCAGGCGTTGTACCAGCGCCAATGTCAGTTCACCGCCGCCGCAGAAGATGTCCGTCAGGCTAGTGCAACGCTCAACACCCGGCTCTTCCAGAAACTGATGCAGCAGCGCCGGGACGAATTTGATCGTGGTCACCTGCCTGGCCTGCACCAACTGCACCAGGTACGCCGGGTCACGGTGCCCGTCAGGGCGCGCCAGGACCAGGCGCAAACCAGCGGTCAGCGGCCAGAACAGCTCCCAGACCGAACCGTCGAAGGTGAACGGCGCCCGTTGCAGCAAGGCATCGCCCGGGCGTGGCGGGCAGATGCGCGAACCCCAGTGCATCAGGTTGCACAGGCCACGGTGCTCGACCATCACCCCCTTCGGGGTGCCGGTGGAGCCCGAGGTGTACATCACATAGGCCAACTGCCTCGGGCCCAGGCCCGGCACTTGCGGGTCGGCTGCCGAGCAGGCGTGCCAATCGCCCCGGTCAAGGTCAAGCACAGGGCCTGGCATTGGCTCGAACAGGCCCAGGGTAGCGCCGTGCACCAGCACCACCGACGGCGTGCTGTCTTCCAGCATGAAGCGCAGCCGCTCGGCCGGGTAAGCGGGGTCGAGTGGCACGTAGGCGCCGCCGGCCTTGAGCACGCCCAGCAAGGCGACCATCAGTGCAACGCCACGTTCGACACAAACCGCCACCCGCGCATCGGGCTTAACACCCAGGGCGATCAGGTGGTGGGCCAGGCGGTTGGCCTGGGCGTTGAGGGCCTGGTAATCGAGGCAGCCGTCCTCAGCCTGCAGGGCGATGGCATGGGGTGTACGCCGCACCTGGGCCTGGAACAGCGCCGGCAAGGTCTGCCTGACCGGGCTTTGCGGGTCTTCGGTGGCGTTGAAACCCTGCAGCAAGCGGTGCAGCTCGCCGTCTGGCACCGCGCACAGTGCATCCAAGCGCGTGCTGCGGTGCTCGGCCAGGGCATTGCCCAGTTGGCGCAAGGTGGTCAACAGGTAGTTCAGCACCCGCTGCGCGCCAATCGCACGCGGCGCGCGCAGGGCGAACTGTAGCCCGTCGGCATGGTCGTCCACCGTGAGGACCAGGCCATGGCTGTGTACTTCACTGGCTTCGGCCAGCTCTACGCCCGGCAATACCGGACCGAGCATTACTGCCCCTTGGCGGTAGTTGATCAGGCTGTTGAACAGCGGCGTGCCGGCGGGCAAGCCACTGCACTGCTGGGCGAGGATCAGCGGCGCATCTTCATGGCCAAGCAAGGCGGCCAGCCGCGCGTGGGTCTCGCTCAGCGCCTGGTCGACCGAGCGATTCGCCAGGCCTACCCGCAAGGGCACGCTGTTGATGAACATGCCCAGGGCACGATCAGCCCCGTTGCCAGCCATGCTGCGGCCCAGCAACACGGTGCCCAGGGTGACCTCATCACGCCCACCGAGGGCGCCAAGCACCTGAGCCCAGGCCAGGTGCAGCAGGCTGGCCAGGCTCGCGCCGTGGTGCCGGGCCTGAGCGCGCAACTGGCCTGCCAGCGGCGCATCGATCACCTGGCTGTGGCTGTGCAGGTCACCCTCGTCGACCGGCTCGCCACCCAGCCCGGCAATCGGCGCTGGCGGCTCGACGCCAGCCAGTTGCTCGCGGAAGAAGGCTTCGTGCCGGGCCTGGCGCTCGGGGGCAGCGCTTAACGCCACGTAGTCACGATACGGCACAGGTGCCGGCAACGGCTCGCTGCGCCCAGCCATGAAGGCGTCCAGCTCGCCCAACAGCACCTGCAGCGAAACGGCATCGTTGACCAAGTGGTGGAAGCGCAGCAAGCCCAACCAACGCCCGTGCTGGGCATCCTCGGCGCAGGCCAGCGCCAGCATCGGTGCCTGGCGCAGGTCCAAGGGCCGTTGCTGGGGGTCGAAGTGGCTGCGCATTTGCCCGGCAATGTTGCCTGCGTGTGCCTCCCCCACCCAGTTGTCGACCGTCAGAAGGGCCTGGCGCCAGACCACCTGCTGGGGCTGTTCTAGCCCCTCCCAGGCCAGGCTGGTGCGCAAGATGTCGTGACGGTCGACCACCTGCTGCAACGCTTCGGTGAAGGCCTCTAACTGCATGCGGCTGGCAAAGGTAAACAAAGCCTGTTGCTGGTACGGGTCGCGAGCATCGGTGACGTGGTGGTAAAGCAGGCCTTGTTGCAGGGGCGCCAGCGGATAGATTTCCTGCACGTTGCCTGCGCCCCCCGGCACCGTGGCAACGATGCGGTCGATATCAACCTGCGACAGTTCGCTGAGGGTGAGCATGCCCGGCGTGATGTGCTGGCACCCTGGCGGAACCCGGTTGGCCGGCACGCGCGCGGCTTCGCCGACCACTACGCTGGCCGCAAGGCTGGCCAGGGTCGATTGGCCGAACAGTACCTGTACATCGGCTTGCAGGCCTTGCTGGCGCATGCGCTCGATCAGTTGCACGGCCAGCAGCGAGTGGCCGCCCAGCTCGAAGAAGTGGTCCTGGCGCCCTACCCGCTCGACCTGCAGCAATTCGGCCCACAGCAAGGCCAGGCGTTGCTCGACGTCGCCGATCGGCGCCTCGTGCTCGCGACGCACCTTGGCGGCTTCGTCCGCTGTCGGCAAGGCACGGCGGTCGAGTTTGCCATTGGCAGTCAATGGCCAACTGGCCAGGTTGACATAGGCCACCGGCAACAAAGCGACTGGCAGGCGTTCGCGCAAGTGGTCATGCAGCGCCCTGGGCTCCACCGCCGCCTCGCCAATGAACCAAGCCTGCAACTGGCCTTCGCGCAGCATCACCACACACTCGCGCACCGCCGCATGGCTGGCCAGGGCAGCTTCGATTTCGGCCAGTTCAACCCGCACACCGCGGATTTTCACCTGGTCGTCATTGCGCCCGAGGTACTCCAGCGTGCCATCGGGCAGCCAGCGCACCAGGTCGCCCGTGCGGTACATGCGTGCCCCTGGCAGCGCACTGAACGGGTCGTCGAGAAAACGCTCGGCGGTCATCTGCGGCCGGTTGAGGTAACCCCGGGCCACCCCCTTGCCGCCCACATACAATTCGCCAGGGGCGCCGATCGGCAGTAGACGGCACTGCTCATCGAGGACGTACACCTGGGTGTTGGCCACCGGGCGGCCGATATGCAGCGGGCCGCCGGCGTTTACTTCGCCCGACGTCGCCACCACCGTGGCTTCGGTGGGGCCATAGTTGTTGATGACCCGGTAGCGCCGCTCGCGGGCCAGGCGCCGCAGGCGGTCGCCGCCAATCAGCAGGGTCTGCAAGGTTGGGTGCAGCTCGCCCTGGGCGAAGGCATGCTCAGCCACCGGGGTGGGCAGAAAGCTGACATCCAGCGGCTGGGCGCGCCACCAACTGAGCAACGCGTCGATGTCTTCAGCACCGTCACGCACCGGTGCCAGGTGCAAAGTAGCGCCACTGCACAGCGCGGGCCACACCTCCCAAGCCATGGCGTCAAAGCCGAAGCCGGCCAGGCTCGACTGGTGGCGCCCGGGGCCCAGGTTGAAGGCATTGCAGTGCCAGTCGACCAGGTTGGCCAGCATGTGGTGCTCGACCATCACGCCCTTAGGCTGGCCGGTGGAGCCGGAGGTGTAGATGACATAGGCCAGGTCGCTCGCTTGCGGCTGCACAGGTGCTGGCATTGCGGCGGTTGCCGTGTTCCAGTCCCAGCGGTCCAACACGATTTGTGGCAGGCCATGGGGCGGAAGGCGGTCGAGCAGCCGCGACTGGGTCAGCACCACGGCCGGCGCGCTGTCTTGCAGCAGATAGGCCAGGCGCTCCTGCGGGTGGGCTGGGTCAATCGGCACGTAAGCGGCCCCGGCCTTGAGCACGGCCAGCAGGCCGACCAAGGTGTCCAGGCCGCGCTGGGCGACCACCGCAACCCGCTGGTCAGGTTTGGTGCCAAGGGCTGCCAGGTGCCGGGCCAGCGCGTCGGCACGCCGGTCGAGTTCGCCATAGCTCAGGCGCTGGCCGTCGTGCAGCGCTGCCACGGCGTGTGGCGTGGCGTTGGCCTGGGCTTGGATACGACGATGGATCAACGCCTCAACCTGTTCAGGCGCTGCTTGCGCCGTCGCATTCCACTGCCGCAGGCGGGCGTGCTCGCGGGCGGTCAGCAGGTCGAACGCCGCGATGCTCTGTTCCGGCTGCTCCAGGCCTTGCTCCAGCACATGCAGCAGGCGCTCGGCCAACGCTGTCACGTCTTCATCGCTGAACCAGGCACGGTTGTGCACCAGGTGCAGGCACGCGCTGTCGCGTTGGCTGTTGCAGCGCAGGTGGATGCTCAAGGGCGTGGGCTCGTGGCCATTGCAGACCATCACCGTGTGGCCGGGTACGTCACCGAAGCGCAGGTCGTTGCCATCCTCCTCGAACGACACCATCAGCTCGAACAGGTGGGGCCGCTCTTCACGCAATGCACCAAGGCTGCGGTTGAGTTCGCTAAGGGCGAAACGCTGATGGCGAAAGTCTTGCTTGAGCGCATCGCGGATCTCTTGTACCAGCGCGCTGAACGAGCGTTCACGGCCAAAGTCCATGCGCAGCGCGCTAACTTGGGTAAACAGCCCCAGGGTCGACTTGAACTGGGCGTTGCCACGGTTGCGCACCGGCAGGCCGACTACCCACTCGTCACGCTGCCAGGAACGTGCACTGCACACATGCAACGCCGCCAGCAGCACATGGAAGGGCGAGGCCTGCAGCGTGGTACCGAGGGCACGCATACGTGCCAGCAAGCGGGTATCGAAGGGCTGTTCGAGTACCGCACTGGGCGGCGACACGTGCTGCGCATTGCGCTCGCGGGGTGCCAGCAAGGCATCGGGTAGCTGCTGGTACTTGGCCAGCCAGTAATCGCGGTCGCGGTCATGGCGTGGCGAACCCTGGTACTGGGCATCGTCCTCGATGAACGCGCGGTAAGACGGGGCGCTGTCTGGCAATGCCAGCCCTTGTTCAAGCAGGCGATAATGGTCGGCGATCTGCTTGAACCACTGGTCCACGCCCCAGCCATCGAGAATCAGGTGATGGGCCTGCACGGCAAACAGGTACCGCTGCTCGCCCAGGCGGATCAATGTCGCCCCCCACAATGGGCTGGCATCCAGGCGGTACGGTGTCTGCATCTGTGTTTGCAACAGGCCTTGGGCAGCGCCGAACGGGTCATCCGCGCTGCGGACATCGTGCTGCACCAGCGGCACATCGAGGGCCTCGGCAAAGTACTGGCGGGCTACCCCACCCTGGCCCGCGTGCGTCACCAGCACGGTGCGCAGGCCATCATGCTGGGCGACCAGGTGCGCCAGTGCCCGGTTTAGCCGCTCGGCATCCACCCCGCCGGCCAGTTCGACGTACGCGCCGATGTTGTACAGCGGCGAGTCGCCGTGGCTGATCTGGTCCAGCCAGATGTCGCGCTGGGCAACGGTCAAGGCAAAGGTTTGGGCGGCAGGCATGGTTCGGCAGGTCCTTCTGGTTGATCATCCGCGGATTCAAGCACCCTACCTTCAGGCTGTATGGCCCCCGAAACCCGGACACGCACCGGGCCTGTCGATGGCTGCTGAAAAACATGTAGGAGATTTGCCACAGCGGCTGCCCGGTTTGGCCTACGCCAGGGGCCATCGGTCGGGATCAGGCGTTGATCGCCACGCTTCTGACGTCAATTGGCTGGCTGATCCGTTCATGTGCAGCGTCTCGCCTGTAAGTGCCCTGCCCCACTGATCCGTAATCGGTGGCACTTTCTGTCCCTGTTTTCCATTACAGACGCGGCCCCCAGGCCGGGCTTGAATACCGCCACAAACCACTCACCACCCGGAGGACTCGCCAGCGACACCACCCGCCGTAACGCTTTGGATCAAGGATGACAACGCTATGAAGCTGACCGACAGCCTCGAACACCGCCCCGACCCCCAGCTGTATCTGCAACTTGGCGAACTGATCGCCAGTACCGGCGCCGAGGGCTTTGCCGAACAGATGTTGCACCTGGTCGATGCCCAAGTGCCGATCCACAGGCTCGACCTCAGCGAATGGACCCTCGAGCCACGTGGCGCCAGCATCAGCCGCATCAGGGTACTCGGCAGCGCCGGCCCTGCACCTGAACTGCCCGGCGTCGATCCTCTGCGCCATCCTTTGCTGCAGAGCATCATGCAGATGAAGGACCCGCTGCTGATCGAGTTCAAGGCCCCCCCGGACACCGACCACCCGCGCCACAGCGCCCACCAGTGCAACTTGGTGTCTTGCAGCGGCGCCCGGCGCTGGGTCATCTGCTTTCACCGCCTGCCTAGCCAGCGGGGCTTTTCGTTGAGTGAGTTGTCGCAGTTGAAAAGCCTGTCCGACACCTTGCTGCCCCTGGTCGAGCACCACGGCCAGTTGCTCAACCAAGGGGCCGCGCGGCAGGCCGGGTCGCCGCTGTGCGATCTGCAGGCGGGCGCGTTACGCCACTCCTTTGGCGAACGGCTGGTGCAGGAAGCCGTGCGGCTTTCGACGCGTGAGCAGGAGGTCTGCCTGGGCCTGCTGACGGGCGGCACGGTGCCAGAAATGGCGCAGCGGCTTAACGTGAAGAACAGCTCGATCGAAACCTACCTCAAGCGCGCCACCGCCAAGCTGGGGGTCAGTGGCCGCCATGGGCTGACCAAATGGATGGCAGGCGCCTGACTCTGCGAGACCCTCTGATGCCCCGACCCAGCCTTATCCTGTGCGCGGCGCTGTTGTGCGGCTGTTCGTTGGCCCCTGACTACCAGCGCCCGGACACCCCCGTCGCCACCCAGTACCCGCAAGGGCCGGCCTACGCCGGCGATGTGCAGAAGCACCCGGCCATCGAGGACTGGCGCCAGGTGTTCCACGACCCGACCCTGCGCCAACTGATCGACAGCGCCCTGGCCAATAACCGCGACCTGCGCAGCGCGGCGCTCAATGTCGAAGCCTACCGCGCCCAATACCGCATTCAGCGCGCCGAGCTGTTGCCAAAGGTCTCGGCCAATGGCCAGGGGCAACGCCAGTACCTGCCGCGGCGCATGACCGGTACCGACCAGGGCATGATCAGTTCCACCACTGCTGCGACGCTAGGCGTGAGTGCTTATGAACTGGACCTGTTCGGTCGCCTGCGCAGCCTCAGTGACCAAGCGCTGTTGACTTACCTGGCCAGCGACCAGGCCCGGCGCAGCACCCAATTGAGCCTGGTGGCCAGTGTCGCCAGCGTGTACCTGACCTGGCGTGCCGACCAGGAACTGCTGACGCTGGCCAACGAAACCCTGGCCGCGGACGAGCGCAGCCTGCGCCTGACCGCCAACCAGCGCCGCGCCGGCACAGTGTCGGCCCTGGACCAGATCCAGGCGCGGACCAGTGTCGACAGTACCCGGGCGGCCGTCGCCCGTTACAAACGCCAAGTCGCCCAAGACCTCAACCAACTGACGGTACTGGTGGGCGCCCCTGTGGCCGACGGCCTCGGCGCCTTGCCGCTGGCCGACGAACAGATCGCCGGTTTGCAAGCCGGGCTGCCGTCAGACCTGCTGCAACGCCGCCCCGACATCCTCCAGGCCGAATACCAGCTGCGTGCGGCCAACGCCGATATTGGCGCCGCGCGTGCGGCGTTTTTCCCGAGCATCAGCCTGACCGCCAATGCCGGCAGTACCAGCCCGGCGCTCAGTGGGCTGTTCGATGCAGGGTCAGGGACCTGGCTGTTCCAGCCACAGATCAACCTGCCGATCTTCACCGCCGGCAGCCTGCGTGCCAGCCTGGACTATGCCCAGTTGCAGAAGGACATTCAGGTAGCGCAGTACGAAAAAGCAATCCAAAGCGCCTTTCAGGAAGTGGCCGACGGCTTGGCGGCGCGGGCGACTTACCAGCGGCAATTGCAGGCGCAACGCGACTTGGTGGCCTCCAACCAGCGTTACTACAACCTTGCTGAACACCGCTACCGGATCGGCGTGGACAGCAGCCTGACCTTTCTCGACGCGCAGCGCTCGTTGTTCAGTGCCCAGCAGGGGCTGATCAATGACCGCCTGGCGCAGTTGGTGGCAGAGGTGAATCTGTACGCGGCGTTGGGTGGCGGGTGGAAAGAGGCCGCTGACACCCAGGCTCCGTCTGCGGCAAGCGCAAGCGAAGCGGCGCCCAAGGGTGCCTACGTGGGTCTAGACTGAACAGGGCCAGATCACCAGGCATGAACCGGGGGGCTTCCACACGCGGAGGTGTGAGATGAGCCAGTTCAAGCGTTTGTTCGTCATGCTCGGCCCGCAGATGCGCCACACGCCGGCTCTACAACGCGCAGCGGCATTGGCAGAGTCAAGCGGTGCGCTACTCGATATCAACGTATTCGTCGACGATGTCGACACTTTCGGTTTGATGAGCGATGGCCGGGAGCGTGAACGGCTGCTCAGCGACAATCGCCAGTGGCTGGCCGATGAAGCCGAGCAGATGGCCGACGCCGGCCTGGATGTGTCGACCGAACTGCTGCTGACCCGCGACCCGTTGGCCAGCGTGCTCGAGCGCATCGAACGCTTGGGCTGCGACCTGCTGATCAAGGACGTGCAGCACGAACCGGTGCTCAAACGCTTGCTGGTGACACCCCTGGACTGGCAGTTGCTCAAGGACAGCCCGGTCGCCGTGCACCTGGTCAGTGATATCCGCCTGCCTCTGCCCAAGCAGATTGCCGCCGCAGTGGACCTGAACAGCCATGGCGCCGGTGAACACCTCGACGAGCAGGTCATTCACAGCGCCCATGCGTTGGCGCTGCAGTGCAATGCCGAACTGCACCTGTTGCATGTGTGCGACGCGGCCAAAACCCACATCGCCGACTTCGGTGCCGGCACCGTCACCATGCCTGGCTTCGATGGCAGTGTGCGTACCGCACAGCGTTCAGCATTCAACCGCCTGGGCGACCATCACCAGGTGCCCTTGGAGCGCAGGCATTTCGTCGAGGGGCCAGCGATTCGTGCGATTGCCCAGTTCGTCAGCCATAGCCGGGTCGATGTGATCGTCATGGGCAGCCATCGCCACGACGCCATGCAGACCTTTTTGGGCGGTACCACGGCGCATGTGCTGGAGCATCCGCTGTGCAATGTGCTGGCGATCAAGGCGATGCATTAATCGGCAAACTGCCTGTCCCGGTAGGAGCAGCCTTGTGCTGCGAAGAGGCCTGTTCCAGCAACAGATAGGTATTGGGGTTTACGGCCTCTTCGCAGCACAAGGCTGCTCCTACCGGGATCGCGTATGGGCGGAGACTGAGCTTGGAGTTTGGTACGCGCGCTCCATTTAAAAAGAATGCATTTGATAATGATTCGTAGTAGTTTCGCGACGCTTTCTATCCCTATCCCTTGCGCCCTACTCCAGGATCGTACCGTCGATGCGTCGCACGTTCGTTTCGCTTTGTGTGCTTCATGCTGTCTCCCCGTTGGCCTGGGCTGAGCCCGAATCGCCCAGCGACCCCGCCCAGATCGAACTCCAGGCCTTGAGTATCACCGGTACTGCCGACAGTGAGCGCGCCGATGGCCCGGTCGTCGGCTACAAGGCCGGCCGTTCGGCAAGCGCCACGCGCACCGACACCGCCCTGCACGAAACCCCGCAATCGGTCAGCGTGGTCCCCAAGGACGTGCTCGAAGACACCGGCGCCACACGGCTGCAAGATGGCCTGGACTACGCCGGCGGCGTTGGCCGCGCCAACAACTTTGGCGGCCAGGGCCTGACCACGTTCACGGTGCGTGGCTTTACCACGGGCGAGTTCTACCGCAATGGCTTCCCGATCAACCGCGGCTACCCCAACGCCCCCGACGCCAACACCGTCGAGCGCCTTGAAGTGATCCGCGGCCCAGCCACCAGCCTGTATGGCCGTGGCGACCCTGGTGGCACCTTCAACGTGGTCAGCAAGCAACCCCTGGCTGAACGCAAGGTCACCCTGGGCAGCCAGATCGACGACCAAGGCATGCACCGCGCCACCCTCGATGCCACCGGCCCGCTGAATGAGGACGGTTCGCTCGCTTACCGGTTGAACGTGCTTGGCGAAGGTGGCGAGAGCTTTCGCGATGATGTCGAGAGCGAGCGCTACGACGTGGCGCCCGTGGTCAGCTGGCAGGTCAACGACAGCACCAGAATCGTCTTCGAAGGCGACTTCATGCGCAACAACCACCCACTGGACCGCGGCCTGACCCGCTATGCCACCCAGACCGGCAGTGCCTCTCGCGACACCTACATCTGGGAGAAAGGCAGCGACAACTTGTTGCACAACGACAACAACATGGCCCAGGTGCGCTTCGAGCACCTGCTCAATGACAACTGGACGTTGGGGGGCGGGTTCCAGTTCCTCGATGGCTCGCTCAAGGGCAACGCGGTGGAAGCCAACGGCGCACCCGCTGACGGGCGTACCCTGCAGCGCAACTTCAACTACCGCAAGCTGGAATGGACTGACCGTGACTGGCAGTTGAACCTTACCGGGCATTTCGACACCGGTGGTTTTAGCCACACCCTGCTGACCGGCATCGAGTACGAAAACTACGATTACAACTCGATCATCCAGCGTTCCTCGGCAGCCGTCGGCACCTACCCCATCGATATCTACGACCCGGTGCTCGGCCAGCCAAGGCCCGCATTGACACGCACCACCACCTGGGACAAGGAAAACCTGCAGACCTGGGCCTTCTTCATTCAGGACCAGGTGGCGTTGACCGAGCGCCTCAAAGCGTTGGCCGGCATCCGCTTCGAGCGCTTCGAGCACGACTATGACGACAAGCTGGTCGACACCCTTGACTTCAGCAAGGGCGAGAACGGCGTCACCCCGCGCGTTGGCCTGATCTACGACCTGACCGACACGGTGGCGGTCTATGCCAACACGGCGCGGTCATTCAAGCCCAACAGTGGCGCCCCTGCGGGGGGCGGCAGCTTCGACCCGGAGAAGGGTAAATCCTACGAGCTGGGCGTGAAGTGGGAAGCGCTCGATCGCCAACTGAGCATCGATGCGGCGGTGTACCACATCGTCAAGGAAAACGTGCTGGCACGCGACCCCAACGACCCCACCGGGGTCTACAGCATCGCAGCAGGTGAGGTGCGCAGCCGCGGGCTGGACATCAACATTGCGGGCAACATCACCCCTGAGTGGCGCGTGATCGGTGGCTACGCCTATGTCGATGCCGAAGTGACCAAGGACACCAGCTTGCCTACCGGCACCCACCTGGCCAACATCCCGCGCAACAGTTTCAGCCTGCTGAACACTTACGAGTTCCAGGACGGCCTGGCCAAGGGCCTGGGGTTGGGGGTTGGCCTGAAGTACGTGGATGATCGCGCCGGCCAGACAGCCGTGACGACCTACACCATGGAGCGCTACAGCGTGGTTGACCTGCTCAGCTTCTACAAGGTCAATGAACACGTGCGGCTGAACCTGGATGTGAAGAACGTCTTCAACAAGGGTTATGACGAAGGGGCGTTCAACAACTACGTGTACCCGGGCGCACCGCGAACGGTGCAGGCCGGGGTTTCGTACACCTTCTAGCTGACTGTAGGAGCAGCCTTGTGCTGCGAAGAGGCCGGTACCGGCAACATATATGCAGTGCCAGTACCGGCCTCTTCGCAGCGCAAGGCTGCTCCTACAAAAAGCGCATCAAACTCAGAACGCCTTGCTGTAGAACAGCGCGTACGACTCGATCCCGTCGTTAGGCTGTTTGATACCCGCGTTGGAGTAATGCATCGCGCGGATGCCGACCTTCTGCGCACCCGGCAGCTTCAGGCCAAAACCGATGCGGTCTTCGAAGTTGACCGCCGAACCCAGGCGCTGGTCGCCCACTTCTGTCTTGGAAAACGCCGCCAAGCCAATACCGGCCTCGATGTAGGGGGTGTAGGTGAAACCGCTGAACTCGTAGGTGAATACCGGGCTGAACGACAGCGAGTGCGCGCCGCTGGCGTCGCCGCCTTCCCAATAGGTATAGGCCGCATCCCAGTAACCGGTCACATAACCGGTACTGCTTTCCAGCCATTTCTTGTCCCAGTCGAACGAAAGGCCGATACGGTAGGTCATGTCGCCTTGGCTGGTGGCGCCAACTGCAGCCGATACCTGCGCGGCCTGGGCCAGGTTGGCCCCCGCGAAGGCCAGCACTGCAGCGGCCAGCGAAGCAGCGAGACGGGTTTTCATCAATGACATCTCCTGATGGTCTACAACACGGGCAAAGTGGGGGCTTGAGCCCCTCGAGCTTATGCGGTGGCCGGCGCATCCAAACCGGTCACACCAAGTAATACTTCTCTGATTATTGTCCAGATAATCAGAAAGTTGAAAGCTGTTTGCCACCATTGGCTAATACCAGGGCGACGGCCTTATCACGGGCCCTGTCGCCGTTCAGTCGTAGGCCGCCTCTTCATGCTCACCCAACAGCCGCCGCTGCCTCGGCGTCGCCTCCTGCAACACCTGCGGGTTGAATTGCCAGTGCAAGTACGGCGAAAACTTCTGCGCCACCATGCGTCGGCCGTAATGCACCTGCAGCATGTCGCGCTCACGCGACTGCGTGCAATTGGCGCCGCCGCTGTGCCAGACATCACTGCGAAACACCAATGCATCCCCCGCCTTGCACAACACCGGATGCGCTTCACGCCCTTGCCACTCGGACTCGCCGGCCTCGGGTGGGCGTGCTGCCCGATGGCTACCAGGCACGATCCAGGTCGGCCCGATGCTGTGATCGATATCACTGAGGTATAACTGCACGGTAAGGATCTGCATGGGTTGGGTAAAGGCACCTCGCTCACTGATCCACGCGGGCAGTTGCATGGGCAGGTGATCAAGGTGCAGCGCCATGCCGGGGTAGCCGGGGTGGCTGCGCCAGGCGGTCTGGCCGATCACGTGGCAGTCCTCGCCGAGCGCGGCCTCGGCCAGGTTGATAAGCGGTGGCAGATCAAGAAAGGGCAACCACAGGGGGTTGCGGTTGAACACGCACTTGTAGTGTTCGAGCAGCCCTTGGTAATCCCAGTGAATGGGCTGCAAGTCATCGATGGCGCAGCGCAGCAAAGCGATACGCAGGGGTTCGAGCACACCGGGGATCAACACAAAACCCCGCTCGTCCAACATCTCCAGCTGAAGGTCCAGGCTCATGGCGGTGCGCTCCCATTCGGCAGGAGTACAGATGTACTCCTGCCCGGACTGTACCATTCAACGCCAGTGCAGGTTCACCGTGGCAGGCGCTTTGCCGTCGACGGCCACCTGTTGTTGTACCGTCTCACCTTGGGCGTTGCCGGTGACTTTGTAATGGCCCGGTGGCAACTGCACATACAGCAGTGGGCCTACGTCGGTAACGCTCAGCACGGGCTGGCCCTGTGCGCTCTGTATGTCGACTGTGGCGCCACTCTGGAACTCGCTCCCCGGGCCTGCAGAGAGTTCGACATGCAAGTCGTACCCTTTGGTCTTGCGCAGGGCGTTGGCTTCATCCTGGCCGATACCGCCTTCCAGGTAACGGATGCCGTTTTGCTCTTGCGGCTGCAGCTGGACAGCCTGCATGTCGATAGGTGCATTGAGGTCGGCAGCCGCCGCCAACGTCCAAGGCATGGCCAAGGTGAGCAGTAGCGCAGCGCCAAGGGCATAGTGATGATTACGCATGGTAGAACCCTCCTTCTGAGGATGGTTTACCTATTATTACGCCCTCTAACGACACTCGTTTTCTTACTGACAGAGGGTCGTCCGGGCACGGGCAGCAAGTCGTCGCTTCAACGTGCGCATTTATATTTCATGGGCATATTGCACTCTTTATTCAAAAAAGGCTGGATCGGCAAACGACTAGCGAACACACATTTTCTTACACCCAAATACTCGACAGGAAACCATCACCCAGTACATCGTGAATTTCCGGAAGAATGCATCTAGTGTTCGAGCTGTTTAGTTTCGACGAACGCGATAGCGAATTTTCCTACAAACTTTTAAACATATACCGATCGAACACAACCATCATCCAACAACATGACTTACATCAACACAGATCAAATAGCGCCACGACAGGCATAATCAAACACAGTGGGATATGCAATACGCTATGGACAACCTCGATAAAGAAACACGTCGTGAACGAGCCGATATTGTTCTACGTAGCGCGCACCAGTACACCTACTTCCAATTACTGGAACTGATGCACCAGCTGCACGGGGACGATCTCGAACAACGCCCCCTGTCCCGGGAGGCTCGGCGCCGCTTGCGGCTGGAGGTTTCTCCAAGTTTATCGTTCCCGGTTGCCGACGTACTGCGCGCTGACCGCCTGGAGGACGATCGCTATCGGATTCAGGCCAGCTTCCTGGGGCTGCATGGCACAGATTCGCCGCTGCCCACCTACTATCTCGACGACATTGCCTACGAATAGGCCGGCGCCTGTACAAACACTCACGCTCCAAGTACCGGGATCGCCCACAGGCAGGGCCTGTGTGGAACGAAAATGCGCGTCGGCAGCGGGACGAAGAGCTGGGGTGTGGCTTTACGTGGTTCACGTGGGATGGCGACACGCTTGCCACGGAGTGTCGTGATCGAGAGGAGCGGGGTGGGAGTACCACTCACTACGTGTTCGAGCCGGGGACGTTCATTCCCGTAACGCAAGCTGTAATTAGCTCAACGCTGGAGCTTATGCCACAGCCCATCTATGGCGAGCATTACAGCATTGACCGGGATCCGGTGTGGAAGCACAAGCCGACACCAAGGCCTATTGATAATTTCGCTTGGTATCAGAGTGATCAGCTGGGCACCCCAATGGAGCTTACGGATACCGATGGAGATATATCATGGCGTGCCTTTTATAAAGCGTGGGGAGCTAGGAAAGAGGAGGAGAGCGAAAAAGCGATAAACCAAGAGACTCGTAACCCACTTCGCTTTCAAGGTCAGTACTTTGATGATGAAACTGGTCTACACTACAACCGTCATCGATACTACGACCCAGTCACAGGTCGCTTCATCAGTATGGACCCTATCGGATTCGCTGGAGACCTCAATGTCTACACTTATACTCCTAATCCTATACAGTGGTCGGACCCTCTCGGATTGGCCCGAGTTCCCCCTCCAGCACCGGGCCGCCCCACGCTAGAAAACACAGCTGGGAAATTCATTCCAGGACCTGGTAGTGGTCACTATAAGTATTGGCCTCAATGTAACTGCAAAGGATATAAGGATAAAGGTGGGGACATATGGGAACCAACAGATCATAATGGGACGCATGCACCGCACTGGGACCGGCAGCACCCAGACGGAACACACACGCCAACTTACCCAGTAAAAACAAAAGGACAGAAATGAAGATAGAAAATGGGAAAAAAGTAAAGCTATGCACTTTCTCCGGCACAAGCACTTCGGAAAAACCGACACGACCCTCCGAAAACTACTGGAAGCTTATTGGGCAAACTGGAACTGTGATCGCTCAAGAAGGCGAAGCCGGCCTTCCCAAACATAAGCTGGGCACTCGAGTTTTAGTCGAGTTTTCAACAAGCATTCCTGAACTTGGACTCAGCTGCCACAATGAAGCACCAAATAGTCTTTGGATTCTTGTTACGGACCTAATCATTATCCCAGAAAGCTAGAGCCAAACTAAAAAACACAAGCAAATCTTAGCAACACGCAATAATTCCAACAACCCTAAAATACCAAGTCTCGCAAACCATTAAACCTAATAAAGAGCGAGGCTTGGGCGCTTTAAAATCGCGCTACCTAAACTGCAAGCTGAAACAGCATCACACCCTAAATCGATCACAACATGCCAGGGCCTTACAGATTTTAATGGTCGTGCAAAATTAAAAGCACAAGCATCTAAGCCTACCTAATCGACTCCAAAACCAAAATGAAAACCATTAATACAAACCACATCCACTACTTATACTACCCACTTACCTCAATGACGGATGACGAGCTGAGCAACCTTCAAACATATGACAAATTATATAGGTCAAGGCTATTTAATTTAATGCACTTAATACTTGAGGGGCTTGGACCCAAAATCAAATCAGATATATCCGAATGCGTCGAATACATTATATCCACCCGCAGCCATGAAAAATAATGGAGCCAATTGATTCCACACAAAATCCCTCCCGACGAAATTAATAACAAACATGAGTATATGAGCCTTCGGGTCGTAGCAAGCGCCGGTACCTACGCCCCTGCTCTCACAAGCTGATCTATACGGTATCTACAGCCATACCTAAACTCCCCTGCCGCTCTTTCAACAACTTCACAAACATACTCAAACTGCGCGAAACCGCCCCCCGCCGCCACACCAACCAGGTCTTCAAATACCGGAAATCCTCCGACATCGGCCAGGCGCTCACCGTGCTGCACCCCGGCATGTTGTCGAGCATGCTGCGCGGCATCATGGCCAACCCGGCACCGGCACTTACGCATGCCAGCATGCCGTGATACGACTCCATCTCGTGGATCTTGCCCGGCACGGCCTGGTCCTGCACAAACCAGTTCTCGAAGTGATGGCGGTACGAGCAGTTGGCCCGAAATGCGTAGATATTCTCGCCGTTGACGTCTTGGGCACGGGTTACGGGCGCATGGTTGAGGGGTGAGATGACCATCATCTCTTCCTCGAACACTGGCATGCCTTCCAGCGTCGGGTGCAACACCGGCCCATCCACGAACGCCGCGACCAATCGCCCAGACAGCACCCCTTCAAGCATCGTCCCCGACGGCCCGGTCGAGAGGTCCAGGTCGACTTTGGGGTAGCGCTGGTTATAGGCCGCCAGCAAGGCCGGGATCCGCACGGCTGCGGTGCTTTCCAGCGAACCCAAGGCAAAGGTGCCCTGCGGGTCTTCGCCGGCCACCGTTAGCCGCGCCTCGTGCACCAGGTCGAGAATGCGCCGGGTGTATTCGAGAAAGTTCCAGCCCGCTGGCGACAGGCGCAGGCGGCTTTTCTCGCGGATGAACAGCTCGACGCCCAGGTCTTCCTCCAGCTGTTTGATACGCGTGGTCAGGTTCGAGGGCACCCGATGGATATGCTGCGCGGCGGCACTGATGCTGCCTTGCTCGGCCACTGCCTTGAAGATTTCCAGTTGCACCAGGTCCACAGTCATTCTCCAAACGTGAATGTTTCGCTCATTATTATTCAGTTTTCATTAAATCCCTACACCTCTAGTCTGGCGTCACGGATCAACAACAGCGAGAGTTTCCACCATGAGCGCGATCAGCAGCCTGACCCACGCCATCTCCCTCGACCCGCACAGCGGCGAGCAGATTGGCGCCTACCCGTTCGATACCGACGCCGCACTGGAAGCGGCGCTGCAACGCGCCAAGGTGGGCTATGGCCAATGGCGCCAGGTGTCGCTGGGTCAGCGCAGTGAGTGGTTGCTCGCCCTGGCCAACACGCTGGAAACCAAGGCCGAAGCGTTCGCGCAAATGATCAGCCGTGAAATCGGCAAGCCGATCACCCAGGCCCGGGGCGAAGTGAGCAAGTGTGTCGGGTTGTGCCGTTGGTACGCCGAGCACGGCCCTGCCATGCTGGCAGCGGAACCGACCCAGGTCGAAAAAGCGCGCATCGAGTACCGCCCGCTGGGCCCGATCCTGGCCGTGATGCCGTGGAACTTCCCGATCTGGCAAGTGCTGCGCGGTGCTGTGCCGGCGATTCTGGCGGGTAATACCTACGTGCTCAAGCACGCCCCGAACGTCATGGGCAGCGCCTACTTGCTGGGCGAACTGTTCAAGGATGCCGGCCTGCCGGAAGGCGTCTTTGAAGTACTGAACGTCACGCCGGACGGTGTCACCCGCGCCATCAACGACCCTCGCATTGCCGCCGTGACCCTGACCGGCAGCGTGCGCGCTGGCATGGCGATCGGTGCGCAAGCCGGCGCCGCGCTGAAGAAGTGCGTGCTGGAGCTGGGCGGTTCGGACCCGTTCATCGTACTGGCCGATGCCGACCTGGATGCCGCAGTCAAGGCGGCCGTCATCGGTCGCTACCAGAACACCGGCCAGGTTTGCGCGGCGGCCAAACGCCTGATCATCGAAGAAAGCATCGTTGAAGCGTTCACTCAAAAGTTTGTCGAAGCAACGCGCCAGCTGAAGGTTGGCAACCCGCTGAAAGACGACACCTACATCGGCCCGATGGCCCGCTACGACCTGCGCGATGAACTCGATGGGCAGGTTCAGGCGACACTCGCCGAAGGCGCTACTTTGCTGCTGGGCGGCAACAAGATCGAAGGCGTGGGCAACTTCTACGCACCGACCGTGTTTGCCAACGTCACCCCGGAAATGACCGCGTTCAAGCAGGAACTGTTCGGGCCAGTGGCGGCGATCATCACTGCGCGGGATGCCGACCATGCCGTGGCATTGGCCAACGACAGCGAATTCGGCCTGGCGTCGACCATTTACACCGCCGACTATGCGCTGGCTGAACGCATGACCGCAGCACTGGATACCGGTGGCGTGTTCATCAACGGCTACTGCGCATCCGACCCCCGCGTCGCCTTTGGCGGTGTGAAGAAGAGTGGTTTTGGCCGCGAATTGTCGCACTTTGGTGTGCGGGAATTCACCAACGCGCAAACGGTGTGGCTGGACCGTAACTGACGGGACAATCGGGGCCGCCTGGCGGCCCCGATGTCCTCAGTCCCTGACCTGGTCCTTCACCCAGTCCAGCATCCCCCCCGGCACGATCAGTTCATGCCGTGCCCGCGAACAGGCGGTATACAGGCCCGCCAGCATCCGCGCCCGTTCGTTGCGATTGCCCGCCGCCACGGGCGCGACCATCAGCTCCGGTGACACCATCACCCGGGCGAATTCCATGTTCTTCACGTCCCGCACCCGCCCCAGGAACAGCTTGGGCGCCTTGTCCCAGCGATAACGGCTCTTGGCCTTGGCGAAATGCTCTGGCGTATAGCCCTTGCGCAGCATGTTGGCGACCGCCACGAAGGCTTTGTCGTCGCCCTTGTCCTGCTCCAGCGCTTGCCAGCTGGCGTAGCGGAACAGCATGGGGTGACGCGGCCGGGTGCCGTGGCGGTACAGCTCGATGCAATCTTCGACGAACAGCTCGAAATCCTTGCGCGCACTCTTCAACAACACGAACGGCACCCCTTGGTGCGTGAGGCGCTGGAACCAGCCAAACAGGCCCCACTCGTCATCGACGATCAGTGCCGTGGGCTGCTCTGGCACCGTGACCGTGTCGAAGAAACTGACCCGGGTGTAGTGCTCGGCACTGCCGCTGAATGCCGCCTGGATCTTGGCCGGGTGCGCCTGGATCAGCGGGTTGAGGACGTTATCCATGGCAGGCCCGGCGCGCAGCGAATGGTCGATGTAACGCTGGCGGATGAAGCCACCGTGGTGCGGGCTCAGGCCATTGAGGTTCTGCAGCTCGTCGCCCAGGGTGATGATCGACTGCGGGCTGCGGTCCAGCACGGCGAGCATCGGTGCCGACAGCTCGTGGGCCTCGTCGACGATGACGTGGGTGTACCGACTGTCGATCATGTCAGCGGTCAGCGACAGCAGTTTGACCCGGTGGTAATCACGCACCGGCAGTTGAATCTCCCGCGCTGAGGGACGAATCAGCTCCTGCCAGTACAGCCGGGCCTTTTCCAGCAGCACTTCCTGGTCCAGTGGCGAGGTGCCCGGCCCGGCCCAGGGCAAATGCTGCAGCTGGACCTCTGCATCGCCGCTGCGGCAGAAACTGCGCACGGCCTTGATGCACAAGGCAACCACGTCGCGGGCCGCGAGCGGGCCGATATCGGGGATATTCAGCCACTTCACCACCTGCGCCTCCTGCGGGCGCCAGGACAATTTGGTGCGGTACGGATCACGCAAGCGCCAACCGTTGCTGGTGAGGTCTCGGTTGAGAAGCTCGTCTGCCAGTTGGCCGAAGGTCAGTGCGGTGTAGGCTTGGGCGTCCTTGACGCGTGCCTGCAACGCGCGCAACTGGCCCTCGGTCAAGGCCAGCAGCAGCGTGCGCTGAGGGTCGAGCAAACGGGCGAACTGGTGGATCAGGAACGTCTTGCCGGTGCCGGCAAAGCCTTGCACCGCCACCGACTCGTCAACACCTGACAGAAACTCGCGCAGCAGGCGGTTTTGTTGATCGCTCAGCAGCAGGTCGCTGGCCAGCGATGGCAAATAGACCGGGTGCAGCGGCGTGACCTGTTGGCGGTAGGTATCGGCAAATTGGAAACTCCACTGGCCTTGGTCATCGTGCAGGTCCTCGACGTCGTATTTGACCTCGACGGACAGCAAACCGATGCCATTCTCACCCAGCATGCCAAGGCCCATGGCGAATGCCTCGCGGTCGAAGTGCTGCGCCACCTGGCCTTGAAAGCGCCCCGGCGCGGCCGTTTCGACCTCGTTGGCGATGCGCACGATTTCGGCAAAGCGCCGCTCCTGAGCGTCGGCCGTTGCAGTGGCGGGCTGGCGTGGCAGGTTTTGCACGAACAGCACCGCTGCGGCCTCCAGCAAACTGGCAGTCGGGAAAAAATCGCTGGCGGTGGGTTCGCTGGCAAGGCGGTCGGCTTGGTCGCTGGGCAATGGCAGGTAGAACATCGGGACCTCGGGTGGAAACAGGTCGGCACGATAGCAACTTTCCGTGGGGGGTGCTGGGTTCAATGTGCTGGCTGCCGGCCCTCAGCCCCTGCCCCGCTTCAGGGTCTCGCTTGGCAACTCCTTGAACAGCTGCCGGTAACTCTCGGAAAACCGCCCCAGGTGCCAGAACGACCAGCGCATGGCGACTTCCGCTACCGTTACCTCGCCACCGCGCAACAAGTCCCGTCGCGCACCGTTTAGCCGGCGTAACCGCAGCCAGGTCCCCGGCGGCATACCGGTAAAGGCCTTGAACGCCTGCTGCAACTGGCGCAGCGAAACGCCGGCCACGTCAGCCAGTGCCACCAGGTTGAGGGTTTCTTCGGGGCAATCCGCCGCCCATTCACTGACCCGCCGCATGATCGAGCGCTCTTCACTGCGCCTGCCCAGCGCACCGCTGTCCAGCCGCTGGCAGGCACTGTCGAGGATGAACAGGCAGTCTTCCAGCAACTGCTCCGCCAGCGCCTGCCCCTGCAGCGGGCAATCGGCGTTGCCCAGACGGGTCAGGGTGGCGCTCAGCCAACTGCCGAACAAGGCGTTCTGGCCACTGCCCAATGGCACCATGAACAAGCCTTCCAGGCGCTGCGTATCCAGGCCATGACGGGCCAGAAACGCCTGGTCGAACACCACGGCCACCTCTTCGTAGTTCTCCGGGGTGATCCAGATATTGCGGCTCTGCTCGTTGAGCAGGTACAGGCTGTTTTCGCTGCGGTCGAAACAGAACGCCAGCGATCCACTGGGGGGGCGAAAGAACTGCTCGACACGGGTATTGAGCCGCTCTTCATAAACCTCCACGCCATCGAGCCCCAGGCAACGCAGTTCGCCGCTGAAATGCCCGGGCGACATTTGCCGGTATTGCTGTTGCCAGCCAGGGGTGGCACGCACCTGCTCGGTGACGTCGGTGGTGTGGAAAGCCTGAACCTGCAAGGCGTTGAGCGTTGTCACGCATTGTCCTGTATGCACTCTTTTGGTGCATTGATTATCGGAGAAAGTGGATAGATCGCCCCAGGGGGCTGCGACCAAGATAGTCTCCAGCGCGTCACCTGGGAAGCCACCCGCTCCCGCCGCGCACACAAAAACCCAACCAAGAGGTCTGTATGAACGCCCCCTTCGATCAGCTGTCCACGTGGCTGAAAGAACACCGGATCACCGAAGTCGAATGCGTGATCAGCGACCTGACCGGCATCGCCCGCGGCAAGATCGCACCGACCGCCAAATTCCTGCACGAGCGTGGCATGCGTCTGCCCGAGAGCGTGCTGTTGCAGACGGTCACCGGCGACTACGTTGACGACGACATCTACTACAGCCTGCTCGATGCCGCCGACATCGACATGGTCTGCCGCCCTGACCCGACTGCGGTGTACCAGATCCCCTGGGCAATCGAGCCGACCGCGATCGTGATTCACGACACCTTCGACAAGCAAGGCAACCCGATCGAGCTGTCGCCGCGCAACGTGTTGAAGAAGGTGCTGAAGCTGTACGCCGACAAAGGCTGGCAGCCGATTGTCGCACCGGAGATGGAGTTCTACCTGACCAAGCGTTGCGAAGACCCAGACCTGCCGCTGCAGGTACCCCTGGGGCGCTCGGGCCGCGCAGAAAGCGGTCGCCAGTCGTTTTCGATCGATGCCGCCAACGAATTCGACCCGCTGTTCGAAGACGTCTATGACTGGTGCGAACTGCAGGGCCTTGACCTGGACACCCTGATCCATGAAGACGGCCCGGCGCAGATGGAGATCAACTTCCGCCACGGCGACGCCCTGGACCTGGCCGACCAGATCACCGTGTTCAAGCGCACCATGCGCGAAGCCGCGCTCAAGCACAACGTGGCGGCCACCTTCATGGCCAAGCCGATCACTGACGAACCTGGCAGTGCCATGCACCTGCACCAGAGCGTGGTCGACATCGCGACCGGCAAGCCGGTGTTCGCCAATGAAGACGACAGCATGAGCGAGCTGTTCCTGCACCACATCGGCGGGCTGCAGAAGTACATCCCTAAGCTGCTGCCGATGTTCGCACCTAACGTCAACTCGTTCCGCCGCTTCTTGCCGGATACGTCAGCACCGGTCAACGTCGAGTGGGGTGAAGAAAACCGCACCGCCGGCCTGCGTGTGCCAACCTCCAGCCCCGATGCAATGCGCGTGGAAAACCGCCTGCCGGGCGCCGATGCCAACCCTTACCTGGCCATTGCTGCCAGCCTGCTGTGTGGCTACCTGGGCATGGTCGAGAAGATCAACCCGAGTGCGCCGGTGCAGGGCCGGGCTTATGAGCGACGCAACCTGCGCCTGCCCATCACCATCGAGGATGCCCTGCAGCACATGGAAGACTGCGAAACCGTGCAGCAGTACTTGGGCAAGCAGTTCGTCCAAGGCTATGTAGCGGTCAAGCGTGCCGAGCACGAGAACTACAAACGGGTGATCAGTTCCTGGGAACGTGAATTCCTGATGCTCAGCGTTTAAACCCAAGGGCACTGCCCGTGCGATGACGCAAGGCCACGCTTTCCTGTGGGGCGGCCTTGCGTCGCGAAAGGGCTGCAACGCAGCCCCCGATACACCGAACCCAAGAACAAGACCAACGAGGTGTCGACATGCGTCATCTGCAATCCCTGGTTCCCGCTGCATTCACCTTACTGTTCGGCGCAGCTGCCCAGGCCGCTCCGACCGTCAGCGTGTACAACTGGACCGACTACATCGGTGACACGACACTGGCCGACTTCCAGGCCAGCAGTGGGATCAAGGTGGTCTATGACGTGTTCGATTCCAACGAAACCCTGGAGGGCAAGCTGCTGGCCGGCCGCACTGGCTACGATGTGGTCGTGCCCTCGAACCACTTCCTCGCCCGCCAGGCCCAGGCCGGAGCGTTTTTGCCGCTGGACCGCAGCAAGCTACCCAACTGGAAGCACCTGGACCCTAAACTGCTCAAACAGCTTGAGCAGAACGACCCCGGCAACCAGTACGCGGTGCCCTACCTGTGGGGCACCAATGGCATCGGCTACAACGTCGACAAGGTCAAGGCCGCGCTGGGCGTGGACCACATCGACTCCTGGGCGGTGCTGTTCGAGCCCGAGAACCTGAAAAAACTCAAGCAGTGTGGCGTGGCCTTCATGGATTCGCCCGACGAGCTGTTCCCGGCCATTCTCAACTACCTGGGCATGGACCCACGCAGCGAAAAGCCCGAAGACTATGCCAAGGCTGAAGCCCGCCTGCTCGAACTGCGGCCCTACATCACCTACTTCCATTCTTCCAAATATGTCTCGGACCTGGCCAACGGCGATGTCTGCGTGGCCTTCGGCTACTCCGGCGACGTGTTCCAGGCTGCCAACCGCGCAGTGGAAGCCAAGAACGGCGTCAAGGTTGCCTACAGCATTCCCAAGGAAGGCAGCAACCTGTGGTTCGACCTGCTGGCCATCCCCAAGGACGCCAGCAACCCGGACCAGGCACTGGCGTTCATCAACTACCTGCTCGAACCTCAAGTTATCGCCAAAGTCAGTGCCACGGTCGGCTATGCCAACGCCAACCCCGACGCCCAGGCCTACATGGATGCGTCCCTGGTGAACAACCCCGAGGTCTATCCCCCCCAGCAAGTGCTGGACAAGCTGTACATCTCCAGCACGCCAAGCCCCAAGATCATGCGCGTGATGACCCGCTCCTGGAGCAAGATCAAGTCCAACCGTTGAGCCGAGAACGCACCATGCCTTTCGATACCCTGCACACTGCTTCGTACTACGCCGCCACGGCACGCGACGCGGCGCCCTACCCCAGCCTGGACGGCGAACTGAGCGCCGATGTGTGCGTGGTCGGCGGTGGCCTGACCGGGGTCAATACCGCACTGGAGCTTGCCGAGCGCGGCCTTTCGGTGATCGTGCTGGAAGCCAGGCGGATCGGCTGGGGTGCCAGTGGGCGCAATGGCGGCCAACTGATCCGCGGTATCGGCCATGACGTCAGTGGTTTTGCCCGCTATGTCGGCCAGGACGGCGTGCGCTACCTGCAACAGGCCGGCATCGATTCGGTCGCGTTGGTGGCCAGGCGCATCGAGCAATACGGCATTGCCTGCGACCTGCGGTGGGGCTTCTGCGAACTGGCCAACACCCCCGCCCAGTTTGCCGCCTTCAAGGCAGAACAGGAGGACCTGGCCGCGCTGGGTTATCGCCACGAAACCCGCCTGGTCAGCCCCGAGCACATGCACCAGATCGTCGCCAGCGACCAGTACGCCGGCGGCCTGGTCGACATGGGCTCGGGCCATCTGCACCCACTGGACCTGGTACAGGGCGAAGCACGTGCGGCCGCAGCCCTTGGCGTGCGCATTTTCGAGCAGAGCCCGGTGCTACGCATCGAGCACGGCCCGACCGTGACCCTGCATACCGCCCGCGGCAAGGTCAGGGCACAGAGCCTGGTGCTTGGCTGCAACGCGCACCTCGATGAACTGGAGCCGCGCCTGAGCGGCAAGGTGCTGCCGGCCGGCAGTTACGTGGTGGCCACCCGGCCACTGCCCGAGGCGCTCGCCAATAGCCTGATCCCCCAAAACATGGCGCTTTGCGACCAGAAGGTCGGCCTGGACTACTACCGCCTCACTGCCGACCGTCGTTTGCTGTTCGGCGGTGCCTGCCACTATTCCGGGCGCGATCCCAAGGACATCGCCGCGTACATGCGGCCGAAAGTGCTCAAGGTGTTCCCGCAGTTGGCCGAAGTACGCATCGACTACCAATGGGGCGGCATGATCGGCATCACGGCCAACCGCTTCCCGCAGGTCGGGCGGCTGCACCAGCACCCTAACGTTTACTACGCCCAAGGCTATTCAGGGCACGGGCTGAACGTGACCCACTGGACAGCCAAGCTGCTGGCCGAGGGCATTGCCGTGGGCCACAGCCAAGGACTGGACGTGTTCAGTGCGGTACCCCACCTGACCTTCCCGGGCGGCAAGGCATTGCGCTCACCGCTGCTGGCGTTGGGGATGTTGTGGTACCGGTTGCGCGAGGTGCTGGGGTAGCGCTCGACTTGAGGGTTGTTGCGCCTTTGAGATCGAGCGCCGCACGGGCGGCGCTCGATCTCAAAGGCGCTAAAAATCCACCGCCGTACCCATCGCAGCCTACCGCCTACACCGCCAAGAAATACACTGCCCACTGGCCAACTGCCCTGCACCTGCTAGCGTTGTTCTGGCCGACCTCTCATGGATGCATCACGATCATGAAATCATTGCCCCGCATCACCTTGTTGTGCGCAGCCTTGCTTGCCGTATCCGCCTGCTCCAGCAACCGCGTGGACCCCAGTGACTACTCCGGTTTCCTGAAGGACTACAGCCGCTTGCAGCCCGCTGAGAGCCCATCCGGCGCGCCGGTAATGCGCTGGATCGACCCCAAGGTCAACGTCAATCAATACACCCAGGTGTTCATCGAGCCCAGCCAGTTCTACCCCAAGCCGCAACCGACAGCGGTCATTTCGGCGCAGACGCTGCAGGAGATTACCCGTTACTTCAACGAAGCCATGCGACGTGAATTGGGCAGCGTGCTGACCCTGGCCAAAGCCCCCGGCCCAGGCACCATCGTGGTACGCCCGGCGATCACCGCGGTGTCTACCAGCAACGAAGGCCTAAAGCCTTATGAGGTCATCCCGATTGCGCTGATCTCGGCGGGCGTCAATACCGCCATGGGCGGCCGTGACCAGGAAGTAGATGTTGGCGTAGAGGCGGCCTTCCTGGACGGTGCCAGTCAGAAAGTGCTCGCTCAGGTAGTGCGCAAGGGCGCGGGTAAGGAGCTGGAGAACGACACCCAGAAACTCACCCTCAATGACGTCAAACCGGTGCTCGACGGCTGGGCCAAAGACATGCGCGCGAGCTTCCTGACACTGAAACAGAAGAGCCGTTGACCGTGTAGGAGCAGCCTTGTGCTGCGAAGAGGCCAGTGACAGCAGCGAAGATTGATGATGTGTTCACTGGCCTCTTCGCAGCACAAGGCTGCTCCTGCCGGGTAGCGTGTCAATGCCCCTGAATAAACCTTGGGCTGCGAATCAGCACTCGACAAAGGCGACGGCCAGGCCGCCGCGCGAGGTTTCTTTGTAGTTGGAATGCATGTCCGCACCGGTGTCGCGCAGGGTGCGGATAACCTGATCGAGCGATATGAAATGCTCGCCATCACCGCGCAGGGCCATTTGCACCGCGTTGATCGCCTTGACCGCGGCAATCGCATTACGCTCGATGCACGGCACCTGCACCAGGCCACCCACCGGGTCGCAGGTCAGCCCCAGGTTGTGCTCCAGGGCGATTTCCGCGGCATTTTCCAGTTGCGGCGGCGTAGCACCGAGCACTTCGGCCAGGCCAGCGGCTGCCATCGAGCACGCCGAGCCCACTTCACCCTGGCAACCCACTTCAGCACCGGAGATCGACGCGTTGGTCTTGCACAGGATGCCGACTGCGGCCGCCGCCAGCAGGAACCTCACCACATCGTCGTCGCAGGCATCCGGGTTGAACTTCATGTAGTAGTGCAGCACGGCCGGGATGATCCCCGCCGCACCGTTGGTGGGCGCTGTCACCATGCGCCCGCCAGCGGCGTTTTCTTCGTTGACCGCCAGGGCAAACAGGTTGACCCATTCCATGGCGCTCAGAGTCGAGCCGATCACGTTTGGTTTGCCCAACTCCTGCAGGCTGCGGTGCAAACGTGCAGCCCGGCGCTTGACCTTGAGCCCGCCCGGCAGGATGCCCTCATTGCGCAGGCCATTGTCGACGCATTCACGCATCGCCGCCCAGATGCGCATCAAGCCTTCGCGTACCTCGGCTTCCGGGCGCCAGACGCATTCGTTGGCCATCATCAGCTGCGCCACGCCCATTCCGTGCGCCTTGCACAGCGCCAACAGCTCAGCCGCACTGGCAAACGGATACGGCTGTTCGACCGCATTCGCCTCGCCTTGGGGGGCATCGATTTCTTGCTGCTCGACGATGAAACCACCGCCCACCGAATAGTAGGTTTGGCTGAACAGGCTGCCCTGCCCGTCCAGTGCTTCCAGGCTCATGGCGTTCGGGTGGTACGGCAGGCTTTGCTCAAGCAGCAGCATGTCGCGGGTGTAATTGAATGCCAGGGGATGGCTGCCATCGAGCATCAGGCATTGCTCCTGCATCACCTGGCCGATGCGTGGCTCGATCGTGGCCGGGTCGATCCGGTCGGGCCACTGCCCCATCAGGCCAAGCAGGCAGGCACGGTCGGTGGCGTGGCCAACTCCCGTGGCCGAAAGCGAGCCATACAGACGCACTTCGACGCGGCAGACCCGGGCCAGCAAGCCACGCTCACGCAGGGCCTGGGCAAAGGTTGCCGCTGCACGCATCGGGCCTACGGTGTGAGAGCTGGAAGGGCCGATGCCGATTTTGAAGAGGTCGAAAACACTGATAGCCATACTAATGCCTGACCGCGTTGGGCAGAATCGCCAATGCGCGGTTCTCTGGGGAAATTGAACACTACTGCGAACTTGAGCGATACTGACCTGCTCCCGCGTGGATGACCAACGAAACTTCCTAAGCAAGCCTTTAGTGGTACTAAACGATGCGACGACAACTCAATGGCCAAATGTTCGTCTGGTTGCATGTGTTCTCCTGTGCGGCCCGGCATTTGTCATTTACCCGCTGCGCCGAAGAGCTGCACATCACCCCTGGCGCCGTCAGCCAGCAAATGCGCCAGCTGGAAGAACGGCTGGGCTATCGCGTGTTCCTGCGCCGCGCCCGTGGGGTTGAGCTGAGCGCTGAAGGCCAACGCCTGGCGCAAACAGTCTCAGAGGCCTATGGCAGCATCGAGGCCGAGCTGCTGCGCCTGGACGCCGGCGAGATCCGCGGCACCCTGCGCCTGCGCTCGATCCCCTCCTTCCTGGCCAAATGGTTGACGCCGCGCCTGCCGCGCTTTCAACAGCGGTATCCGGACATCGAGTTGCGGCTGGTGGCCGAAGACAGTGCGCAAGCCTTGCATCCGGGCGACTTCGACCTGGCCATCGACCTGAACGATGGCAGTTACCCTGGCATGCTGTCGACGCCATTGCTGGACGAGCAGATCTTTCCCGTCTGTTCCCCCGCCCTGCTGCGCGGTCGCCCGCCGCTGCACGGGCCTGCTGACCTGGCGCATTACCCGCTGCTGCACGACATCACCGCCTGGCGGGGGGCCTCGGAGTACGCTGAATGGGAGTTCTACCTGGAAGGCATTGGCGCAGGTGGCCTGGACGTGCGCAGGGGCCACACCTTCAACCGCAACCACCTGACCATCGAAGCGGCGATTGCCGGGGTTGGCGTAGCAATCGCGCGGCGGACCTTGCTCAACGATGAACTGGAACGGGGGGCGCTGATCGTGCCGTTCGGCGTGGCGATCGCCAACCACAAACGCTACGTGGTGCATTACCCGCCGGGCGGGCTGACCCAGCCGGGTGCCCGCGCGGTGCATGACTGGCTGGTGGAAGAGGCCCGTGGGTTCAGGGAATTGCACCCGTTGGGTTGAGTGCCTGCCACGGGGCCGCTGGTCGGCCCCGGCTAATAGGCCTGCTTGCCGGTAAAAGCATTCAGCGTGCGCACCAAAATGACGAAATCGAGCCACAAGGACCAGTTGTTGATGTACTCGATGTCCGAGTCGACCCGTTGGATCATCTGCTCGATGTCCTTGGTTTCACCCCGGAACCCCCTGACCTGTGCCAGGCCGGTCATGCCGGGCTTGATGTTGTGTCGCGCGAAGTAGTCGACAATATCCTGCGAATACAGCGTGTCGTGCTGAAGTGCATGCGGGCGCGGCCCCACTAACGACATTTCGCCGGTCAATACATTGAACAACTGCGGCAGTTCATCCAGGCTGGTCTTGCGAATAAAAGCCCCTACTCGGGTCAGCCGCGGGTCGTTCTTCTGGGCCTGTTTGACCACACCGTTTTCCGGTTGGTGAACATGCATGCTGCGGAACTTCCAGATGCGGAACGATTCACCGGTCCAGCCCATGCGTTCTTGCCTGAAAAATACCGGGCCGCGACTGTCTAGTTTGATTGCAATGGCCACTGCCAACAGCACCGGCGATGCACACAGCAATATCAGTGCTGCCAGCACGCGATCTTCGAGGTTTTTAAGGAACAGGCTCATGCCGGTCAACGGCGTTTCTGACAACGTCAATACCGGGATACCGGCAATTTCGCGGACGCTGTGGTTGATCAAACGCAGCGAGAAGATATCCGGCACCCAGTTCACTGCAATGCACTTGTCGAGCAACTTCAAATACACTTCGTTAATGACCGCCGAGCCGCCTAATGGCGTCACCAAGTACACCGTGCGAATGGCATGTTTGGCAACGATCTCGTCAAGGTCAGCGACGTGGCCCAGCACAGGCAGGCGTTGCTTTGCATCAGGCGCGCCCTGTTCAGCCACATCGTCTATCAGCACACACCCCAGCACACGCTCACCGAACCACGGGTTGTTGCTGATCTTCTGGTGCAGGAAGTTGGCCAGGTCGCCGGCGCCAATAATCAGTGCGTTGTCCAGCCGAGCGTGCGCAGTAAACCGTTTTTGCAGTTCACGCACTGCAAAATGCAAAAACAACTGCACGACATAACCAATGACAAACAGCTGCACCACCAACAACCGCGAATACGTTTCGCTCTGCTTGGTCAAAAACGCCATGACCACCAAAAAACAAAACGTTGCTGACCAGGCCTTGAATAACCTGAACGCCTTGATGGACAAGCCAACGTTGGTCCGATAGATCGCATAATGATCATAAATAACGGCCAGCGCCCCAATCAACAAGAGCAGCATGATCACATAATCCGAAGTAATGTGACCAAACTGATCGTAGATCAAGTACCAGGCGACGCCGGTGACTGCAATCCCATCAAGGCCGGCCTGAATGGCGTTACTTACGCTGCTTCTTCGTTGAAGTAAGGAACGACTGCTTCTGGGTTCGAGAACCATTTCAGACCTCATTAATTAGCGCGTAGCAAATGCCCGGCAGCTTATTCAGTCAATCAATACCAGCCTTTAAAATATGATCCTGTACACTGAATGGTCTTCGCCGCCCCCCTGGGCGCTTGCTATTACTGTAGCAGTCGCCCGCCCACGCAGCGGGCAGAATCACCGCTGCCCTGGCTTTTGGCCGTTTCAGACGATTCAGGTGGCAGAATCATCAGATGCGCCTTGGGGTGTTTCGGGCCTCGAGCGTCATTGCCTTGGTGCACAACAGGGTGCGCAACAGGAACAGCGGGTTGCCCACCACGTAGCGCATGAACAAGCGCCTGGGCTCCCTCAGCAAGCGGTAGACCCACTCCCCGCCCAATCGCCGTAGCCATTGCGGTGCCCGGCTGACCTTGCCGCCGAGAAAATCCAGAATCGCCCCGCCACACACGATCAGGCACGGTCCCCCACTGGCAGCCAGGCGAGCGGCAACGGCTTCTTGCTTGGGCATCCCCATGCCCAGCACGATCAGCTCTGGCTGCGTTGCCCGCGCAAGCTCCAGGTAGGTGGCCATTTCAGCAAACCCGTCGTGAACCGACACCGGCAACACGCCAAACCGCGCCTCACTGCACGCTACGGCCCGGCTCAAGAAGGGCTCCTGAGTGCCCCAGAATGCCACCCGCCGCCCCTTGAAGGCCGCCAGCAGCTTGGGGATGAAATCCGTGCCATTCATGTTCAGCCCAGGAGCCAGCCCCAGGCGGCGATACAGGATTGACATGCCGGCACCATCGCGCAGCAGCACATCGGCCGAGGCCAGCGATTGGCAGTAATTGGCATTGCCCGCGACAAGGTTCATGGCGTGGGCGTTGACGAAACCCAGCACCGTGGGCGCCTCAGGTTGGCACAGGGCCTCGAGCAAGCGCTGCTCGTGTGCAGGGTCACTCACGGTCTGAAGTTTGCCGATAATCGCTTTCCAGCTGCTTTGCCATTCGCCCATTAGCTGTCATCCCGTTTCGAGCGCACCCACTCCACCTGTCGCTTGATCAAGAACCCCAGGTACAGGGGTATCTTCCTCGCGGCGTAGAACGGGGCGTAAAGCAAGACCGAAAAGGGGATCAATTCACGAGAAAACCGGCCCCACGCCAGCAGAACTGCAACACCCAGCATGACCAGGGCACCCGTGGCGACCCATGCAGGTGCAGTGATACCGAACAGCAGCGCGGCCAGCCAGGCAACACATGCAACCCCTACCAGGGCCATGACCAGCAACGCCAATGGCGGCACCAGCAGGTCCAGGGTCATGGCCAGCAAGGGCGCGTTACGCCGAGTGACCGCGCTCACCAGCAGCTTGGGCACCTCGGCCAGGATCACCCCCAGGTGGCCATGCTCCCAGCGGGTGCGCTGGCTGCTCAAGCCTTCCTGACTAAGCGGAAACTGGCTGGTGACCTGCGCATCCGGGCAAAACAGCGGCGGTTTGCCGATTCGGCAAAAGTCCAGGCCAAGCTTCAAGTCTTCGACGAGGTGCCCATTGGCCAGGTCGACCGCAACCAGGTCGCGCCAACTGAAGGCCATACCCGCGCCCATCAGCTGGCAGGGCAAGCCCAGGCGTGCCCAACCACGCGGGCGAACGAGGTTCTTGACCCGCCAGGCAAATTCCGCGATTTGCACCTTCAGGCCCGCGCCGGCGGGCGCGCGCATCAGGTACAGCGCCTGCACCGGCCGTGAAGTTTCGAGGCAACGGCGTGCTAGCAGGTCAATGGCGCCCTCGCCCACCTGGCAATCGGCGTCAACGATAATGACCACCTCGGGTGGACGCTGCGCCAGATGCCGTACACCAAAGTCCAGCGCATAACCCTTGCCGCGCAACAGATCGTTGTCGCGCTCCACCACCTCAGCGCCCGCGCTGCGTGCCAACTGCGCGGTGTCGTCGGTGCAGTTGTCCGCCACCACCAGCAAGCGGTCATGCGCCAGCAATTGCGGGCCGACACTGGCCAGGGTCGACCGAATGATCAAGGCCTCGTTGTGCGCGGGCACCAGCACCGCCACGCGCGGGCGCCTGCCATCCGCCCCAGGTCGTGATCGCACCGGCAGGCACGCCAGCAGTACCTGCGCAAACAGCACCAGCGCGGGCACGAAGATGCAAAACGCCACCAGGCTCAATAACCACGCCACGATGCTGATCATGCGGATGCCTTGAAGTAGCGGGCCAGCTTGGCGGCCTCGGTGTCGATATCGTGGCGTTGCAGCACCCGCTGGTAAGCGGCTTCACCCATGCGCTGCAACACGTCGGCCGGTTGCGACAGGCAGTCGGCCATTGCCGCAGCCAACTCCTCTACCGTGCCAGCAGGGAACAACCAGCCGTTTTCGCCCTGGCGCACCAACTCCGGGATGCCGGCCACGTAGGTGGTCAACACCGGCCGGCGCAATGCCATGGCCTCCATGATCACCACCGGCAGGCCTTCGGCGAAACTCGGCAGCACCAACGCACGGGCAGCGAGGATTTCCTCCCGCACCTGGGCGCTGCTGATCCAGCCGGTGATGCGTACCTGCGCCTGCAGACCATACCGAGTGACCAAGGCCTCGATCTGCTCGCGCATCTCGCCATCACCCGCCAACACCAGCTCGAATGCAATGGCTTGGGTGGCCAGCAGGTGGGCCGCCTCGATCAGCAACAGTTGGCCCTTCTGCTCGCACAGGCGCCCGACGCACACCAGGCGTGGCGCCGAGGGTGCGGCAACGGCGGCAACCGCGTGGAAGTCGCGCTCCAGGCCGCAATGCACGACCTTCACCTTCTCCCAGTATTCGTGCGCCACCCAACGGAACAACTGGCTGCGCCCATACGAGCTGACCGCCGCCACAAACGCGGCGCGCCGGACTTTTTCGCCCACGTGCAGAAACTGTGGTTTGTCGAATTCTTCCGGCCCGTGCACGGTAAAGCTGTAGGCAGGCCCGCCAAGGGCATGGGCCAGCATCACCACCTCGGTGGAGTTGGTGCCAAAATGCGCATGAACATGCTTCGCGCCAAAGGCCTGCAACCAGAGCAGTACCTGACAGGCCTCGGCCAGGTACACCAGGTGATAGGGCCAGGCGCGGTCCGCCCGCTGGCCCAGGCGCAGGGCCAACCACAGGGTGGCGAAAAAGCGTCGTGGCTCGGCACGCAGCACCTGCAGCGTGGGCGCCAACAACCCCTTCAGGCCGTGCTGCAACACGTAGCGGGTCTTGCCCCGCTCGGCGATGTCCTCGTCATCCTGCAGTTCGGCATCCCAACCCCGCAAGGCAATGCGCTGGATCTCCATGCCCTGGCGCTCCAACGCCAGAATTTCGCGTCGAATGAAGCTATGGCTGACTTTCGGGTACTGATTGATGAAGTAAGCAATGCGCATATAAATCCAGATCAATGCCTGCGTAATGAGCCTTACCAACTGCAACCCGTTACTTCAGGCTGTCGATCGCCGGCGGCGGGCTCCCTGCCGATGCACGTTCAAGCACATCCCCCTTCATCCCTTGTAGCCCATGGACGGGCTCGCTGCCTGATAAAGCCGCTTCAACGCGCGCGAATACCTCATCCAGCAAGGCATGACGGCGGCGGTACATCGCACGTTTCTTGGGCGCGATGTCGTCTGCGGCGCGTTTGGCAGCGGCCAGCGGCAGGCTGAAGAAGTCGTCGCGCTCCGAAGGCGTTGCGCCGTTTTCCAGCCAGATGGCATCGTAATGGGCGGCCAGGTCGTGTGCCTTGTCAGCGCCAAAGTAAGGATGGCGATGATGCCGGTGCGCATCGCCAACTGCGTAGATGCGCACCACCCCCAGCGTTCTGGCGATGCACTTGAAGGCCTCCAGCAGGAAGCTGCGCGGGCGCAGGCCCTCGAAGTCCTTGGTCAGGTCACGGTAGATGTTCAGCGAAGTTTCGCTGTCGATGCCTTTGTGAATGCCCTGCACGGCGCCGATGAACACGCACAGCTCACCGTGCTGGCGGCACAGGCTGAACGCCAGCGATGCCACGCGCAAATCCCCTTGGAACAGGTTCAGCACCAGCTCCCCTTCGCGCTTGAACCAAATCGGCCGGTCCAGCACCAGGGCGCAGCCCTTCGAATAGGCCGACAGGTCGCACAGGGTCAGGCGCTCGTCGCGACCGAGCAGCAGCAACGTGGGAAACTGCCGGGCAACCACCTCAAAATGCGACGCCACCACACCGAGCCGCTCCTGCGCCTCCCAGCCCTTGCTGATGTAAGGCCACTGCACGACGCCAATGCAATCGACCCCAAGCCTTGCAAATCGGTCATCACCTAGCGCTGTCGACATGCGCTGCATGAAGGCCTTCAGCGCGGGCCACTCTCGAGTGATCTGCCGCGTCAGCTTGACCTTGTTGTTCAAGGCCCGCAGCGAGTAGCCGGGCTGCAGGGTGAGCACACTTTTCACTATCGATCTGGCAATCATAGGAATCTCATTTGTACTCGATCAGCACGGCTTTGCCGGCAGAGAACCTGTTCATCAGGAACTTTACCTGCCCAAGCATTTCAGGGAATTTGCCGAGCACCAAAAACACCGCCTGCAGCCAGCGCTCGCGTGTCGGCTTGCCAGCGCGACGCGCCAGGCGCACCGCTTGCAGCGGGTAGATCAGCAACAGCAGCAGCGCCCACACACCCAGCAGGCCACTGGCAAACACGATCGCCAGGGGGATGCCCAAGCCCCAGAGCCAAGCGCGGCGGGACTCTCGCAACCAATGGCGCTCTGGCGCTCGCCCGTGCAAAAAGGCACCCTCGGCATAGGCATGGCCGGCGCGCAAGCTGCGCCGCCACCACTGGCTGAAACGCGTCATGGCAGCGTCGTGCAAGGTCATCTCAGCGGCCAGGCGCCAGATTTTCCACCCCTTCGCGCGCAAGCGAACGCACAGTTCCGGCTCTTCGCCGGCGATCAGGTCCGGGCGAAAGCCGCTCACTTGCGTGAAGGCATCGACGCGCATCAACGCATCCCCCCCACAGGCCTTGGCTTCCCCGATGGGCGTGTCCCACTCCAGGTCACACAGCAGGTTGTACACCGAGCGTTGCGGGAACCGCTCACGGCGCCGCCCGCACACCACCGCTACGTCTGGGCGTGCATCAAGAAAGGCCTGGGCATTGCCCAGCCAGGCCGCATCCACCTCGCAATCGCCGTCGACAAACTGCACGTAGCGCATCGACGGCAACAGGCGTTGCAGGCGGGTGAAGCCCTCGTTTCGGGCCCGGGCTGCGGTAAACGGCCGGCTCATGTCGAGCGCCAGCACCTCGACCCCTTGGGCCTGTGCCATCTGCACGGAACCGTCGGTGGAGCCTGAGTCCACGTACACCACCCGGTCCGCACCGTGCGCCAACGAGCGCAGGCAGCGCTCCAGGCGCAGGCCCTCGTTGCGTCCAATCACTACAACGCCGATACCTGTGTCCATGGGCCTCACTCGACCGTGCACTGCGCCGCCTCGGTGGGGTTGCGCAGCTTGATGGTCGCAGGCACGCCGACCGCCAACGCGTTGTCTGGCACGTCCACCAGCACCACGGCGTTGGCGCCGATGACCACGTTGTTGCCGATGTGGATGTTGCCCAGCACCTTGGCCCCTGTGCCAATATCGACGTTATTGCCGAACACCGGCGCAATCGGCTCGCTGACATTCTTCAGCCCCACCACCACGCCGTTGCGAATCCGGCAGTCATCGCCAAAGCGGGCATAACCGCTGATTACGATGCCGCCGAAATGGTCGATGACGAAGTTGCGGCCGATCACGACCTCGCAGGGCAATTCAACACCCGTGATGATCTGCACGAACTTGAACAGGATCTTGTAGAGGATGGAGAACAGTTTGCGCAGCAGTGCCGGGCGCACGCTATAGCGCCAGCGCCCGAAGCGATACACCAGCAATACCCAAAACCCCTGGGCGCCCCAATCACCCCCGTGTGCACGCAAGTCGGCGCGGATATTCTCGAACATGACGTCACCTACCGTGTGGGTTGGCTTGCGAACCGTGTCTTGAACAACAGCGACCAGGTAGTCTGGCAGTGCCGCCAGCACGCCCGGATCGCCGCGCGGCCTCGCCCCTTCAACAGTGCCTTGAGTGCCAGTATCAGATCACCCACACACACCAGCAGCATGTGCAACGCCAGCCCGGCAACGCCGTGGTGCTTGCGGAAGTACAGCAGTTCGCTTTCGATCTGGTAGCTGGAAATCTGCCGGCTGGCCGCTTCCAGTTCGCTGACCGATTTGGAGCTTTCGCCGCCGATATGCACCACCGTGGTATGGGGATAGAAGACGACCTTCCAGCCCGCTTCCTTGACCCGCTTGCAATGGTCAACCTCCTCGTAATAGAGAAAGTAGCGCGGATCGAACAGGCCCACCTGGTCCAACACTTCGCGACGTACCAGGTAGAAACAACCGGGCAGCCAATCGCATTCACGTACCGAGCCATGGTCCCAGGTCATCTCATCGACCATTTTCAAGCCTGGGAAGAAACGGCCAAGCCCGGTACGGCCGACAAACACGTTCAGGGGTGTCGGGAAGTAGCGGCAACTGGGTTGCAGGTCGCCATCGCGGCCCTCCAGGCGCACGCCCAGCACGCCGCACTCGGGGTGGTTGTCCATGTACTCGATGGTCTTGGCCAGTGAATCGGCCGCCACGAAGGCATCGGTATTCAGCAGCAGTGCGTATTTGCCCTTCAAGTGCGCCAGCAGTTGGTTGTTGGCGCGCCCGAAACCGACGTTCTTCTTGTTGCTCAGCAACAGCGCCTCGGGGCACACCTTGGCCATGCGTTCCACAGAATCATCGACCGAGGCATTGTCGACGACCAGGTAACTGGCAAGCTTTTCGCTGTCGGCCTGGCGCAGCGCATCGAACATGGGCTGCAGCAAGGACGCAGTATTGAAATTGACCACCATCACATCGACGGGTTTTCTATCCATTGCTACCGTCCCCGAAGAAGTACTGCCGTCGTTGCGCGGCAAGGGCAGGCTCCACGGTCGGGTCAAAGGCACCTTTGCGCTGTTTGACCAGTTCTATCCACGGGTAACTTTCGCAGCGCTCCTCCACCCTCTTGATCAGTGCTTCAGTGGTGCAGATGAATTTGGCCGGGTTGCCACCCACCACGGTGCCCGGCAGCACGTCCTTGGTGACGACCGCACCGGCAGCGACGATCGCATCGGGCCCGATGGTCACGCGGGGCATCACAATCGCGCCATGGCCGATAAAGCAGTTGTCCTTGATGTCGATATAGCCGACCGAGTCGAGGTGTTTCCCGTAGCAGAGCTCGATCAATGCCACCACGCCGTCGTGGCCGATCAGTGTGCAATCCGACAGGCCGACGTTGTTACCGATGCGCACCAGCGCAGGGTCGGTCACGTTGCACCCTGGGTTCATATGAAAGTTAGCCCCTACCGAATGAAACTTACCCCAACGGGTTAGATAGCTCCCCCACTCTCGCCCCGTTGGATTACACAACTTCTTGTACGTCGAGCTTCCCCGCCCGGTCGAGTTGACATAACGCGTCAGTGCACTCCGTATCCATCCATTCATTCTGCGAGCCTCACAATCAAAGCGATTCTGAACTGTCCCTGAGGCGACTTCGGTCTCATTCTTCTTGGTGCTGACCGCCTCGCACTCAACCCGTTTACAACGTGCGTTACACCGCGGCACCCGTAGCCGATTTCAACTTTTCATTGAGGTGGTCCGCCAACCTGACGGCAAACTGCAACAACGGCATGGTCGGGTTGGACGCGCCGCCCTTGGCAAAGATACTGCTTCCCGCCACATAGAGATTCTGGGTACCGAACACTTTGCAATTGGCGTCGACCACACCGAACTCAGGTGACGCAGCCATGCGCGTGGTGCCCATGTGATGGGCATGTGGCGCCATCTTCAACGGCACCGATGTGTCATAGACGAAGTCGTTGAGCTTGATGAAGCCCAAGTCCATGTCGGCAAATTGCTTGGCCAGTTCGGTGCCGATGCACTTGATGGTGTGCCTGTCACTTTCGCTCAGTGCCCAATGCACGTTGACCTTGGCCACCCCCAGCTCGTCTTTCTCATTCAGCAATGAAATGCGGCTTTGCCGGTTGGGAAACTGCTCGATCATGGTGCCGATCACACCGTCGCCCGGGCAACTGAACTTGGCGACCAAGGCGATCTTGTCGGCAACGCCCATGTCACAGGCAAGGTTTTCCAGAAAGTGTTTGACCTCGGCCGTGCGGCCATACGTCTGCACGTCCGAGAGCAGTGCAGCGGTGATATTGCCTTTACCGGCCTGGTATTCCTCAACAAAGGCGTCGGTGGTGTAGTACTGACGCATCTGGGTGTCCTGGTCCGACTTCAGGATGAACGTGCCCATGTCGATGTTCAGGTGCTCCATGAAGCAACACCCGGTCAGCCCTTCCTTGTTGACGATACCCGCGGCCAACAGGGATTCACTGTTCAATAACTGCCGGGCATTCTCGATGGCGCCCGTCGCCAGGATGAAGTTTCTGGCCACCACGCGCTGACGATGACGTTCGTAATCGGACACCACCGCAGCCACCACATGGCCCGACGCTTTGTCGAACTCCAGGTCGACGCAGTTGCAATTGATGAATACGTCCAGCCCGTGGGTTTCGTTCAGTGCAGTCGCGTACTTCTGCGCAAAGCGCGTTGGGGGGCTCAGCAGGAAGCGGTCGGGTTCGAAGTCATCACCCGCAAGCCCGGTGTTCATCGCGTGAAACTCCGAGCCTGGCGGCAAATCGACGATGTCCATGGCCGCAGCCAGGTAGCCCTCGATCTCCGAGTAGGGGATCGGCCAGCCGGGCAAGTCGCCGGGTGGCGCCACGGCGAAGTCTGAAGGGGTGAACGGCCGGCAGCGCCCTGCCCAGTGGTTGGACGTGCCGCCCAGGTAACGCAGGCGTGTTTCCTCGGCGTACAGTTCGAGCCCCGTCGAGGCACACTTATACAGCCCTTGCGAGTGCGGCGAATATTCACGCCCACCGCCCTCGGCCAACAGCACGTTCCAACCCGCAGCTGCCAGCCGCAGGCCCAGGGTAATGCCAGCGGGGCCGGCCCCGATGATGCAAAAATCATAGTCGTCACGCAGCGTTTTCTGCTGCTGATAGTCCTTGATCATGCTGGCTCGTTCCGGAAGTACTGAGAAGGCAACACCCAGCCGTTGATCACCACGAACCCGGGTTTTTCGACGGGTTTGCGTGCAACGTCTGCGGCCACCCCAAACACCGCGCCGCCAACGCCCAGCAGGACACAGCTCTGGAGAAAACCCCTACGACCCAACTGCGGAGTACACAACGTAAGCTTCCCCATGATCCCCAGACCTATCTCGATGAAGTGTTAACAATCAGTCACTCGACCGCCCCCACATTGCACCATCGCCCGCCTCTGGCCTCATCACAGCCATTCGAAGAAACGGGTCGCCAACAGCCCACAGAGTGCCCCCACGGCCACCATCGGCAGTACCACCAACTCGCGTTTGACACTGAAGATATCCAGCTTGCAGTTAACGTAGACCACCAACAGCAGCGTCGGGAAGGTATGCAGGGCCACCCCCCAGATTGCGTAGTCGACACCGCCAATGGCCAGCAGCAGTGGCAACAACCCCCATAACGAGACTAGCCGGATGATGTTGTCCATGGCCTGGTATTTCGTCAGGCCCAGGGCAATCCATATCTGATGTGCCAAGGTATAGCGCAGCGTGAAGAACGACAGCGAAAGAATCGCAAGAATCGTACCCGCCTCGGTGTAGCGCGCGTCGTACATCCAGCCGATCAACAACGGGCTGGCGGTCAGGAACACCCCGCAGGCAAACAGCATCACAAGGTCGACCAGCAACCTGAAACGGTAGTACAGCGCCTTCAGGCGTGCCTTGTCACCTTCCCGAGCGGCTTCGCTGAATGCGGGCAGCGCTACCGAGCCCACCAGTTTCAGCAACCCGGTCTGCACGGACCCGAGGATCAGCACGGCAATCGAGTACACCCCCAACTGCCCCGCTGTCATGCTCGCACCAAACCAGATTCGGTCACCGTACATGGCCAGTACGCCGACCATCGACGACAGCAGTATCCAGCGGCCAAACACGATCAGCTCGGTCAGCGCGCTTCGGTCCCACTGCAGGCGGTTGTTCGGCCCTTCCAGCGCCAGGTGCCCCAGCAAGGTGCCCGCCAGGGCACTGACTAGGCCGGCGATCACCAGCGACCAGATCGACCGGGTGAAATAACCAATCACCAGCATCGCGATCAAACCGACCACTTGCGAGGCGAGGTCCACCAATACCACGCGCTTCTGTTGGAAAGTTCGTACGGCGACATCTATCTTGGTCGATTGGAATCCCCAGATGATGGCCGAAAGGCCGGTCACCGCCAGTACCATTGGCAGCTCGGGGGCGGCGTAAGTGGAGTCCGCCGGCCACAGGTTGGCCAACTGCGCGAACCAGGAGGCGGCGGCCAGCAGCAAGGTCAGGGCAAACAGGACGAAGCCGCGGATGATCTGGACGGTCCAGGCGGTATTGAGAAACTCGGGGTCGTCGCCCCGGTGGCTCTGGATGATGTTCTGGCGCAGGCCAACATCGGACAGCAAGTGCAAAAGTACCGAAACCGTGGTGGCGATGACCATCACACCGAACATTTCCGGCAGCAACAAACGGGCCATGATCAGGTTGCCGCCCAGGCGCATGACCTGTGACGCCACCAGCGACACCAGGTTCCATGACCCGGCCTTCAGTGCGCGCTTGCGCAGGCTCGCGGAGGCTGACACATCAATCGACGGCATGACTTCAATCTCTGACTGATTGGCTAAAAGTCACTATAGTTTCAATTAGCCATGATGCTAGCCGTGCCCACCAAGGGAAAGGTGTCCTTAGCCAATGCCTGAACATTTTCGTGCGTTGATCGTCATTCTGTTTCTGGCAGGCGTCGTTTTTGTCATGGCGCGCCGCCCGGCGACAGACCTCATCCCCTACAGCGACTTCAAGCGCCGGCGTAACCTGTGGTTCGTCCTGACGCTGGTGGCCTTCGCCTCCCACAGCTTCTGGGTGTACGTGGCCGCTGCCGGGCTGATCATGTACATCGCCGGGCGGCGCGAACGCAATGCCATGGCGCTGTTTTTCATGTTGCTGTTCCTGATTCCGCCGGCCTCGGTGCAAATACCTGGGTTTGGCGTGGTCAACTACCTGGTCGACCTCAACCATGTTCGCCTGCTGACGCTGTGCGTGCTGCTGCCGGCAGCGCTGGCCCTGAGCAGGCAAAGCGATACCCTGCGCTTCGGCCGCACCTGGCCCGACAAGCTGCTGGCGGCCAGCCTGGTGCTGATGAGTGTGCTGTACCTGCGTGAAACCACCCTGACCGACACCTTGCGCCAGGCGCTCTACCTGTATGTCGATGTATTCTTGCCCTACTACGTCGCCAGCCGAGGGCTCAAGGAAATCAGCGATTTCAAGGACGCCATGCTGGCATTCGTGCTGGCATCCTTCGTCCTGGCACTGATCGGCGTTGCCGAGTTCGTCCGCCACTGGCTGCTGTACAACGCCCTGATCGATGCCATGGGCGTGCAGTGGAGCATGTCCGGCTACCTGAGCCGTGGCGGCTCATTGCGCGCCAGCGCCACCACCGGGCAGGCGATTGCACTGGGCTACGTGATGAGTGTGGCCATCGGCCTGTACCTGTTCGTCCAGGGGTATGTGCGCAGCCAGCTGCAGCGGGTGCTCGGCGCCCTGCTGCTGGCTGCCGGGCTTTTCGCGCCGTTGTCCCGCGGCCCCTGGATTGGCGCCGTTGTTATCGTCGTGGTGTTCATTGCCATGGGCAAAGGCGCCATCAAGCGCCTGACTGTGCTTGCCCTTGCCGGCGTACTGGCTCTGCCGCTGCTGACTGTGCTACCTGGGGGCGACAAGGTGCTGGACCTGTTGCCTTTCATCGGCAATATCGAAAAAGAGAACATCACCTACCGGGAACGCTTGATCGACAACTCCTGGATCGTGATCCAGCGTAACCCCTTGTTCGGTTCGTTCGACTTCCGTAACACCCCTGAAATGCAGTCGATGATTCAGGGGGAAGGCATTATCGACATCGTCAACACCTACGTCAGCCTGGCCCTGCGGGTCGGGTTGGTCGGGCTCGCGCTGTTCGTGGCGTTTTTCGTCACCGTGTTGCTGGGCATCCGCAAGGCCATGCGCGCGTTCCCCGACAAGGATGACGAGCAACGGCAACTGGGCCGGGCGCTGTTGGCGACGCTGGTGGGGATCCTGGTGATCATCTTCACCGTCAGCAGCATCACTATCATCCCCACCGTGTACTGGTCGGTCGCAGGGCTTGGGGTGGCCTACATACAGCGGGTGCGCAGGCTCCGTTCCAGCCAGGCCAGCGACCTTCCCGCTGCCGGCCTTCAAATCAGGTGATGCCCATGAGCCGTTTCCCCTTGCGCCCCTTCATGCGGGTATCCCTGTTCGTTGGCCTGGCCGTCATGTCCCAGGCTGGCTGGGCCTCCGGGTGGGTCGTTAGCGTCGAAGAGCAAAACGGCCTGCCCAGCGTGACACGCGGTGGCGGGCAGGTGATGAAAGCCAAGTTCGACTTCTGGGCGGCTAACTGGAGCTGGACTGGCTTCTACACTGCCATGAAGGTCAATGCGCCCTACAGCTACACCCTGCAGGGCAAGAACAAGCAGTTGGACTTCGACCTGACGGCGGATATCCGCAAGCCGCAAACACAAACCTTGACCTGGGCGTTCGACCTGACCGCACACAGCAGGCAGACCAACGTGATGGGCGGCGGCATCGTTTTCCAGTTCGACCCGGCCCTGTTCAATGGGGAGATGGGCGCGCCCGTGCTGTTGCCCGACAACCGTGGCTGGTCCTGGGGCAAGGATGCGCAAGGCAGGCGCATCGAGATGCGCTTCGAACCTGCACTGGCAAAGGTGTACTTCGAACCGGGTAGCAATGCCGAGATCCGCGCGTTCTTCTACAAAGACCCCATCAGCGCCGGCCAGCAGCAGATCAAGGCGACGTTGAACGTGACGGGCGATATCGAGCTGGGCCCAACCCCCACCGAGCGCTTTGGCCTGCAAGACCCCGCGCAGTGGCCCGACGACCAGCTTGACTGGCAAACCTCGCCGGTCGACCTGTCTTTTCTCAACGCACCCGAGAAACCGGCAGGCAAGCGCGGCTTTGTAAAGGCCTCCGGCGAGCAACTGGCGTTCGAGGACAACACCCCCGTGCGGTTCTGGGGCACCAACCTGTCTGCGTACTCGCTGTTCAAGACGCCAGACGAGGAAATCATCAAACAGGCCAAACGCCTGTCGGCACTAGGCTTCAACCTCGTCCGGCTGCACCACCACGACTCCCCGTGGGTCAGCCCGAACGTGTTTGGCGACGGCACCTTGATTCGCGATACCCAGCAGCTCAATGCCGAGTCGCTGCGCAAGATCGACCTGTGGGTCAAAAGCCTCAAGGACGAGGGCATCTACGTCTGGCTCGACATGCACGTACAGCGAGCCCTTACCGCCAATGACAACATCGAAGATTTCGATGAGCTGGCCAAGGGCGAGCCCAGGGTCGACCTTAAAGGCTACGCCTATGTGAACCAGAGCATTCAAAAGGCCATGAAACGCTTTATTGAGCAGTACATGACCCATGTGAACCCCTACACCGGCCTAGCCTACAAAGACGACCCGGCCATTGCTGCGGTTTTGATCACCAACGAGAACGACATCACCCAGCACTACGGCAACGCCCTGATGCCGGACAAAAAAGTCCCCGCACATACCAAGCGGTACCGGGAGCAGGCAGATGCCTTCGCCCAGCGCAATAACCTGTCTGAAGACCGCACCTGGCGCGCCTGGGAGCATGGCCCGTCGAAGCTGTTCCTGAATGATCTGGAGCGACAATTCGATGTCGACATGATCGCGCACCTGCGCAAGCTGGGCGTCAGGGTACCCATTGCCACCACCAGCACCTGGGGCGGCAATGGCCTGAGCGCGCTGCCCGCGCTGACCTCGGGCGATGTGATCGATGCGCACAGCTACGGCGCCATCGGCCAGCTCGAGAAGAACCCGCTGACCAGCGACGGGATGATCAACTGGATTGCCGCGGCCCAGGTCGTCGGCCTGCCCCTGACGGTCACCGAATGGAACGCTGAACCCTTCCCCCTGCCCGACCGCCATTCGCTGCCCCTGTATGTGGCGGGCACGGCCAGCCACCAAGGCTGGGACGCCATGATGCAGTATGCCTACAGCCAGCAGGCCTTCAACAGCGGTTGGCGCACGGCAGACAACTGGCACGCGTACAACGACCCAGCCATGCTGGCCACGCTCCCCGCGGCTGCCCTGCTCTATCGCCGTGCGGACGTGCAGCAAGCCACCACCCGTTACGTCTTCGCGCCAACACCCGCCACCTTGTTCAACCAGGACATCACGCCGCGCAACTCGCTGCTGCTGCGCACCGCCATGGAAAAAGGCAGGCTGCAGATCGCCATGCCGCAGACGCCGGAGTTGCCCTGGCTGAAACCCAGCAGCATCCCGGCCGATGCCCAAGTGCTGCGTGACCCTGCCCAATCGTTGCTGCCCCCTGACGCCACCGAGTCGGTAACCGATACCGGGGAGCTCAAGCGCAACTGGCAACAAGGCCTCTACACCATCGATACCCCCCTGACCCAGGCGGCGACCGGCTGGCTGGGCGGTCGAACCCTCAACCTTGGGCAGGTCGAGGTGCAGGCAAAGACGCCTTATGCCAGTGTCGTCGTGCAGAGCCTGGATACCAAACCGCTGGGCCAGGCTCGCAGCCTGCTGATCTCACTGGGCACACGGGCCGTGCCCAAGGCCGACGACAAGACACCGTTCAATGTCGAGCCCTTCGAAGGCACGCTGGCCATCAAGGCAGCGGCCGGCCTGAAACTGTTCGCGCGCGATGCACAAGCGCAACTCAAGGAATTGCCAGTGGCGTACCAGAACGGGCGCTATGTGATCACGTTCGATGGCCAGTACATGTCCAACTGGCTGTTCTTGAAATAGGGCATTTGGCCATCTACAGTCTCAAGAGACCTGTAGCTGATACTCCCACCTGTTCGATTCAGGGACGACCCGCGGCGTCTGTACAACAGCAGAGTCCAGGAGGCACGGATGAAGTTTCTGGTTGTCGGTGGCGCAGGTTATATCGGTTCGCACATGGTCAAGCACTTGCTGGCCGCGGGCCATGATGTGGTGGTGGCGGACCTTGTGTCGCCAGGGTCTGGGGTGCAATGGGCCAAGCTCGACATTGCCGACGAGCCGGCGCTGGATGTGCTGTTCGCCGAGTGCCGCTTCGATGCGGTTTTTCACTTCGCATCGTTCATTCAGGTGGGCGAGTCGGTTTGCGCCCCTGGCAAGTATTACCAGAACAACGTAGCGGCCACCCTGACATTGCTGCAGGCGATGGTGAATGCGGGCATCAAGCGGCTGGTGTTTTCCTCCAGCGCTGCCGTTTACGGCAACCCGCTGTATGTGCCCATCGACGAGGCGCATGGCAAGGCACCGATCAACCCCTATGGGCTCAGCAAGTGGATGGTCGAGCAGATACTCGAGGACTTCGACCGTGCTTACGGGCTGAAGTCGGTGTGCCTGCGCTACTTCAACGCCGCAGGGGCTGACCCTGACGGGGAGCTGGGCGAGCGCCATGAGCCGGAAACCCACCTGATACCGTTGATCCTCCAGGCGGCCGCTGGCAGGCGTGAGGCGGTCACGGTGTTTGGCCGGGATTACGACACCGCCGATGGCACCTGTATTCGTGATTATGTGCATGTCGCCGACCTGGCTTCGGCACATGCGTTGGCGGTCGACTACCTGGTCGCTGGCGGCCCCAGCACGGCGTTCAACCTGGGCAATGGCCTGGGCTTTTCAGTGCAGCAAGTGATCGATACCGCCCGCACAGTGACGGGCCGGCAGATACTCACACTCGATGCCCCCCGCCGCGCGGGTGACCCGCCCAGGTTGGTGGCGGATGCAGGCAAAGCGATGAGTGTGTTGGGTTGGCGGCCAGCGTATGCATCGCTGGAGCAGATCGTGGCGCATGCCTGGGGGTGGGAGTTGCAGTACCCGTGGCATCGGCCGTAATCATGCGGCTATTCACTATCGGGTGTAGGAGCAGCCTTGTGCTGCGAAGAGGCCGGTGACAGCAGCGAAGATTCGCTATGTTTTCACAGGCCTCTTCGCAGCACAAGGCTGCTCCTACACTCGATAGAGAATAGTCAGTAATAGGTGCGCGGCTTCTCATCCGCCTTGTTCAACACCGTGCCAATCAGGTTGACCGTCGCCAGGTGGTGCAGGCATTCCTCGATCTCTTGCTTGCTGTTCATGCCGTTGCCGACGACCAACAACACACAGTCGAACTTGGGCATCACGGTGATTGCATCGTCTGAGCTCAACAACGGCGGCAAATCGAAGATGCAGATGCGCGACTCATAGCGGCTGCGCAAGTCGCTGATCAGGTTGTTCACCCGGGGGGAGGACAGCATTTCGGTAGACATCGGAATAGGCACCCGCGTCGGCAGCACGACAAAACGCGGCAACGTGGGGTTGACCAACACCTCTTCGAGCCCGGCCTGGTCAGACAACAACTCGTTGAGGGCCTTTTCCATCGGCAAGCCCAGGCTGCTGCCGACCTTGGGGCGACGCAGGTCGAAGTCCACCAGCAGCGCCGTCTTGGTCGTATGGTGCGCGATACTCATGGCCAGGTTGATCGCCAGCACCGTCTTGCCCGCCTCGGGTGTTGGCGAGGTGATGGCCAAGGTACGCCAGCCGTTTTCCTCCATCGCCTGCAGCACCTGCGTGCGCAACAGGTCGATCGGCCCACTCATGTTCGAGTTCTTGTTGAACGCGACAATCCGATTGCGCTCAAGGTGCTCCGCACGCAACGGCACCACCTTGGTCTTCACGTAATCGAATTGCCCTGGCACTTCTGGAGGCTCCGCCCCGTGGGCGGTTTGCGGTGCCTGGGCAGCACCTGGAGAAACTTGATGAATACCATTGCCAACTACCGGCTTGATCCTGTCCATCACTGCTTTCCCTATTCAAACCGCGCCATAGCCTTGAACAGCAACACATCCAACGGCATGTAGAACACGTGCACCAGCACTACCATCATAGCAATCAGCACAAGCACCGCCAGGATCAGCAGGTTGCGCCAGCGTTTACGCTTTGCCAGTTCCGCCTGGGTGGTGATGAAGGGCACCGTCACCAGCACACGCTTGCCCAACACGCTCTCTAGCGCCCCTACACCCCGTACCCGTTGATTGAGCATTTCCAACAGCATCACCAACGCGCCACCGCCTGCCGGTGCCAGCACCAGGCCCAGGGCGGCGATTTTCTTGCGGTTGGGTTTGATCGGCTTTTCGGGCAGCAGCGGTGGCTCCAGCAGCACAAAACGCTCTGCCTTGTTTTCCTGTTCCAGGCTTTCGGTAATTTTCGCGCCCATTTCCTTGGCACGGATTTCTTCGTACTTCTTGCGCGCGTTGTCGTGGTCGCGCATCAAGGTGACCAGGCCACGCTCCACTTGCGGGGCTTCAAGAATCTCCGCCTCGTAGCCTTCCATTTTCTTCACCAGCTCACGCTTTTGCTCCGCCAGTGAGGTGATGCGCTCCTGGGCCGCGCCAATCCGCGCACGCACCCGCGCCACATCCAGGCTGACCGACGACGCAGCCTTGCTGCCGCCGCCGCTGGCTTGCAGGGCATCGATCTTGCGCTTGACCGCAACCACGTCCGGGTGCGCGTCCTTGTATTTGGTCAGCAGCCGGGCGTACTCGGCCTTGAGGCTGGGCAGGTCTTGTGGCTGGTCGACACTGGACGGCCGGGTACCGTCAGCCTTGGTGGTCAAGCCGGCATTGGCCGCCGACAATTCAAGCTCCAGGTAACGCAGTTCCTCTTGCGCGGTCTTGTAATCGCGGTCGACCTCCCTGAACTCCAGCTCCGAACGCGACAGCATGCTCATGCGCAGCGACTGGTGCTCAGGCAAGGCATTGGCGTGGGCTTGCTTGAAGTCCGCCAGCTGGTTTTCCAGGCTGGCAAGCTCGGCACCCAGCTTGTTGGCTTCCTGGGTCAGGAATTCGGTGGTTTCGTTGGCGCGCTCGGTGCGCTGCTTGAGGTTTTCGTTGAGGAACAGCGTCACCAGTTCGTTGGCGACATCCTTGGCCACCTGCGCTTGCTTGTGCTCGAAGGACACATTGAATGCGACCGTGGCCTCACCCCGCCCTCTTACGAACGTGCTGAGGGTAGCGACCACGATGGCATTGCGCATCTGGTCGATCTTGTCGCTTTCGCTGAGCCGCTTGTCAGCGAACAGGCTGTACTTGTCGATGATCCGCAGCAGGTTCTCGCGGGTCATGACGCGCTGGCGAATGACCTCGATGCGCTCATCGGCAAAGCTGTTGTTGTTCGCCGATACCAGCTCGGGGGAGATCTGTTGCGACTCCACCAGAATGGTCCCGGTGGACTGATAGATCGGTGGCACGCTGACCGCGACCACCACGGTCGCGGCAAGAATGACTACGATACTGATCCCTAATAACAGGGCCCTATCCTTGATGATGGCGATGTAATCTTTAAGGGAAAGCTCGTAGTCAGACTTCATAAAGGCCACCAGGCTGAAGTTCAGAGGTCGGGGTACCTATACGTCAACGTCAAACCAACAATTGTTGCGTCCGCAGTGGGTGCATCGTCCTGCCGCCGCTCCTTGTACATCAACGATAGGCGCAGATCCCAAAAAGGCGAAAATTCCCGGCTGGCCCAGACACTGTACATTTGCAGTGTGTTGGGGGTTTGCCCTTTGCTGTCTTGCCAGGTGGCATCGGCGCCGACGCGGGTCAGCTCGTTGACCGCGTAACTGTAGATACCGCGTACCATGTCGAGCTCGGCAAAACCACCCTCCGCGCTGGCGACCGTGCTGCGTTCGGCACTCAAGCTGAGGTCGGAACGCACCCCGGTATACAGCAGCGAGGCCCCGCCCTCCCCACGCCGACCGCCTTCAGAGCCGGACACCTGGTTGACGCCAACGTGCGCATCGGCACTCAGGCGCTCGGAGAACTGATACTTCACCCCAACTGCAGGGGTGTAGCTGTTAGAGGCGGTCGCAGTAAGGTCCTGTTCGGGCTCATAGCGCCTCACCCCAAACCGGGTATACACATCGGCCCGCTCGTTCCAGGCGTAGGTCCAGGTCGTCACGTTGCCCAGCTCGTTGTAGCCGGTCAGCGTGTTGATGTCGTATCGCGCTCGGCTGTACTTGGTTTCGTTGGACAACGTACTGCGCGCGGTGATGGCGCTGCTCCAATTGCCTGCCAGCGTATACAGCTTCTGCGTGCCGTCGGTGGTTACCACACCGGTGTCCTGGACAATGCCGGACAACGTAGAGCTTTCGTTGTACTGAGCCACCAGGCCAAAACGCCCTTTCTCGGTGTCGCGTTGCCAGCCCAGGCTTACATTGGGGTCTTCGCGGTCGTCGACGATGTCCGTGTCTGAAGAACGCAACACGTGCATGCCAAGACCCAACCGTAATTCGTCGCGGTCGAAGGTACCGACAAGGGTGTAGTCGGGCGCAATGATGGTGCGCGTCACACCCTTTTCTTCAGACGACAGCAACAACGGGTTGCTGTCGTATTCGACCGAGGTCGGTACCACCACCGATGACTGCCAATTTGCTGCCTGGACCGCGTCCGTAAACGGCAAGACCATGATTGCCGTTGCAATGCTAGTTGTTCTAAGAAGAGGCATTAAGTGTTCTTATTAAGGCAAGATCAAGGAACGACCAGCGTATCGCCAGCCTGAAGTTGAATGTTGGTGGACATGTCACGCCCGGAAACCAGGTCCTTATATCTCACGGGCAGAATCCGTTGGGAAGCCCCCTGGCCGCGAACCACCTTGATGTCGCTTTCGTCAGCGAATTTGTCCAAACCACCCGACATGCTCAAAGCCTGCAATACGGCCGTGGGCCCCGCCATTTGTACGGGCCCAGGCTTGATCACTTTGCCCTGCACGTACACAAGGTTGCCGGCGATGCTTTTGACGACAACGCTGACGTTCGGGTCGGGGAGAAATTTTTCGAGTTTGGCAGCGACCTGTTTTTCAACGGCCGTGACATCAAGGCCGGCGACATCGATCCGCCCTGCCAAGGGGAAGGTGATACTGCCATCGGGTAGCACGGTGGCTTCTTGACGCAGGCTCTCCTCTTGCCAGACGGACACCATCACCACATCGCCAGGGCTGAGCCGATAAGCTGCGCTATTTTCGACCGCGTTGCCGGTACCAGACCACAGCATCAGCACGCAAAAAGCGGAACACAATGAACGTACCATGAGGGTCCCTCCGGCCTACTGGCCTGACAAAGAGCACTGAATGAGAACGGCACACCAACTCTCGCTCCACTTCGCAACCGCACTGCCTGCTGCGATGGCCTCAACCTTCCTGGAGGCCCTGTACCTTGACACCTCGACACCCTGCCTGACCCGTCCGCTGCGACACCCTACGGCTAATGGCGATGAGTCGCCACTGGAATATAGCAACAGTTGGAAAATTGACAAGCTGTCAGCGGCTGCGAAGCCATCAACAACAAACCTCAGACGTCAATTTACCGACAGCCCAAAAAAGCCCCGTAATTGATCAACTGTTAAAGCCCCCTATTACCTTTGCCACGCGAGAACGTTTAAATCTTTCTTCTATTGGCAACGGCAACAAAACCGATGACTGCAAAGGCGAAGAACCACCCTGCCGTTGCGACAGGAATGACACTGTTTTGATTGACATACGAATCAGCAGCGCGCGCCGCGCCACTTAAAAGCACCAACAAGAATATTGATTTAATGAACAGTGTCGAGCGCATAACCCCCTCCTATAAAGAGGATAATAAAAATATTTATTGGTGGGTTTAGCGGGAGACTTCCTCGCTGTTGATTTGAGCTTATGGGCACAATGACACTACGTCAATGATCCGACACCATAATAAAATTCAATGAGCAAGGGGTGGCTTCGTCAAAATGCCGTCACACATAAACTGCAAGCATTTCTCGGTACTGCCAGGTAATGGTCAATTAAGTGTAAGGCGCTGATATAGCGAACTTTTCTGCCATAGAAGCCGCACAGGAGACCCCGGCGGCTGGCGCTATCGTGATTGCTGATCAATCGAAGACGTGAAGGAAGCAAGCACTTGCGTTTCATCGCCGAGAAACCAAATGCTAATGGTTGGCCTTCCGAACCGAAATCTGGCGCGTTTACCTGAGGCTTGGCCGGTAGCTACACCGGCATCAAATCCAGGGTGCGCTCCACCTCATCGATGTCGATCCTGAACCCATCGCCTTCCGGCATGCCCACCACAAAGCCAAAGTGCTGCTGGTCGCGGTCTGTCAGGTATTTGTAATAACTGACAAAACGGTTCGGTGGCTGCAACGTCAACACTGAGCCGCCGGCCTGCAGCACGTTCACGCCATGAACCAGCTGGCTACCTTCGACCCCGGCCACCACTCTGGCGCCCGCGCACGCCGCGATAATGCTCGGCACGTCGGTTTTCAGCGGGTCGACAATGCGAAAGCCCCAGTGCGTGCGCAAGTGCTCTGCTACGGCCATTTCATTGCGCAGGAAGCGCAAGTCGCCGTCGCCACCACGCAATATGAACACACCGGGGTGTGGTTCGTGGGGCACATGCGACAGCAGCTTTTCGCCCATGGCCCGGTAGCGCAAGTGGCGGCTTTGATTGTTGCTCTGGTCGTCGAACAGCACCAGCTCACGGAAAAACGCACTGCGCAAACGAAGGGGCTTCATGCCCAGCCAGTCTTCATAAGCCGGCGCCTGGGTAAACAGTGGGTAGCGCGCAGAGGGCGCAGTGGTCACCGGTACGCCCTCGTTGCAGGCCAGGGCATAGGTGACGCAGTCTTCCATCAACCAGGTGCCAAACCAGGAGTTACCATTTTGCGTGCAGTAGATGGCCGCGCGCTCGATCTCGTGCTCCACCACAACCCGCGGGAAGGTGCTCGGTTTCAAGGATAACCAGTGGCTGGCCTTGCCTTTGTAGAGCGCGCCATCGACCAACCACACGTCCTTAATCAGGTACCCTCGTGTAGGGCCCTGCGCCACGCTGAGCCCACCCTCCATCGTGCGGGCGGGATGCACGTAGGGGTAAAAGCGCTTTGCCTCCCACCCCGTCACCCGCTCCAGCTGATTGGGCAAATAGAAGGCGGGCGGGGAAACTGTTGTTTCACCAGGCGCGATATCCCAGCTTTTTGACGCGATGCTTTTCAGGTCGATGGCAGAATTACGTGCGAGCCGCTTGCGCGCCATGTATTTGTACGCGGCAAGGGTCCACTTATGCCGTTTACCGGCAGACGGTGCGCTGAATTTGGAGATATCGCTGCCCATGAAGTGCTCCCCGGGGTGGCGTGGTCACAAGCCTTTGAACGACTCAGTTGGATGTGATCCTTTCCATCGTCGGCGGCGACTGTAAATTGGCGTAACGCGTGCGCAAGGTCTCGATAAACGACTCGCCCGAACGTTGGTCACCATAGAGGTAGATCTTGTGCAGGCCGCCAAAGACCATCTCGTGGTACCGGCTGGCGACCTCTTCATCGCTCGGCCCGTCCGGCAAGCCCAGGTGCAGTGTCAATTTGTCGCCTTCAACCGCGAACATTGGCGTTTCCCATAGAAATTTCGCCGTCCCGGTCTTGGGTAGCCGCACGAACAGGTAGGCGTGGTTGCCCAACGAATCAATGTCGCCACCGCGCCTTCTTTTCCACTTCAGCAAACCGTCATCCGGCCGCGCCAGGCACAGGCCAATGTCGTAATAATCGAAGCCATGTTGCAACGCCCACTCCAGCGCCATGAAGGTGGTGATGGAGTTCACCTCACGCAGTTTTTTCGCATCTGAAAACACCGCTTCGCTATAACCAAAACGCAGGGTGCTCCAGTAGCGCTTGCCACCGCGCGTGACTTCACAACCCAGGTGGCAACCGATCACTTCGTCGCCCAAGGTGATGAGGTCCAGGCGCCCGACGCTCTTGGCAATGCGGAACACATCATCCGTGGGAAACTGCGCAGCATGAATACCCTGCCTGGCCGTGGCATAGGGGCGCAGTAACTGGCTGTCAGCCATTGCGATTTCTTCATCCGACAGCGTCTGCCTCATCTGATAAAGCGGCCGGTTCTTGCGAATGCTACGGCGCAGCTCGCTGTCGTAGCGGGCGGTAATGTCATCCAGCGTTCGCCCCAGTGGTACCACGGCACTCAGGTAGTGCGGCACGGACAACGCCCCTGTGGTGGGCATTTCACTCACCACCACCACATGGTTCGACGCGTCTGGCTCTGCACTGCTGCCGGCAACCGGAGCGTTGCCCGGAGCCTTGCCACCAATCAGCAGCTTTGCCATCTCGCGCTGCTGCTTGCGCCCGATGTAGAGGATTTCGTAGGGGCTTTCCTGCTGCAGCCTGAACCTGGTGACCTCCCACCGCCAGACACAGGCTCGGCCAAGCACTTCGCGGACTTGGCTGGCAAGCAGCCTGATCTCGTAGCGCGTCGAAGGAGAGATGAGTTTTCGTGCCACCGCTGCCAAGTGCTGTTTCATTCTTCTTCGACGTCCTTTGATGTTGTCTATGGGCAGATCAGAACAAGATCATAATTAGCTGTAATAAACACACCCAACGCACTGATATACAAAAGATTACTATCGAAACTTCACTCTCACATTCAGTAACAATTTAAGATGCCAGGCAACGGTTTGGCAAGCGGCACTTTGACAGCATGCCAATCTATTTTATGACGTCAAAAAACGCTTTTTATTTTGATGATCGTGTGACGCTAACACATGACGCCTGTTGAGTTGCAGGCAATACCGGGTTACCACCTGGTTATTAACCAATACCGTTTGATGCTCTCTCCTCATAAAGGAGCATCGACATGCCAACCCTTTCAACGCTCGAACCGCATCAAACGCTACTGGAAACACAATTGCCCACCTGGGCACACTCAATAGCCCCGTCTCAATGGCACAGTTTGAGGCAAAGCCAACTACCGGCCTATTACACGCAGGCTTGGTTTGCCAACGCCGCCCCCGATCTTCGCCAGGCCGTGCAGCGTAGCCAGTCGCGCCTGCTGCGCTCGCAAAGCACCTTGGCCCGGGCCCTTGAGGGGCTTGAGCAAATCACTGCGTTCGCTGAGCCCCGGCTGACGGCACGCCTTGCCGAACACGGGTGCAGCGCCCCGCTTCGTGGCACCGAACTGCTTCGGGTAGAAAGCACCTGGCATTGGGCAGGCATGCGTTACCTGAACAGTCATCGTCGTGACACGCTGCTGCAGGCCGCGCTGCAGAACTTTGCCGATGACGAACGCTTCAGCGCCCAGAGCGCCATTGCACCAAGCCACACGATCCAGGTCACACCCGTTCAGGTACGGGGCACCACAGTACTGGGCCCGCAAACACCCCCAGCGCACTTCCCGCTGGTGTCGGAGCGCTACCAGGTGGAGCGGCTGCCGCTCACACCCGCTGGCTTCGCCGCACTGTGCCGTTCGCTCGATTTGGGGCAGCAATACCAGGCCCATCTGCAGCAACATTTCGCTAAGCCACACGTACGCGAACAGGCGATCGCCGTGTACAAGGATAGGCTGCGCCTGGCCGCCGACCTGGCTTACATGCGTCATGTGCTCACCGGCACCGCGCGCGACCAGGTCGACCTGTTTCTGCAGGGCAACGAGATGCCTTGCTGGCAACTGGCGCTGTTCGGTATCACCTTGCATGAGGTGATGCTGATCGACACCGGCATCAGCGGGCTGCTGCTCTATTTGCCAGGCCACGACCAGGCCCTGCGTCAATGCGCCGACCTTGAGGCTGTACACGAGGCACTGGCGGCCCTGCTGCTGGAACCCACCGACCGGCAGGCGTTCATGGCGTACGTGGAGCAGGGTCAGCAGCAACACTTTCTTGACTTGCTGCACCAAAACCTTGACGCCTCAGGCGCTTCTGACAACGACAAGGCATGGCAGCGGGCCCCTGAGGCGGATTTGCGCCCCACACGGCTGGCAATCACCGAGGAACCTTTTGCTTTTTATCAGGCGCTGCACCTTGACCGCCTCAAGCGCGAAGCTCGCCAGCTGGCGGTGCCGACCGCCGAAGCCGACGCCACGGCGCGGGCAAACCGCCTGCAAGCGTGGGAAGACCTCGGCATGGACGCGCTCAACCTGGCCGGCTTCTTCATCCCCGCCGTGGGCACGCTGATGCTGGCGGTGACAGCGTGCCAACTGCTTGGCGAAGTGTACGAAGGCTATGAGGCCTGGCATCAGGGTGACCGCCACCTGGCATTGCGTCACCTGGAGGCGGTCGGCCTGAACCTGGCCCTGATCGGCGGGTTGGTGGTCGCTGGCCACGTGGTGCCGAAGTTGTTCAAAAGCCCGCTGCTGGAGAGCCTGCAGGAAGTTCGCAAGCCCGATGGCCGCTACCGGCTCTGGCAGGCAGACCTCACACCCTATCGCAGCCCCCTTGACTTGCCGCAGAGCGTGCACGCCAATGCTCAAGGCCAGTACCTGCACGATGGCCGGTATTTCATTCGCATGGATGGCCACCTCTACGAACAGCGCCTGGACACGCAGACACAGCAGTGGCGGCTTGTGCACCCACACGCGCAGGACGCTTGGCAGCCGCCTCTGGAGCACAATCAACAGGGTGCCTGGCGCGCAAGCCATGAACAGCCATCACAGTGGTCCTTCGCAATACTGGCTCGCCGCTTGGGGGAAAACTACGCAGCGTTCACACCCGAACAACTTGAGCTGGCTGGCCGCATGTGTGGGACCGATGCCGCGTACCTGCGCCGCGTGCACCTCGAAGGGCAGCCGCCACCGGCTTTGCTGCTCGACACCCTGCAACGTATGGCCGCGCAAGCGAAGGTGGTTGCGCTGGGCAACGACGCGCCGGGCAACCTGTTCGAACGGTTGTATAACGGCGATGCGCCCATCGAACCGGCAACACGCAGATTGCTGGAAGCCTACCCTCGCCTGTCGGCCGTACTCGCCAGGCGTCTGCTGGCGCCCCTGAGCGCCGCGCAATCCCTCGCCTGGGAAAACGACGCGGTGTTACCGGCCTGGCTGCGTCAGCAGGTTGAACACACGCACAGCGAACTGCCGCTGGTACGTGCCGTGGAAGGCGTGCTCGTTCCCGCTCGGGCCGATGCCGGTAGCGAACGCCTGCTGTTCAGTGCCCTTGATGGCTTGCCCGACTGGCCGCGCGATGTTCGCCTGGAGCTACGTGCGGGGAGCCCCGAAGGCCCTCTGCTTGAACATATCGGCAGCAACTCAGCAGGCCGTACCTGCCGAGTGATCAAAAGCGCAGAAGGCTATGAGGCTGACCTGGGGCAGCGCCCTGCCCCCGCCACGCGGGACATGGACCTGTGCCGCGCTGTGGAGCAGGCACTGCCGCACATCCAGCGCGACGCGCTGGCGATTGTCCAGGCCGATGGGCGTACGTTACGCCAGCGCGTCCTGGCTTGGGTCAACGACAACCGAGATGACCTTGCACAGCGCCTGTGGGGGCCTCGCGCCAGGCGTCGCGCCCGCTCAGTTCAACTGCGTGGAGGTCGCCCACTCGACCCGCAAGCCCCGCACCCGCGCCACACAGGTTCACTGGCCGGCGCCTATCGCCGCCTGTACCCCGATGCCACTGATTCGGAAATCGAAGATGTACTCGGAAGCGACCCTGAAGACAATGACCTTCGCTCACCGACACAAAGGCTGCGCGACCTGCAACAACGCCTGGATACCTTGCGCCGCAACCTGCAGGAATGGGCCCGCCCCGACCCTCAACGCCCGCACCAACGCCAGCGGGCGATCCGCCCAATCATCAACGCCTGGCGGCGTCTGTCGAGCGTGCCACTCGCAGGCGGGGGCCGGATTGCCAGCCTCGACCTCTCCGGCCTCGAACTGGAAAACCAGGACCTGGCCAGCCTGGCTCTGCCGGACGACTTCACCCATGTGGAGCACGTATCGCTGCACAGCAACCCTGCACTCAGCCAGCTCCCTGCAGAGCTCCTGGAGCGCTTTCCCAAATTGAAACGCTTGTTGCTGTCCAATTGCCGTTTCGACGCCCTGCCCCGTGTGGCCAACCCCGATCGATTGACCTGGCTTGATCTGGACAACAACCGCATCACCTGGGACAACCGCAACCAGGTAACCCTGAACCAGTGCGCCGGGCTTATCGTGTTGGACCTGTCGGGCAACCCGCTGCTGGAGGCGCCAGACCTGCACGGGCTTGAACACCTGAAAACCCTGTTCCTGTCCGAGTGTGGGCTGACCGAGCTGCCCCTTGGCTTGGACGTCATTACCGAACCGCTCGTCCTGGACCTGTCTGGCAACCAGTTCCAGCGGCTGCCGGTAGGTTTCAACATCCCCGGCCCGTCCGCCGAAGCCCTGTGCCTGGAAAGTGAGTGGCTGAGCGAAGGCATGCTGGCCCAGGTCGATGCTTACAATGTCGCCCATGAAGTCGATTTGCTGGTGTGTGAGGGGGACTATGCAGAGTTCTTCGAGGGGACGGGACCGGAACAGGCTGCGCTGTGGCAACGCTTGCCACTTCAGTACCGTCGCGACCTCAGGCCGTTGCTTGAAAACGATTTTTTCATAGCTCGCCCGCAACAAGCCCGCGCGGAGTTCTGGCGGCGTCTGGCAGCCATCGATGCTGACCCCGTGCTACGCCAGGAGTGGTTGATGCACCCGCCGCACAATCTGTTCCGCCTTCCCCTGTAGCGAGCGGCGAAAAGCGCCTGTTACCCAAGTGACAGGCGCTGCCTACGCGGGTTACGCGCTATCCAGCTTTGCAACTCGGCGGCCGGCATCGGCCGCCCCATCAGGTAGCCCTGCCCCTGATCGCAGCCGGCATTGCGCAGAAAATCGTACTGTTCCTGAGTTTCGATGCCTTCGGCAGTAATGCGATAACCCAAGGCATGCCCCAGGTCGATGATGGCACGGGCAATGGCCACCGCATCATCGTCTGCGGGCAGGTCCTTGATGAACGCGCGGTCGATCTTCAGGTGGTCGATAGGCAGCGCACGCAGGTAGGCCAGCGACGAATAACCGGTGCCGAAGTCATCCACCGCAGTGGCCACGCCCATGGCCTGCAGTTGCGCGAGTACCGCGCAGGCCTGCTGCTGGCTTTCCATCAACAGGCTTTCAGTAATCTCCACCTCCAGCAGATTGGCGGCCAGGCCATGACGCTCCAGGGCCATCGCCAGGCTCGATACATAGTCGCTGCGCTCGATCTGCAATGCCGCGACATTGATCGCCAACGGCCCGGGCAGGCAGTCATCCCGACGCCAGGTTGCCAGCTGCGCACAGGCCAGCTCCAGCACGCGCTCGCCCAAGGGAATGATCAACCCGGTACGCTCTGCCAAGGGGATGAACTCGGCCGGTGACACCAGGCCTGCTTGGGGGTCGCGCCAGCGCAGCAGCGCCTCGACACCTTCCAGCTTGCCGCTGAACAGGTCCACCTTGGGCTGGTACCAAAGTTCGAATTCATCATTGTTGAGCGCACGCCGCAGGTTGCGCTCCAATTCCAGGCGTTGCTGCAAGCGCGCAGTCATGTCCGGGTGATACGCCCGCCAGGTATTGCGCCCGCTTTCCTTGGCGGCGTACATGGCGGTATCGGCGTGACGCAGCAGGTTGTCGACATCCTCGCCATGCTGCGGGCACCAGGCCAGGCCAATGCTGCCGGTGACCAATGCAGCGTTACCTTTGAGGTCGAACGGCCGCTGCAGGCACCGCAGCACATGGCGCAACTGGTGGGTTACCTGGCCCTGTGTGCCCTGGAGCATGAACACGAACTCGTCACCGCCCAGGCGGCAGACGCGGTCGTGCAGGTCCAGCTCCTGCAGGAAGCGCGCGGTGGCTTGTTGCAGCAGCAGGTCGCCCATCGCGTGGCCAAGGCTGTCATTGACCTGTTTGAACCCGTCGATATCGAGCATCAGCACGGCCAGGCCATGCCCCTTGTCGATGGCCTCGGCCAGTTGCCGCTGGAACAGCACCCGGTTGGGCAACCCGGTAATGGTGTCGTAGTGCGCCAGGCGTTCGAACTGTGCCTGTGACCGGCGCAGTTCGTGGTTATGCTGCTGCAGTTGGCGCTGCTTGCCGTTGAGCCGCACGACACAGAGGCCGAGCAGGCCGATGGCGGCCAACGCCAACCAGAACAAGGGCGAAGCCAGCAGTGCGGTCGTCTGTGTATCGTCGCTTGGGGGAATGGAAGTGATCATAGGCCTGCTGACGCACCGGGTTAGCTCTGTATCGGCGCAGTGCAGGCAATGTTGAGCCAGACTGGTGTTTTTCCTGTGACCGGTGCATGCTCGAAGCTGAAGCGTTTCACCTGGCACGAACTCCGCTCAGATATGTGAGGTGCAGTACCCATGGACCGTCTGCTCGATTCACTTTTCCCGACCGCCGAGAACATCCCCGACACCTGGCGCCTGGAAGCTCCCCTGGAACAACGCGACTATTTGGTGAACGGCCAGCTCAGGCGCTGGGACGGCCCTCTGGCCACGGTGCGCAGCCCGGTCTGGCTGAAGGAAGCCGACGGCGAGCGCCAGGTCATTCTCGGCAGTGCCCCGCTGCTTGACGCCGACACCGCCCTCACCGCGCTCGACGCTGCCGTGCAGGCCTACGACAAGGGCCGTGGCGCCTGGCCGACGATGCGCGTTGCCGAACGCATACAGCACGTCGAAAGCTTCCTGGCGCGCATGCGCGAGCAGCGCCAGGCCGTGGTCAAGTTGCTGATGTGGGAGATTGGCAAGAACCTCAAGGACTCGGAAAAAGAGTTCGACCGCACCTGCGACTACATCGTCGACACCATCAATGCGCTCAAAGACCTCGACCGCCGCTCCAGCCGCTTCGAGCTCGAACAGGGCACCCTCGGCCAGATCCGCCGTGCCCCCCTGGGCGTGGCATTGTGCATGGGGCCCTACAACTACCCCCTGAACGAAACGTTCACCACGTTGATCCCGGCGCTGATCATGGGCAACACCGTGGTGTTCAAGCCGGCCAAGTTTGGCGTATTGCTGATCCGCCCGTTGCTCGAAGCCTTCCGCGACAGCTTCCCACCGGGGGTGATCAACGTCATTTATGGCCGCGGCCGCGAAACCGTCAGCGCGCTGATGGCCAGCGGCCTGGTCGATGTGTTCGCCTTCATCGGCACCCACAAGGCCGCCAGCGACCTGAAAAAACTACACCCGCGCCCGCACCGCCTGCGCGCGGCCCTGGGCCTGGACGCCAAGAACCCCGGCATCGTGTTGCCCCAAGTCGACCTGGACAACGCGGTCGAAGAGGCCGTGACGGGCGCCCTGTCATTCAACGGCCAGCGCTGCACGGCGCTGAAAGTACTGTTCGTCCACGAAGACGTAGTCGACGCCTTCCTGGAAAAATTCCAGCGCAAACTCGCCACGCTCAAACCTGGCATGCCATGGGAACCCGGTGTGGCGCTGACACCACTGCCGGAACCGGGCAAGGTCGACTACCTCGATGGCCTGGTGGCCGATGCCACGGCCAAGGGCGCTCGGGTCATCAACGAGGGCGGTGGGCAAAGCCGCGGTTCGTTCTTCTACCCCGCCCTGCTGTACCCGGTGAGCCATGACATGCGCGTGTACCACGAGGAGCAGTTCGGCCCAGTGGTGCCAGTGGTGCCCTATCGCGACCTGGAAACCGTCATTGACTACGTGCTCGACTCCGACTACGGCCAGCAACTGAGCCTGTTCGGCAACGACCCAGCGACCATCGGCAGCCTGGTGGACACCTTTGCCAACCAGGTCGGCCGCATCAATATCAACGCGCAGTGCCAGCGCGGGCCAGATACTTACCCGTTCAACGGCCGCAAGAACAGTGCCGAAGGTACCTTGTCGGTGCATGACGCCCTGCGCGTGTTCTCGATCCGTACGTTGGTGGCGACCAAGTTCCAGGAGGCCAACAAGACGCTGATCAGCGAGATCATCCGCAATCGCCAATCGAGTTTCCTGACCACCGATTACATCTTCTGACGGCCGCCGTTATAGAAAATCGGTCTAGCGCCACTGTCGATTTTCCATCTGTGCAAACGACTCTAAGCAAAAAGGCGCCAACCGGCGCCCGTTTCAAAGGAGAGCGAACATGGCAGCCAAACCCATCCCCGAAGGCCAGCACAGCATCACCCCCTACTTGGGCATCAACGACGCCGCCAAGGCCATCGAGTTCTACAAGAAAGCCTTTGGCGCGGTCGAGATGTTCCGCCTCGACGCCCCGGGCGGTCGCGTGGGGCATGCTGAATTGAAAATCGGCGATTCGTCGCTGATGCTCGGCGACCCCTGCGACATGGAAGGTGGCCTTACCGCCAGCCAGAAACTCCCGGGCGCGGCGGTAGGCCTGCACCTGTATGTCGAAGACTGCGACAAGGTCTATGCCCAGGCCCTGGCATGCGGCGCCACCCAGCTGCGCAAAGTGACGGACCAGTTCTATGGCGACCGCAGCGGCACCCTCAAGGACCCGTTCGGCAATATCTGGTTCGTCTCGACCCACAAGGAGGACCTCAGCCCTGACGAGATTCGCGCCCGCGCCGCGCAGATGTTCAGTGGTCACTGAGCGGCGCGTTTTGTACCCGCTCTGATTGGTCGCGCCTCTGTCTTGTGATGCGCCTGCGGGAAACATCCGGTGGAGGGCCTTTTGCCCTCACCGGATACAGGCGAACAGGCCACGATGAAGTGTCCCGACGGATCAACGCTGTTCATTGGGTCTTTCTGGCGGTATGCATGCATTCCTCCCCCCTTTGCCAAAAGGGCTAAGCCCGTCGGGGCTTGTAAACCGCATAATCTGAGGGCTGTAGTTTCGGTAGCCGTTGCCCAGTGGATAACGTTCCGTCACCCGGTCCGAGCGTTCACCGTTGTAAGCCTGTAAAAGATTTACAGATGGCCAAAGCCCCCCGTAAGCAAGCATTGCTGTTTTTTTCATTTGGCCATACGCCCCTCATAGCGTTCGTTTATCGTCCAATCGGAACTTCGCAAACGTCTCCGATTAGTTTCTTTGCTTAGGCCGCATGCTGAAGCGTCACCCGCTCATCTTCAACTCGTAGAATTGACAGTACCCAAATCTGAAGCTAAGCGGCACTGAACTGCTACTGGCTTGTTGCGAGGCACTCCGGCCAAAGGAAGATCCACCGCAACGCCAGCCAGGCTAGCAAACATGACTCAACTGGTTGAAAGCGGCTCAACTTTGCTTGAAGCTTGAGGCTCGTAGCTTGGAGCTGCCCCTTAATGCGAATCATCGATAAGACCGCCGCGCAGGTCCGCAGCCTGACCCCCGCTGAAGAAGAGCTGCTGGTCGGTTTCAACACAGGCACGCTCGCTGGCCCTCGCCTGCTGCAGGCCAACCAGTTGCTGATGAAGGTGCGTAACGCCAACCAATGGCTGGCCTGCGACTGCCGCAAGGACGCGCTGCCGGTGCTGAACGTGACCCTCAACGGCAACACCGGCACGCTGTTCCTGAAAAACAACCCAGGCACTGCCGAGCATGCGCCTGGCTGCCCGTTCACCAAGGACGAGCGTGAAGCTGCAGAACGCGAAGACGACCCCGCCCCACCTGCGGCCTGGCTGCCACCTGATACGCCATTGCGCCTGATCGGTGACTTTCGCCCGGCCCAGGACAACAGTGGCAGTGAGGGCACTGACCGGCGCGAACAACAACGGCTGTTGTCGCTGCTGCTGACCTGGATCGAGATCAGCGGCTTGAACCTCTACGCCACCCACCTGAAAAAAGACCTCACCGGGCAGTTTGCCGAGCTGCGCAGCGTCGCCAGCCGCTACCCGCTGCTAGAGCGGGTACCGGCCAGCAACTACCTGGAAACCCGGCTGGACATGAAGCACATGATGATGCTCAAGGCCCGCCTGCGCGAGGCGACGGTGTTCGGCAATCATCGTCGACATGGCCTGATGCTGGACTGCGTCGACCAGATCAAAGGGCGCAAGCTGTTCAATAGCCGCAGCGAGGACGGGTTCGACTTCCAGGGCCACCACCTGTATTGGGGAGGCAGCCGTGCAGCCGGGCCGCTCTTGGCGTTGGCGCTGTATTCGCCTGCTAGTGCTGGCAGCCACTTTTACGAGCTGATCCATGTCGCCAGCGTGCCCGTGCTGTCACGCGCCCACCTGTTCCCGGTGTACCGCGATGAAGAGCGTGAGCCACTCAAGGCGTTGGTGTCGCTGATCGACTGGATGGCCAGCAAAGGCGTGAAGGTCCAGATGCGTCGACCGGTGATCGGCGGGCAGGTGATGGATGAGCTGGTGCTGACCTCGGATCAGGACCGGGTGCTTTCGGTGTCGCTACTGGAGCAGCCAATTGGCCCGGAGCCGGATGCCGAGAACTTCAAGCGCTATGCCGACTTCAAGAGCCTGGAAACCTTCCGCAAGTATGTGGCGGGCTTCTTTATGCGTGAGCGCTAAGCACCCCAGCGCTACGCGCAACCTGTAGGAGCAGCCTTGCGCTGCGAAGAGGCCAGTGAACATAACCAAGATCAAGGGTGCTGTCGCCGGCCTCTTCGCAGCGCAAGGCTGCTCCTACAGGTCACCCCAGAAATAGCTTGTATGCTGGGTTTTCGGTCTCATCCCAATAACGGTAGCCCATCTCATCCAGCGTCTGCGGCAACGTCGCCAGCTCATCCCCTGGCACTTCCAGCGCAGCAAATACCCGCGCCTCCGCTGCACCATGGTTACGGTAATGGAACAGGCTGATGTTCCAGCGTTTGCCCAACCGCTCCAGGAACCCCAACAGCGCCCCTGGCCGCTCCGGGAACTCGAAGCGCAGCACACGCTCATCCGCCCCCGGCGCAGCATGCCCACCCACAGTGTGGCGCACATGCAGCTTGGCCAGTTCGTTGTCGGTCAGATCGAGTACGCTGTAACCCTGCTCGGCAAGGTTGGTCAGCAGGTTTTCCCGAGGGTCGTGCAGCGGGTGCGTCTGCACCCCGACAAACAAACGCGCTTCCTTGCCCGGGTAATAGCGGTAGTTGAACTCGGTGATCTGGCGTTTACCCAGTGCCTGGCAAAATGCGCGGAAACTACCTGGCTGCTCAGGGATGGTCACGGCGATGATCGCCTCGCGCTGTTCACCCAGCTCGGCCCGCTCCGCCACATGGCGCAGGCGGTCGAAATTGACGTTGGCCCCGGAGTCGATCGCCACCAGGGTTTGGCCCTGCACGCCTTCGCGGGCCACGTATTTCTTGATGCCGGCCACGGCCAGGGCACCGGAAGGTTCAGTGATCGAGCGGGTGTCGTCGTAGATGTCCTTGATTGCTGCGCACAGTTCGTCGCTGTTGACGGTGATCACTTCATCGACGAAGTGCCGGCACAGCTCAAAACAGTGAGCACCGACCTGCGCCACCGCCACGCCATCGGCAAAGGTGCCGACTTGCGGCAGGATCACCCGCTCGCCCGCGGCCAAGGCCGCCTGCAGGCAATTGGAGTCCTCCGGCTCGACGCCGATCACCTTGACCTCGGGCCGCAGGTATTTCACGTAGGCCGCAATGCCCGCCACCAACCCACCACCGCCCACCGGGACGAAGATCGCATCCAGTGCACCTGGGCGCTGGCGCAGGATCTCCATGGCCACGGTGCCTTGACCGGCGATCACGTCTGGGTCATCGAACGGCGGTACGAAGGTGGCACCTTCGCTGTCGGCCAATTGCAGGGCGTGGGCCAGTGCATGGGGGAAGCTCTCACCGTGCAGCACCACATGGCCACCACGCGAGCGCACGCCCTCCACTTTCAACGAGGGCGTGGTGGTTGGCATGACGATGGTGGCTTTCAGCCCCAGGTGCGAAGCCGCCAGCGCCACGCCTTGGGCATGGTTGCCGGCGGACGCGGTGATCACCCCGCGCTCGCGCTGGGCGGGCGTCAGCCGTGACAGGCGGGTGTAGGCACCGCGGATCTTGAATGAGAAGGTGGGTTGCAGGTCTTCACGCTTGAGCAACACCTGGTTACCCAGGCTGGCGGACAGTGCTGGCGCTGCCTGCAGCGGCGTTTCGATGGCCAGGTCGTACACCGGTGCGGCGAGAATACGCCGTACCTGTTCCGACAGCAGTTGCTGTGGCGTGACAGGGGTACGCAGGTTGGCGCTGAAGCTGGTCATCGATGACTCCTTGGCTATTTTCACGTTGCCCAGGAGTCAGAGAGTAAAAACCCGCCTCCAGGGCGGGTTAGGTGCACGTACGCGCTAGCCCGCCAAACTGATAATGGCGGTAATAATAATGGCGTTCACATGCGGGAAGGTATTCATGGGGTAGGAACTTATCCCGCCGCAGGGCAGCAAGTCAACACTTTGCCTGCTGCGCCGAAAGCGGCACATCGAACACCTTGTCGAACCCCCACTGGAAAACGAACGCATACACGAAGAAGAACACGAACAGCGCCAGGTTGGTCAAGAAGGCCGCCCACAGGCTGACATCGAGCCACCACGCCACCAGCGGCAGCAGAATCACCACCAGCCCGCCTTCAAAGCCCAAGGCATGCAAGACCCGGCGCATGAAGGTGCGTTCGCGTTGCGGCTGACGCGCCTCCCAACGCTCGAAACCCCAGTTGAATGCCATGTTCCAGCTCATGGCGATCCCCGACATCAGGACGGACAACACCGCCGACTGAGCCATCCCGGCGCCAAACGCCAGTTCCAGCGCGGGTGCCACGCAGGCAACGGCGATGGCTTCGTAAAGAATGGCCTGGACGATCTTGCGGGCCTTGCCTTGCATGTTCAACTCCCTGAAATACGATCTGCCAAACGACACGATTTGGCCCACAAGAGTACCAGTGCGATGCGCGCGGGCAAACCGGCACTGCGGCGCATGGGCGTGAGGCTAGCGGCAAGGTTTGGTTCGTGCTGTGGACGAGTCGTTTCGCCGAAAGCAGCAGCTAGCAGGCTAGGCCTTTCGCGGGCAAGCCCGCTCCCATAGGCTCGCCGCCTCACTTCAAAAGTGTGCGTTCCTGTGGGAACGGGCCGGCACAGCCAACCTACCCACCCGCCGGCAAACGAATCCTGAACTGCGCCCCACCCAGCGCCGATTGCGCCACCGTCAGTGTGCCCCCCTGCCCTTCGATGGCGCGTCGACTGATTGCCAACCCCAAGCCAAACCCACCGGTATTGCGATCACGGCTACGGTCCAACCGGTAGAACGGCTGGAAAATCCGCTCACGCTCCTCGACCGGGATACCAATCCCGTCATCCTCGACCGTCAGCAGGCAGGCACCGTCATCCTCGAGCCGCAACCTCAGCAGCAGGCTTTCGTCGCAATATCGCATGGCGTTGCGAACCAGGTTCTGCACGGCCCGCGCGGTCAACCGGGGGTCGAGTACAAAGCGTGGCAGTTCACGCTCGGCCCGCACTTCCCATTGGATGCCACGGCTGTCGAGCTCTTCGGCAAAACTGCCCAGCACGCTGTCTACCAGCTCCAGCAGCGATACCTCGACCCGCTCGCGCGCCTGGTCGGCGTTGTACAAACGGCTGTAGGACAACAGCTCCAGCACCAGTTCATCCAGTTCACGCACATGGCCAACCAGCTCCAACAACCGCTTGCGGCTGGCAGCCGGCACTTCGTCGAACAACAGCACCAGGCCGAAGTCAAGGCGGGTCAGCGGGGTACGCAGCTCGTGGGACACGGCATTGAGCAGCTCGCGCTGCTGGTTGACGTGGCGTTCCAGGTCGCTGGCCATGGTGTCGAACACCCCGGCCAGCTCACCGATGTTCGAGTGCGGCGAGATGTGCGTACGTTCTGCCATCTGCCCCTGACCCAGGCGTCGAGCGGTTTCCTTGAGCCGCTCCAGGTCGCGCCAGTGCGGCCACACCCACAGCAACAGGCAGCCGAGCATGGCTGCACCGATCAACACCGTCACGCCCCAGGACAGCACGTTGATGTCCAGTGGATCAGGCGGCGCATGCAGGCGCACCAGCCAGTCCTTGTCGAGCGGTGCCAGCACCGTCTCGTAATAACCCCAGTCTGCGATGCGCACGGCGTACAAGCCATGTTCCAGCCGGGCCTGTTCATCCGCGCTGAGGTCGGCCTGGTCCATGCGCAGCAGCTTGACCTCAAGCGGTGCGAAGGCATTGGCCAGGTCTCGCTCCACCGCTGGCCACTGCTGTTGCGGGGCCTGGTGGAACTGGCGGACGATCAGCGACTGCACGCCTTTGGTCTGGTCCAGGTTGTACGCCATGAAGCGTTCATGGAACAGGCCGACGATGGAGTCAGGGATGAACAGCAGCGCACCGGCGTAGGCGACGATGATCAACAGGTACAGGCGCACCAGGATCTTCAGCATGCTCGGTCAGCACTCCCACTCGACACGGCTGAACAGGTAGCCTTTGCCCCACACGGTCTTGATCTTGCGCGCCTCGCCAGCACTGTCGTCGAACTTGCGGCGCAGCTTGGAGATGGCGACGTCCACCGAACGGTCGGTGCCGTTGAACTCGATGCCGCGCAGTTGCTGCAGAATGCGGTCGCGGTTCAGCACTTCGCCCGCGTTGCGCGCCAGCACCACCAGCAAGTTGTACTCGCCGCTGGACAGTTCCACCTCTTCGCCGCGCCAGCTCACGGTGCGCTCGGCCAGGTCGATGCGCAGGCCACCGATCTGGATCAAATCGCTGTCCAGGCGTGGCTCATTGACGCTGCTGCGGCGCAACAACGTGCGCACACGGGCCAGCAGCACACGGGGCTCGCAGGGCTTGGTCACGTAATCGTCCGCGCCCATCTCCAGGCCCAGCACCTGATCGTGGCTGTCGTCACGGGCGGTCAGCATAAGGATCGGCAAGCTCTGCGATTCCTGGCGCAGCAAGCGGCACAGTTGCAGGCCATCGATGCCGGGCAGCATCAGGTCGAGGATCACCAGGTCGGGCTTTTGCCGGCGAAACGCGTCCAGCACGTGGTCGCCGCGGGCGATCACCTGGACATGGAAATCATTGCGTTGCAGGTAGCTGGCGATCAGTTCGGACAAGGCACTGTCGTCTTCGACCAATAAAAGGTTTGGCATAAGCGCTTTGACACAAGAGGAAGTCCAGGCAGGATATAGAATCCTACGCCGAGGCAGGACGCTTCTTCACACTTTTTCACACTCGCCCTACAGGTATTAACAGCCACCAAGGGAACGCCTGCCGTAGCATACACCGCGTCATCATCGGAAGATCCGTATGCCTACTAGCCTCCCCCCTCGCCTGCGCCCCGTGGCGCTTCTGGCGTTTCTGAGCATATCCCTGACCGGCTGTGGCGACAGCGCCGAGCAGGACGAAAAAGAGCCCACCCCGCAGGTGCGCGTCGAAACCCTGCAACTGCAGCCGCTGGCCATCAGCAGCGAACTCAGCGGCCGTATCCTGGCACCGCGGACTGCGGAGGTGCGCGCACGTGTAGCTGGCGTGGTGCTCAAGCGGGTCTACCGCGAGGGTAGCGACGTCAAGCAAGGCGACGTGCTGTTCCTCATCGACCCGGCGCCGTTCAAGGCCGACCACGACAGCGCCCGCGCCACCCTGGCCAAGGCCCAGGCCAACTTGTATCAAGCGCGCCTGCAAGAGCAACGCTACCGCGAGCTGGTCGACGACAAGGCCGTGAGCCGCCAGGAATACGACAATGCCCGGGCCAGCTTCCTGCAGGCTGACGCCGAAGTTGCCGAGGCCAAGGCTGCCCTGGAGCGGGCCCGCCTGAACCTGGGTTATGCCACGGTGACCGCGCCCATTTCCGGGCGCATCGGCCGCGCGCTGGTAACCGAAGGTGCACTGGTCGGGCAGAACGAGACCACACCCCTGGCCACCATCCAGCAACTGGACCCAATTCATGCCGACGTCACCCAGTCGACCCGCGAGCTCAACGCCCTGCGCCGTGCTCTGCGAGCCGGCGAGCTGCAACAGGTCGGCGACGGCCAGGCTCGCGCCACGCTGATTCAGGACGACGGCAGCGCCTACCCGCTGCCCGGCAAGCTGCTGTTCTCTGACATCAGCGTCGACCCGAGCACCAACCAGATCACCCTGCGCAGCGAGTTCCCCAACCCGGACCTCGACCTGCTGCCGGGCAGCTATGTGCGCGTGCGCCTGGAACAAGCGGTGCAGCCCAAAGGCCTCAGCGTGCCGCAGCGCGCCATCCTGCGCGACAGCGCCGGTGTGCCGAAAGTGCTGGTGGTCGACCCGCAGGCCCGCGTCAGCGACCGCCAGGTCGTGCTGGGCAGCGCCCAAGGCGACCGCTGGGTGGTCAGCGAAGGCCTGGCGCCCGGTGAACAAGTGGTTATCGAAGGCCTGCAACACGTCAAGGCCGGCGACCAGGTGCAGGTCGAAGCGAGCCAGGGCACAGCGCCCGGCGCGCCGCCGATCGCACAGCACAACCGCCAGTGAGGGGCTGATTGATGCCGCACTTTTTCATTGACCGCCCCGTGTTCGCCTGGGTGGTCGCGCTGTTCATCCTGCTCGCTGGCGCCTTGGCCATTCCGCAATTGCCGGTGGCCCAGTACCCCAACGTGGCCCCGCCGCAAGTGGAAATCTACGCCGTGTACCCAGGCGCCTCAGCGGCGACCATGGACGAGAGCGTGGTCAGCCTGATCGAGCAGGAACTCAACGGCGCCGACAATCTGCTGTATTTCGAGTCGCAAAGCAGCCTGGGCAGCGCCACCATCACCGCCACCTTCGAACCTGGCACGCACCCGGACCTGGCTCAGGTCGATGTGCAGAACCGCCTCAAGGTGGTCGAGTCGCGCCTGCCTCGCCCCGTGACCCAGCAAGGCCTGCAGGTGGAGAAGGTGTCCACCGGCTTCCTGCTGCTGGCCACCCTGACTTCGGAGGACGGCAAGCTCGACGAAACCGCCCTGTCGGATATTCTCGCGCGCAACGTGATGAACGAGATCCGCCGCCTGAAGGGCGTCGGCAAGGCCCAGCTGTATGGTTCTGAGCGTGCCATGCGGATCTGGATCGACCCGAGCAAGCTGATCGGTTTCAACCTCACGCCTAACGATGTGGCTGATGCCATTGCCGCGCAAAACGCCCAGGTCGCCCCTGGCAGTATTGGTGGCCTACCCGCCCGCGGCACCCAGGAAATCACCGCCAACGTGCTGGTCAAGGGCCAGCTGAGCACGCCAGAGGAGTTCGCGGCCATTGTCCTGCGCGCCAACGCGGACGGGTCTACAGTGACCGTCGGCGATGTCGCCCGGGTTGAGATCGGTGCCCAGGAGTACCAGTACGGTACGCGCCTTAACGGCAAGCCCGCGACCGCGTTCAGCGTACAGCTGGCCCCCGGCGCCAACGCCATGGAAACCGCCGACCTGGTGCGGGCCAAGATGCAGGAGTTGTCGCGCTACTTCCCGGAAGGCGTCAAATACGACATCCCGTATGACACCTCGCCCTTCGTCAAGGTGTCGATCCAGCAGGTGATCAACACGCTGTTCGAAGCCATGCTGCTGGTGTTCGCGGTGATGTTCCTGTTCCTGCAGAACCTGCGCTACACGCTGATCCCGACCTTGGTAGTGCCGGTGGCGCTGATGGGCACCTTCGCCGTGATGCTGGCCATGGGCTTCTCGGTCAACGTGCTGACCCTGTTCGGTATGGTCCTGGCCATCGGCATTCTGGTCGACGACGCCATCGTGGTGGTAGAAAACGTCGAGCGGATCATGGCCGAAGAAGGCCTGCCGCCCAAGGAAGCCACGCGCAAGGCCATGGGCCAGATCAGCGGGGCGATTGTCGGCATTACCCTGGTGCTGGTGGCCGTGTTCCTGCCGATGGCCTTCATGAAAGGGTCGGTGGGCGTGATCTACCAGCAGTTCTCGGTGTCGATGGCGGTGTCGATCCTGTTCTCGGCGTTTCTCGCCCTCAGCCTGACCCCAGCACTGTGCGCGACTTTGCTCAAACCGTTGGGCAAAGGCGAGCACCACGAGCGCAAGGGCTTCTTCGGCTGGTTCAACCGACGCTTCGACAGCATGAGCAACGGCTATCAGCGCTGGGTGGTGCAAGCGCTCAAGCGCAGCGGTCGCTACCTGCTGGTGTACGGCGTGCTGCTGGCCGTGCTGGGCTATGGCTTCAGCCAACTGCCCACGGCGTTCTTGCCCACCGAAGACCAGGGCTACACCATCACCGACATCCAACTACCGCCAGGCGCCAGCCGCATGCGTACCGAACAGGTGGCGGCGCAGATCGAAGCGCACAATGCGGAGGAACCCGGTGTCGGCAACACTACGCTGATCCTCGGCTTCAGCTTCTCTGGCAGTGGGCAGAACGCGGCACTGGCGTTCACCACGCTCAAGGATTGGTCCGAGCGCGGTGCCGATGACAGCGCCCAGTCGATTGCCGACCGCGCCACTATGGCCTTCACTCAGCTCAAGGACGCCGTGGCCTACGCCGTGCTGCCACCACCCATCGATGGCCTGGGCGAGTCGACCGGTTTTGAGTTCCGTCTGCAGGACCGTGGCGGCATGGGCCACACCGCGCTGATGGCCGCCCGCGATGCGTTGCTGGCGGGTGCAGGCAAAAGCAAGGTGCTGACCAACGTGCGCGAAGCGTCGCTGGCCGAAAGCCCGCAGGTGCAACTGGAAATCGACCGTCGCCAGGCCAATGCCCTGGGGGTGTCGTTCGCCGACATCGGCGCGGTACTGGATACCGCCGTCGGCTCCAGCTACGTCAACGACTTCCCCAACCAGGGCCGTATGCAACGGGTGGTGGTGCAGGCCGAAGGCGACCAGCGTAGCCAGGTCGAAGACTTGCTGAAAATCCATGTGCGCAACAGCAGTGGCAAGATGGTGCCGCTGGCGGCCTTCGTCCAGGCGAAGTGGGTCAGCGGCCCAGTGCAGCTGACCCGCTACAACGGTTACCCGGCGGTGTCTATTTCCGGTGAACCGGCGGCGGGCTACAGCTCGGGTGAAGCCATGGCCGAAGTCGAGCGCCTGGTCGCGCAACTGCCGGCCGGCGCAGGCCTGGAATGGACCGGCCTGTCGCTGCAGGAGCGGCTGTCCGGCAGCCAGGCGCCGATCCTGATGGCGCTGTCGCTGCTGGTGGTGTTCCTGTGCCTGGCTGCGCTGTACGAGAGCTGGTCGATCCCCACCGCCGTGCTGCTGGTGGTGCCGCTTGGGGTACTCGGTGCGGTGCTGGCAGTCACCCTGCGGGGCATGCCCAATGACGTGTTCTTCAAGGTCGGCCTGATCACCCTGATCGGCCTGTCGGCCAAGAACGCGATCCTCATCATCGAGTTCGCCAAGAGTTTGGTGGACCAGGGTGTCGATGCCGTCGATGCCGCGGTACAAGCCGCCCGCCTGCGTCTGCGGCCGATTGTGATGACCTCGCTGGCGTTCATCCTCGGCGTGGTGCCCCTGGCGATCGCCACCGGCGCCAGCTCGGCCAGCCAGCAAGCGATTGGCACGGGTGTGATCGGCGGCATGCTCAGCGCCACCCTGGCGGTGGTGTTCGTGCCGGTGTTCTTCGTCGTGGTGATGCGCCTGGCCGGGCGCGGTCGCGGCGCTAAAGCCGAGGCGACTCCAGCGCTTGACGCACGCTGACTGGACAAGCACCGCATGACATGGGAGGGTTCCTGGCATTGACTGCCCGGAACCCTTTTTCATGCCTGCTGCCCTGCCCCCCTGTTCCATTCTCATCCTCGCCGGTGGCCGCGGCCAGCGCATGGGCGGCCGCGACAAGGGCTTGCTGGCCTGGCAAGGCGAGCCATTGGTGGCGCATGTGCAACGCGTGGTACGCCCGCTGAGCGATGACCTGATCATTTCCTGCAACCGCAACCAGGACGCCTATCGAGCCTATGCTGACCAGTTGGTGGGCGATGCAGCCCCCGATTTCCCTGGGCCGTTGGCCGGGGTGATCGCAGGCCTGGCGGCGGCGCGGCACGCATGGGTGGTGGTGCTGGCCTGCGATGCACCGCTGATTGATCGGCCGTTGATCGAGGACCTGCTGCGGCTGGCGGTGGCCGGCGACAGTGCGGCGATGGTGCGCCAGGCAGGCTACTGGCAGCCGATGTTCAGTGTGCTGCCGCGCAAGGTGTTGCCGGTGCTGGAGCAGGCGTGGGCGGCCAATGAGCGAAGCTTGCAGAAGGCCCTGCTGAAAGGGGCTGTGCAAGCGCTGGTGTGTGCCAAGGATGATCCGCGTTTGAGCAACTTCAATAGCCCGGAAACTCTGCAAAACTGACGCACGCCGCACGGCAAACTTGAGCCCAGACGGTGTTAATGCCCCAGCCCCTCACGTAAAGTCTGCCCATGGACAAATACGCCCCCCGCCAGTGGCTCCCCCACGAAAAACCCAGCCTGCCCGGATCGCCGTCCACGCCTTTGCACTCGCCCGCCAAACGCCTGGCCTTTGGCCTGGTGGGCCTGTTGGTGGCGATCACCGGTGGGTTGGGCAACGCGCTGGTAACAGCCAACCTGGTGTTCCTGCAGGGTGCGCTGGGGGCGACCACCGCCGAAATGGCCTGGCTGCCGGCCGCCTATGTGATGACCAACGTGTCCATCAACCTGCTGCTGGTCAAGTTTCGCCAGCAGTTCGGCCTGCGTGCCTTCACCGAAGTGTTCCTGGTGCTGTATGCGCTGGTCACCTTTGGCCACCTGTTCGTCAATGACCTCAACTCGGCAATTGCCGTGCGCGCCGCCCATGGCATGGTTGGCGCCGCGCTGAGCTCGCTGGGCCTGTACTACATGATCCAGGCGTTCCCCGCGCAGTGGCGGCTCAAGGCTATGGTGCTGGGCCTGGGCGCCTCGCAATTGGCCTTGCCGCTGGCGCGACTGTTCTCTGAAGACTTGCTGCAGATCGCCGAATGGCGCGGGCTATACCTGTTCGAACTCGGCTTGGCGTTGGCCGCACTGGGCTGCGTGCTGATGCTCAAGTTGCCACCGGGCGACCGCTTCAAGACCTTCGAGCCACTGGATTTTCTCACCTTCACCCTGATGGCCAGCGGCACCGCCCTGCTCTGCGCCGCGCTGTCGCTGGGGCGCATTGACTGGTGGCTGGAAACGCCCTGGATCGGTGTGGCACTGGCCGCGTCGATTGGCCTGATATTCAGTGGGCTGGCCATCGAGCACAATCGCCAGAACCCGCTGCTGATGACCCGCTGGCTGGGCAGCGGCACGATCATCCGCCTGGCCCTGTGCGTGATTCTGATCCGCATGGTCACCTCGGAGCAGTCCACCGGCGCGGTCGGTTTTCTGCAAGTGTTAAACATGGGCAGCGAGCAGATGCGCACGCTGTACGCGATCATGTTGTTGGGTGCGGTGGCGGGCCTGGCGACCAGCGCCCTGACCATCGACCCCAAGCACTTGGTGATCCCGTTGCTGGTGTCGCTGCTGGCGATGGCCACCGGGGCGTTCATGGACAGCAGTTCAAGCAACCTCACGCGCCCGGCGCAGATGTACCTGAGCCAGTTCTTGCTGGCCTTCGGCAGCACGTTCTTCCTGGGCCCGTCGATGGCCCTGGGCATCAGCCATGTGCGCGCCAACCCGCGCAACCTGGTGAGCTTTTCGGTGCTGTTCGGCATCTGCAACAACCTCGGAGGCCTGATTGGCGCGGCGCTGCTGGGCACCTTCCAGACCTGGCGCGAGAAATTCCATTCCAGCCACCTGATGGACCGCCTCAGCTACCTCGAACCCCTGGTCAACGCCCGGGTGCAAAGCGGCGGTGGCGGCTATGCCGGCCTCCTTGCCGACCCCGCGCTGCGCAGCGAGGCCGGCATGCGCGTGCTGGCCAGTGCGGCCACCCGCGAGGCCAACGTGATGGCCTACAACGATGTGTTCATGCTGATCGGCAGCATCGCTATCCTGACCATGATCTGGATCTGCATCCGCAGCACCTGGCTCTGGTACACGGCCCGCAAGGCCACCTCCCCTGACTCTAGCCGCGGCGCGCCTACCTGATGACCGACGAAACCCGCACGACCACCACCACTGCCCTTGCTGAAACCCCAGAGGGCACGCCGCCGCCCAGTGAACCGACCAGCCCGGTACGCTCGCGCCGGATGCGCATCCTGTCGTCGATCAGTTTTGCCTGTGTGGCCCTGGCCGGCATCCTGCTGGTGCTCTACGCCTGGCGCCTGCCGCCGTTCGGCAGTGCCATCGAGAGCACTGAAAACGCACTGGTGCGCGGCCAGGTGACGATCATCGGCCCGCAACTGAGTGGCTACATCGTCGATGTGCCGGTGCATGACTTCCAGTTCGTCAAGGCAGGCGACCTGCTGGTGCAACTGGACGACCGCATCTATAAGCAACGCCTGGCCCAGGCCATCGCCCAGTTGCAACAGCAGCAGGCGGCACTGGCCAATAACCTGCAGCAACGCAACAGCGCCGAAGCCACCATTGCCCAGCGCCAGGCGGCCATCGGCGATGCAACGGCCCAGGGGGCCAAGGCCAAGGCCGACCTCAGCCGTAACCAGGCGCTGGTCAGCGACGGTTCGGTGTCGCGCCGCGAGCTGGACCTTGCCCGTGCCAGCCAGGCGGCTGCTGTCGCCAGCCTGGCCCAGGCCAAGGCTGCCCTGGAAATCGCCCGGCAGGACCGGGAAACCGTGGTGGTCAACCGGGCCGCGTTGCAGGCCTCGGTGGAAAATGCCAAGGCCGCCGTCGAGCTCGCCCGTATCGACCTCGACAACACCCGCGTGACCGCCCCGCGCGATGGCCAGCTGGGGCAGATCGGCACCCGCCTGGGGGCCTACGTGAATTCCGGTGCGCAACTGATGGCGCTGGTGCCTGATACCCTGTGGGTAATCGCCAACATGAAGGAAACCCAGATGGCCGCGGTGCGCATCGGCCAGCCGGTGAGTTTCACCGTGGATGCGCTGAACCACCAGAAGCTGTACGGCCATGTGCAGCAGATTTCGCCGGCCACCGGCTCCGAATTCGCCCTGCTGCAGGCCGACAACGCCACCGGCAACTTCGTCAAGATTGCCCAGCGGATCCCGGTGCGCATCACTGTGGATGCCGACCAGCCAGAGGCGAAGCGGTTGCGGCCAGGGATGTCGGTGGTGGTCAGCATCGACACCCGGGATGCGCAGTAGATACCGTGTAGGAGCAGCCTTGTGCTGCGAAGAGGCCGGTGAAAACACAGTAGATCTTCGCTGCTTTTAGCGGCCTCTTCGCAGCGCAAGGCTGCTCCTACACAAAGCCCGTATGACATGGCAGCGCGCTACAGCAGCCAGGCGAATGACAACACCGTTGAACATCACCAGATGGTCAGCATCGACACCCGGGGCACGCAGTAGATTTCGCTGTAGGAGCAGCCTTGTGCTGCGAAGAGGCCGGTGAAAACACAGTAGATCTGCGCAGCTTTTACCGGCCTCTTCGCAGCGCAAGGCTGCTCCTACACAAAGCGCGTATGACATGGCAGCGCGCTACAGCAGCCAGGCGAATGACAACACCGTTGAACATCACCAGATGGTCAGCATCGACACCCGGGGCACGCAGTAGATTTCGCTGTAGGAGCAGCCTTGTGCTGCGAAGAGGCCGGTGAAAACACAGTAGATCTTCGCTGCTTTTACTGACCTCTTCGCAGCGCAAGGCTGCTCCTACACAAAGCCCGTATGACAAGGCAGCGCGCTACAGCAGCCAGGCGAATGACAACACCGTTGAACATCACCAGATGGTCAGCATCGACACCCGGGATGCGCAGTAGATACCGTGTAGGAGCAGCCTTGTGCTGCGAAGAGGCCGGTGAAAACACAGTAGATCTTCGCTACTTTTACTGGCCTCTTCGCAGCGCAAGGCTGCTCCTACACAAAGCCCGTATGACAAGGCAGCACGCTACATCCACCCCGCCAGCACAATCGGCAACCAGGCGAATGACAGCACCGTTGAACACATCACCAGGTTCGCCACCTGCTCCGGCGAGCGGTTGGCGCGCACGGCCATGAGGTAATTGAACACCGCCACCGGCATCGCCGATTGCACCATCAGTACCGCACGCTCCAGGGTATCCATGCCCAAGGCCACGCCAACCGCCCACCCCACCGCCGCGCCCAGGCCGATACGCAAACCACCCAGCAGCATGCCGCTGCCCACATGGCGCAGGCGAATGCTGGCCAGCGAAACGCCCAGGGTCAGTAGCATCAGCGGGATGGTCATACCACCGAGCAGGTTCACCGTGTTGGCCAGCCAACGCGGCAATTCGAAATCCAGAAAGATGATCGGCATCGCGCCCGCCAGGCTGATCACAACGGGGTTGCGGACCAGCGCCTTGAGCGAAGCTGCCGTGCCGGAGATGGCCATGCCGACCGTGAACTGTACGATCGACAGGGTCAGGAAAAACGCCACCGCCAGGGCCAGGCCGCGCTCGCCGAAGGCATACAGGCTGATCGGCAGGCCCATGTTGCCGGTGTTGGGGAACATGAACGCCGGCAGCAGCACACGCCAGTGTAGCCCCGAGGCACGGCTGACCAGCAGGCCTGCCAGGGCCATGCCCAACGTGCACAACAGGCAGGCCAGCGCCATGCTGGTAAATGCCGTTGGGTCCAGTTCCGTGCGGCTCAAGGTCGACAGTACCAGCGACGGTGTGCCGACCGTCATCACCAGCCTGGCGATGAACTCAGTGGGGTAGTCCAAGCCTTTGCGGGCCCAGGCAAAACCAATGCCGGCAACGATGAACACAGGTGCCAGAACGGCGAACAACGATGCCAGCATGAGCCTTACCTTCCTGGTGTGCGAAAGGCGTCAGTATGCCGCAGTCCTACGCTGCTTCAACCCGGAAACATAAATGGGTTGATACTGCTACGGGCAAAGCCTTGCCCTTCAAGCTCGGCATCCAGCTGCAAGGAGGCCAAGTCATCGGCGACAGGCTCCAGTGCCGGGTCGTGCTCGTAATAGAAGGCCTTCAGGTAGCTTTCGCAGTCACCGCAGCTTTCCGCCTTGACCGCACTGTCCTGACGCTCCAGCGACCAATAGTCCAGCTTACCGGTGTGCTCGCAGTTGCTGCACTTGACCCGCACCATGTGCCAGCGACTCTCGCACAACCCGCAATGCAGGTAGCGCAGCCCAGCACGCTTGCCAGTGAGGATGACGCTGGCCACCGGCGCACTGGCGCACACTGGGCAGAACTGGCGATGCTCGCCCACCGCCGCATGCGCATGCGCCGGCAAGGCCGCAGCCAGTTGCACGAAGTACAGCCCCAGGGCGGCCCACAAAAATACCGCCTCGCCGCTGTTCACCTTGCCATATTGGCCCTGCAGCAAGTCTTGGGCGCAGGCTTCGCGCTGATCGGCGCTCAGCGCGGCGAGCCTGTCCAGGGCCGCGCATACCGGGTCGCTGGCGTCAGTGCGCAGGTCCTCGAGCAGATGCTCGAGCACTTGCTGCCAGTAACCTGAGTGCAACTGCGTCGATAATGGCGCCTCAGCGCCCAGCCGCTCAGTCAGAGCCTCAAGCACGTTGGCCGGCACGGGAAAACGATCGAGCAAACGCTGCTGGGCCTGCGCGATGGTGGCGGCGAACTCCAGATAGTCGGCTTGCTCATGCCCCTGTGCCAAGTGACGCAAACGCGCCCCGCGCTTGGCGAAGTGCTGGTCCAGTTGCGGCAGCAACAAGGCGCTGATGGTGCCCACGCCACCGGTAGGCTGCTCGACCGCCGTCAGTTTGATGCTGCTCATTTCTTCTCGCTCTTGCTGTTGATCTGCTGATACCAGCGATCGTGGTGCGACTTGGCCCAACTGCGTGAGACATAGCCGGTGATCATGCCGCGAATCGAACCTTTCACCCAGAACGCCAGGTACGCATGGCCAATGATCAGCAGGATCAGCGAGATGCCTGCCAGTGCATGGGCAAACAAGGCAATCCGAATCAGCGAGATGCTGAAGTAGTCGGCAAACCACGGCCGCCAGATGATCACGCCACTGAGCATCAGCAAGGTGATCAGGCCCATGATCCCCCAGAACAGGATCTTCTGGCCGGCGTTGTATTTGCCGATGCGCAGCGGCTGGCTGTGGTCGCCTGCCAACACGCGCTTGACGTTGCGAAACCAGATGCCGTCTTCACGCTCGGGCAGGTTGTACCTGACGAAGCGCACGAACAGGAACATCAGCACCACGAACACCACCACCCCGAAAAACGGGTGAAGGATGCGCGCCAGCTGCGGTGTGCCAAACACGCCATTCAGCCAGTTCAACGACGGGAAAAACCACGACAGCCCCGACATCGCCACCAGGAAGAAGCAGATGACCATGAACCAGTGGCTGGCCCGGTCGATGAAGCGCGTGCGCAGAATCAATCGGTCCTTGTTCATACCAGGGTCTCCTTGTCGTCTTCCTCGACTTCGTTAGGGCCAACGCCGATGTAGTGGAACACCGTGCCCGCCAGGGTGGCGAAGAATGCCGCGGCGGCCACCGGTTTGAGCCAGCCTTTCCAGCCCTCGATCGCGCTGCTGATGCGCGGGTCTGGGTTGAGCTTGTGGTACAGCTGCGGCTTGTCGGCGTGTTGCAGCACGTAGAACACATGGGTGCCACCGACGGCCTGCGGGTCGTAAATGCCGGCACCGGCGAAGCCGCGGCCTTGCAGTTCGCTCACGCGTTCTTCGGCCTGCACCAGCATGTCAGCCTTGCTGCCGAAATTGATCGCGCCGGTCGGGCAGGTTTTCACGCAGGCCGGTTCCTGGCCGACGCTCACCCGATCAACGCACAGCGTGCACTTGTAAGCCTTGTTGTCCTTCTTGCTGATGCGCGGTACATCGAACGGGCAACCGGCCACGCAGTAGCCGCAGCCGATGCAATGCTCGGACTGAAAATCGACGATACCGTTGGCGTACTGGATGATCGCCCCCGGTTGCGGGCACGCCTTGAGGCAGCCCGGGTCGGCGCAATGCATGCAGCCATCCTTGCGGATCAGCCATTCCAGCTTGCCGCTTTCGTCCTGGTGCTCGTCAAACCGCATCAGCGTCCAGGTGTCTGGCGTGAGGTCGGCCGGGTTGTCGTACACGCCGACGTTGTGGCCTACCTCGTCACGCAGGTCGTTCCATTCGTTGCAGGCCACTTGGCAGGCCTTGCAGCCGATGCAGATGCTGACGTCGATCAGCTTGGCCACCTCGGCCTGGTGATCGCGGGCACGCGGCGCGGGGGTGAAGGCGTTGGTCGCCGAACGGCGAATGATGTCTTGGGATTGCAGGGACATGTGCGTCGCTCCGTCAGGCCTTTTCCACGTTCACCAGGAACGCCTTGTATTCCGGGGTGTTGGTGTTGGAGTCACCCACCCCCGGGGTCAGCGTGTTGGCCAGGAAGCCTTTGCGGGTGGCACCCTCGAAGCCCCAGTGGCACGGGATGCCGATGGTGTCGACCATCTGGCCGGCGACCTCTAGCCGCTGGACACGCTTGGTCACTACCGCCTTGGCCTTGATGTAGCCGCGCTTGGTGCTGACCCGCACCAGGTCGCCCTGGACGATGCCTTTTTCCTTGGCCAGCACTTCGCCGATCTCGATGAACTGCTCGGGCTGGATGATCGCGTTGAGCCGCGAATGCTTGGTCCAGTGGCGGAACAACTCGGTGATCGAGTAGGTGGTGGCCACGTAAGGGAACTCCTCACGGCTGCCCATCCGCGCACGGTCGCTTTCATACAGGCGTGCGGTCGGGCTCTTGCTGACATTGGGGTGCAGCGGGTTGGACGCCAGTGGGCTTTCGATCGGTTCGTAATGCTCAGGGAACGGCCCATCGTTCATGGCGCCAACCGAGAACAACCGGCCTACCCCTTCGGGCAGCATGATGAACGGGTTGACGTTGCTGCCTGGCGCGGCGGTTACCGGGTAGTCCGGGACATCGCTGCCGCTCCAGCGGCTGCCATCCCAGGCAATGATCTGGCGCTTGGGGTCCCAGGCGTTGCCCTGCGGATCGGCCGAGGCACGGTTGTAAAGAATGCGCCGATTCTGCGGCCAGGCCCACGCCCAACCTGGGGTGCAGCCCAGGCCGCTGTCAGCGTTGTCGCGGCGGGCCATCTGGTTGCCGGCCTCGGTCCAGGAGCCGGCGAACACCCAGTTGAAGCAGGCGGTGCTGCCGTCATCGCGCAATTGGGCGAAGTTGTCCAGCAACTGGCCTTTGCGCAGCACCAGGTTGCCCTTGTCATCATGCAGGTCCGCCAGGGCGTAGCCGTTGGACTCTTTGGCGACTTCTTCGGGCTCTGGATCGTAGGGGTTCTTGTAGTCCCAGGCCATGTTCAACACAGGCTCGGGGCATACGCCGCCCTCGTCGCGGTACAGCTCGCGCAGCTTCATGAACAGGTGGCCGAGGATCTTGCCATCGTGCCAGGCCTCACCGGGCGGGGCCGCCCCGGCCCAGTGCCATTGCAGCCAACGGCTGGAGTTGACGATCGAGCCGTTCTCCTCGGCAAAGCAGCTGGAAGGCAGGCGGAAGACCTCGGTCTGGATCGCCGCGGGGTCGACGTCGTTGGACTCTCCGTGGTTCTGCCAGAAGCTCGACGTCTCGGTCGCCAGCGGGTCGATGATCACCAGGAACTTGAGCTTGGCCAAGGCCTCGGCGGCCTTGTTCTTGTCCGGGAAGGCCGCGATCGGGTTGAAGCCCTGGGCAATGTAGCCGTTGACCTTGCCTTCATACATGCGGTTGGAATAGTTGAGTACGTCGTAGCTGTCGTCCCACTTGGGCAACCAGTCGAAGCCCCAGTTGTTCTCAGGGGTGGCCTTGCCGCCCCACAGGCTCTTCATCAGGCTGATGAAAAATTTGGGCGTGTGCTGATAGTAGTTGACCTGCCCGGGCAGCTGGGCGCTGGGCGTGGTTTCTTTCAGGTAGGTCTCGACCGTGGTCTGGTTGTCGGACGGCAGGTTCATGTAACCCGGCAGGCGTTGCGACAACAGCCCCAGGTCGGTGTAGCCCTGGATGTTGGAGTGCCCGCGCAGGGCGTTGACGCCGCCACCGGCCATGCCGATGTTGCCCAGCAGCAGCTGGATCATGCCCGAGCCACGGATCATCTGGGCGCCCGTGGTGTGGTGGGTCCAGCCCAGGGCATAAAGGAAGGTGGCGGTCTTGTCCGGTGCGCTGGTGCTGGCAAGGATTTCGCAAATCTGCAGGAAGTCGTCCTTTGGCGTACCGCACAGCTCGCTGACCCGCTCCGGCGTGTAGCGGCTGACATGCTGCTTGAGCAGGTTGTACACGCAGCGCGGGTGGCTGAGCGTCACGTCACGCTTGGCAAAGCCCTGCTCGTCGAGTTCATAGGCCCACGAGCTGCGATCGTAGCGCCGGGTGTTGGCGTCGTAGCCGCTGAACAGGCCGTCGTCGAAACTGTAGTCGCTGCGCACGATCAGGCTGGCATTGGTGTAGGCGCGCACGTACTCGTGCTGGATACGGTCATGGCTGATCAGGTAGTTGACCACCCCCATCAGGAAGGTGATGTCGGAGCCTGCGCGAATGGGCGAATACAGGTCGGCCACTGCAGCACTGCGGTTGAAGCGCGGGTCGACGACGATCACCTTGGCACCGTTGCGGATCTTCGCCTCGATCACCCATTTGAAGCCCACCGGGTGCGCTTCGGCGGGGTTGCCGCCCATGATCAGTACGACGTTGGCATTCTTGATGTCCACCCAGTTGTTGGTCATGGCGCCACGGCCAAAGGTGGGCGCCAGCGCCGACACGGTCGGGGCGTGGCAGACCCGCGCCTGGCTGTCGGTGCCGAGGATGCCCAGGGCGCGGGTAAAGCGCTGGTCGAGCGAGCCGGTTTCGCTGCTGGCCGCCGAAGAACACAGCATGCCGGTGGACAGCCAACGGTTGACGGTAACGCCCTTGGCGTTTTTCTCGATGAAGTTGGCATCGCGGTCAGCCTTCATCAAGCGGGCGATGCGCTCGATGGCATGGTCCCAGGTAATCCGCTGCCACGTGTCCGAGCCTGGCGCGCGGTACTCCGGGTACAGCAGGCGCTGTTCGCTGTGGATGTAGTCCACCAACCCTGCCCCTTTCGGGCACAGCGAACCTCGGCTGACCGGGTGGTCCGGGTCGCCTTCGATGTGGAAGATGCGTGCCTTGGCGTTTTTCGCGCCGTCGCCCAGGCTGTACATGAGGATGCCGCAGCCTACCGAGCAGTAGGTGCAGTTGTTGCGGGTCTCTTTGGCGCGCAACAGCTTGTATTGGCGTGACTGGCTGGCATTGGCCACTGCCGGGGCAAAGCCCAGCGACACGGTGGTCGCTGCCGCCGCACCGGCCGTGCACAGTTTGAAAAATTGTCGTCTGCCAAGTGCCATGGGATCTCCTCATCTCGGCCCGGTTAAATACCGGGCACACAGGCGTTACTTATCAACGGGTGTTATCGGCTGGTCGTTCTAATTCGGTGACGGGCACAAGCCAGGGGCAATAGAAATCTACAGCGCGTTATAAAAACGCAACTTCTTTTGCAACTACTAAATGGACAGCGGCATCACACGTTTATCAAGGCGCCCCTTGCGGGCCGCGCCCGCCATTGTAGTGGCAGGATGCCGCAGGGACCAATTGAGCGGCTTGATTGCTTGATAAGTTCTGTCGATCAACAGGCTGATACGGTATTTAATTACGTACCTGTATTGATCCAGATCAATAAATACTCACTGCCCGCCGCCAAAACAATGAATCAATACGACTAAAGTTATTTTTCTATACAAATTATTATTAAACGGGCGAATTAAGCCTGTACGTCGCGACGCCCTGCGGCGTCTCGTCGCAGGCCAATGCCCCTTGGGCAAAAGGTTGCAAGCACGTAGAATCGCGGTTCCTTTTCGCCCGTCGCCTTGAACGGTGGCAACCGGCAGCAATGACAGAGTCCGCGCCTGAACACATGACCGCCCATGTGAAATAGGCTCAACCGACCCCGCCCGGCCCAGCTCCCTTACGGCCCAGCGGTTGAGTCTTGCCCAGGTCGCATCCAGCCCAGGCACATCCGTGCAGCCTCTTGGCCCCCTTTCGGGCCCAGCTGGCGTGCGCGTCCGAAGAGGCGCTCATTCCGCTCATCCAACTTGAGGTACGTATGTCTCCGCGTTTGCTGGCCATGGCGCTGGCGCCCCTGCTCGGGCTGTTCATCATTGCCCTGGGCAACGGTTTCATGTCTTCCCTGACCACCCTGCGCCTGGGCGCGGCCGGTGAATCAGCCACCACCATCGGTATCGTGTCGTCCAGTTACTTCATTGGCTTGACCCTTGGCGCGATATTCAATGACCGGCTGATCCTGCGCATCGGCCATATCCGCGCCTACACCAGCTTCGCCTCGCTGATCGCCGCGACCATCCTGTTGCAAGGGCTGTTCTACGACACCACGTGGTGGTCGATCCTGCGCCTGATCAACGGCTGGGCTGCGGTGGGCGTGTTCCTGGTGATCGAGAGCTGGTTGCTGCTGGCCGGCGACGCGAAAATCCGTGGCCGCCTGCTGGCGCTGTACATGATTGCCTTCTACGGCGCCGGCGTTATTGCCCAGGCAGGCCTTGGCGAAATTACCCGCCTGGGCGACACCGCGCCATTCATGCTCGCGGGTATGCTCGCGGCGCTGTCGGTGCTGCCGATCGTGATCCTGCCGCGGGTGTCGCCACTGCTGGACCAGGTCGAACCGCTGAAGCCCCGCCAACTGCTGGGAGTCGCGCCGTCGGGTTTGGTCGGCTGCTTCGGTTCGGGGGTGGCGATTGCCGGCATTTATGCGCTGCTGCCGCTGTACCTGCAACGTATTGGCCTGGACGTGGGCGAAGTCGGCAGCATGATGGCCTGGGTGATCCTGGGTGCGATGCTGCTGCAGTACCCGGTTGGGCGCTGGTCCGACCGCAAGGACCGCCAGGATGTGCTGATTGCCCTGGCCGGCCTGTGCGTGGTGCTGTCGTTGATTACGGTGTTCTTGCCGTCTGAATCGTCATTGCTGCCCGCAATGCTGTTCCTGCTGGGTGGCGGCGTGTTCGCCCTGTACCCGGTAGCGGTCAGCCACGCTGCCGACCGTGCACCGTCCGACGCGCTGGTGCCGATGATCCAGGGCTTGCTGCTGATCAACTCGCTGGGTTCGGCGCTGGCGCCGCTGGCGATTTCGCCGATGATGACGTCGTTTGGCGAGGCCGGGCTGTTCTGGGCCTTTGCAGTGGTCAACCTGGCCATGGTCAGCTTCTTCCTGTGGCGCCGAGGCAAGCGCCCGGCGGCCGAGCACCCGGCGCCGTTCGCGGCATCCACCACCTTCTCGCCCACCGGTGCCGAGTTGCGAGTGACTGAAGACCTGATGCATGCCGCGCAGGAGCATCCGCCGCTGGAGCCGGTGCAAGGCACAGGGGCAGCGCAAGCCGAAACCCGATAACCCCACCTCGGTAGGAGCAGCCTTGTGCTGCGAAGAGGCCAGTGATAACAGCGAAGATCTGTTGTGTGGTCACCGGCCTCTTCGCAGCACAAGGCTGCTCCTACACAGAAAACGCGTGTTCCTTGACTCTGATGACCACCCGAGGTAGGCGCCCTGAGCATTCGCCGTTCGAGCCGCAGCAAGGTACCGGCCAGCGCAAGCCGAAACCCGATAACCCCACCCCGGTAGGAGCAGCCTTGTGCTGCGAAGAGGCCAGTGATAGCAGAGAAGATCTGTTGTGTGGTCACCGGCCTCTTCGCAGCACAAGGCTGCTCCTACACAGAAAAGGCGTGCTCCTGGCCTCTGGTGACCACCCGTCGCCCAGAGGGCACCGCGCCGCCCTGCTCCAGCCAAACGAATGACAGATCATCCGCACAGGAGATTCATCATGATCCGCATTCGCCCCCTTTCGCTGTGCCTGGCCTTGGCCCTGGGCGCCATCACCGGCACCAGCTTCGCTGCCACCGAACCCACCAATACCGACAGCCGCCCACAAACCGACCAGTCTGGCGGCAAGACCGCAGGTGACGGAAGCAGCGTCAACAGCCCCGGCAGCGGCCAGGACAACGACAGCAGCAACACCGGCACCGATGCCGCTGACGGCGCCAGTGGCGGCTCCAACAGCACCGGCGAAGCCACAGGTTCCGGTGCCGGCTACGATGGCGGCACCGCTGAGGACCAGGACAGCCGTTGAGGCTCGGCTGGACTACACTGCGCTCCATTGCCCTGCCAAGGAGTTGCCATGAACGCCAAACCCTGGCTGCTCGCTGCCCTGCTGCCTTTCAGCGTACTGGCCGCCGGGCCGGGCTCTGGCGCACTGTCGATCAGTTCTTCCTCCTTCACCGACGGTGGCGTGATCGCCCTGCAACAGGTCGGGCCAGACCCGGCCTGCGGCGCAGGCGAAGAACGCACCCCACAACTGAGCTGGGACAACCTGCCCGCCGGTACGCGCTCGCTGGCGCTGGTGATGTTCGACCCCGATGGCGGCAAAGGCCTCGGGGTGGTGCACTGGGTCGCCTACAACATCGACCCGGGCCTGGATGGCTTGAAAGAAGGCATGGCCGGGCTGACCAGCCCTGCCGTGACGGTGGGGCGCAACTCCCGCGGCACCGCCAGCTACCGTGGCCCATGCCCGCCCGCCGGGGACAACCCGCACCACTACGCGCTGACGTTGATTGCAACCGACCTCGAACCCGGCATCCTGCCAGCAGACCTGGACCGCAACGGGCTGCTGCAGTTGCTCCAAGACCATGCCTTGGGCGCACAAACCCTGGTGGGGCGTTACGGCCATTGAATGAGTCATTGCCACCCATTACCGACAATGATCAACGTCACAGCATTTACCCATTGAACGCCGCGCCTGATCTGAAGTAAGCTCGGGCTCATTCACTGGAGAGCAACATGCCGAAACGCACCTGCAATCACGCCAACCACACCGGTCGCACCCTGCGCCCTGTGCTGGCCGTTGCCGGTCGCAAGGCCCCTGCCAGCTTTTATTTTGGGTATTGGTTTAGCCACTAGGCGCCGCTGATACCCACACGGCGCCCACTTTCGAGGGGCCGCCGAACATGAGAATACTCAAACCCCCGGTCGGCTCCCCGACCGGGGGTTTTGCTTTTCAGGCCTTTGAACATTACCGATTTACCTTGAGGACAGATTCATGAACTACGCCACTTATTACTGCGCAAACACCTATGCCTGGCGATTTAGCCAATCCCGTTCGGGCCAGCCTGCCGCCTCCGTTCGGTCCTTCAAGGGTGGCAACGCTGCAGCCAACACACCTACAACGATCTGTCGAACACCTCGATAGGGCCGACGACGCGGGCCAGAACCCGCCGTCCGCCCAGGGAAAAACGCCATGCAAGCCTCGAACCTCGCCCTGCCCCTGAACCAACCGCAAGCTGCCAATACGACCGTCAGCCAGCGCCTGCCAAGCCCCCACCTGCTCAAGCAGCAAATGCCGCTGTCCGCTGAGCTCACCCAGCAAGTCCATGCCCACCGCCAGGCCATCCGCGCCATTCTCGAAGGCCGCGACGAACGCCTGTTGGTAGTTGTAGGCCCCTGCTCGATTCACGACCCTCGCTCGGCCCTGGAATACGCCGACCGCCTAGCCGCGCTGAGCCGCGAAGTGGATGACAAGCTGCTGCTGGTGATGCGCGCCTACGTCGAAAAACCCCGCACCACGGTGGGCTGGAAAGGCCTGGCCTACGACCCGCACCTCGATGGCAGCGATGACATGCACGCCGGTATCGCCCTGTCGCGCGGCCTGATGCTGAACATGATCGAGCGCGGCCTGCCCATTGCCACCGAGCTGCTGCAGCCGATGGCCGCGGGCTACTTCGACGACCTGCTGGGCTGGGCCGCCATCGGCGCTCGCACCACCGAGTCGCAAGTGCACCGTGAAATGGTCAGTGGCCTGGAACTGCCTGTGGGCTTCAAGAATGGCACCGACGGCGGGATCGGCATCGCCTGCGACGCCATGCGCAGCGCCGCGCACCCACACCGCCATTTCGGCATGGATGCGCAGGGCTACCCGGCCATCATCGAGACCCTGGGCAACCCCGACACCCACCTGGTGTTGCGCGGCGGCCATAAAGGCCCGAACTACGATGCCACGAGCATCGCCCAGGCCCGGCAGGGGTTGGCCAAGGTGGGGTTGCAGGCGCGGATCATGGTCGATTGCAGCCATGCCAACAGCGGCAAGGACCCAGCGCAGCAGCCCGCGGTATTCGAGGACGTGCTGGCACAGCGCGTGGCCGGTGACCGTTCGATTGTCGGCGTGATGATCGAAGGCCACCTGTTCGATGGCTGCCAGTCCCTAGGCAAAGGCGCACTGAAGTACGGCGTGTCGATCACCGATGGCTGCCTGGGTTGGGCGTCAACTGAAACCCTGTTGCGCGAGGCGGCACAAAAACTGTAGGAAGCCGCTAGCAAGCCTTGCGAGACATTTCCCGAACAAGTGCGCTAGGCTTGCGTTTTTACCCTAAGGAGCAGTACCCATGGCACGTGCCACCGCCCGCCACATCCTGGTCAGCAGCGAAGACAAATGCAACGAACTGAAAGCCCAGATCGAAGCTGGTGCCGATTTCGCCGAAGTCGCCAAGGCCAATTCCACCTGCCCATCCAGCCGCCAAGGCGGCGACCTGGGCTCGTTCGGCCCGGGCCAGATGGTGCGTGAGTTCGATACCGTGGTCTTCAGCGCGCCGCTGAACGTTGTCCAGGGCCCGGTGAAAACCCAGTTCGGTTATCACCTGCTGGAAGTGACCAGCCGTCAGGACTGATACCAGGTTGTTCCTCTGGAACGACTCAGCCTCTGTAGGAACAGCCTTGCGCTGTGAAGTGGCCCGGCCGGGCAATTTCGTTGACCGTGCTGACGCCTTCGCAGCACAAGGCTGCTCCTACAAGGGCTTGTTTCGCCTGGGCTGGCTGGTTTTGTTTCTGTGCTTTTGCGCCAACACCCACGCTGCACCCACCCATGCGTTGACTGTCTACGGCGAAGCCCCCCGCTACAACCAAAGCTTCCACCATTTCGACTACACCAACCCCAACGCCCCCAAGGGCGGCATATTGCGCCGCTCGGCCATGGAGATTGGCCAGTTCGACCATATTCTGCCGTACATCGACAAAGGCACCGGCGTCAACGAAGTCGATGGTTGGCTGTACGCGCCATTGGCCGTGCGCTCATTCGATGAGCCCTACACCGTCTACGGCCTGATTGCCCGGCGCATGGAACGTGGCCCGGACGATGCCTGGCTGCGCTTCGAGATCGACCCCCGCGCCACCTTCGCCGACGGCAAGCCGGTGCGCGCCGAAGACGTGCGCTTTACCTTCGAGCTGCTGATGAGCAAAGGCAGCCTCAAGTACCGCACCCAGTTCGCCGAGGTCGCAGGGGTTACCGTAGAGGGCCCGCATCGCGTGCGCTTCGACTTCAGGCAACCCCATGGCCGCACCCTGCCCTTGGACTTGGCCAGCCTGCCGGTGCTGCCCGAGCATGACTGGCAACAACGCGATTTCACCAACGGCGCCGGCTTCGACAAACCGGTCGGCAGCGGCCCTTACCGCATCGGCCAGATCGACAATGGCCGCAGCATCAGCTTTGAACGTGACCCAACCTGGTGGGCCAAAGACCTCCCTGTCAGCCGTGGCCGCTACAATTTCGACACGCTGCGCATCGAATACTTCGGCGACACCGAAGTGGCGCGGCAGGTGCTAAAAGGGGGTGGCTACGATTACAACCGCGAGTTTTCTGCCACGGCCTACACCCTCGGCTACAACGGCGCGCAGCTGGACGACGGCCGCCTGCAGCGCGCGCACCTGGGCCCGGCCAAACCGCAGGTTGCCCAAGGTTATGTGTTCAACCTGGACAAGCCGCCGTTTCGCGACCGCCGCGTGCGCCAGGCGCTGGGCATGCTCTGGGACTACGAGTGGAGCAACCGGCAGATGATGCGCAACCTCTACATCCGCCAGCAGAGCGTGTTTTCCAACACCCCACTGGCCGCCCGCGCATTGCCCGACGCCAGCGAACTCGAACTGCTGGAGCCGTTGCGCGGCCAGGTGCCGGATGAGGTCTTCGACCGCGTGTTCACGGCCCCGGTCACCGATGGCACGGGCATCGTCCGCACGCAACAGCTGCAAGCGTTGGCTTTGTTGCAGCAAGCCGGCTGGCACCCCGAGGGCGACCGCCTGGTCAACGCCCAAGGCGAGCCATTGGAATTCACCTTCCTCAACGGCCAGGCCGGCCTGGAGCGCCTGCTGCTGCCGTGGAAGCGCAACCTGGCGCAGATCGGCGTCACCCTGAACATTCGCAATGTCGACTCGGCCCAATACGTCAACCGCCTGATGGCGCGTGACTACGACATGATCGTGACCGGCTACCCGGTCACGCTGTCGCCAGGGGCGGAGCTGTACAACTACTTCGGTTCGGCAGCGGCCCACGACCCCGGCTCGAACAACCTGATGGTGCTGCAGGACCCTGCAGTGGACAGCCTGATCGACGGCCTGGTACGCGCCAGCACGCAAGCCGACATGCTGCGCCATGCCCATGCCCTGGACCGCGTGCTGCAGTGGAACTACTACTGGATCCCCAACTACTACCCGCCCGGCAGCTCCACGGCCTGGTGGAACCGCTTTGGCTTGCCCAAGGTTCAGGCCACCTATGACGAAGGCCTCGACACCTGGTGGGAAGTCAGCCCTACCCCGCTGACCAACGCGCAGATGGCCGAACGCCTGAAGGCCTCACCATGACGGCCTATATTCTGCGGCGCCTGTTGCTGATCATTCCGACGCTGCTGGCGATCCTGCTGGTCAATTTCGCGATCGTCCAGGCGGCGCCTGGTGGCCCGGTGGAGCAAGCGGTGGCGCGGCTGCAGGGTATCGGCGGCGGCGCACCAGGCGCCCGGGCCGAGGTGGCGCATGGCGAGTCACGGGCCACCCGCGGCCTGGACCCCAAGCTGATCGAGGCGATCAAACACCAATACGGTTTCGATAAATCAGCCCCCGAACGGCTCTGGCTGATGCTCAGCCAGTACGCCCGCCTCGACTTCGGCCAGAGCTTCTTTCGTGGGGCCAAGGTCACAGACCTGATCCTCGACAAGCTCCCGGTCACCCTGTCGCTCGGCTTCTGGGCCACGCTCATCACCTATCTGGTTTCTATCCCCTTGGGCATCCGCAAGGCGGTGCGCCATGGCAGCCGCTTCGATGCCTGGAGCAGCGCACTGATCGTGATCGGCTACGCCCTGCCCTCGTTCCTGTTCGCCCTGTTGCTGATCGTGCTGTTCGCCGGCGGCACGTCGCTGAACTGGTTCCCGGTGCGCGGCCTGGTGTCGGAAAACTTCGACCAGCTCAGCCTGCTGGGCAAGGTCGCCGACTATTTCTGGCACCTGGTGCTGCCGGTCGGCGCACTGGTGATCGGCGGCTTCGCCACCCTGACCCTGCTGACCAAGAATGCATTCCTTGACGAGATCTCCCGCCAGTACGTGGTCACCGCCCGGGCCAAGGGGCTGAGCGAGCGGCGCGTGCTGTACGGCCACGTGTTGCGCAATGCCATGCTGCTGGTGGTGGCCGGGCTGCCCCAGGCACTGATCACGGTGTTTTTTGCAGGTTCGCTGCTCATCGAAGTAATCTTCTCCCTCGATGGCCTTGGCCGGATGAGTTACGAAGCCGCCGTGTCGCGTGACTACCCGGTGGTCTTCGGCACGCTGTTCATCTTTACCCTGGCGGGTTTGTTGATCCGTCTGATCGGCGATGTGTGCTACACCCTGCTCGACCCGCGCATCGACTTCGACACGAGGGCCAACTGATGCTCTCGCCCGTGTCGCGCCGCCTGCAACGCTTTCGCCGCAACCGCCTCGGCTGGGTATCGCTGTGGCTGTTCGCAGCGCTATTGCTGCTGAGCCTGGGCGCAGAGCTGGTGGCCAACGACAAGCCCTTGCTGCTGGGTTACAAGGGCGAGCTGTACACCCCGGCGCTCAAGCGTTACACCGAACAGCAGTTCGGCGGCCAATTGCCGTTCCAGCCAGATTACCGCAGTGCCTACGTGCGCCAATTGATCGAGGCCCAGGGCGGCTGGATGCTGTTCGCCCCCATCCCCTTCAGTGCCGACACCCCTAACTACGACCTGCAAGTGCCCACCCCCAGCCCACCCAGTACCAGCAATTGGCTGGGCACCGACGACCAGGGGCGCGATGTGCTGGCCCGGGTGCTGTACGGCACCCGAGTGTCGCTGCTGTTCGCCTTTGCCTTGACCCTGGTCAGCGTGCTGATCGGCGTAACGGCCGGAGCCTTGCAGGGCTACCACGGCGGCTGGGTCGACCTGCTGGGGCAGCGCTTGCTGGAGGTCTGGTCGGGGTTGCCGGTGCTGTACCTGTTGATCATCCTTAGCGGCTTCGTCGAGCCTGATTTCTGGTGGTTGCTGGGGATCATGGCGCTGTTTTCGTGGCTGACCCTGGTCGATGTGGTGCGCGCCGAGTTTTTGCGCGGGCGCAACCTGGAATACGTCAAAGCCGCGCGGGCGCTGGGCCTGCCAGACAGCCAGGTGATGTTGCGGCACATTCTGCCCAACGCCATGAATGCCACGCTGACCTATGTGCCGTTCATGTTGACCGGGGCCATTACCACCCTGACTGCGCTGGACTTCCTGGGCTTCGGCATGCCGGCCGGCAGCGCCTCGCTGGGCGAGCTGGTGACCCAGGGTAAGCAGCACCTGGAAGCGCCCTGGCTTGGCTTTACTGCGTTTTTCGCGTTGGCGGTGATTCTGTCGCTGCTGGTGTTCATCGGCGATGCGCTGCGCGAAGCGTTCGATCCACATGGTTAATGCACGACCCCTGTAGGAGCAGCCTTGCGCTGCGAAGAGGCCAGTGAAAACCCTGTAAATATTAGCTGCTTTCACCGGCCTCTTCGCAGCACAAGGCTGCTCCTACAAAAAGACCCACAACCTGCACTGGGAGCATTCGCATGACCCTCAAAGGCAAGACTGCACTCGTCACCGGTTCCACCAGCGGTATCGGCCTTGGCATCGCCCAGGTGCTGGCCCGCGCTGGGGCCAACATCCTGCTCAACGGTTTTGGCGACCCGGCGCCGGCCATCGCCAGCATTACCAGCCATGGCGTGAAGGCCGTCCACCACCCCGCCGACCTGTCGGATATAGCGCAAATAGAGGCCCTGTTCGCTGTGGCCGAGCATGAATTCGGCGGTGTCGACATTCTGGTCAACAACGCCGGTATCCAGCACGTGGCGCCGGTCGAACAGTTTCCCGTGGAGAGCTGGGACAAGATCATCGCCCTCAACCTGTCGGCGGTGTTCCATGGCAGCCGCCTGGCCCTGCCCGGCATGCGCGCACGCAACTGGGGGCGGATCATCAACATCGCTTCGGTGCACGGGCTGGTCGGCTCGACCGGCAAGGCCGCCTACGTGGCAGCCAAGCATGGCGTGGTGGGCCTGACCAAGGTCGTGGGCCTGGAAACGGCCGCCAGCAATGTCACTTGCAACGCGATCTGCCCTGGCTGGGTGCTGACCCCGCTGGTGCAAAAGCAGATCGACGACCGCGCCGCCAAGGGTGTAGACCCGCAGCAGGCACAACACGACCTGTTGGCCGAGAAGCAGCCTTCGTTGGCCTTCGTCACCCCCGAGCACCTGGGCGAGCTGGTACTATTTCTGTGCAGCGAGGCCGCAAGCCAGGTCCGTGGTGCCGCCTGGAATGTCGACGGTGGCTGGCTGGCCCAGTGAGGGCCGGCCACGACCTGGCAATGGTCTTGCACCCTTTTCAACTGCAAGGAGGCCTACATGCGCCCACTCCCACTGTCTGCGATCCTGACCTTGACCCTGGCTGCCGCCGCCCCGGCGATGGCTGCCAGCTTGAAGGATGTCGCGCCCTATCCCGAGGCGGAAAAAGGCTTCACCCGGCAGGTCATCCACCTGCCGGCCCAGGCCGACGAGTCGGCCTATAAACTGGAAATTCTCGCGGGCAAGACGCTCAAGGTCGACTGCAACCGCCAACGCCTGGCGGGCAGCCTCGAAGAACGCACGCTCGAAGGCTGGGGCTACAGCTACTACCGCCTGGACAAGGTCGGCGGCCCTGCGAGCACCCTGATGGCCTGCCCGGATGGCAAGAAGACCGATGCGTTCGTGCCGGTGGTCGGCGAAGGCTTCATGCTGCGCTACAACAGCAAGTTGCCAGTGGTGGTGTATGTGCCCAAGGACGTCGAAGTGCGCTACCGCGTGTGGTCGGCCTCGCAAGACGTGCAGAAGGCTAAAGTGGAATAAGAAGCTCGCATCACGCTGATAGGTAGGAGCAGCCTTGCGCCGCGAAGAGGCCAGTAATAGCAGCGAAGATTTACTGTGTTTTCACTGGCCTCTTCGCAGCGCAAGGCTGCTCCTACCCCCTCCCGCAACCACTGGAGGTTCGCCATGAACGACGTACTCTGGAGCCCCTCCACAGCGCAGATCGAGGCCAGCCGGATGGTTGCGTTTCGCCGCTGGGTCAACCTGCGCTACAACCTCGAATTAAACGACTACCAGGCACTGCACCGCTGGAGCATCGAGCAGCGCTCAGCCTTCTGGCAAAGCCTTGCCGAGTACTTTCACGTTAACTGGCACCAACCACCGAGCCACGTGCTGCGCGAAGGCCCGCAAATGCCCGATGCCCAGTGGTTCAGCGGCGCCACCCTGAACTACGCCGAACACCTGCTGCGCCGGCGCGACGACCGCCCGGCATTGATCGCCGTACGCGAAGACGGCCAGCGCCGAGTGCTGAGCCATGCGCAGTTGGCCGCCGAGGTCGCGGGGCTGCAACGGGCGTTCGAGGCCTGCGGTGTGAAACCGGGCGACCGCATCGCTGCCATCATGCCCAACACCTGGGAAACCCTGGTAGCCATGCTGGCCTGCGCCAGCCTCGGCGCAATCTGGTCCAGCGCTTCACCCGAGTTCGGCGTGCACGGCATCATCGACCGATTCGGCCAGATCAGCCCCAAATTGCTGATCGTCTGCGCCGGTTACCACTATGCCGGCAAGGTCATCGAACAGGTCGACAAGGTCAACCAGGTCTGCGCCCAATTACCAGGCCTTGAGCAACTGATCGTGGTACCCCATACCCGCAGCGGGACCCGCGCCGACGAATTCCACGCGTCCCGTGTCGACCTGTGGGAGGGCTTTTTCCAGCCCGGGGGCATGCCTCGATTCACCCCGCTGCCGTTCGATCATCCGCTGTGCATCCTCTACTCCAGCGGCACCACCGGCGTACCCAAGTGCATCGTCCACCGCGCCGGTGGGGTGCTGCTGCAGCACCTCAAGGAACACGGCCTGCACAATGACCTCAAGGCCGATGATGTGCTGTTCTACTACACCACCTGCGGCTGGATGATGTGGAACTGGCTGGCCAGCGGCCTGGCTGTAGGTGCCACACTGGTGCTGTATGACGGCTCGCCCTTCCACCCCGGGCCAGCGCGGCTGCTGGACTTGATCGATGCCGAGGGCATCCATGCCTTCGGCACCAGCGCCAAGTACCTGGCTGCACTCGAACAGGAAGGCCTTGAGCCTGCCGCCACGCACCGCCTGACCAGCTTGCGCCTGCTGCTGTCGACCGGCTCGCCACTGTCGCCGCACAGTTACGATTACGTTTACCGCAAGATCAAGGCCGATGTATGCCTGGCCTCCATGTCCGGTGGCACCGACATCGTTGCCTGCTTCGTGCTGGGCAACCCGACGCTGCCGGTGCATCGCGGCGAAATCCAGTGCAAGGGGCTGGGCATGGCGGTGGAGGTCTGGAACGCGCAAGGCCAGAGCGTGTATGACGAAAAAGGTGAACTGGTGTGCCTGCAGCCGTTTCCGTCCATGCCGCTGGGCTTTTGGCACGACCCCGATGGCAGCCGCTACCACGCGGCCTACTTCAGCCAGTTTCCGGGGGGCTGGGCGCAGGGCGACTATGCCGAGCAGCGCGCCAGCGGTGGCCTGATCATCCACGGCCGCTCCGATGCCGTGCTCAACCCTGGCGGGGTTCGCATTGGCACGGCAGAGATCTACCGCCAGGTGGAGAAGGTCGAAGAAGTGCTGGAAAGCGTCGCCATCGGCCAGGACTGGCAAGGCGATGTACGGGTGGTGCTGTTCGTGCGCCTGCGCGACGGCCTGCAGCTGGATGACGCCTTGCGCCAACGCATTCGCCAGGTGATACGCCAGTACACCACGCCGCGCCACGTGCCTGCGGTGATTGCCCAGGTCAACGACATACCGCGCACCATCAGCGGCAAGCTGGTGGAGCTGGCGGTACGTGATGTGGTTCATGGCCTGCCGGTGAAAAACACCGACGCCCTGGCCAACCCGGAGGCGCTGGAGCAGTTTCGCGACCACAACGCGCTGCACAATGAGGCATAATGGCGCCCTTTTTTTTACCCCGAAGCACAGGTGTCCCATGAAAGCTCAAGCCCGCCACATCCTGGTCAAGACCGCTGACGAAGCCGAAAAGCTCAAGCAGCGCATCGCCAATGGCGAGGCCTTCGACGTGCTGGCGAAAAAGTTTTCCACCTGCCCGTCGGGCAAGCGCGGCGGTGATCTGGGTGAGGTACGGCCCGGCCAGATGGTCGGCGCCATCGACCAGGTCATCTTCAAAAAGCCGCTACGTGTGGTGCATGGACCGATCAAGAGCAAGTTCGGCTACCACCTGGTGCAAACCTTCTACCGCGACTGACAGCGTCAGGGTGGCAACAGGCCACCTAGCATTATTGCCAGTTGTTCAACGTCAGGCCTTTCCCTACAACTCAGGCAGGACCGAGGTGGTGCGCCTAAGCGCCGCGTCAGGTAGTGGTCCCCCTCTGAGGCCCCGGAGACCTGCCGATGCGTTATCACCGCCTGCTTGCCCCTGCCGCGTTGCCACTGCTCGTACTGCCGACGCTTGGCTACCCTGATTCACTGACCGTCATACCGGGCGACAGCCTGGGGGCGATCTCGCAAACCCAACAGGTCGATACCTTCACCATGAGCGGGGGCACGGTCCAGTCGCTGAACCAGGGCCAAGGGTTCGATAATTTCACAATGTCGGGCGGGCGCATTATCGGTGCGTTCGAGGATGGCGATCATGCAATCTTTTCGGGCGGCCAGATAGGCCGAGTCTACTTGAAGCTCGCTGACAACTACTTCGAAATGTCCCAGGACACCGCCGTTGCAACCAAGATTGACGGCAACTTGGTAAGCGGCTTTGGCAACGACACGATCCTGCTGCGCGGGGGCTCGATTGGCGGCAATATCAGCACCAGTGGCGGCCAGGACCGCATCACCATCAGCGGCGGCGAGCTCAAGGGGAATGTGCTCGCCAGCGCTGGCAACGACACCTTCACGTGGTCCGGCGGCAGCATCGGCGGCCGGGTCGATATGGGTATTGGCGATGACTCCGCGACAATCGACAGCCTCGATGCCAAGGGCTTGGACATCAACATCGACGGCGGCGCTGGCAATGACACCCTGGTGTTCAACCGCAGCCAGGTGACGCGCGGGGCGTTGTACACCAACTGGGAATCCGTGGCGTTGACCAACGCCAGCCGATTCACCCTTGACGATACCCTCACCTTGGGCGACCTAGGCACCGACACCCTCCCCGCGACCGGTACAGGCAGCTTCACAATCGATGCGAGCAGCGCGCTGATCGCACGCCAAGGCAGCATCGTGAGTATCCAGAACGGGAACAAGGTGTCGGTCGAAAACGCCGGCACGATAGACCTGTCACGGGGCAACGATGCCCAGGGGCGCCTGAGCATTCAAGGCGATTACACCGGCAACAACGGCACCCTGCGCGTGAACAGCGTGCTGGCCGGGGATGGCGCGGCCTCCGACCGCCTGGTCGTCAGCCGCGGGGTTATCGCTGGCAGCACTGGCCTGCTGGTCAATAACCTGGGTGGCGCAGGCGCGCTGACCACACAAAACGGTATCCAAGTGGTCGAAGCCCGCGAAGGCGCTGTCAGCCGGAACGACGCTTTCGTACAGACCCAGACGCTTTCGGTCGGTGCCTACGACTATCGCCTGTTCAAGGGTGGTATCACGGCCGGCAGCGAAAACAGCTGGTACCTGCGCTCAACCTTAGTCGCCCCGCCCGCTCCGGCGCCGGCACCGCAGCCCGGCGAGCCACCCGTGATCGAACCGGCAGCGACCCCGCCTGTGGTTGCGGCGGCGCCCGGGCAAGCTGAACTGCCTGCGCCCGTGCAGGGCAAGCCCTTGGCGCTGTACCGCCCCGAGGTCCCGGTGTACGCCGCTGCCCCCAGAGGCGCCGCGATCATCGCCCGCCAAGCCTTGGGTACTTTTCACCAGCGCCAGGGCGATCAGCAGTTGCTTACCGGCCAAGGCGGGCTCCCCGCCAGTTGGGGCCAGGCCTACGGCGGCACGCTGCGCCAGCAATGGACAGGCACGGTCAGCCCCAGCCTGGACGGTGACCTGTATGGCTTCAAGGTCGGCCAGGACGTGTATGCCAAGGTCAATGACAGCGGCTATCGCCAACAGGTCGGCGTGTATGTCAGCCACAGTCGCCTGGACGCCGACGTCAAAGGGTTTGCCCTGGCCGTACAAGACCGCAGCGTCGGTGACCTGAAGCTCGATGGCGACAGCGTCGGCGCTTACTGGACACTGGTCGGGCCGCAGCGCGGGTACCTCGATGCCGTGCTGCAGTACACCGACCTGGATGGCCGGGCGCGCTCGCACCGTGGTGACAAGCTGAACATCAGTGGCCATGCCTGGACAGCGTCACTGGAGTCCGGCTACCCCATCGTCCTGTCGCAACGCTGGGCCGTGGAGCCACAAGCCCAGTTGATCGCCCAGAAGGTCTCGCTGGACACCGCCCGAGACAGCGCCTCGCGCGTCAGCCATGACGCCGAGGTTGAACTGACCGCGCGCTTGGGTGCGCGCCTTGAAGGCACCTTCACGGGCACCCGTGGACGCCTGCTGCAACCCTATGCGCAGGTCAACCTGTGGCACGGCGACGGTGGCCGCGACACGCTGACGTTCGATGACCTCGACACGATCAAGACCGACTACCGCTACACCTCGGTGCAACTTGAAAGCGGTGTGGTCGCGCAAGTGAGTGAAGCGCTTAGCCTGCACGGCGGCGTGCAGTACAGCGTCAACCTGGACAGCCGCCAGCAGGAAGCCAGCGGCGTGAACCTGGGTGTGCGCTGGCAGTTCTAGCGGCGCGCTGCCAGCAGACCGAGGCCAGCGCAGCCCAGCAAGGAGGCGCTGACCCGGTTGAACATCCGACGCGGCCCAGGCTGGCTGAACCAGCGCTGCATATAGGCGCCAAGGCCCGCATAGATGGCGATGGCGGCCCACTCCAGCAGCAGGAACAGCACCCCCAGCCACAAGAACTGCTCACTGACCGGGGTAGCACCACCGACCGAAACGAACTGCGGCAGGAAGGCCGTGAAGATCAGGATCGCCTTCGGGTTGCCCGCCGCCACCCAGAACTCTTGCCGCGCCAAGCGCCAGGTGCCGCGTGGGTGATCACCCGCCACCACGGCTTCACCAACAGGGGCCCGCCACAACTGCCAGGCAATGTAGAACAGGTAGGCGGCACCAATCACCTTGATAGCGAGGAACAGGTATTCACTGGTATGCAGCACCACCGCCAGGCCCATGGCCGCCAGCGCAATCATGCCGCTGAAAGCGACAATGCGCCCGCCACCGGCCACGCAGGCCGTGCGCAGGCCGTAGCGGCTGGCATTGTGCAACGACAGCAGGTTGTTGGGCCCGGGCGCCATGTTGAGGGCGAAGCACGCGGGGATGAACAGCAGCAAACTGGCAAGATCCATTATTATTGTCCTCTGACATCAAGCGCTTATTTCGACCGCAGACGCGCACAGGGTCAAGTTACAGCCAGCCGAAAAAACTGTACGGGTCCCCTGCTACTGGTAAGCTTTTGCTCCTGTCGAGGACCCTTTTCATGCCCCGCTCACAAGCCCGCGTCTGGCGCGATACTGCCCTGCCCTTCGTCGAAAGCCGCCGCGCCTGCCATAGCCGCGCCTGCTACAAGGCGCATAGCCATCCGACCTTTTCCATGGGTGCAGTGGATGCCGGCTTCAGCCTGTTTACCGGCGCAAGCGGTGGTCAGCAACGCCTGACCCCCGGCACCTTGGTGATGGTCCCGGCAAAGCGTGTGCATGCGTGCAACCCGGCGCCTGGCCAGGCCTGGAGCTACCAGATGCTGCACGTGGATGCCGACTGGCTGTCGCAACTGCGCCTGGAGTCTGGGCTGCGCGGTGCGCAGGCGGGTGAGCCAGCACGTATCAGCCATGTGCCCGCCTTGTACGGCCAGTTCTGCGCGCTGAATGCCTTGTTGTTCTCCAGTGCGAGCTACGGCGAGAAAGAGGCGGCGCTGATTGCCTTCATGGGGGACCAGGACTTCTGCGCGCACCCGACGCTGGAGGCGGCACCGGCGCTGGGCGCCACCCTGCTCAGTGGCCTGGTCGAACGGATCGAGGCTGAGGACCCTGCGCAACTGAGCCTGACGTTGCTGGCCCAGGAAGCGGGATTGGGGCGTTATCAACTGATTCGGGCGTTTCGCGCAGCGACCGGCCTGACGCCCCATGCCTACCTGCTCAACGCCAGGGTCAATCGCAGTCGGCTTCTGTTGAACCAGGGCCTGGCGCTGGCAGAGGTCGCCTATCAGCTTGGGTTTGCCGACCAAAGCCACTTTCAGCGGGTGTTCAAGGCGCACGTGGGCGTAACGCCCGGGCAATACCGAGGCCATTGAGGCCCCGCGCAATAATCTTCAATACGTGCTCCAGGCTCGACGCCAGACTGCGGCTTTACCTGCCAGAGTCGTCTCGCCCATGGAGCAGTTCCTGATCGTCGCCCTCGCCCACTTCCTAGCCCTGCTGTCACCCGGCCCGGACTTTTTCCTGGTTGCCCGCACCTCCATCAGTGGCGGTTGGCGCACCGCCAGCGGCGCGTGCCTGGGTATCGCGTTGGCCAATGGCGCCTTCATCGCCATGGCCTTTACCGGCCTGTCGATTTTGCGCGAAGGCAGCACGTTGTTCATTGCTTTGCAACTGGCCGGTGCGGCTTACCTTTTGTACATCGGCGCACAATTCTTGCGCTACGCCGGGCATTCCAACCTGGCCGCAGTGGCCGGCAATGGCGCTGTACCAGGTGGTTGGCGCAGCCTGGCGATGGGCTTTTTGTCGGGCATTTTCAACCCCAAGAACGCGCTGTTCTACGCCAGCCTCGCCAGCATGGTCGCCAGCAGCAGTGTCGGCTGGAAGGTGGTGTATGCGGGCTGGATGTTCTGCATCGTGCTGCTCTGGGACCTGCTGGTCGCCGTGGCCATCGGCAACCAGCGCGTGTTGCAGCGCTTCTCCCGCGCCTTGCCCTGGCTGGAGCGGGCTTCGGGGGTCATGCTGATGGTGTTGGCCGGGGCGTTGCTTGTGCACCTTGCGCGGGGCTGACCAGCTCAAGGGTCGCCAGGTCGAGCAGGCTGAAATGGCCGCTGGCCCAGCCGCCGGTGTCCAGGTGCCAGACATTGCCCAGCTGTTTGACCTGCAGCACGGGTGTATGCCCGACCAACAAGGCACGGATGCCGTGCACAGGCCGGGTGTCGCCCTCCTTCAGCCGGCGCCGCGACCATTGGCAGACTTCGCGTACCTCGGGGTCGTCATCCAGTTCCAACCAGCTCCGTAACACGGGCCAATCGGCGAAGGGGCTGTCGGCATGCAACAGACCGATCAGGCCCGCTGCACTTTCAACTTCCATACCGATCGGCAATTGCTCGAAGCGTTCGACAAAGCGCCGCTGCTCGGCCTTGGGCAGCTCAAGAAACCAGCCACCACCGGCGGCGTGGTACATCTCCAGGTCGAGCCGGCCACCGCGCAGGTAGCTAACCGCCAGCGCCTCATGGTTACCCTGCACGGCATGAAACCAGGGCAGGTCTAGCCATGCCAGCGCCGCGTGGCTGAGCGGCCCACGGTCGACCAGGTCACCCACGCTGAACAGGCGGTCCACTGCGGGGTTGAACCCAACCGCTTGCAGGCACCGAACAAGGCGCCCGAAGTGCCCGTGGATATCACCCACCGCCAGGTCTCGACCCAGGGGGTTGGCGGCTACCCGCCGAAACCGACTCATTACAATCTTCCTCTGCGGGTGCTGTCATGGCAGGCGTAGAATAAAGGGACACGTCTTTCACCTTGGAGGTGCATCATGCGTACCGCCCTCGTGTGTGCCGTGCTCGTGGCGCTGTCATTGAACAGCATGGCACAAGGTGCTCCGGCTGCGCAGGTCGAGGTGCGATTCGACCATCCCGAAAAATTTCGCGATGCCAGCCTCGACAGTGCCGGCTACGAACGGGGTGCCGATGCCTATGTCATGAAGGCCCTGACCGAGTACCTGCAGAAGCTCGGCCAGCGTTACTTGCAAGCAGACCAGCAGCTGGTTATCGACATCCGTGACATCGACCTGGCCGGGCGCTTCGAGCCTTGGCACAGCAATGCCTACGATGTGCGCTTCATGCGCGAAATCACCTGGCCGACCATCGACCTCAGCTACACCCTCAGCCAGCCCGGCAAACCTGCCCAGCAAGCGCAGGAACGGGTCAGCGACAAGATGTACCTCAGCCGCCCGGGGCGGGTGACCAGCAGCAGCGACCGCCTGTATGCCGAAAAGGCCATGCTGAACGACTGGTTCCGCCAGCGCTTCGCACCGCACGCGGCTTCCTGAAAAACCCTTCACTGGTACAGGTGTTGCGGCCAGGCGTATGCTCGGCCCTTGACTCGTACCAGGGAAGGAGCTGTTGATGAAGATCTGCGCCGTGCAACTGGCGTCGCTCAAAGGCGATATTCAGGGCAACCTTGCGCGTCACCTGTACTGCATCGAGCAGGCTGCGGCGCTGGGTGCTGAGCTGGTGGTGTTTCCTGAACTGTCACTGACCGGCTATGAGCCGACCTTGGCCCGCCAGCTCGCCCTGCCGTTATCCTCCCCACGGCTGGAGCCACTGCAGGCACTGTGCGACCAGCATGCTCTCACAGTCGCCGTGGGCCTGCCCTTGCCAACGCCTGACGGCATTCGCATCGGCATGCCGATCCTGAGCCCAGGCATGCCCCGCCAGGCGTATGCCAAACGGCGCCTGCACGGCGATGAACTGCCCTACTTCGCCGCCGGCGATCAACCCTTGGTACTCGAGGTGGCCAAGCACCGGGTAGCGCCTGCCATCTGCTACGAGTCGATGTTCATCGAACATGCTGCCGAGGCGCGGGCACAGGGCGCGCAAGTGTACCTGGCCAGTGTGGCGAAAACGGCCAAGGGCATTGGTGAGGGCTACGAGCATTACCCGGAGGTCGCTCGCACGCTGGGCCTTACCGTCTTGTTGGCCAACTGCGTGGGGCCTGCCGATACGTTCATCGGCGCAGGTGGGTCTGCGGCCTGGGATAGCCAGGGTCGGCTGCTGGCCAGCCTGGATGACACCTGCGAAGGGCTGATTCTGCTGGATACCACCCACTCCAGCGCGACCGCTGTGCCACTGAGGGTGCTGACTGCGTGAAGTATCTGTTGTTGACGCTGGCGAGCTACGCATCCACGCATTACCTGGTCGGGCTGTTGATCCAGGGTCAATTGGCCGAAATCGCCGAAGGCCTGCGCCATCGACCGGGTGCGCCCACCCCTGGCGAATACTTGCGAGAGGTCCGGCCCCATGCACGGCGGGCCCACCGGCAGTACACCTTGATGGCCGGATCAGCGCTGGCGCTGGTGGCCTGCCTGGTCGCCAGCTGGATCCTTTAGGTTTGCCTGACTCAGAGCGCCAATGCCAGGCTTTCTCTGCCTTCCAGCGCCAGCAGGTATTGCTTCGCCTGAAGCCCTCCGGCAAAGCCGGTGAGGTTGCCTGAAGCACCAATTACCCGGTGGCACGGCGCAATGATGGAGATCGGGTTACGGCCATTGGCCGCGCCTACTGCACGGACTGCGCTGGGGTTGCCGATCTGCCGGGCAATGTCGCCGTAACTGCGGGTTTCACCGAAAGGAATGGTCAGCAATGCAGCCCACACCTCGCGCTGAAACGGCGTGCCGGCAAAATCCAACGCCAGGTCGAAGCGTCGCCGCGTGCCGGCAAAGTACTCGCCCAGCTGGCGGGCGGTGTCCAGCAGGACTGGGCACCGGTCATCTCGGTGGAGCTCACCGAGCCGCACGCGGTTTTCCCGCTCCTCTTCCCAGAGCACGGCTGCCAGCCGATCGCCGCGGGCGACCAGCGTCAGCGTGCCAACGGGGGATTGCATGAAGGTGAAGGCGCTGGACATTGGGGGCTCCTGCAGGGTGCGAGATGGTCAGCGCACTCTACGCAGACGCAAGGCCACACGCACCCGCTTTCTTGCTCAACCAATCCCACAGCCGGCAATCCGCCTGGCTTCTGACAGGTTGACCTTGGGGATCAGTTCGGCCGGGATGCGCGACGCCGCCGACAGGTTGTAGACGTGAAAATGATCATTGACCACTTGCCGCGCCATCAATGTCAGTGACGGCAGGATGCGGCTGTCCCAATGCTGGTCCAGGCCGCACGGTGAATGTTGCCCTTCTTCGGTCTCGTAGAAGCGCCCCACCGTCTGGTCAAGGTCGACCCCCACCAGCAACACCTCTTCGAACCCCAGGTGATAAGCCAGTTGCAGCGCCACGTAGGCGACTGTGCGGGCATCGAAAAAACCCTGCGACAAGTCTTTGCTGAAGGCGATCGACCGAGCCCGTTTGCTCCACAGTGCGCGGCTGCAGACGCAACTGTCACCGTGCCCGCGCACACCGTCGAGCAGGCCGGGTGTGTGCGCCTTGTGCAAGGCATAGCATTCGCTGGCAGCTGGTATGTCGGCACCCTCGAATTGCTCTGGCCACAGCGCGAGCCGTTGGCTGTCACGCAGGGCGGTGGCAAACAGATCAGGTTGCTGCAGGCCGAAGCTTTTGTCGGTGCACACGTAGAAAAACGGTTTCACGCCATGCTCTGCTGTCATGGCGACTGAACCGTTCATGGCAATGATGGGCAGGTGGGCAAAATCAGCCAGCGGGAAATGCCTGGCTGAAGCACCCGAGGCCAGAATCACCACGGGGCCTTGCTGGGTATTGCGACACGCCTCGAAACTGGAGAACGCCCCGCGTTCAGCACTGGGCTGCGACGGAAGTGTGTTCATCGTTTGCTACTTTGGACTGGACAGTACAAAACACGATACCGGTCCTTGTATGCACAACGGACGCTTTTACAAAAACCTTACACAAAGCGACTGCTGGGTCTAAATCTGTCCAAAAGTGGAAGTAATGACAGCGCCCTTCTCCACATAAGCGCAGTGTTTCTACAGACCCGTAGTCCCGGTCGTTGTTCACCCGCCTGCAGGTCTGGCAGGCGCTTTGCCCCCATTGCACCGACGAACGGGCGTACTGGAAGCGGTGTCACGCACCGGGCTATTCGTCGCTTGCCCATGAGCCTGCTTGATGGTTACCAACTGCCCGACTAATACTTAGGTCTCTGCCTGGGGAGGCACGAAACATGCAACCAAGATTCGTTATCGTTCCGGCGGTACCCATCGAAAAGGAGTCTTTCCGCGTCGGTAGCCGGTACTACGCAGCCACCGTATGCGGCGGGTTCGACATTTACGACAACCTGGCGAAGGAGCGGCTCAAACCCAGTTACCCGAACAGGACCGATGCAGAAGTGCAATGCCAGCGGATGAACACAAAACTCGAAGCACGCTGAGGGGAAGTCGCCGAAGCAGGTGCGCGCCGCATACGGCTGCCTTGCAGCAGCCCTGTGCGCTCAAATGTCGCGTGAAATGCTTGCGGCCTCACCTTCTGACCCTGCCCCGATTAATGCCAGTCGGTTACGGCCAAGGGGGCCGCTGGGCGGCTCAGGTTACTGAGCTTATTCCAGGCACTCTCTTGCTGCATGGCGTAGTTTGTCGCCCGAAAGGAAGCTGCCTTTGTAGAACGTGGCGCGGCTGCCGTCGCGCGACTCAACCACCTCGAGGACATCGTCGGAGGCCACTGCGCTTGGCGCGGTCAATCGATAACCGTGGGCGATCGATTTCTGGTTGGCTAGGGGCGCCAGTGCTTGCCACTTGGGCATTACACAGGCGGCATATTGTGCCGGGGTTTTGGAGGTCAGCTTACTGGCTGTGGGGTTACCCGGTGTTGCGCAACCGGCAAGGCTGGCAGTCAACAAGGTGCAAACAAAGATACGAAATGTAGGCATTTGCAATTGACCATTAGGGATACGGGGCATTCTACCCAGCGTTGCAACTTGGTTCCAATAAACCAAGGTCGTGGTGCATTTTGCTTATGAGTGAAGATTCTATTGAAGCTTCACTAAAGCGGGCACCTGTTAATTCTGCTAGTAGCCAAAGCCGTGAAGCGGGTAGAGAGTGGCCGTGCGGATACACACTATCTTGAAGCACCACAAGGAGCGCTCCACATGCCACCCACTCGCACGCTTTTTTTCTACCAGAGTGATAACCTGAGCACAGTGAAAACAGGTGAAGAAAGCCGCGGTATCTTTCGGGGTGTAGCAAACATCGCGCATGCAGAACTGCACACTGACAATGCACAAAGTGCCTTGTTGGCAACGGACGATAAAGGCTCAGTCTTGCAGGTGCAAAGTAACGAAGGCGGCAAGTCGGACACTGACCAGCCTTAGCATGAAAAGCTTCACTTGCGTGTCCACTTGCTGGTTGTGTCATGATGCGCTGAACAGGTACTACCGTGCAGGATGCCCATGCCTCAGTTTGATTGGCTCGCGAACCACATGAACCATTGCAACGCCTTTGCTCAGTGGATTCATCAGCAATTCACGTATGAGTTCGACGGCATCGACCTTCCGCGATGGCAGCAGGAGTTCGCAGAAGGCCAGGGCAATGGCCAGTGGCAATGCCTGATTGCCCTGGAGCAAGGCCAGTTGTTGGGCGGCGCCGCCCTGGCAGCGCAAGACCTGCCCTCCCGCCCGGACCTCGGCCCTTGGCTTGCCTGCGTGTTCGTTGACCCGGCAGCCAGAGGAGCCGGTATCGCCGAGCACCTGATTGAGCGCCTATGTACCCATGCGCGCACTGCCGGCCTCGAAACTTTGTACCTGCACACCCATGATAAACAAGCTTACTATGCCAAGCGTGGCTGGACGGTCATTGAGCAGTTCGAGGCGTGGGGCAACCTGCAGTGGCTGATGTCACGCACGCTTCGCTGAACAGCCGGACAGGGTTGTAGACGCACACTTCAAGGAACGCACTCACGCTCATGGAACCGCTTCATACCATCAAAGCCGATCTCGTCAAAACCGCCGACCACCTGAATGAACTCAGCAAAGCCATGACCGGGCACGCCAAGTTCATGGAAGCGCGGGCGACCTCAGACAGCGAGATCGATGTACGCGCTCATATCAAGTCCATCGATGGGGTTGCCAGTGAGTTGAGGTCCGTCGCAGCAAAGATCAAGGATGAGACCTGACCCACGCCCAACCCACGGCAACCTTCAGAGCTCGCTACTTAGCGCAGGCGAACTGTTCGGTCACGGGAATCGCATCGCTTGCTATCCGCCGCGCCCTGCCCACGCCCCACGCCAAGGCACGGGTCATCGACTCGCCTGGACGCGAATCGAATGCTTCTTCGTGAATGGCCATGCCACTGGGGGCATAAACCCCGATGAACATCTGCGTATTGCCTGTGCGCGACAGTCGCACCTGGACATCGATGTAGCTGCCGTCACTTAACGTTTCGTCGTGAGTCCGATGGTGAAGCGTTGGGTCAGCCCAGCCCCAGAAAACGTCGCCGCGAATCCGCATGTCGCCCCTCCTACGACTTTAGTTGTATACCTAAAGCCACCATAGCCAAAGGCAAACGGCGCGCAACTGTACTCAGTCGAAATGTGAGCTGAATCGGACAACTGGCAATCACCTGTAAACAAAGCGTTATTCGTTTGCCCACGCAGGCCATCACGTCTTGCCAAATCAAGCACCGACAGTCGACGCCAGAGGTCGCTTGCACGGTGAATTTATGGCAATCTGCCGCGAAATCAAAAACGCAAAATCATGGAAACTAAATTTCAAGAGCACGCTAATGCCAGAAATTTCAGCAGATAACGCCAGCCTTATTCACAGCATTGCTACAACAACCGCCATCATTGCCGCCTTAGTCTCGGCCTGCGCGGTCATCCTGGCGCACCTGACGTCCGAGGTGCAAAGTAGCGAGTCAGACAGGTCCATGGCCGAGGCCAGCCAACTGATCGCCACAGCCAACCAGTCCGCCGCCCAGTCCCAGTTGAAAATCGAAGAGCTCCTGCAACAGAACGCGGCGTTGACGGCACAACTGGACGCCGCAAAAAAAGAGCGCCAGGCCATTGAACATCGCCTGCGGCCCAGAAAGCTGACTGCGCAGGCACAGGCCGCGTTCCAGGCATTGGCGGCAGCGCTCGCCAAAGACAAAGTAGCCCCAACCGTACTGCTCAATATCGTCAGAAACGACGACGAAGCGTTGGCGTTCTCCAAGCAGATCGCCGTTGCCCTGACCAAAGCGGGCGTGCGGGTACAAATAAAGCAGTTGATGCTCACCAAAGAGGCCACGGGCGTTCAGGCAGTGCTGTATGACAGCCCGGGAAGCCAGCAAATCGAACGTGCGCTGAGGGCCGCTAATTTTGCAACGGACATCAGTCGATCGTCGCAAACACCGAAGATCAATATTGATGATGACGACAAGCCTGCTATTAGTGCGTTTATCAACGTGTTTCCAAAAGAGATGTCGTTAACGGACACTGCAGCGCCGCACGCAGACTAAAACTAACGATCATGACTGGCCACCCATCCAGCATGGACGCAAAGCCAGTAACTAACACGCCCGTCTCCGTAGTAGCGTTGCGCATTCTACGAACTTCCAGGTCCGTTAACCGCAAGCCCACGGACCTGGGCGATTCAGACCAGGAGGTCAAATGCGTGTTGAGGTGATAGACCAAGCGGCGATAGATTCGGCGCTGATTGCGTTTGCCCGCTATAAAATCGGAGAAACAAAAATCTTCGACTTAGAGCATGCAATGAGCTTTGAAGTGGGTGAGGCTTTGTCCAAGAGCGGACTGGTGAGGTTCACCATTACACAGTCAGTGTCCGGTCGCTACCGCATCAGCGATGAAGGCGAAAACGCCATCACGGACGCTGGGCGGGCGCGCCTTAAGGTGATCCGAGGGTAAGCCCGCTTTTATGATCCGGTACAAACAGCTTCACCTCGGGCACTAAGGGCAACGCACGTTCCACTTACCCTAGAGGTGAAGCTGTGCTTCGGCGTGCGTCAAGAGGCATTGCACAACGCACATGGTCCTTTGGTGATATCGCCCGCCCGAGGCCCTTCGTGGTCCATTCAAGCAAAGGTGGGCTGTGGAGCTGCGATGCAAGTGTTACAATCCCCCCATTCAAATCAGCGCTCAAGCGCTGGACATCCGTGATCGCCGTCAGTACGACACCCGCCACACCTACGCAACCCTGTGCCTGATGCCTGGGATGAACCCTGCGTTCATCGCGAATCAGCTCGGCCATAGCGTTGAGATGTTGCTCTCTACCTACGCGAAATGGATCAGCTCCTCCTCGGACTGGAGGGAGCTGGAGAAGCTGCCGCCCCGCGTCGAATTGGCCCAAAATTGGCCCAAAACTGACACGAGGGCCTAAATACACCTCTGGAACCCCCGCAGGACAAGCACTTGATTTCTACCGCCAACATCACCATGCAGTTTTTTGGGGGTGTTTGGCGGTTCTAAAAGGTTGATTTTATTGGGCGAAACGCCCTTCCGCCCCCCCTCCTTCCCCCATCAGTGGTATCAAAATTGGTATCACCTGGTAGCTGTCCCTGACTGTTCGCTTTCGACCCGTTGCAGCCGTTCGGCCGAACACTCTTGAAAGACAGCTATGTAGACAAGCGTAGTACCTACCACGGAAATACCATATAGATCACATTTCAGTTGCTCATGCCTGCTACGTAAGTGTCTAGCTACAGCCGCTTGATCAGGCTCTTGACCCAAGACATGCAGAACTCGATGGTTTGATCTATCTGCTGTGTTGTAAAATTGGGCATGTCTTTCGAGCCAGGTCCATGTCCCAAGTCGTTTCGCACGTCGCTGTAAAACCGCTGTATTGATTGCCGCTCCCAACCCTCGATGAATGCTCCGTTCGCCTTGCTCTCAAGATGATTCAAGAAGTCAGATACACCTCTCTCATTACCGATAGTCCAATTCTTGAGCTCACAAATTATTTTTATCGTGCTTTCTAGTGCCTTAGCAGCATAAAACGATGGATCTCGGCCACCGGTGTCTCTGAGATCAATCGCCTCAGCCATGTCAATGCTGACGTTCGCCCATGGGGCGTCCTGCACCAAGAGCCAAAATGGCTGCTCTACTTGTTCCTGAAGTTGGGCGTCCTGAGTAATCTGCAAGTAACCATTATGATAGTGCAGAGGCATACCAGCTTGTTTAAAGCGCTCGTTCAGCTCATTCACATTGTCGGCAAATATGCTATTCAGACTCTGATTTATAGCTCGAACGCTGTTGATCCGCGAACCAGGAATTGTAATGGGTCCCCGGGGTTTACTATCTTGCATTTTGGCTTCAGCCAGTTGTCGTGGAAACTCGGAATTCGCTTGAGCTACTTGCTCCTCTCGCTTGCGAAAGGCTAACTCGACAAAGCTTAAGCGTCGCTTTACAAATATGTCGGGGTTCAGATCTTCTGAAAACCTTAGGTTAAGCCACTGCTCGACCACAAAGTTCATCTCGTAAAAACCCGACTTCGTGTAAGGTTTGCCCATATACTCGGTCTGATAGGAGTAATATTTCGGTGACAGTTCCTTGACCCCGATCTCCATAGCTAGGCGGTCGTGAATATCAGTCCAAATTCTCTTAACACTCTCATTCACCTTCTGGGTGGCGCCGTAGTAGCTCCAAATCTGTTCGTTGACGATTCTGTACGCTTGAACAAAGAGTGCAGATTCCTTTTGTCCGACGCTTTCGAACATTAGGCGATTCGCGTACCTGCGAAAGAAGACATCAGTAAGCATGGCCAAGCCTCGTACTCTGCCAGTTAATGGTGACCTTCGAGGAAGGTAGGGTCCCTCTAGTTTATCTGAAGCTGTCGTCGACGGGGGCACTGCCGCTAACGGCTGGTAGCGGCTCAAACGACAGGCAGCTATCGCCCCATTGCGGCCGTTCACCGATGCCTGCTATCGGCTAGGACCGGACACTCTAGGCGACCCAATTTTTCTGGAGATATCTTCGTCAAATGCGATGAATTTCGATCTGGAGCCCCTCATCCTTATCGAGCGGCTGAAAGTAGCTGGTGATCAGATCAAACTCTGCGTCGGTCGCAGCAAATTCATGGTCGGCACGGCGGTTACGAATATGCAATCGGCTTCGACAGACATCGTCGTGTACCTCGATATAGTGAACGCAATGGGCAACCCCGGCCGCGTCAGCCAGGCCCCGCAACCATTGCCGATCCTGGAGAGTGTTGGCAGGGAAATCCAGGACGACTGTCACCCCGGCACCCAACACATCAGTGACGAGCGGGCCCACAACATCTCTAATCTGACGCGAGAAGCGTACGTAATCGGTTACTGACTTGATTTGGTCTGGGTAAAGCTTTGAGAGCCAATGATCCTCGCTTAGCAGAAGCGCCGACAGTTCGGTAGCCAAACTTTTTGCCAAAGTTGATTTGCCGGATGCAATCTTGCCAGACATGAGATGAAGCACTGGTGTGGGCATGGGGACGTCTCCTTGTCGAGCCCAGATGATGCTCATTGAATAGCTTCGAAGCAACCAGCGGCCACCCACTGTCTATATTGGGTCGATAGTTGTCACCGGCTACCCTGTGCTTTCTCCACATAGCCGTTGTTCTCACAAGGCGCTCAAACAACCTCCTCGTGCTCGATCAGCGCCCACAGCCTGGCCGCCTCGGTGAACTCCAGCATGTCAGCCAACTGGTCTGCGTCAATGTCGCTGCGTCGGTGGGCTGAAATCGCTAGTTCAACGAGCACCGCGGCCCTGCCATCGGGATCGGTCAACAAGGCAGGCTGGTCACTCAGCTCGGCCAGCCACCCCGATGGCAGGCTCAACATTTGACCGTCCACAGCTGGTCGATCCGCGTCGTGTAGGATTGACTCATCATCTCCCTCCTCATCCCCCAGTCCGGCGTCGCCGGCACGCTGGCGGCCCGCATTGTCCCCCTCCCCCAGCGCTGGTTGATGTCATCCATCACCTGCATCAGTCGGTCACATGCCACCGATTGCTTAAGCGCAAACAAGTCCTCTGAAAATTCACCTGGTTGCCGCAGGTCCATCAGCAGTATCTCGGCCTTGCTGTACCGAAACCCGGGCCTAAAGATACGGTCGATCGCTTCTGTGGCCAACCGGGTCATCAGCAGTGTGTCGCAGGTGGGATATGGAAGCTCAACCAGGGCCCCCTGAGCGTGGTGCGCCTCGTCCGGGTTGAACATGCCGGTGCGGATGCTGACGCGCATGCGCTTGCACACTGAACCCTGGGCCCGGAGTTTTTCCGCTGCTCGGGCAACGTACGTGGCCACTGCCTGCTTGATGGGCGCCAGCTCAGTAAGACGCTTCCCGAACATCCGGCTGCAGCAGATTTCCTGTTTCGGGGGCTCGGCCTCGTCCAGCTCCAAGCACGGCGTACCCGCCAGCTCTCGGGCAGTTTTCTCGACCACCACACTGAATTTCTGTCGCAGTGTCCAGGCATCTGCCTTGGCTAAATCCATCGCCGTGTGGATGCCCATCGCCTCAAGGTGGGCGGTCATCCGCCGGCCTACGCCCCACACCTCCTTCACTTCGGTATTCCGTAGCACCCAGTCGCGCTTGAACGGATCGGTGATATCCACCACTCCGCCGGTTTGTGCCTGCAGCCGTTTGGCGGTGTGATTGGCTAGCTTCGCAAGTGTCTTGGTGCCGGCAATGCCAACACCCACGGGGATTCCGGTGCACTGGAGAATCCTAGACCGCAGCTTTCGCCCGAACTGGGTCAGGTTTTCCTGAATACCCGATAGGTCTGCGAAGCACTCGTCGATGCTGTAGATCTCGGTGGCAGGCACCATCGACTCAATCAGCGTCATGACGCGCTCGCTCATGTCACCGTACAGCGCGTAATTACTGCTGAAAGCCATGATGCCGTGCCGGCGTAGCTTGTCCTTCGCCTGGAAAAACGGTTCGCCCATCTTCACGAAAGGCTTTGCATCGTATGACCTGGCAATCACGCAGCCATCGTTGTTGCTCAGTACGACGATCGGGGTCTTGGCCAGGTCTGGTCGAAACACGCGCTCGCAACTCGCGTAGAACGAGTTGCAGTCGATAAGCGCAAACACCTGGTCACTGCGCATGATCACGAACGCTGTAACGCACAACGCCCCATACGACGAGATCATCGCCTTCCATGATGTACCGCGGCGGATACGCCGGATTCTCCGACTTGAGGATCACCACGCCGTCGCGTCGGTGCAAACGCTTGCACACCGGCTCGCTGTTAACGGCAGCAATGACAATGTCGTCGTGCTCTGCCTCACGGCCGCGGTCTACGATGACGAGGTCGCCAGAGTAGATGCCAGCGCCTTGCATGCTGTCGCCTTCAACTTTTACCAGATACACATGGGGAGCGCGGAGGTCGAATAGCTCATCAAGGGAAATATGACCTTCCAAATGGTCCGCAGCAGGCGAAGGGAAACCGGCCGGGACGTGAAACGAATACAGCGGTAGCGGTTCGGTACCGCCAGTGGGCGTACCCAGAAATGTGATGGTCATGATGGAAGGTCCAATGCAAACTGTATGCATATACAGTAAATCCGGCATCGGTCGCCCGGTCAATCCTAGGCGGCAAAAATTCTGACGGGCGAGAGGTAGATATGTGCGGACGGTACTCGATCTACGAGTCAATGGATCACTACCTGCGCCAGCTATCGCTGGACCTGGTCGTGATAAATGGCTACGACCACGAGCCAATCAGTCGCTACAACGTGGCGCCGTCTACCCGCGTCGAGGTCATACGCCAGCTAGATGGTGGACTGCGCGTGGATCGGGTCAAGTGGGGATGGTCGCCATTTTGGGCGAAGGGGAAACGTCCTGATCCGATCAATGCTCGGGCAGAAACGGTTTCAAGAGGAAAATTCTTCAAAAGCCTGTGGCCACATGGCAGAGCCTTAGCGCCGGCGAACGGGTGGTTTGAGTGGGTTCCCGACCTATCGGATCCGAAGCGGAAGCGGCCGTTCTACATCACAAGCGATGACGGCGCCCCGCTGTATTTCGCTGCTCTTGCAGAGGTGAATCTGGACATCCAGCAGGACGGGAGCGATGGGTTTGTGATCATCACCGCAGCAGCGGATCAGGGACTGATCGACATCCACGACAGGAAGCCCTTGGTGTTACCCCCTGAGCTCGCCCGGGAATGGATCGCCCCAACTACATCTCAAGAGCGAGCTGCGGAGATAGTTGAACAAGGTTGCACGCCGGCTGATGAGTTCCGGTGGTATCCAGTCGGCAAGGCGGTGGGCAATGTCAGGAATGAGGGTGAGTCGTTGATTACGCCGATAAACGACGAAAATCATCAGGGTCAGCTAAAGTTTTGATGAGTACAGGCACCGCGAGATAACGATAATGCTAAAACAAGAAGCAGATGACGTGATTGAGCGCATTAGGGACGACCTGAAAAGGCACGGCGTGCTGATCGGCTATGATCCAGAATTTACCACTGCTGAATTCGGATGCGACCTGGACCACCACGTTGCTCAGGTCAGAGATGATCCGAACAACTATGTGCTGGGAATCGCGATACACGACCAAGGCTTATGGTCCCAGCTTCAACAGGGTGCGGTGTATCGCTGTATTGTCAGTGATTGTCGAGGGAAGCTATTCGGCATCCCTATTACGATAGAGCCAAGAACCGACGCGTCCTACACCATTCAGTACAAGCTTTAACGCATGAGGACGGGGACTGCCGTCCAGATTGCCCTCACTGCGAATTGAAAGCTGAATGAGCTCAGTGGAGCGGCGGAAGATCCTTGCCGCGCGCCTTGGCCACCACACGCAACTGGTAGTCGGATACAAGCTGAAAAAGTGACTCAGCAAGCTGATGCAGGCGCTCCACTTCTTCTGGCGGCGCCCCCCGGTCCTGGGCTTGATGATACTCACGCAGGGCATCCATGGCCTGTTGGATCAGTGGTTCGCCGGCTTCAACCATCCCTATGAAGGTTCTCTTATCCACTGCTGCGCTCCATGTCGGTGAAAGCACAGTATAGGCACTGGTTACGGCGGCTTCATCCCGTCGAAAACTGCTTCACAGGCCTGACCAGCTATTCGACTTCGCTCAAGCGCTGTCGCGAGGTCGCCCGCCATTCGGTCAGCCTCTTCAAGCAATCCCCCGAGCACCACGACGGCAGAGGCTCCTGCCTTGCGCTGCTGGACAGCGATGGTGTCGCAGGTTGCTGATCGTCCGGCGCGCAGTCTAGCGATTTCCCCGCGCAACCCACCAGCAGCAGACTCAGCAGCAACGGCGCGGCCCTGGGCCAGTTCCAGTTTCTGTCGTGCACTCTCACCCTCCTCGTCCGCCAGGGATTGGCGGCGCTGCTCTTCTGTTCTAGCCTGGGCCGCGGCGCGCCGATCGCGGTCGGCAACTTGAAGGCGGTAGTCGGCCAAAGCCTGGGCCGACTTGGCAACCTCCACCATGGCGTCGGCAGTCGCGCCATCGGCCACCACCACCCGGTACTGCTGGCCGCCAGCGACCAGTATCAAGGCGATCAGCCAGCAGCACCAGGCCGGCACAGCGCCAAGCCAGCTCACGCTAGTTTCGCGCCTAGTTCAACCCAGTGATTGATCAGCTTGTCCAGGCGATGCGGGTTCTGGCCGTAGGTATTGCCCGGGAAGCTGGCCCAGATGTTCGAGCACTTGGCGATCGCCTGTTGGATGCGTCCGGCCTTTATGTCGTCCAGCGCCCGGCGCTCCCGGATCTGCTGCAGCGCTATGCGATCCTGATTTTCTGGCGTGAACCCGCCAGCCAGGCGAAGGCTGACTCGGTACGCGTCCCAGTAGCGCTCAAGCAACTGATACCGACCGGCGGCTGTGCTGGTTACCTGCTTGCCGTTGATTGGGAAGGTCAGCTTGCGCCGCGGATGGTCGGTGTATCCACTAAACAGGGCTCCGCCATACAGCACGTTATAGCCGTCATCGCTCCCTTTGATGGTCGAGGTGCCTTCTGAAAAGGCTATGAGATCCAGAAAGCGCAGGACGCTGGAGCCGCCTACATCGGAAGCAGAGATTTTAGCCATTGATTTCATACCTATACCCATATTCAGATGTCCGCATCAGCTGATGCAGCTAGCGAGGCATTTCATTTTTCTTGGTAAATCGCTACAATTTAGGATTTCCGATCAAATCCATGGAGCGGTTTAAGTGGCAGTTAGCATTAAGAAGCTCAGCAATTACGAAGACAGCAACGGAAACAAAATCGAATTCCCCGGAACAATCGAAAGCAATGTAAGCATCACGTTTCGGGGCCAAAACAACAAACTAGTAGTGGAAGAAGGCTTCAGAACCGCTAGCCTCACTATTACTTTTGACTGCAATAACGCCACTTGCTTCCTAGGAAAGAGCACTTTCAGGGGCTTCATCAGAATCGGCGAAAGCTGCGCGATTTCAATTGGACAAGGTGTAACTTGCACAGACAACACCTACATTTCTACTGCAGAGCATTCTTCTGTAATTATTGGAAATGACTGCATGATCGCATCATCCGTGCAGGTGCGCTGTGATGACGCCCATCCTATCTTCTGCATTAAAACTGGAGATCGGATAAACCTTCCCGAACCAATCATCATTGGAAACCATGTTTGGTTAGGCGCTCGGGCGGCGATCCTAGGCGGAACAGAAATTGGTGAAGGCTCAGTGGTTGGATTCGGCAGCATCGTAAAAGGCGACTTCCCTAATAACTGCGTTATAGTTGGAACACCTGCAAGAGTTGTACGAAAGGATGTCGCTTGGGAAAGACCACATCTAACTCTTAATGAGCCCTACTACAAACCAAACTCTGACAGCATCACAAAGTCTCAGTACTGGAACGCAACAGTGGCTAAATCTCAGCCCTAAATGTCATGTATATATTTCCAAGCCCGCTGATGTCTTGGAGCTGTCCGGTGCCGCCGTCCACGAAGGTCACCTTGGCGGTACCGTCGTCGCGGTTGTAGCGGCCGCACAGGGCATGCAGGCGGCGCCCAATGAGCGTGGTGTTGTCGTCCGTCAGTTGCGCGATCATCAGCGGGTGCAAGCGCATGCCGGCGCCGTCGTTGCCGCGCATCTTCACGGTCAGCGAGGCCGTGGCGGCGTCATAGCTCAACGCCTTGATGCCGTCGGCTTGATAGTTGGTATTCAGCGAGGGCACCCCGGAATCTAGCAGGATCAGGCCACGCGCCAAGATGCGGGGCGCGCCCAGGTCGGTGTCGCCAATACGGATACGCGGGGTGTGGAACTCAAAGGTGCCGGCGCCCATGGCGGCAAAGTTGCCGATGGCAAACGTCACGCGCAGGTTTTCCGGCGAACTTAGCGGCGTGGTGAAGCTCACCACGTATTCACGCCACTCGGGCGAAGTAATGTCAACGCTGCCACCACCGCGCCCCAGCGGCAGGTAGTCGATGGCCACCGCGCCGCCGACACCGCTGATCGCCCGCGCAAACAGCTTCATTTCGACCTTCACACCCGGCCCGACCAACACGCTCTTTTCGTACTTGGTCGACACGCTCGCCGGCGAGTAGATCCGGCCGACACCGTCCGTGATCGAGTAGGTGCCACCCACCCCGACCATCGACGGGATGAAGGTATTCAGATCGCTTGGGATGTTCATTGGCTGACCTTGAGCGAGACGTTGGAAATGATGCGGCGGATGCCGAGTTTGCGGATTGCGGGCAGCTGGCTCTGCCGGTCGACGGTGTACACGCCCCAGTCCACGCCCTTGGAAAAGGCGTAAGCGACGGCCTCGGGGATGGCCAGCGTGGCGTCGTAGTCCCAGATCAACACCAGTTTGCCCAGGTCAACCATCTGGTCGATGTAGCCTTTCACCTCGTCGACGATGGTGGACACGCCGAGCAGGCCCAGCTCCATGTTGGGGTTAAGTGCGCGGGTCTGCCGCAGAATGTTCATGTTGAACGAAGACATGCAGCAGGCACTGTCCATCTGCGCGGCCACGATCATGGCCACCATGCCCACCAGGTCGGCGGTGTTACGATAACGCTTGAACTCCGGGTAGATGAACGTGCCGGCCGTGCGGGCGATTTCCAGGTACTCGGAGAACCGCGACAACCGCACCGGCGCGAAGCGCGTACCTTGCCCGTCCTTCATTTCCAGGCTGTCCAGGTAGGCCGACGTCAGCGTGGTGAACGTGCCGGTACCCGTGGTCAGGTTGTCCACGGTCGTGTCGTGAAACAGGTAGTACTCACCGTCGGCGCTGACCGCCACGTCGCACTCCAGCGCGTCGGCGCCACTGCTCAGCGCTGACGAGAAGGCCAACGCGGTATTCTGCGGGGCCTGAGTCATGAAGCCACGGTGCGCGACCAGCTCCATGGGCCGGCTGTTCTTCTGCTGCATTGAATGCATGTTGAGGGTCTGCAGCAGCTTGATATCACCCTGAACACCCAAGCCGGATTCGCTGCCGACTTCACCGGCGCCGGTGGGTGCCTTCAAGTCTCCGCGCAAGGCGGCAGTGCCCTCGGCCGACAGCCGCGCCTGTTTGGCCAGACTCGGTACCGGGCCGCTTTCGGTGGCCACGTCGGTCTGGTCGTTGCCGTGCACGTAGGTGTGTTGCTTGAGCGACGCCGCTCTAGAGCGGGAAGCGGCCTCGCCCATCTGGCCGGCATAGGCTTCCAGCGCTGAAACATCGGTCATACTTTTTCTCCAGGCAATAAAAAACCCGCCTCAGCGGGTTGTTTGCCGAACCGGCTCTACGCGGATCGTTTCCACATATACACGGTCAGGTAAGGCGGCAAGTTGTTGTGCGCCAGGCCGCCGCCGGCATCGCCGGTGTTGGGTATGTCGTTCGGCTTGGTCGCCCGCGTGCCGTCGTCACCCGAGGCGTACACCGGGCCGGTGGTGCCGGACGGAACGTCCGAGCCTTGCGGCATGGCATGGGCGTGGACCGGCATTTCGGCGCTGCTCAGTACATGGCTGTACTCGCCGCCCGAGCCGCCAACCGAGAAGGCCCGCACATCGCCCCGGGCGTCGGTGCCGGTGCCGGCACCAATCAGCATGCGGCCGGGCGCCAAGGCCAACCAGGTACCGAAGCCGAACAGCTTGGCGGGACTGGTGGCCACGCTCGCGTTCATGTAGACCGACCCCACCGGATACACCACGTCCAACATCGTCGGCTTGTTGCCGGCGTGGTACGGCTCTTTGCCCCCGTCAAAGGTCATGCGGCCATTGCCGGTGAAGCGGGCCACCTCGCGGCGGTCGACCAGCAGCACCACATCTGAGCCGTTCTCAGCGGTGCCGCCCGTGGCGAACAGGCCGGTATCGCCATCATCGTCAAAGGCATAGCCGACCTCGCTGGCATTACCGCCAGGCAATCCCTTGGCCGTGCGCACGCCTTTGGTGGCCTTGAGCAACCCCGCCAGGGTACCGCCCGACAGCGGCAGGTAGTCGCCTACCATCTTCTGGATTGCCTGCTTGAGCTGGTCGGTTTTGGTCTTGTCCAGGGCGATGCCGGCGCCGATCACCACGCTGGCGATTTCCTCCTGCACCATGTTCAGCCACTCCGCCTTGAGCGGCGTGGGTGCCGCCCCAGCGGATAAGCTGCCGTAACGGAACCCGCCGGCCGCCGACACCAGATCGGTCCAACTCGAAATCCTGTGCATGCTACATCCCCTCAAACCCGGCCAAGGCGGCCGGTAACGCGTAATGAATGGCGTCGAAAAGCTCATCGACCTGGGCGGTAATCGCCTTGACCTGGGCGTGCCCGTAGCCGATCACCACGTCGGTATACTCGGGCGCCTCCAGCTGCAGCCGGCAATCCAGGGACGCCGCCTCAGCGGTGCCATAGGCCTCGAGCGGCGCCGACGCGACCCACGACCACGGCCAGCCGTCGCCGTAGAGGAAATCGCCCGTGGCCACCACCCCGACCCGGGCCGGGCGAAACTCTTCGATTTCGATGGCCAGGCCGAGCCGGGTGGCCAAGCGCCGGTAATAGCTCAGCTGCGGCGCGCCGCTCGCGGTCAGCTTGTCGATGACCGCTTGCCGGCGCTCTTCCAGGGTCTGCGACCCCGACACCGTGCAAGCATCGGGAAGGCCCAAGTAGGCCTCCCAGTCCGGCAACAGCACGGTAGCGGTGGCCGGGTTGAATTCCAGCAGCAGGCCTTCGGCATCGCCGTCGACCCGGGCCAGCTCGGGAGCCAGCGCGGCCAGCAGCTGCGCCCAGTCCGGCTGCTGCTCCAGGTCGAACGCCGGGCCAGGGGGCAGCAGTTGCTGCAGCGTCTGCAGGTAGTCCGCTTCGCGTGCGACCGTCATGGTGGTCACACCGTGCCGTCTGGCACTTCCGCTGGGTCAGTCTCCGGTTGCGGCGTTTCGACCGGCGCCGGCGCCTGTTCCAACTCAGCCACGCGGGCCTGCAGTGCCTGGTTGGCTTCCAGCGCTTGCTGCAGCTCGGCGCTGGTGGCCTGTTGTTGTTGCTCCAGCTCGATCACGCGGGCCTGCAGCACCTGATTGACCGCCAACGTATCAAGGGCGGCCGATTCGACGTATTGGCCCAGCAGCGCGAACGCCTCAGCATTGCCGGCAACCAAAGGCGTTGGCAGCCCTTCCTTGGCGCCGAAGACTTCACCGTCGCGGCGGAAGCGGGTAATGGTCATGTAATGGGCGCCATAGCTGCCGTCCTCTTGGACGCGCACGACGATTTCGTACAGGGAAGTTTGTTCGCTGAATTCAGGCATAGTTAGCTCACTACTGTGTCGGTGTTGAGGATTTTCCAAGCCGTCGTGTGCGACTTGCAGGTCTTGGTGCCGCCGGGGGCATCTGTGACTTCGATCAGATAGCCGGGATACAGCGCGGGGTCAGGCATCGTTGCGACGGTGTACTGGCCGATGCGCAAAGCACCGCTCAGGCGCACAGGCCCCGAAACGGTCAGCTTGTCCGAGCCGCTTTGTGTGATGGTGCCGATCCGCAGATCACCGTTCAGGTAGTTCGGCGCGTTGCCGGCGGCGTACACGTTCCAGCGCTCGTAACCGCTCTGCAGCCCTTGGTTGAGCCGTAGCGAGCAGGCCATGGTGATGGTCGTGCTGGTAACCGAGTCGACGCGGAAGCCGTCATGCTCCGTTACGGTCACGTTGGCCCCCAGCCCCGGCGTGATCGACGTGTAGTTGGCCGTCAGCGCGACGACCGTAGGGGACGCCTGCGCCGGCAGGTTTACTACCCCGCCAAAGGCGCTGCTAAACGCCGCCAGGCCGTAGGTGCCCGCCGAGAACACGCCGTACTGGCTACCCGCAGCGGGCAGCGCAGTGGGCGTGCCACGCACGTTGACCAGGAATCGGTCCACGGGCGCGGCGCCGACACCCAGGCTGCCCCCAAGCATGAGGTTATCCAGCGGCATCTGCGCTACCGGCACCTTGCCCGTGGCATCCAGCGCGGCGACGCCATTAGCCGCGCCGCGCTGGGTGCTGGCCAGCTTGCCGTCTAAAGCCCCCTGCAGGCCAATTACCGTGCTGATCGCTTGCGACCCGGTGTGCGTGGCCCGGTCGCGCAACTGCGCGTCGGGGGCGTTGATCAGCTCCCACGCCGTGCCGGTAGAACGATAGGAGCGAATCCCGGTATACCCGTCATCCGCATCAAGGATGTAGTTCGGGGTCAGGCTGGGGTCCGGCAGTGTGGCCACCGTGTACTGGCCCAAACGCATGGGGCCGAACAGCGTCAGCTTGGTGATGAACGCCTCTCGCCAGCGCTTGAGCAAGGCGCCCAGGTCAAAGCCGTTGTCTTCGCCCGGGTTGAGCCCGTTGGTGAAAATCTCGGCCACCTTCAAGCCCACTTTGGACGTGGCATTGAGCGCGGCGTAGAACCAGATGCGGGTCGCGGCGGTGAACGCCGTGCTACCACCGCCGACGATCACCAGGTTGGCGTCCTGTGTGCTGGTCTGCTGCAGCACCAGGATATCGGCCTGGCTGCTGTCGCGGTGCGGCGTCAGGATACGGCCGAACACATCGCCATTCGCCACAAAGCCATTGCGCAGGTACGCGCTGCGGGTGCCCAGCAGCTCGGTGGAGTTGACCTTAAGGTTCACCCAGTACGGCGCGAATTCTTTGGCGGACGTCCACACCACCACTAGAAAGGCTTCGTTGTTCTGGTTGAACACCTCGACCCGGCTTGACGTTGGAAACTCAATCACCCCCATCGGCGCGATGCTGACCGCCGACGAGTACCAGGTGAACCGTGGCATCTGCAGGTCGGCCATGTAACGCAGGATTTGCTGCAGGGTGGAAAACACCGCCCCGGTGAACGGGTCGTACATCCGCCCGTCAGGGCCGCGCGGGAAGATGCCCGTCAGTGCCCGGTCCATGCTGAACGGCGTGTAGGGTTCGCTAATGTCGGCATAGCTGGCACCCTGCGGGTCGTACTCGGTGACCAGCAAAATGCCGCCAGTGTCCGCGCCGGGGCTGCTCGGGCGCGCCGTCAGCAAGAGGTGGCTGATAGTGCCGTCCGGCCGCAGGCTCAGGCCTTCCGACTCCATGCGCACACAGTAATGCCCCTCGGCCGCCAGTCGGTTGACCAGCTGATCAGCGCGTACCGTGCCGTACTCCAGCAGTGAGCCATCCAGCCCACAGGCGGCCACCCCCACGGCAGCCACCGGCATGGAGACCGGCCCGTCTGTTTCAGGGATGTAGGAGCCACCCAGGCCGAATATCACCCGGCCGCCCTGCAGCACCACGCCCTGAGATTTCGGCACGTAGTTGTAATGGGCGTTGGTCGGCAGCTGCCAGCCGACAATGTTCTTGGCAACGTAGAATTCACTGCACCGAACAAAGTTCTTGTCGTACACCAGCCAGCGGGTGCGGGAACCTTCCGTGCCCATGTCGACCTGCAGCTGCTCGATGATCCAGCGGCCACGGTCATAGGCGTACTGCAGGCCAACCCCGGTCAGGCCGGTGCTGACCCCCGCCACGGTGGCGCCGTTGGTGGGCAGCACGCTGATGTCGTAGGCATGCAGCCCATCCGTGCCGGCCTTGTTGTACAGCCGGCGAACGCCGTTTTCGGCAATGATCACCAGGCTTTCACCGCCTGGGGCGATCAGGAACCAACCACCGTACGCGCCGTTGGCCTCGTACCAGGCAATGACCGCTCGGCTGCCGTTGGCATACTTGATGTAGATCCGGCCTTGTTCGTCGTAGCAGTGGCCTTGAGGGTAGATATAGCCCTGGCTGGGGCTGCCGACCGACTGAAACGCCGACACGTAGTCGGGGAACAGCTGCGGCAACGCCAAGAACACCGATTTGCGAAACACCGCGTCGCGGGTGCGGCCCAGCACATCCACCGCCTGTTGGGCCTTGGTCATGTCCTCTGCGCTGGCCTTGGAATCCAGGGCTTGCCGCTGCGGGGTGCTGACCGGTTTTTCCGCATCCGAGGTGTTGTCGATCTTGGAAAGGCCCAGCGAGCCCTTGATCTGGCTTTCAGATTGAGCACCGAGCAGCGACCGGATAGGTGTGCTCCAGGCCGAAATGATCGCTTGGCGCATCCCTCGCAAGGTCTGCTTCTTGGTGCCTGCGCCCTGTACCGTCGGATACAGGTCATCCTCCGAACTTTCATTGGCAGGGTCCAATGCGGAGATCGGCTTGTAGTTTTCCATGGTTACTCCGTGAGCAGAGCGAAGCCGTCTTCGGTCGCAAGTTGTTTGCCGTCTTCCAGCAGAAGGGTGTTAAGCCAACTCATCGTCCCCAGCACCCCGACTTCATTGGCCGCCAACATCACATCGCTGGCCGGCTGGCTCATCACGTAGTCTTCTTCGGCGGGGGTGTTGCTGATGGCCGCGCGGATGTGGGAAATCCGCAGCACCTGCCCGGGGCCGCCCTCTTCCAGAATCAGGTCAGCCAGCGCAGCGCTGACCGATTCGCGCAGGGCGGTGCTGTCCGGCACCAGACGCATGTTGAAGTTGATCGGGCGACGGGCCGGCGCCAGTGCGTACACCTCGGCCGTGACAGGGCGCTTCTTCTCTAGATGCGCCTGCATTTCGTCCACCTGGGCTTGCGTGGGGATGAAGTCGGGATCGCCGTCACGCACGAAGGCCAGGCCAAAGGTGCCCGGCCCCATCCAGCGGGGCAGCGCCCAGGCCCGGGTAACACCTGGAATCTCCAAGGCCCATTCCACAAAGTCGTCACCGTTGCCGACCTTGCTGGGGTTCTTGAAGGCCGCCTGGACCCGCGCGCGCAGCGGCTCGGTTTCTTCCTGATCGGTACCGCCGACAATGCCGCCGTTGCTGATAACGGCCGTCGAGTTGACCCCCAGCACCGGCCGGGTGGCCGTAAGGCTACCGGCCTCGATGTTGCCCGAGGCCCCAACAGCCTCTGCTGCCAGCTTGAGGGTGGCGGACCCGCCGACAATCACGGCGGTTTCAGTCACCGCATACCGGCGCCCATCGCTGGACTGGTACACCACCCCGACGTCCACCAGCGCGCCGTTGGAGCCGGTGACCACCGCGCTGCCTTTGGCGGCCGTGGCATCGTTGGGGCCGCCTTCCAGACGCCACTGCGCCCAGCGCCGCAGCATCTCATCGCCACAGGTGGCCGGGCTCGACTGCAGGGCAATCCAGCGCAGGTACCCATACAGCTCAAAGGCCGTACCACTCAGCGCACGGGCTGCCACCTTGGCATCAGACCGGCGCAGGGCATCCGGGGCGTTACGCTCAAAATCGGCTTCGGTGCGGGCGATCAGCGCAGGCAAGGTGGGGATTTCATACGGCATTGATCAAGCTCCAAGTGTCCTCAAAAGCCAGCTTCAAGGTTTCGCCGTTGGCCTCGGTCAGCACCACCTGCAGGTTGACCCGCTCGATGCCTTGCCGCTCGACCGTGACCGTAACGGCCGTCACGATTCCATCGTCGGTCATCCAGCGCAGCGCTTCTTCGGCGTAGTCGCGGGCGTCCTTGAGGGTGTCCGGGGTAATGGTGCGGCGGCGCAACAGCCACAGCCGGGAGCCGATCTGATCGCCCACCACCGTCGGCGCGCAGTCGCCCCACCAGCCCTGCAGGTCAGCGTCATCCACGGGGTCGTCTGCAGCGGCCCGACGCCAGGTGAATAGGCTGATGGTCACCGAGCGGCGCAGCAGGTCTTCGCGCGTCATGGCGCACCCCCTACCGGCTTGTTGGTGCGGCCCTGGCCGTTGAGAACGTTGTCATGGACGTGCTCAATCTGGCTGATGCCGCCGGCCACCTGATCCCCGGCCGACTCGATGCGGCCGGTAGTACGGATGACCGGCGTGTCAAAATCGATCGACTCGCCGGCCTTAACCTTGAGCGTCATGGTGTCGACCTCGATCACGCGGCCGCGCCTGAACACCAGGCTGTCACCTTGGTCGGTGTACAACGCCACTTCGCCGGGTTGCAGGCCCTGCAGGCGAAAGCGCCGGTCTGACACCATGATCACCACGCCGTGACTGCGATCACTGATGAAGCCCACCAGGGCTTCGGCTCCAGGCAAGGGGCAGGAAGTGAGGCCGTAGGGTTCCAAGTGCTCGACGTCGTCTTTCACCTCGCCGGCCGTGATGCGCAGCTGCAGGGCCTGCAGCTTGCGCGCCGAGTTGGCCAGCACGACCACGCCGCGAGCCAGCACGCTCGCCAAGGGGTTTCTCATGGCTTGTAGTCCGCTGGAATGAGGTATTCAAAGTTGTCGGTTTTCTTGCCCTTCTTGAGCTTGCGGCTCTCGTAGGCATCGTTCGGCTCAGGCAGGAAGCCATCAGGCGGGGCCACGGTCATTTTCGTCAGGGTTCCCGACTCGCCCAGCTCGTAACTGATTTCGCTGATGAGCATGTCGCGCTCCAGACCAATCAGCGGGTCGATCACCCGCACAATCATGTTGTGCCGCCACAGCTCGCCGGTGCTCTGCCGCCAACCCTGCACGGTGTAGTTGAGCGTCATAGCCTTGCTCAGGGCGTTGGCCCGCTCCCACTGCACGCGGTCGCGAGCCATCTTGTCGGTCAGCTGCCCCGACTGGCTGATCACCTTCACTCGCCGGCGGGTCACCCGGTCATCGTCTAACCGCGCCTCGACCTCAGAGGCCGCAACCCCGAACGAGTCGTCGGTACCGCTGCGCTGGCCGCGACTGATGTACTCGGAAAACACGTTGGAGAAGTCCAGGGCGGTGTCACCAGTGAGAATGTTCTTGCCCAGCTCCAACGCGTCGACCGCACGGCCGGCGGTGCCCGGGGAGGCAATTACCAGCCGGCCCCGGCCATCGTCCGTGCTGAACAGCCGGGAGAGCGTCAGCAAGCGGTCGATACTCTCGAACGCGGTTTCGCCGGGCTCGATGGTGTGATCATCCAGGCCCAGCGTGACCGTGGCCTCGTTGATAACCTTGATGCCGTATTCACCGGCCAAGGCTTCGACGATTTTCTGCACGCTCTGCCCGCGCCACTGGCCCGGCGAGTTGATCGCCGCGCAGTCCACCAGGTCGGCGGTTTTCGAGCGCCCGGCAATGCTCAAGGTGATGGTGGCGGCGTCATAGCTAATCGGCGTGCTGAACACATAGCCGGTCAGCAGCAGGTCTTGGCCAATGCGTACCTCGACCTCTTCACCCTGGCGGATGCGCACCGGCTCATCGTTACCGCCGGGCCACTTCCAGGTGACCGACACGGTGAAGTCACGCGCTTGGCGCTCCAGCCCGGCACTGATGCTGACGTCTTTCCAACCGGCGTAGTCGTGCCCGCCAACGCTCAGGGTGACGGTGTTATCTGGTTCCATGGCTTAACTCTTGGCGACTTGCAGTTCTACGGCAGGCACAAAGCCCGGGTGGCGAATCGCATTGCGCGAGACGATTTCGGCGCTGCGCAGGGCATCGCCGTACAGGCGGTGGGCCAGGACCAGCGACGACACCATTAGCCGCGGCTGATACGGGCGCAGCCACACCCCGCTGCGGGCCACTTGGGTCAAATGCCGATCCAAGGCCAAACGAGCGTCACTGAACGCGCCGAAGTGCTCCGGGGTACTTTCCCCCGCTACAACCCACATCGCCTCACTGATGGCGTCCCTGGCCGCGATAATGTCATCTGCTATCGGAACCCCTGCGACCATCGCGCCGGCGGCGTCGACTGTCGCCCCTTGCTGCTCAAGCTGAACGCTCAACGCCGCCGGCTGCGCGACGGTCTGGACGCTGGCCACCGGCACTTCGGCCATGTCCAACAGCAGGTCGACCACGGCCGCGTCCTGCACCAGGCCAATGACTGCGGACTGGATCAGAGCTATGTCAGGATCATCGGTCGCGGTCCGCTCGGCAGACAGCGCCACGATGGCCTGCGCCTTGCTCTTGGACGCATGCAGCGAACCACTGGACCCGTACCCACTGAACCAGCGTTCAACGCTCGCCAGATCGCTCAGCAGGCTGGCTGCCAAGGCGTCGGGGGCATTGATGACCGACTGCACGAACGCCCCCACATCGGCCACCAGGGACGTCAGCGGCTTGAGGAAGTTGATAGCGAAGGCATAGGCGCTGGAAATGGCCCGGCGCACCTTGTTGACCTGCTGCCGCGCCCAATTGACCTTGGCCATTACCGCGTCAAAGCGCGCCTTGATCCTCTCCAGCAAGCTCGGCACATGGGCAATCAGCTGACGGCGGGTATTCACCGTCTGCACCGGGAAGGTCAACATGCCGTCGATGAACGACAAGTTGAACCGCACCATGCCCAGCTCATTGCGCGCATGGGAGATTTCACACTTGCCGGCCGTGACGGTCAGCCGCCCAAACCAGGGGTGTATCAGCTCACCCGGCCCGGGCTTGTCCAGCGCGTCCAGCAGGCGGTCACGCTGGGCGATGAAGTCGCTGCCAGCCACGAAGCCTTCAAACCTGTATTCCCGCGTTTGCCGGCCCATGTCCTCGACCATAGGCTGATCGCGCTTCGGGTACTCATGCAACTGGGTGCGCCGGCCGACCGGCACACTGTCGCTGTCGACCAGAAAAGGCACGCCGCGAAACGAGGCCTCGCGGCGCAAATCACGCCATTCACTCATTGCGAACCTCCCATGGTTCGGCGGCCGACGTTCTGCGGCGTTACGGTCACGCCAGGTTGACTGCTCTTTGCCCCCTCCAGCCGCGTGCCCGGCGGTGCGCCCTCAAACAGCACACGCAACTCACCGTTCAACTGGGTCTTGCCGGCTGCCGCCGAAGACTGCCGCAGCAGCGAGCCCGGATCGGGCAGTTGACCCGGCGCTTTCAGCAGCGCACCGGGGGTGATGCCGAATTGCTGGGCGCGTTGCTCCTGGGCGGCCTTGACCTTCACGCCGGCATTAGCCACCAGGAAATCACCCGTGCCACCACCCTCACCCGCATTACGGCGCCTCTGCGCTTCGGCCATTTGCGTCACCTTGGCGGTGATGCCTGGCCCGCCATCCTCCATGCCCATGAACTTCAGCAGCGGCTCAATGTAAGGCTTGATGCCCTCCCACAGCTTCTTGAACCAGGCACTGATTGGCCCCCAGTACTTGATGATCTGACCTAATGGCGTCCATTCAAAAAAGGTCTTCATCATGTCCATCACTGGCACCGCCGCCGCCCGGATCAAATCCCACAGCGCAGTGAAGAACGGCCCGACCTTCTCCCAGTTGGCGACGATCAGACCGGCCGCTGCCGCGATGCCCACGGCGATGAGGCCGATTGGCGTTGCCGCAAAGGCCACGCCTAACAAGCGAGTGGCCACCATTGCAGTAAACACCGCTGCCCTCAGTGCGGTGAACGCTGCCCCGGCAATGACGATGCCGCGCACCAGTTGCGGGTTATTGCGCACCAAATCCGCTACCTGCGATATCCAGGGGCGTAGCTGGTCAACCACCGCATTGATACCCGGCAGCAAAGCATTGCCGACCTCCCGGGCGACACTCATCACACTGCCACGCAACAGTTGCATGTTGTTGGCCGTGGTAGCCGCCCGCGAGGAATATTCGCCCTCCATGGAGCCCGCGTATTTAGAGGCGTCCCCGACCTTGGCCAAGTTGCCCTTGAGCAGATCCAAGTTGGTCAGCAGCGGCGCAATCGCGGTGATGGACTCGGTACCGAACAATTCGGATAGAATTCCCGCCTGCTTGTCCTTGTCGATGGTTTTGATCCGATCGAGGATATCCAGCACCGCGCCTTGGGCATCGTCCTGCATGGCTTTGGATACCATCTTCGAGTCCAGCCGCAGCGCCTTGAAAGCGTTGGCCTGGGCCTTGGTGGCCGCCGATCCCTTGGTCATGGCCAGCATGAAGTTCTTGATACCGGTAGCGGCCACGTCCTGCTCAACGCCCACCCCAGCCATAGTCGCGCCCAGCGCGGCAATCTGCCCTGACGCCAGACCGGCAATCTCGCCCAGTGGACCGATGCGGGTGACGATGTCGGAAATCTGTTTGGTGTTGGCCGGGCCGGTGTTACCCAAGTAGTTGATCTTGTCGGCCAAGGTTTCAACATCCCCTTGCGTCAGTTTGAAACTGGTCCGCCACTTGGCCATCATGTCGCCACTTTCATCGGCGGTCTGATCAAAGGCAATGCCCATCTTGACCGCCGCTTCAGCAAAGCCCAGCAGCTCATCACGGGCAATTCCCGATTGACCGCCGGCCGCGACGATCTTGGCAATATCTGTCGCGGCCATGGGTAAGCGCTCGGACATCCGGCCGATGTCGTCGCCCATCTTCTTGAACTGGTCAGGCGTATCGAAGTCGACCACCTTGCGCACATCGGCCATCTGCGACTCAAAGTCGATGGCCGCGCGCGCACCGGCAATGAACGGGGCCGCCATGGCCCCACCGGTAACAATATCGCTCCAACCGATCTTGCCGAGGCCGGTGCTTTCCAGGTTCTTGCGGAACGCGGAAATGTTTTTGCGCACGCCCGCCAGGGTCGGTGACAGCTTGTCGACGCCTGTAATAAGCGCCTTGAGCTGGAACTTGTCAGCCATCCTCCCCCCTCAGCGTTTCCGCTATGCGCTGGCTGTGCATGACGGCCTCCAGAACCACGTCCAACGTCCGGCCCATCACCTGCTCAGGGTCTGATTTCCAGACCCATGCGAGGTCGTAGGCAACCGCAATCAGGCCGTCAACGTCGCTGACGCCGGCGTCAAGAAAAAACGAGCCACCACCCAGGCGGCGGTGTTCAGGTCGGAAATATCCAGCTGGTTGACCGACGACGGCGGGATATGGCCGCACACAGCGATGTACTTGGCCGCCACGTCCATGTCCAAGGAGACCGAGTCGTCGCCGTCAATCTTGTAGGGCAACGCTTTGAGCTGACGCACCTCTACAACGGTGGGCCGGCGCAGCTCCAACTGGGTCACTTCCACACCGTGCGCCGTAATAGGCGCGGACAGCTTGATCACTTCTTTCATTGCCACACCCCCTTGGTGCCTTCCCAACGGAAATCAATGGTGCCGTCATCGCCCTTGGCGGCCGGCTCTTCCACGATGTACGCGCCGGACAGTACGTAGACCCAGCCATTGCCAAGCTCGGCGGTGACGGTGGCGTCGGTGGCCGCCATCAGCTGCGCGATTGGCAGGTCAGCGTCAGCGACCACAGTGGCCACAACGTAGCCCGGCAGGTCTTCTTCCTTGAAGAAGCCCGGCGCGACGGTTTCGCGCTTTTTGTCACTCAGCGGGGCCTCGACCCCACCCGTCACGGTGAACTGGGTGCCGTCTACCTTGATGTAAACGGTGCCCGCGACTTTCTTGCCCATGGGCGTCTCCTACAAAAAAGCCCGCACAATGGCGGGCTTTGGTGGATCGGTTTGACTTACACCTGATACTGCAGGCGGAACTGGTACTGCAGCGCAAACACCCGCAGCTGATTCACCAGGTCCGGCGGATACAGCACGTTCACGCGAGTCGGATCGGTCGTGGAACGCTCAACCACCAGGTACTTGGCGAAGGCGTCGGCGTTTTCCACGATGCCCATCTGCTCAAGGATGAAGTAGCCGGCGATCAGTTCGGCGCGGATCACCGCCGGGGTGACGATGGCCTGGCCGGCGCCGAAGCGCGTACCGTCGTTGGCCAGCTTGTGCCGGCCGTACTTGCTGGTAATCCGCCCCTTGAGGAAACGGATGATGTAGGCCGACTGGTGCAGCGTTTCGCTGTCCAGATACGAGTTGTCGGTCTGCCCGTACTCGTTTTTCTGGTAGGTGGTCACGGCGCGCTCGATGCGCTGGGCACCGCTTTGCGCGAAGGCCGTGGCAATGCCATGGCTCAGCAGCGATTGACGCTCAGTCAGCATGAAGCGCTCACCGGCCGGCGCCGGGGTGATGCCGTTTAGCTCGCCGGTCTGTGTCGGCCGCGCCGGGTCTGCCGAGATAAACACCGCCTGCCGCGCCGCGTACGCGGCGACCTGCCGCCATACCGGGTCCGGGCATGACTTTTCAAAGCCGTACACGGTGACGTGCGCATCGTTGCGGGTGTCGCCCAAGGCCACCAGCTCGCCCAGCGTGCCGCGCAGGCCTGTGTAAACGTGGCCATACAGCTGCCGCGACCAGCTCCAACGGCCGCTGCTGTCGTTCATCAGCGACTTCCAGGCATCCAGTGAGGTGGCATCGGCCCACGGCCCGCACAGGAACTCGAACGGCTCATCACCCAGCAGCGCGATGGCGGCCGCCAGGTCAGGCGTACCCACACCGCCGGCCACCGCCGTGACGGTAACGGTCAGCCCGGCCGGGGTGATTTCGCCATTGGCGCGCCCCTGTCGGTTCATCTGCAGCTGAATGTCGTTGCCGCTCAGGCCCGCCCAGCGGCAGCTCAGGGTGACTTCGCCAGTCGCCGCCACCGCCGACACCGACAAGCCGGCCGCGTTGACTGCTGCAGCGATGGCCGTGGCGGCAGCTGCAGCCGTGGCGCCGTTGGCGATGGTGGCCCGCACAAGCTTACCGGCCACGTACAGGTTGATCTGCCCACCGGCAGTCGCGGTGCCCGTGACGGTCAACTTGCCGGTGGCCTTGGTGCCAGTGGCCTTCACCGGCAGACACCACACCTCCCCGGCCGGGTCGATGGCACGCCAGGTGTCATACATATCGGCCAGCATCGAGCCGACGCCGCCGATGCTCTTGGCCAGGCTCAGGCTGGGGACCAGCGTCAGCTTGCCGATTTCAGCGGCCACGGCGTCATCGTTGACCTGCCCAACAATCAGGCGCGGCATGGCACTGGTGGCCGTGTTGGCCTGGCTGTTGTCGACCTCGGCATAGAACAGCGGCACCTTAAGGTCACTGGGAATGCTGTTGAAACTGACGACCATTATTCAGCGCTCCCGTTGGTGGCCTTGGCCTTCGCCTTGGCGGGTTTTTCGTTGGTCACGTCGCCATCGTTCAGGCGGCGCTGCCAGTAGATATCGAGTTCCACGGTGCGCCCTTCGGCCGGCACCGTATCGCCCATGGCCGGGTCGGGCGTGACGCGCCCGTCTACCGGATACACGGTGATTAGAGTCATGGGGTTACCCTTGTGGTAGTTCGGTGGAAAAGCGCACGTCGACCCGACCATCTGGCCCAGGCGAGGTGTGGTTGGGGTCTTTCGGGTCCAGGCTGTCCAAGCTGAAGTCGATGCCCTTCAGCGGCGGGAGGCCATCAAGCTCGAACTCATGCCAGGTTTCAGCGGGCTCACTGCCGCGGTTGCGGCCCAGCTGGAAACCAGCCGAGAAGCTGAAGCGGTAGACCACCCGTGCACGGTTGATCAGCACCAATCCGCCGCCGTCGTAGACGATGGGGTCGTACTCGTCACCAGGTCGCCAGCCGACCAAGGCCCGCCACAGCTCTTTGCGAAAGTCGTGCAGCAAGTCGGCGGCCTGCTGGCCGCGCTCGTCCTTGGTGTCAATGGCGAACACCACCTCAAAGCGATCCTCGATATCCTGAGTGACCGCGTTCTGCGCCTTGTTCTCGCCGGCTTTGTCATCAGCGGCTATCACATAGGCCGATGGGTTCTTCAGCAGCGTGGACGAGCTAACGGCGTCGAGGTCAATGCCGCCCGAAATCCTGTCAGCCAGGCTCGGGCAGTACTCGCGCAAGTGCGCGATCACGGGGGAGATTTTCATACTAGCTTACCGGCCCGGAGGGCCTGCTGGTCAGCGCAACGCGGCGGCGAAGGCTGCTTTGAGGATCGACTGGACCTGGTCATTTTCGTCCTGCAGGGCGTCTTCCATGTAGTTCGCCCGTGGCGCGATGCGCCATCCGCTTGCGGCCCGCTCTGCGAGAGCTGCAGCACGTTCGCCCTTACCGCGACGCTTGCCGGATGCGAGCCCACGTACGCGAGACCCTTGCTTCACGCCGTAATGCAGATAGGTCGGGTAGTAGTCCTTCATGGACGAGGTCTTTCGCGGCGCAATCTTCACCAGGAAACCAGCCCGGGAGACCTTGAACGTGATCGACTCGACGGTCCTGCCGGTTCGGCTGACCGGGTAGTTGTCTTGTCCACGGGCCAAGGCCAGGTTCAGCTGGGCACGGCGGCTGACCAGTCGGCCAGCCTTGCGCATCCCTTTCCTGATCTGTTTCTTGTCAAAGATCTCACGCCCGAACTGGTCGAAACCCTCGATGTGCAAGTAACCGTCGACGGAAGCCGAGTTAGCCATAGAGCCCTCCTTCGTCTTGCTGCTGACCCAGCTCTTCAACTTCGATCAGGGTGAAGCGCTTCCCTGCCCCCCAGGGGGCGCAGCGTTTGACGCGATAAATCACGCCGCCCGCCACCACCTCATGCGAGGTCGTGACGCCGCCCAGCAGTCGAACCCACATCCGATGTGTGATCTTGTCGTCCGTTTGGACACTGTCGGTGTACACCGCTGTGCCGACGGCGCGGATCTTGGCCCAGCGGTGGCGAGGCTGAGTGAAGACCGCATCCAGATCTGCGTCCTCAACAGGCAGATCTTCGCGCAGCCGAATAGTGATGCGCCGGTCCAGCTCGCCGGATTCCGGCTCGCGTGTGCCTATCGAGCTAGCCATGTTCAGAACCTCGGCGGAACAGTGATATCCGCCAGTAAGTGGTCGACAAACCCCGAAGGAACCTCGGTCAGCGTTTGGCCAACAATCAACAGCCCGCGTTGGGCGAATGCCGTTTCGGCAGCCATCAGCAGCCAGCTCACAACCCCAGGATGCGCCTCCAGGTCAACGCCTGCACGGTAGCGGATGCGCAGACGGCCCTCAGGTCGGCCGCCGGGAAATGCCAGGTAGCTTTCCTTGCCACCGTGAATGAGCTCAACTGCACCTGTGAACTCCACCGGTGCGCCGATAGCGCCGAGGAGCAAGACGGATTCGACAGCGACCGCCTGGCCGACATCCAGAAAGTGACCTGACGGATAGTACGCCGGCCATTCTTCTTCGTAGAGCGCCTCTCGTATTGCCGCGCCCGTCCTCGACTCCCCCTGTGCTGTAACGCCTGGGATGATGATCTGATTGATCAGCTCGGGCTGCAGATCTTCTGGCTCAGCGCGGCACTGAAAGGCCACCTGCTCCAATGTCAGCACGGGCGCCCCCGTGTAAGCGATGCGGCGTGCCATGATTAAGGCTTGCCGTCAGAGTCCGCTGAGTCATCAGACTTACCCGCAGCGCCGGTAGCGTCGCCACCATTATCTTTGCCTGGCGCGGCTGCGGAGCCAGTGTTAGGTTTGGCTTTCTTCGCCTGCTTGCCCGCTTCGCTGGCATAGCCCGCCTCAATGAGCCCTTCGGCTACATTCGATTCGAAGCCAGCGGTTTCGCCAGCGGCATAGCCGCGCCAGTTTTTGTCAAAAGTAACAATTACTTTGGTCATGAGGTGCTCCTGGAATTTGGAAAGGAGTGCCCGGCGGACCGGGCGTACTGCGTTACAGGGTGCTACCCCATTTGACACCGGTCATCACTGCTACCGATTCAACGTGGCGCGGCCCGAAGTCGTGCTTGGCGATTACGCGGACGAGGGTCTGATCGCGTTGAAATGCACTGATCACGTTGCCGCTGCCGTCTTTGTAGGTTGCTTCCTTGCTGAAATCGATGACCATGGCATCGTCTTCACCGATGAAGCAGTCGGCAAAGTCCGCGAAGTGGATCTCCGAAGCATCGCCCTCGGCCCCCAGGTTGATGGGGATCTGAGTAGTCGAGCCGACCGGGAAGCCCTTCAGCATGTTCTGATCCAGCTCCGGGTAAGCCTTGTTCCCGTTGCCATCACGCAGCGCAGCCAGCCAGCGCTTGGTCCGGGGCGCCATGACAAACCCCGGTGAGGTCATGTTGGAGTTGGCGTTCTCCAAGCGCAGAATCAGGGCGGACAGCGCCAACTCAACTGCTTCCAGGGTTACAGCTGCCGGCGCTGCGAACACGTTGAAGGCCGGCGCCCAAAAACGCAGGCCCTTGGGCAGGTTGCCGGTACCAGCACCGCGCAGGAAGGACAGGTCTTCTGCCAGGGCTACCGAGGCGGTGAGATCATTCACTACCAGGCGATCCACGTTCGGGTTGGTACCCGAGTACCCCAGCAGGTCATTGCTGATCGGAACCAGAGCCGCCAGCTTCTTCGACGACAACTTGAGGTCATCGAACTGCATATCGGTGGCAGGCATATCCTCCTCAGTACCGATGTACCCCACCACCGCACCGCCCTTGATGCGCGGAACAGTGAGGTTGCCATTTTCTAGTGGCAGCGAAACCGCCCCGAGCTTGCGAACCACCGACTTTGGCCGGAGCAGCTCGATGACTTCGCTGGAGAAACTCTGCGGCACCAGCACCCCGCCGGCGCCTGGCGTCACGGTGCTAAGCGCCATGGCGATTTCAGGGTTGTAGCCCGAGTCGGCGGCCAACTTCGCGGCTGCCTGTTGATCGCCGCGGGAAGCGGCCAGCACGCGGACCATCTGCGCCATGTTGGCACCCGGCACCGGTTTCGCTGCAAATGGACCGCTGATACTGCCGGGCGGGCCGTTCAGCCCTTGAGCGCCTTCGTTCACGGGGACCGCACTCGCGGTCGCCATACGCTCGGCCGCCTCGGCGCGCGCAAGCTTCTCCGTCAGCTGATTGAACTGGGTGCTGAGCTGCTCGAACTGGGAGAGCTGTTCTGCGCTGAGTGCGGTACCGGCGGCCTCCAGCTGGGCCAGAGCCTGGATCTGACCATTGATGGTGGCGCGTTCGCTACGCAGTTGAGTTACGAGGGACATACTGCCTCCTGGGCATAAAAAAACCGCCGTTAGGCGGTCGTGGGCACTGCCGCGAACGCGGTCAGAGTTGAGACTGAATGGCGAAGGCCGTAGCCCTCACGCTGATGCGCTGTTGTGGCTGTGCGCCTTGGCGCTGCGCGCGACTGAGAGCGACCGCACGCGAGAGGTTATCTACCGCAAGCTGCGGCGATTCGAGCCGGTCAGCCAGACCAATGGCGATGGCTGCCGAGCCTCGATAGCAAGCGGCCTCGGTGGCGATGATCTCGGCAACGTCGCGGCCTCGGTAATCGGCCACGTGCGTCGTGAACAGCTGATAGCTCTCCTGCACGACTTCGTTCAGCACCTGCAGAGATTGCTCGGTAATGGGCTCGTTCGGACTTAGGTCATTCTTGTGTGCGCCGGCAAAGACTGTCGTGACCTTTACCCCCATGCCTTCGATCATCTTCGAGCGGTCCATGTGGCTGGCCACTACTCCGATAGAGCCCACGCCGGAGGTCAGGCTGACCACGACCTCGGTGCAAGCAGACGCAATCAGGTAGCCCCCGGAGTACGCCATGAAGTTGACCAGGCCGGTGATGGGCTTGATCTTGGTTGCCGCGCGAATGTCGGCCGCCAGTTCGAAGGCGCCGACCGCGCTGCCGCCTGGGCTGTCAATGTCGAGCACAATGTGCTCGACCATGGGGTCAGCAATCGCCTTATTCAGGGCTGCTCGCAGACCTTCGTAGCTGGTCATGGTCTCGCAGGCGTTCAAGTGGCTACCGCGGCTAACAAGCACGCCATGAACGGGGATCACTTCGATACCGGTCTGGGCAATGGCGGCCCGCCGTTGCTCTTCACGGCGGTCCTGCTCGGCCTGGTAGTCATCTTCGTCATAGAACATCGATGGGTTGGCTGCAGCCCCGCCCATGTTCAGGTTGACGATGTTCAGGCTCATCGTCTGATTGGCCCAGCGCACTGCCAGGTCCAGCATGTCGGGTGTCGTCAGTAGCGGCTGATTGAACAGCAAGCTGGCAGCGCGCAAATGTCGTTTCATGCGGCAAGCATCCTCAGGATGTCGTCACGCTGCTGTTCCAGCTGGGCGCGGACGTTTGGGTTATTCATATCGGGCAGGCCGTTGGCCACGTCGGTCATGTTGAGCGGCTGCAGATAGCTGTCGCCGTTGGCAACGGGCGGCATGTTTTCCAGGCGCCGGATGTCGTTGATCGACAGCCACCCCCACTGCCTGCCAATTGCATAGGCGTCGTAGCGGCTTTTCTGGTCACCACGCAGCAGACCAGACAGGTTGAACTCGATGAAGTAATCCCGCCGTTCCGACGGCAGCAGGAAGTCGCGCATCATGGCCTGCTCGTGGCGCTTCACCCAGGGCATCAAGGCGAATATCACGTACTGGATCAGCAGCTGTTCAAGGCTGTTGTAACTGGCCTTCTCCAGCTCGTTAATCATGTGCGGCGGAATCTTGTAGATCCGAGCGATGTCGAGCCCGGTGGCCTTGAGGATGCCCAGCAGCTCGGCGTCGACGTTGTTCATCGACACCGCCTTGAAGGTCATGCCTTCCTGTAACATCGCGACCTTTTTCGCGTTGTCGATACCTGAGAACTTGTTGCCCCACTGATCGAGGATGCGGTCAATACTGGCCTGCTCCTTGATCGGCGGGGCCTCTTTCGGGCGCTCGATGACACCACTCACCGCAGTGCCGTTGGCAAATGACTTCCCCGCGTACTGCCTCACCGCCTGCGCCAGGCCGACTGCATCGGCATGCAACTCAACGGGAGATAGGCCGGTGTAGTGATTCTTCGTGTGCCAGCGCACATGATGAATCAGCCGCATTGGCAACGGATCGTGCCCACCAACACGGTAGACTGGACGTAAGTCGCCCCCCTTGAGCACCACCACCTTGTCGTTCCGCAGCGGATATAGGGCCTTCACCGAGCCGTCGTCGTTGCGCTCGATGAAGCTGTAGCAGTTCCCCCGCAGCCCCAGGGCGAGCTGGCCGGATTCTCGGTACTCATAAGGAGTCTGCCAAGGGTTTGGCTGATAACGCAGAACATCATAGAGCGGATGGGCAGTTGCCGACTCACGCTTGCCATCACCCAGTCGGCGATACAACTCAAGCGGCAACTGACCCACGCTCTCCGCCAGCAAGGTGACGCAAGTTTGCAAGACGGTGATGGCCAGCGCCGTATCCGGCGTAACCGTCACCCCTGCTGCCGAACGACCAGAACCGATCAAGCCCCGCCAAAAGCCCCCGCCGCCATCCGAAACCAGCCCTGCATTGCCACCGAGAAGATTGCTGAAGAACATTATCAGCCTCCATCTGAGCTGGGTTTGAGGGGTAGTCGAGCTGCAGCTCTGTCGGCCAGCCAGGCCCAGCCGATCAGGCCCAGTCCAGCAGAAATGAGCGCAGCGGGCACATGGATCAGGGCGATGCCGGCGACCAGCAGGCCGAAGCCAAGCAGTCCCGCGACCCACGCAGCAATTGCAATGGTGTTCAAACCCCAACTCCTTCGTCGTAAATGGAACTGCCGCTGCTACCGGAAGACACTGCCCCGCTAATACCTGTTGCCATGATCGCGGCAATGATTCCGTCAATTCGGCCCGTTGCTTTTGCCTTGTCGGCTTTTCGGTTGTTTGCCGGATCGGAAACAATCACGGCGTTACCGGCACACCAGGTCATTACTGGATTGCCATCGTGCCGCAGAGACTCCACCGCCTCGGCCGGCAGCGCATCATCGAAGAACTCTGCCGCGCCACCCTCTTCCTCTGGTTGCGGCTCGATCATGCCGAGCAGACGCCGCTCAAACTCGTCCACCGCTGGCCCCATATCCTTGAAGCCCTGCCCGAACTCCACGAGTTCGGGCAATGTGATGGCGTACTCGCTCATCAGCTGCCGCATGTCCTCGATCCGCCAGCGGTCAAACGCGATCTTGTCCACTTGGAAGAAGTCACAGATGGTCTGCAGCCGACGCAACACATGCAGCTTGCTGATGGCACGCCCTGGCGTCGTTTCTAGATCACGCGACTTAATCCACGCCGCATAAGGCACTTTGTCGCGGGCTTCGCGCTTGTCGAGTTCGTGGTCGGGAATCCAAAAATACGGCAACAGCCGCCAGTGCGGATCCTCGTAGGTCGGATAGAACAGCAGGACAAATGATGTCAGGTCCGTCGTGCTGGATAGGTCCAGTCCGCCAACGCTGGGGCGATTGCGCAACAGCGACATCGGTACGCGCTCTTCAGCCTGGCTCCAGACATCCCAGGAGATCCATGGCGACTCAGCGCCGGTCCATTCGCAGAAGTTGAGGCGCCGTACCATGGCTTCCTTGCTCGGCATCCCCCGGGCTTCGGTCACCTGTTCGCGCAAGTACTTCATGCCCGGAAGATCAGCATCCTGAAGCGAAGGGTTCGACTTGAACCAGCAGCTTTCGTCCTGAATCGGATCATCGCCCTCGTCCAGAGAACAGATATAGGCGAAGAATCCGTCATCAGTGAGTGCCCCAGATGCAACCCGGGAGCCGTACTCGTGGTACTCCCAGCAAGGGCCGCGCTTGTTCGAGCCGCTGTTGGTGATCATGAAAATGAGCGCCTGCTTACGGCTCTTGGTGCCGGCGCGCATCATCTCCACGACCATGTTGGTCTTGTGCTCGTGCACTTCGTCGATGAGCGCCATGTGTGGCCGCGGACCAGACTGACCATCATCCGAGCTGATCGGTCTGAAAAACGATCCTGACTTGAGGTAGGCCAGATTCCAAATGTTCTGGCCGGTGCCGCTGCAAACCAGGCGCTTGGTCAACTCCGGAGATTGCTGCACCATCGCCACAGCATCCCGGAACAGGATCATGGCCTGATCTTTTTTGGTCGCGGCAGCGTAGATCTCGGCGCGTGCTTCGTTGTCCGCGATCAGTCCGGTCAGCCCAACCCCGGCGGCCAATGGCGATTTTCCTGAACCCTTACCGCTTTCTACGTAAACGACCCGGAAGCGGCGATACCCGTCACTGGACTTCCATCCGAAGATGCTGCCCACAATGAATTTCTGCCAGGGCAACAGCTCGAACGGCAACCCTTCAAACTCCCCACCGTTCAACTTGAGGACTGTGCGATAGAAGCGAATAGCTTTGTTGGCCGCAGCCAAATCCCAGGTCAGCCCGCGCTTCGGCCCCTCCTCCAGATCCCTCAGATGGCGCGCGCACGCATTTCGAATGTCTGGCCCCGCGACACGCTCACCGGAATGCACCTCCTTGGCGTACTGCGTCGCAGGGTCGTCAACCGAAGAACTCCGCGAACTGGTCTTCTTTTGGCTCATCGTCTTTTACTTGCACCTTGGATCGCGCAGCCGGTGTCAGGCCGAATTCGACCAGGTAGCTTTTGAAGCGACGGTCTACGTCGGCCAACATGGCCACTGCCGGGTTCGCCTTGAGCACCAGTTCGCCCTGGGTACTGGTGGTTTCGTAAGTCCGCCCCTGCGCATCAATCACATCACGCAGGGCAAGGATCTCGGAGTAGCAGTCGCAGAGGCGCTCAAGCGCAAAGCCATCGGCCTCGGTAAGCACACCCATGCGGTCAAGCAGCACGGTGAGCCGCCCCCACGCCACCTGGCCATCAGAGCTCAAGTGATCGGGGGCACTGGGAATGCGCTTAGCTGGCTGAGGCTCGTTCTTGTTGATCGGGCGCTTACCGGGATTCCCTCTGACAAGCTTCAGCTCCGTCGGTGTGGGTCGTCTCCCGGCCATTTTCTGCTCTCAAAAAAAATCATTTCATTTCGCGGTTTTGCGCACGGAGGGGGGCGAACGGTCAGGAAAGGTTTCCGAAAAAACATTTTCACCCCCCTACCCTCTGGGATGGGGCCCCGCGCCGCCCGGAAGCCCTCAAGAGGGCCGATTCCAGTGATGCCTGGGGTCCAGCGGCCTGCCGCTGACATCGCAGCCTGTCTCGCGCCCTGACTTCTCCAGTCGCTGCTTATAGGAGCTGTGGCAGTTAGTGCAAAGCGACTGCCAGTTCGTCCTGTCCCAGAAAAGGGTCATGTCACCGCGGTGTGGCTGGATGTGGTCAACCACGTTGGCTGGCTTGCTCAGACCTGACTGCTTGCAGCGAACACACAACGGATTCTTGCGCAGCCAGCCCTCTCGGGCCTGCTGCCAGCGATACCCATATGGACTGGGCTTCGCGGTGGTGCCGCTGGTATGAGCAACCATTCGTCAATCCACCCTGGCAATCTTGGCCACATTGCCCTTAGCACGGCACACCAGAACAGCTGCCAGTAGGTAGAACGCGGTGTTGAACCAGGAGGCGTCGGCTAAGTCGTCATGCATCACCATCCGCCCGACAAGGCTGATGAACTGCATGCCGGTAACAGCACACGCAGCCCATGCCATCAGAGACACTCCCAGCTTGTAGCGGGCGTCTGGGTAAGGCCGGTAGCGCAGGCCGATCATCACGAAGATGACCGCGCACAACGCAGCCTGGATAACGGCAACCATTCAACCCTCCTTCCTGGCTCGCAGGCGGAAGACCCACTGCAGCCAGGTTGGCATCCGGCCGGTCTGCATCCACTCCAGCAAGCCGGAGAACGTGACCACGCAGAGGACGCCACAAACAAAAGCGCTGAAGCCTGCGGTCTGGGTCCAGGCTCGCCCCATAAGCTCGGCGGCACCGAAGTAACCTCCAATCCAACCAGCCAGCAGGTAGCCAACACGGCGCCAAGTGCTGATGTCCTTGGCGAACACCACATAGAAGAACGCCCCACCGAATGCCCCGACCAATGCGGCGAGATCCAGTTGGGGGAATGCAGCACCCAGGCCGACACTGGCAAGTACGCCGGTCACTGCGAGGGCGCCGGTGCTTGGTTCGGCCATTTGTTGCTCCTTGAGAGTGATCTCTGACTACATGGCCTTATGCTATCGTGACGTCTCTTGTACCAATGGAGACAGTGCCAAGTGAGCACGACAAGTATTCAGGATTTTGACTTTGTAACTGCGGGAATGCTGAAAGCGCTCTATGGCAGCTTCCCTGAGGCCATCAAGCTCGACCCCTACACAGCGGGCTTGAGTGATGAAAATGCCACATGGTCCCAAGCCGGGACCTCGACAAACACCCAAGAGTGGAAGGATCTGCAGATCCAAGTAATTCTGACTGCCAAATGGCTTGCGGAGGAGGGTTACATCAGGGAGCGGGCCGCAGGGCACGGTTCAAAATTCATAATCACGGAAGTAGGCCTCAGGGCCCTCGGGATTCTTTTCCCGGAAACCAAGCTACCTAAGATCCTGAAAATCGAATAAACAAAAAACCCGGCTCATGGGCCGGGTTCTTTTGGGTCACTCCTCAACACGCGCAGGAATGACAGGATGGAAATAATTTCGCTCAATCGCTCACTGATGTCAACAGATAATCACGCAGCCTCTTTAATCAGCAGCCCTTCTGCCTCCAGAATCACCCTTACCTCAGTCAGCGCGTCATCGATCATGCCATCGAGCTTTTCGCTGATACCCTGCCTCCATCGACGGCGAGTGGGTTCCGGTGTGGCGTCGAGATCCCAGGTGTTCATGTCGTAGAAGCTGTTCGGCAGAATGATCACATCCTCTTCGACTGCCTCAATCCTTTTCTTCGCTGCCTGGCCAGCGGCGACTGCAGCATTTACTGCGACCTCCCGGCGCCAAGGCGAAGCATCCAGCGGGATATCCACCGAAACAGATTGCGGCGCCTTGCGGCGTGCCCCCTTGAGCTTTGGGATGGCCCAGGCGGTCACCGCCTTGTAGATGAACAGTGTCGGCGCAGGGCTCGCGATGAGTGGCCGGATCAGCGTGATCGCCTGAACCTTCTTCGCTTTGTTGGTGCTGTACTTGGCGACCAGTGCATCCCAGTGCCTACCCTTGAGCATGTGGTGCAGGCGGGCAGACAGCCAGTAATCGATCTGCGTACGATCGATGCCGCCCGATCGGCGGCCCAATGAGGCCAGACAGCCGCCCTCCTCCTCTGCCGACTTGTACAGCTTCTGCCAGGCCTGGGCCTTCGCCGATCCCTTCTCGCCCGCCGCCAGAGCGGCAACTACTGCACCCGAAACGCTGCTGTAAATCATGGTCCTTCCCCCTCAATCGCCGGTGTAGTTGGTGCCGCCAGCGCCGCGCCGGTTGCTTCCCTGATATGTAGCCTCAGGCCCGGATGCCTGAGGGTTCTTCAACTGCTCGACCTGCCGTGTCGCGGCCTGCAGCTTCAGGCTGAGCTGGGTCACCAGTTCATCCAGGGCCAGGGCCTCGCCAGTTGCAGCCGCTACCCAGCCCGAGGCGTTGCAGTGGTCGCATGGCAGTTCGTGAAACAGGCCCTGAGTGACCGCTCTCCCACGGCACAAAGGGCACTTGCCCAACTCGATCACGGCCTTCTTGAAGGCTGGGCCGTGAGTCTTCCTCATTGGGCCTCCATCAGTTGCTTGTGCACCTGGTAGATATCGTCGCCATCCAGGCACTCGGGCTGGTGGCGAACCCGGTACGCGTCACCAGTACGCATCTTCACCTCCAGCTCCCGATAGCCGTTGCTGCTCACCAAGAACACTGAGCTGACATCGTCAGGATTGACGGCGAGGCGCGTGCGCTTGCAGAGCTCAATCAGCATTTCGAATCCTCGCTAATTACAAATGCGGTAAGGTCGCTCGACGCTACGCCTGCTGTGGCCTGCGGCGAATTCTGCGAATTTTCAGATAAGGCCTTGGTAAGGCGGTGGATGGCCACGAAGCCAACCTGATCAAGCCACGCATGCCACTTCTCCAGGGCAACCCGGCGCTGCTGCATGGCTTGGGTGTGGATGTAGGTGCTGGCGATCTTGCCCAGCGTGTGGTTTAGCAGCATCTCGCCGATGTGCCCGTCGATACCGAGGTCAGTCCAAGTGCTGCGGGACACCTTGCGCAGGTCGTGGCTGGTCCACTCGCCCTGCCCCAGGCGGGTGAACACGGCACTGGCCTGGGTCTCGCTCAGCGACAGGCCGCGACGGTTTGGGAACAGGTACACACCCTCGTAGCCCTGACCCTGCTGAATTGCCCGGTACCGCACCAGCAGCGCCTCGACCTGGGCAGTCAGTGGCAGTCGGTGCTCGGTGCGGGTCTTGGTGTTCGCTGCCGGGATGAACCACTCGGCCGCTGCCAGCGAGATCTCACTCCAGCGCGCCATTCGGGTCTCACCGATACGGGTGCCGTGGGCCAGCATCATCAGGGCCAGCATGGCGTCACCCGGGGCCGCGTCGAAGGCCTGGGCCAGCTGCTGCATCAGTTCGGGCAGTTGCACATCACGCAGGCGGGCAGCCTTGGGCATGATCTTGGCCTTGGTGAAGTCGTTGAAGCGCATCCCCGCCATCGGGTTGCGGTCGATCAGGCCAAGCTGCTGCGCCTGGCGGAAGGCGGTCAGCAGCAGCGCGAACATCTGCCGCAGATAGGACAGCGACAACTCGGCCTGGCACGGCCACATCAGCTGCTTGTCCAGCGCGTCGGCAGTCACCTCGGCCAGGGCCAGGTCATCGAGCCGCGGCTTCAGGTGCTGGGCGATGGCGGAACGGGCGCCGGCCTTGCGCTTCGCCGACAACGAGCGGTCGCGAGCCATGCGGTTACCGTACCAGTCGAGCAGCTGACCCACGTTGGCCATGCCCGAGGCAACCGGCGCGGTGGCCGGGCTGCGCATCAGGCGCTGACGAAGCGCGGGCAGCTCGGCCAGCACCGCCGCCACGCCCAAGTCAGGCCAGCGAGCGATCGGTACCCACTTCTTGCCACGTACCAAATGCCAAGTGCCGCGCTCGCGGTTGCTCCAGAAGCGCAGGTACAGGCCCGGGTGACGCGGGTCGCGCAAGTCGCGCACCGACTTGTCGGCGGCCTGGCGGCGCACTTCGGCCTCGCTCAGCTTCACTTCACGGGTCGCGCTCATGCGGCCACCGTGGCGGGCTGCAGCAGATAGGCCCGGATGGCTTCGACGGCGTCGATGTTGCCGCGGCACACGATGGCCAAGTAACCCTGGTCACCGAGCGCATGCAGGTAGGCGTCCTGGCTGGGTGACACCGGCGCATCGAACGGCGGCATGGCCTTGAACTCGATGTACAGGCCGAAATACCCGCCGCGGGCCATCGGCAGCACCAGGTCGGGCACGCCAGCCTTGACGCCCTGCCCCTTGAGCTTGGCAGCCACGGCCTTGATTCGGTGCCCGCCGTTCGGCACGTGGTAGATCAGCTTGTACGCCTGCGGGTAGCGCAACTGGAGCTCTTTCATCAGCGCGGCCTGCTCCTGCCCTTCCCGGTCGACGGGCTTGGCGCGAGCCGCTTTGGCCTTGAACGGGCGAAGGGCGGGTGCTGTCATGCGACTTCCTTGCGTGCGTAGCGGGCCGACAATGGCCGCTCGGATTGGCTTGGGGCCTTGGCCGGCGGCTGCCAGCTGGCCGAGAGGGTTTCGAATCGGTTGTATTGGCCGAGGAAGGCTGCGCGGACGATGCCGGTTTCGATGTCGCGGCCCTTGCCGACAATGATCTCAGCGACGCCCTTGAACTCGCTGTTTTCGTGGTAGACCTCGTCGCGGTACACGAAGAGGATCACGTCGGCGTCTTGCTCGATGGCGCCCGACTCTCGAAGGTCCGAGTTCACCGGGCGTTTGTTCGGGCGTTCCTCGCACTTGCGGGAGAGCTGACTCAGCAGCACGACTGGAATGCCCAGCTCGCGGGCCAGCAGCTTGCAGCCACGACTGATGCTGCTGACCGCTTCAGTACGGTTGCCGCCCTCGCCGTCCATCAGCTGCAGGTAGTCGATCATCAGAATGTCCAGGCCGTACCGCATCTTGTGCCGGCGAGCCAGCGAACGGATACGGCCGACAGTGGCGGCGGCGCGGTCGGCGATGAAGAGGTTGGCGTGCTTCAGCTTGGCCGCTGCAGCACAGAGCTCAGCGCCATGCGACTCACAGGCAGACCCATTCTTGATCAAGTTGAGCGGGACACGGCCTTCGGCGGCGACGGCGCGGTCTATCAACTGGACTTTGCTCATCTCCAGACTGATGACCAGGCCGGACTTCTTCTGGCGCACCACCGCGTCCAGCACGAAGCCCATGGCCAGGGTGGTTTTGCCCATGGCCGGGCGACCCGCCACGATGATCAGCTGCTCGGGCTGCAGGCCGCCCAGCTTCTGGTCCAGATCGGACAAGCCGGTCGACAGGCCAATCAGCGTCTCGCCGCGTGACAGCCGGTCGTGACGTTCCTGCCACACCTCCAGTTGGTCGGCCATCAGGTCGGCAGCCTTCACGACCTCATCACCATCACCGCCAGCGTCGATGCCCATGGCCGCCGCCTGCACGGCCGCGATCTTGTCCTGAATATCACCGCTACCCTGCACGATCTCCAGGGTACGGTCGCTAAGTGCGTACAGGGCGCGCTCGATGGCCCGCTCACGGACGATAACGGCGTAAGTACCGGCGCTTGCTACGCTCGGCGTGTTGTGGACCAGGGACGCGCAGTGGCCCAGGGCACGGTCGCCATTGTCCAAAACGCCGATGTAGTCGGCCACGGTCAACATATCCACGGCTTTGCCAGCAGCGCGCATCGCCATGATCCCCCGGAACACTTCGGCGTTCTCGGCGAAGTAAAATGACTCTGGGGTAAGGTCGTCGGACAGGGTGTCGATCAGTTCAGGGCGCTGCAGCATGGCGCCCAACAGGCCGTGCTCGGCATCAACGTTGTAGGGTTCACGCATGGTAGTTGCCCTCCACCACCTTCACGAAGTTGGACGGGGCGATCAGCCAGTCGAAGGTCGCACGGAACGACTTCGAGCCATTCCGGCCTTCGACCTTGCCCATCAGAAAATCAGAGGTGCTGACCTGGAAGAAGTAATCAGCCCAGAAGCCGAGATCGCGATGCACATCGCTTTCCCGCCAGCGGGCCTGGAGGGTTCGCTTACGGTTTTCGTTGAGGATTGCCACGGCTGGCAGCGCTGGCAGCGCCTTGTGGTACAGGTCGACAATGGCCTGGTACGGGCAAGACCCCATCGCTGGTTTCGGGCGAACAGGTTTTGCCTTGGCTGGCTGACCCTTGCCGTCGCCGACTACTCCGTCAGGAGTAGTATTTGTATTTCTGTCTTTATTGTGTGGTAAGAACGCCACATTGGACGTGTCAGAAACGCCACACTGTGGCACTTCTTTTGGCTTGTTCGGGTGAGTGTTTTTCTTGTCGATCTTCCACTCGCCGACTGGAGCAAAACCGATCGGGCTGCGGCTCCCGCCTTCGCGATGAATCACGCCTTGGCGAAGCAGCTCGGATATTGCGCGGGATACGTCCTCACGACGAATGCCGGACATTTGGGCGATGTACGACGCCGCGATGCAAGCGCTCTCTTGGTTGTAGCCAGCGGTTTGACGGTGGATTGCCAGGGCGACACGAAGCTCGCGGCCTGACAGCTCAGCCCCGATCAGGGCCTCGTACAGGTCGTTGTCCATACGGGTGAATCCGCTTTTCGATTGGATTGGGGTGACGGTGCTCACGCGCCACCTCCGCACAGCGATGCCCGCAGATGCTCGACGCACTCCCGGCGGAGCGCAGCTTTCGAGGTGGCTGCGTACTGGAGGCGAATCATTCGCGCGGCATTGAGTGCGGCGGATTGGTGGAAGGATTTCAGGTGTGAAGCGAACAATGGTGCGGTGTTGCTAGCATCCGTTGCTGAGTGCATAATCAACCTCGTTACTTGCTGTAGAGAAAGCCGCCCTGCCAGGCGGTTTTTTTTCGCCTGCGATTCCGCTACTGGATGGATTCGCAGGTGTTTCGGTCATCTACTGGCGCAACGCCAGCCTTGTCAGACTTACCGCACTCTTCGGGTGATGATTTGGCATCTGCCATGAGTGCTCCGCCCGAGAGAATTTGGAGTTGGTACTGGCGAGAGATCGGAACGACCTCACCCCACATGGTTACTGCGCTGGGCTGGATACCCAGCGCGTCGGCGAGCTTCTTCTTGCTGCCGAAATGTTTAGCGGCGTCACGCGTCTTCATTGCGCTTCCTCGATGGTGCGTTCGTGAATTTCAGCATGCTGAAGACGCATAGTCAACGAGACCATTCAGCGAACTGCATACTTAAATTCAGTTAACTTAAACTCATCGCATGGAAAGACACGAGCGAATAGCCAAGGCCATTGCGGTCAGCGGCATGAAGAAGGGCGAAATTGCGGCCGCTTGCGGCGTCGCAAACTCAGCCGTTACCCAATGGATCTCTGGAGAGAGCAAAAGCCTCAGGCCCGAGAATCTGTATGCCCTCGCTAAAGCGACTGGGTTCCGCGCTGAATGGCTGGCCATCGGTGAGGGGCCTGAGGTCGAGGAAAGCAACGTTGAGGCCATCCCGCAGCCAAAGATGTCATTTCGATACCCGGTGATCAGCTGGGTGGCCGCAGGAGCCTGGGCTGAAGCTGTTGAGCCTTTCCCCCCGGGGTTTTCGGATCGGTATGAAGTATCCGACTACGACTCAAAGGGTGTTGCATTTTGGCTGGAGGTCAAAGGCGATTCCATGACTTCTCCGGTAGGAACCAGCATCACCGAAGGGATGATGATCCTAGTGGACACCGAAGCAGATGCAATTCCAGGCAAGCTGGTCGTGGCCAAGCTCGCTGACAGCAATGAAGCCACCTTCAAGAAGCTGGTCGAGGATGGAGGCAGGAGATTTCTCAAGCCTCTGAACCCTGCATATCCAATTGAGATGTGTGCGGAAGGTTGTCGCATCGTTGGCGTAGTCGTTCGCGCAATGATGAAGCTCTAAGGAATTTGATCGACGAAAGCCCGGCCTTGAGCTGGGCTTTTTTATGCCTGCACGAACCGATATGCGCCAATTTTTTGCAGGTTGGGGTGAGCTGATCATCGAAAGACTTGAAAAACTGAGCGACTCAGGATAACTGTATGCACATACAGTACAAGGAGTTTCAAAGATGTTACCGCTCGCGTTCTCGCAATCGCCCTCCCGCTCATATGAGCGCCTTGGATATCGAATCCAACAGGCCGTTGCTTCGCCTCATGTGCAGAAGCGCCAGTTTATTGAACTCACGCCGGCGCCAGATGAGTCGACTGCGGATTGGGCCAGGATCCTCAGCGACCTGGAGCAGACAACGGGTATTCGAGTCGAGCACCTGGAGTCAGGGGTGATCCGTATTGGATGGCGAGAATTCAGCGAGATTTGAAGAACCAGCCCGCCCCGTGCGGGCTTTTTGTTGCCTACCAATTTCAGATTGCTGAAAATATTTATTCAGCATGCTTGACCTATGAATTTCAGATTGCTTAAATTCACTCAACGCCGAGCTTCATCGGCAGGCAGCTACGGCAGCCACCGCTCTTTACACAACCAGACGCAACACACCACCAGGTGGGAAAGGTAGCTAGCACGCTCATAGGCAGGAGCCTCCCTAAGCGACGCCGTATCGACCTCGGATCTTGGTGGCAAACCATTAACCACGGACAGAGGAGAACCCTGGCCATGAAGTAGGTAGCGATTCACCCGTGAGGTGCAGAAAGCCTGAAGGCTGCACCCGTAACCCTGACAGGCAGCGGCAAGTTGTGGCGTCGATGTCACCGCGCATTGGCCGGAGAGCCCGGTAGCCCACCCGAAACGACGAATCACCGCTGATGCAGCATCCCCGGCCTGTCGCCAGCAGCGAGGCCGGGGCACCAATTCCGTAAAGCTCACCGTGGTGCGCCTTACGCCACTTAAGCATCACCGCCATCAACCTTATCGACTGCATTGGTCGTGACGTTCGCCCTCCCCTGGTCCGGGAGGTAGACGGCAGCGAGCGTCACGACCAATGCAGCCCACCGAGGACTCTTCATGGAAACGATCACTTGCGGGTCATGGATTGGCCAGCTCGGCAAGGCGCTGGCTCCCCGTGAGCTCGAAGCATTGCTGTGGGTGGCCCAAGGCCTCACCACCAAAGAAATCGCCCGCCAGATGGCGGTCAGCCCTGGCACAGTGGCCAACCGAATCGAGGCCGCACTGTTCAAGTTGGAAGCTGGCCGACGCATCGAGGCGGTCACCAAGGCCATGCGTCAACAGATCATCAGCCCGCTTTGCATCGCCCTCGCCGGCCTCATCGCAATGCATGCGGTGATCAACGACAGCGACCCCATGCGCCGCGATCGTCGCGCGCCGGAGCGCCGCACCGCACAAGTTCGAATCGTTCGCAAGGCCGAGGCCTTCGAGTACCACGCCTGACCCTACCGAGGATCATCCCATGCAGACAGCAATGCACCCTGCTTTCGAGCAGAAGCTTGCCGTGCTCGCGGCCTTGCTCGAGCGCAGTAAGTCAGTGAGGGCCGAGGCGCACGCCAAGGTCAACCAGCCCGCACCGCGGTACCAGGCATCGGGCAAGGACGGAAAATGGGATGTGGTGGAGATCTCCACTGGCGCCGTTCAGGGCTACGCCTTCACCTATCGGGCCGTCATGCGCTTTGTTAACGCGATGGAGGCAGGTGCGGCGAGCAAGGGAGGCGGACTTCAATGATCGGCAGCCCAAATCAAGACCAGCGCAGTGCAGTGCTAGCCCAGCTCAATGCGAGCATTGACAGCTTCTTTCTCGACGGCGGCCATGTGCAGAGCTTGCCGACCAAAGGCTATGTGCCGCGGCGCGCGCACCGTGATCTTGAGCCGGCACGAGCGCAAGCCGCTCCGCTGAATACCCGCACTGAAAGACGCCAGATGCGCATTGAAGAGGTCCGTGAGCTGGCGAAGCTCATGACTTATGCCGAAGCCGCTGCATACACCGGCCTGTCATTGAGCTGCCTGAGCCGTTACGCCTTGGACGGCCAATTCAAATTCAAGCGAGATCCAAGGCGCGGCAAGGGCAACCTGGGCAAGAAGCTCTGCGACCCGGCGGCCGACAGGGACAAAGCGGATCAGATCATCGCCTACCGCAACCTCTGCATGACCAGATATCAGGTGGTGCGCCTGATGAAGATCTCCGACAAGCAGCTAAAGCGGCTGCTGCGTGAGTTCGAGATCAACTTCCCGACCACCGCCGAAAAGCGAGAAGCCAACACAGCATGAAACGCATAACCGCGCGCGTCCGGCACGGCCGGCGCCAGCTGCACATCAATCTGCCGCCAAGCGGCCTAAGCCGTAGCGACCATGGAGAAAGGAGACCTTTCAAGTGCGTCGATTTTTATCCGCCTCCTTCTGGGCAGGAGTTCTATCTTCGCCCTTGTTGTAGCGATGATCGTGTCCACCTCCATTCTTGATTCGCCCATACGGAACGACCCCCGAATAAGTTGAAGGGAGTGAATGCCCCTTCTCCATATAGGCGCCTTCCACGAGCTCTGCCGTGAGCTCGATGAGTTCTGAAGCCAACTCCAATACCTCAGGAGTTTTAAATAGTTCTTTCAGCAGTTTCATTTGGACACCCTCGATCCCCCTTCCTATGCACCCGTAATACCCCATCACAAACCAAATTGCCACCATGCCGCCAAACGGCCACGGAGGAACACCCATGCCCATTCACCACGCAGTGATGCACTTCATCGACAAGAAGCCGGACGGCAGCCCAGCGGCCCTGCACATGGCCAGCGCCAGCCTGCCGGAAAGCGGTGCCATCGAGAATCTGGTGAACGACGTAAACGATGGCTACAACGCTAAGACCGGCAAGGCCTGGGGATTCTTCCACAGCGAATCCGGCGCCTACCCTCTCAGCGGGTGGCTGGCCAAGGTCGTCAGCGGCGACATGCAGTTCATCGACTTCACCCGCACCGCAGTGGAGCACCTGACGCGACTCATGGAGGAATCAAACCTGGCAGGCGGCCATGTTCTGTTCGCCCTGTATCAGCAAGGGCTGACCGACTACCTGACGATCGCCATCCTGCGTCAGGTCGAGACGATCTCGGTTGCCGATGACCTAACCCTGTCGGTATCGAACCACCTGGATACCAGCGCGCTGCACTTAGCAGCCCGCATCAACCTGAGCGAATGGAAAAACAACCCAGCATCGCGCCAGTACATATCGTTCATCAAGAGCAAGAACGGCCGCAAAGCCTCGGACTACTTCCGAGACTTCATCGGTTGCCAAGAAGGCATCGACAGCCCAAGCGAAACGCGAACCCTGCTCAAGGCGTTCGCCGACTTCGTGAAGGCCGAAGACATGTCCGACGACACTGCCAGCGAGAAGAGCCAACACCTGGTGGCATATGCCCAGGCGCAAGACAAGCTTGGCGAGCCGGTCTGCCTGGACGAGCTTTCCGAGGTGCTGGACGAAGAAAGGCCAAAGACCTTCGCCGAGTTTATCCAGGCAGGCGACTACGGAATGGCCGAGAGCTTCGCCGCCGACAAGCGAACCCTCAACCAGTATCGCCGCTATACCGGACGGGCCGAAGGCATGTCGATCAGCTTCGAAGCGCACCTGCTTGGGGAGCGAGTCGAGTTCGACCAGGCCAGCGCCAGCCTAACAATCAAGAACCTGCCCACTCAGCTAGTCCAACAGCTAAGGCGCTCAGCCTCCGAATGATCATTTAGCATCCTTGATCTTGGATATCAAACTTGCCAACTGCTCAAAACCATCAAAGGTGGAGGGGATGGCGCCTTCGCTAGTGACAATACCGCTAAAAATAAGCTGCTCAAATCTTTCAAGAAGCTGAGAGTCACTCTTTCGGACCTGTGCAGCATATTCCACATACCCTTGAATAAACTGACACAGCGCCATCCGCAAATCGATTTGTATCAGCTGCGCCTTAACCGCTCGGTAACCATGAAGTGCTACTCTAAACAAAAATAGCAAGACCAACTCCAAACCAATCAATGACATATAGGTATATATATCGACCTGAACACCTGCCACGGGCTTGAATGCCAAATACAATTTACCGATAAAGGGGACCATCATGACCCCCCCCAGCACCACCATCCAGCAAAGGCCCATTAGGCTTTCGCGACGTTTCTGACCTCGCAAACCTTTAAACCCGTCGTACAATGCGACAAAATTGAATGCAGACTCATATTTTTGTAGGTTTTTATTTAGCGCTTCGATGCGCGACTCTCTGCCGCTTATCTGCTCTTCTAAAGCAACTCGCTCTTTTTCACTACGCTCGATGGTTTCAGGAAGATCACGAAGCCTAGAGATCCCTGGATGATGTATAAATTTCTTAACCACCCCAATAAGCATCTGATGCTCAGCATATTGAAGTTGTAGACCAGCCATACCGGACCATTCGAAATCACGCACTCCATGCAGGACCTTATGCAAATCTGAAGAAAGCTGGACGGAGACTGACAACTGGAGCTCGATTAGAAACCTGTAACACATCGCGAATACTTCCTCCCGACTTGCGTAGTCCAGCTCAGTCACACTTCCAAGCCTGGACATCAATTGCGAACCAATATTCTCGATATTGAAAGCACAACTCTCATCAAACACGGACGGAGAATTCTCTACTGCCTGGGTAAAAATATGGATACCTTCCAGAACGAAGAGATCCTTCGGTGCCAACCCATCTTTGGAAAATGTCATCTGCTCCCCTAACTTGATGCGTACATTACGGACAAGCTCACCATGGTCCTTAGTCGCAAAAAATTTGGGATTGGCTTCAAGTTCCAATGTAGGACTTTCCAGAGAGGAGGCTTCTGACTTCATACGGTTTCTCTAATGGATGTGTGAACGCTATGTAACCTATCTTCTATCAAAAAGCCACTACATCGCATCCCTCCATGATCGCATCCCTCCATGGTGAGCGGGACAATGCATGGAGAAAGCCATGAGCAACTACAACTGCGACTAGGTTTAGCATTCACGGCGTGCCTGGGTCGGCACTGTATTATCGTCAACGGAACCCCGGCGTGACCATGGACCACTCAAGCCAGCGCATCGGTGTGCTCGAAAATCAAAAAGCCATCAAATAATCAGCGAAACGCTGCCCCCACTCATTGTCTAAGACATACTTATCAATAAGACCCCGATCCTTCGTTTTGGCTACCATCACTTGCACCAAGAAAAACAGGCAAATACCGTATTGAACATGCTTTACTGGTGATGAATTAACTGCAACATCCTCAGCGCGCCGAATTATATCCCCCCTATACAGCTCAAGGTTTTTCTCAACGGCACCCAGTGTCTTCACCCCAACCAGTTCCATCCCAAGAAGTAGAGACGCGTTGACAAGAGTTTCTTGCTGCCTCGCATTGCGCATCTTCGCGACTAAACCATCTAACTCCACACAAAGCTGATTGGATCCCACAAATGTTTGAAGTGACACTTTATCAAGTAGAATTTCTTCCGCCCGCTCCTGTATATTATCATCCACCTCAACTGCGTACTCATCAAGCTCTCTGCGGATACCAGTAAACTCTTGGTCCGCAAGCTCCAGCAATCCCGCCAATCGCGAGAAACGCCTGCGAATCTGTTTAGGGACTTCGGCAACACTTTTATACCCTATGTCATGTTCAATTTCCGCCCAAGTATGCTGAAGGATAGAGCGGATCTGCAACTCCAGCTTGAGAGGCGCAAACCCACTGTACTCTTGAAGCTCACCCCTAGACTGATTCAGAGAAATAACATAGTGCAAAGATAGATACCCGAACCTATCAGGATCAAGAGCCACCCTCTTATCAATTGAATTAACACGATCGACAACAAACTCTCTCTCAACAAGCTCAGCCACAACATCAACATCGGACGAAAACAATGTAATTATTCGAACCCCAGCAAGATCCGTAATTTCATGAAGATGCTTGTACTTCTCTTTCCTTGCCACCTTGCCAGCAAGGCTCTCAACAGTTTTACATCGAAAATTTATTGAATGTACCGGCACGGAATTCACTGCAAGCAATCGCTCAAGCAAAGCAGTCAATGTTCGGGCATACGACATATATACGTCCCGGCTTTTAGAATACTCTTCCAGAATATTTGTTTGAGTTTCTGACATGCACGAGCTCCCTGAGCTATAACAATGAACACTTCTAAAGGTCTAGTTCAGCTTCCTCAGGCTCTTCTGTCTAGATACCAAAAGCACGGCAAATAGCCATTAGTTTCTGTACTGGTGACAACCCCGGAAGCCCCCTCCCCTATTCAACGATAACGCCTCCCCTGCGAGAGAGGCTTACATATCTCGGAAAACCTAGCGAAGCTTAGTCCACGAAATTTCATTCATAAGAGCTTCGTTGCACTCCTCCCAGAATTGGAGCAGAACTGCTTTTGCTTCCTCTTGGGTTTCAAAAAGACCAGATGGTAAGCCCACCCCCTTCACCACGTCATCAACCTCGATCGCGAACTGCTTTTCGCCAACCGCACGAATTACGCGCCCTTGAGTTCCACGTCCGACGTTAATGAATCCGTCAGCCTTCAGCTCTGCAATAACTTCAACCACATGGACCATCTCTAACCCTCCGTTGGTAAGTGGTGGCACTTTAGCATGCGCCAGAGAATCTCTCATGCCCACAGAAAAGCAAATCGATTGCCCTGCACTCCATAAGCGCAGCGGCAGCTACCCGTTCGGAAATCGGGTGCCGCGCACGGTCCGGATGCTGAAGACCGTCACCTCCGACCCTATGCCTGGCATCGGGCTCGCCTACATCAAGGGCGATGCGCCAGTTGCGAAGGCAGGTCAAACCTATCCCGTGTGGACGAATAGCCACGGCGCTGTCACAGCGGTAATGGAGGGCGGCACCCGCCTCGGCCTGCGCCCGGCAGAGTTCGAAGTAAATAGCTGGCATCACCTTGCATCTGCGCGAGCCCCGCAGCCCCACCCCGAGCCAATAGCCTGGATGGTTGGTACTGCCTTCTGGTGGACCAAAGAAGAGGCAGAACGGGATTCGGCGGCGACTGGGCTGCCTATCATTGGCCTGGGGCCGATGTCCGGCATCGAGCCTGACGAGCAGCACCAGGGCGAGCCGGTGGCGTGGATGGCCAAGACCCTGAAGGGCAGTCTTGCCGGCACTCTAGGCCTTGCGCGAAGAGATGCGAGGCTAAACCCTGATCTGTATGAGGGGCCTTTCCCAGTATTCCGGCCCGCCGATCCTGGCGAGGTTGAGCGTATCGAAAACGAGCGTGCCGAGCAGTGGCGCTTGAGGCGTGACGCAGAGGCTGATCGCGACACGAAGGCCGCAGTTATAGCTGAGCTGCGCGCCCAGTTGGCCAAGCATGAGGAGTTGCTGCGTGAAATAGCCGACCATTGCAATGGGTGCGTCATGCCTACTGAACAGTTGCTACGCGAATGGGGATCGAGCATAGACGCCGCCCTATCCGCCAGCGCAGAGCCGAGCGCGCCGGTCGATTTGAAAACATCGAGGCTTAGCGGATGATCCATTACCACGGCACGCCCATTGGCGGAACGCGGCAGGATGCGGCAAGACTGCTGGCCGGCCGGCACGCCTTGGTGCCGTTCCCGCGCCAAGACGACATGGGCATCGTCGCCGATGCCTGCCAGTCCTTCGTCTTCGACAACGGAGCGTTTACGGTCTGGAAGAAAGGCGGCCAGGTGGACGTTCACGGCTACATGCGCTGGGTGGATGACTGGCACCGGCACCCTGGCTTCGACTGGGCATTGATCCCTGATGTGATCGACGGAGACGAAGAAGCCAACGACCGCTTGCTCGAGCAATGGCCTGGCCACCTGCCGGGCGTGCCGGTCTGGCACATGCATGAGTCGATCGAGCGGCTGGAGCGCCTGGCAAAGGCATGGCGAACTGTCGCCCTGGGCAGTTCCGGGCAGTGGCGATCACCCGGTACCGGCGCTTGGTGGAAGCGGATGGGCTCAGCGATGGATGCGATCTGCGACGACCAGGGTCGCCCAATCTGCCGCCTGCACGGCCTGCGAATGCTTGACCCGGCGATCTTCCAAAGCCTGCCCCTGGCATCCGCTGACAGCACAAACGCCGCGGTGAATGGTGGCAGCATCAGCCGATTCGGCATGTACACACCGCCCTCCGCCGGCCAGCGCGCCGGCGTGATCGCTGATCGCATTGAGGCCCACACCAGTTCACCGATCTGGCAACGCGAACCACAGACTGAACTTGCGCTGTAGAGCACATTTGTACTCCATCCAGCGGTAACCCCTCTCCCCTCTATTTCGAGCAGGCCGCAATCTTGTCCGTTGCAGCCAGGCCTTCGGTGGCAATCCGGCGGGCACGCCCTACACCCCAGGCCAATGCCCTGGTCATCGATTCGCCTGGCCTGGAGTCGAAAGCTTCCTCGTGGATCGCAGCGCCAGCGGCCGCATAGACGCCGATGAACATCTGCGTGTTGCCCGTGCGAGACAGCCGGACCTGCACATCGATAAACGTACCGTCATCGAGAGTTTCGTCATGGTCCCGGTGGTGCAGGGTTGGGTCCGACCACTGCCAATAAACGTCGCCGCGCATGCGCATGCCGCCTCCTAGGACTGATGTCTTTTTGTTTAGGGCCAAAGACCACCATAGCGAAGCGGTACCAGTGCACAACCGGTAAAGGCCGAACTGTGAGCTGAATCGGACCACCGGCCCAATAACCTCTACAAAATCAATATTTTGTACAACTAACTGCCGCGATATGGCGGCCAAGGACGAAGTCATGCCTGAAGAAAAGCAATTGATCCAGCCGGCCCCTGTTGCGCGCGACGAAAAAGGGTGGTGGTGCAATCCAGGCATCCCTGACTTTGGCGGAACGGAAGACCCGGCTCCCTTCAAGGCCTGGGCAGCTGAGCAAGGCCTGGAGCTGAAAACCTGGGATATGGATTCAGATTTGGTTGAGCACCCGTACTTCGACGGCGCCGGCCACTGCAACGGCTGGGAGCCTGAATCGCCTGGCCCGGAGTGGTTCCTGATGGGCATCTTCGACACGGAAGACGGCCCGCATGTGCAGTGGGCGCGCCGCGAGGTGAAACCATGAGGCTGAAACAGTATCCGCTGGACGTTCAGAGCGTCGGCAGCAACCCCTACATCGCAATGAGCAAGGGCCATCACGACCTTGATGTGTTCATGGCTGAAGCCGTGAAGGAATGCCCGGGTTGGTTCTTGGGCGGCCCGCAGCACAAATGGTGCAAGACGGTGCCTGATCGCTCGGGCGAGTTTACGCACCGATACGTGTTCGTCGAGGAAGGCACGCCAGGCGCATGGCCGGCGACCTACTGCTGGGAGTTCGGCGAGGGCTACAAGCGCTACAACGCCGAGGTGCAGCCATGATCGGCTGGCTGATTGAAGTTCTCACATACGGCGCCATCGGCGCACTGATCGGCGCTTCTTGGATGAGCCAGCACAAGGACGAGCAGGCGGCGCCGTGCGTTACCCATCACGAGCGCCAGCTCTCCCCGCACGAAACCCAACCCGAACCTACACCCGCTCTGGCGCCTGGGCGCTGGATTGATGAGAGGTATCAGCTGTGAGCAAAGCCGCGCGCAAAGACGTGCTCGACGAGATGACCAAAGAAGACTTGGTTGAGTGGATCCGGTCTCAGCATTTCTTCATGAAGCCCAAGAAAAGCGAAGTGCTGTACCTGCGCTGGAAGCGGCAATCGGCAGACGTCATTGCCGAAATGGAGAAGGAAAATCGAGCGCTTGACCACCTGGACTTTGGCGAGCGCGATCAACTGGCCAAGCAGTTCAACGCATCAACAGATCCGAATGAACGGCTTCGACTGGTCGAGAAGATCGAGCCATATGACAAGGCACTTCGTGAACACCTGAGCCGCTCCGAGGCAATCAACCGCAAGCAGAAGCGGGTGGACGCCCTCTACAAACAGATTGAGGCCGAGCAGCAGAAGGAGCGACGCGCATGACCGAGCTGATCGAAGTGAAGACGGCAGACTTGGCCGGCGAGGCGCTGGGGTGGGCCGTGGGCAAGGCAGAGGGGCTGGAGCTCGACCTGGAGGCTCCGATCTACGGCAACGGGTGGCGCGTGTTCGTAACCTATCGTGGCGAAGTCATTGAGCACAGCAAGCGCTACAACCCCTGGGAGGACTGGGCGCTTGGCGGACTGCTGGTCCAGAAGTACCGCATCGGCTTTGGCCTGTACTCCGATTCATTCTTTGCCGTCACCGGGCTAGATGACACCACAGGCGATGCGGACGGCTTGACCCACCTAATCGCCGCTTGCCGCGCCATCGTCGCAGCTAAGCTCGGCGATACCGTCCAGGTGCCGAAGGAGCTGATGCCGTGACCGTGTTCATTATGGAATACCGCGTGATCGGATTTTCGCCTGCCATGGCCATGCATCCGAACCCAAGGGCTGGCAGGCGCACGTTCTTCGTAAACTCGGATGATCTCGAGACCGACGACATCAAGGCCGTAGTCGAAGCGGCCCGTTCGCCGGAAAACACACCCAAAGGCTATCAGCTCTTCTCGGTGAAGGACCGCGACGCCGGCACGGAGGTGCGCCCATGATTCTGCCCCTGATGTACATGGCCTACCTGATCTACAGGGGGGCGAGATGACAGCCGAAGTTTTCCAGTTCCCCACCACCCGCCGAGTGCACAACAACCAGGTTGCGGCCAACCAAGCCGAGCGCAAGAGGCTGGCCGATTGGTTTCGGACCATCGCCCAGCACATCGAGGGTAACGAGGTCGAGCACGAACCGCTCGCAGCCATGATCGTGCTCAGCAGCGCCGCCGGCGACGAAGTTCTGCATGTGGGCTATGCGGCGGATGCCGTATGCATCCGTCAGGCCGGCAGCGCCGCTTCCCGCTGGTCGGGGCTCTCGTATCAGCGTCGTGGCGGCAACTTCTTCGACCGCATCAAGTAACCCCTCCCCCTACTACTCAAGCCCGCCGACATGCGCGGGCGAGGATGACCTATGTCCGCAACAGAACGCTTCCACCACACCGCGAACGACTGCCTGGAGCGCCTGGCCGCCGACCTCTGGCCCGATGCCAAGTTAGCCCTGGTGATCTACACCGCCGGCAAACCGGAGCTCGACATTGTCCTCAAGGACAGCGGCCTGAACGTCGACGAGGTCGTGAGCACTCTTCGCCGTCGCGGCGGCCTGAGCCTAGATGGCGAGAACATCTACAAGCGCCTGCTCTGTGACGCAATCCTCGGAGCCATGGCTTTCGGCAAGCAGAACAGCAACCCTCCGCCTGCTGGGCATTGGGGTCAGGAGTTCTGGGACATCGGCCGAGCCGAGGGCGCCCTGCAGGAAGACCTGGTGCACGCGCTGCGCCTAGTTCGCAAAGAGCTGGATTCCTGCCAGCGAGTGATTCACTACGCCGGCGGCTTCGACCCGGCCTACGTCAGCGGCGCCCAGGCAGCCATCAGCATCGCTGATGGGGCGCTAGCGAATATCCCCGCCTGACTACCAACCTGCCGCCACCGGCGGCGTGGAGACCATCCCATGGATATCGAGAGCACCAGTGACGTAGACAAGGTCACTGAGCAGCGAATGGCCGAACTCATCGGCTGCACTAAACGCTCCCTAGAACACCGACGCCTGGATGGGAAGATTCCCGCGGGCGTCTGGATGAAGCACGGCGGCCGGATCATTTACAGCAAAAAGAGGTATGACGAATGGCTGGAAAGCCAATGGGTTTACCCCGTGGGGTCGAAATCTTCCGCAACTCCCTCCGCATTCGTTTCACATGGGACGGTATCCGTCGATGCGAAACGCTCCCCTATCCCCCGACACAAAAAGGGATCAAGGCTGCATCCAGCCTTCGCGATCAGGTAACCAGCCTCAACAAGCTCGGGCTGCTTGATCCAGACAAATACGCCGAGCTGTTCCCAAGCTCGCAAGCTGCGGTCGGCGGTAAGCCGACTTTTGGCGAATATGCTCAGCTCTGGCTGGACAGCCGCGAAATCACTCAAGGTACGCACAACAACTACAAAAGCGCCCTGAACCTCTACTGGGTACCGCGGCTGGCCATGGTCCGTGTCGACCTGATCACGACCAATCTCCTCCGCCGCGTCATCATTGAAACCGAATGGACCTCGGCAAACGTGAAGCGCAATGCGATTACCCGACTATCGACGATCCTAGCGGCAGCGACCCGGGAGGGCCTGCTAGTCAAGAACCCCGCCGAGCTGATCGAACTGCCGAAGCGGTCGAAGAAGGAGATCGACCCATTCAGCCTGGCGGAAGCCAATAGCATCATCGACAAGCTGTATCAGCACAAGCACTGGCCTAGCCTGATCTATGCCGCTCTGTTCGAGTTCATGTTCTTCACTGGCCTCCGCCTGTCGGAGGCATTGGCGGTACGGTGGGATGTGGTCGATATGGGAAGAAAGACGGTGCACGTCAAGAGGACCGTCGCCCTGGGCGAGGTGGAGGAAAGGACGAAAACCGGCCGGGACCGTTTCGTGCTGCTGAACGATAGGGCCTTACGGGCTATCCAGTTCGCCAGGCAATACGCGGATCGCCGCAGAGATGGTAAGGGGGCGGTGACCGAAACCCCGTTCCTGTTCCCGCCATCGAAGAACGCCGAGTACGTGAAACAGACGTCCGACCTCCACAAGCAGTGGGTGCCTGTGCTCAATGAATTGGGGATCAGGCGTCGTCCCCCATACAACTGCCGTCACACCTATGCGACAATATGCTTAATGTCCGGCCTCAACCCCGCATTTATCGCCCAACAGCTAGGTCACAGCGTGCAGATGCTGCTGTCGACGTATGCCCGTTGGCTTAACTCAAGCTCTGACTGGAGCGAGCTGGAAAAACTCAAGATTGGTATCAAATCGGTATCAGCTGAAAGCCCAGCGTCGTAAGTTACTGATAGGTAAGCCCTTTGATCTCCACCGCCAACATCACCATGCAGTTCGGCTCCAAGCCGCTGTTTGAAAACGTTTCCGTCAAATTCAACAACGGCAACCGCTACGGCCTCATCGGCGCCAACGGTTGCGGTAAGTCGACCTTCATGAAGATCCTCGGCGGCGACCTGGAGCCGTCCGGTGGCCAGGTCATGCTCGAGCCGAACACCCGCCTCGGCAAGCTGCGCCAGGACCAGTTCGCCTACGAGGAATTCACCGTGATCGATACGGTGATCATGGGCCACGGCCAGCTGTGGAAGGTCAAAGCCGAGCGCGATCGTATCTACTCGCTGCCAGAAATGACCGAGGAAGACGGCATGGCCGTCGCCGAGCTGGAAACCGAATTCGCCGAGATGGACGGTTACACCGCCGAATCGCGCGCCGGTGAACTGCTGCTGGGCCTGGGGATTCCGCTGGACCAGCACTTCGGCCCGATGAGCGAAGTGGCACCGGGCTGGAAGCTGCGTGTGCTGCTGGCCCAGGCGTTGTTCTCGGACCCGGACGTGCTGCTGCTCGACGAACCGACCAACCACCTGGACATCAACACCATCCGCTGGCTGGAAACGATCCTCACGGCGCGCAACAGCACCATGATCATCATTTCCCACGACCGGCACTTCCTGAACAGCGTTTGCACTCACATGGCCGACCTGGACTACGGTGAGCTGCGCCTGTTCCCAGGCAACTACGACGAGTACATGACCGCCGCGACCCAGTCGCGCGAGCAGTTGCTGTCGGACAACGCCAAGAAGAAAGCCCAGATCGCCGAGCTGCAGACCTTCGTCAGCCGCTTCTCGGCCAACGCCTCCAAGGCCAAGCAGGCCACCTCGCGCGCCAAGCAGATCGACAAGATCCAGCTGGCCGAGGTCAAACCCTCGAGCCGGGTCAGCCCGTTCATCCGCTTCGAGCAGACCAAGAAGCTGCACCGTCAGGCCGTCGTGGTCGAAAAAATGGCCAAGGCCTTCGACGACAAGGTTCTGTTCAAGAACTTCGACATCACTGTCGAAGCTGGCGAGCGCGTTGCGATCATCGGCCCCAACGGTATCGGCAAGACCACCCTGCTGCGCACCCTGGTTGGCGAAATGACCCCGGATGCGGGCTCGGTGAAGTGGACCGACAGCGCCGAAGTGGGCTACTACGCCCAGGACCACGCCCACGACTTCGAGGACGACCTGAGCCTGTTCGACTGGATGGGCCAGTGGACCTCCGGTGAGCAGGTGATTCGCGGCACCCTCGGGCGCATGCTGTTCTCCAACGACGAGATCCTCAAGTCGGTGAAGGTGATTTCCGGTGGTGAGCAAGGCCGCATGCTGTTCGGCAAGCTGATCCTGCAAAAACCGAACGTGCTGGTGATGGACGAACCGACCAACCACCTGGACATGGAATCGATCGAAGCACTGAACCTGGCGCTGGAAAACTACCCAGGCACGCTGCTGTTCGTCAGCCATGACCGCGAGTTCGTGTCCTCGCTGGCCACCCGCATCATCGAGCTGTCGCCGGACGGTGTCGTGGACTTCAGCGGCACCTATGACGACTACCTGCGTAGCCAGGGCGTCGTGGTCTGATGTAGTGCGCTCCGCCTGGTCGCGTTGAGTTGACCAGGCGGATCCCATGGATGGGGCATTAACCCGGAATAATTCGTTAGCCTGCTTTCATTTCCTTCGCGCAACGGCCATGATGAAACAACGCCCAACCGCCCGCCCGCGAAAGAGCCCATGACCGCGCAACAGCCCGCCCCCGCCAGCAGTACCTCCAACATCACCCTGCAGATCCTGTCGATCGTCTTCTACACGTTCATTGCCTTCCTCTGCATCGGCCTGCCGATTGCGGTGTTGCCCAGCTATGTGCACGACCAGTTGGGCTTCGGCGCGGTTGTCGCCGGGATAACGATTGGCCTGCAGTACCTGGCCACCCTGCTGAGCCGCCCCTTTGCCGGGCGGGTGGCGGACACGCTGGGCGGCAAGCAAGCGATTCGTTTCGGCTTGCTCGGCATTGCCAGTTGCGGGGTGCTGACGCTGTTGTCGGCCTGGACCCTGAGCGTGCCGTTACTGAGCCTGGCGCTATTGCTGGGCGGGCGCCTGCTGCTGGGCATCGCCCAAGGGCTGATCGGCGTGGCCACCTTGAGCTGGGGCATCAGCCAGGTTGGGCCGGAGCACACCGCCCGGGTGATCTCGTGGAACGGTATCGCGTCTTACGGCGCCATCGCCATTGGTGCCCCGGTCGGTGTGCTGGCGGTGGATGGCCTGGACTTCAGCGTGCTGGGGCCAACCTTGCTGGTGCTGGCGCTGCTGGCCATGCTGGTGCTGCGCAAACGCCCGGACGTGGTGGTGGTACGGGGCGAACGGCTGCCCTTCTGGTCTGCCTTCGGCCGCGTTGCGCCCTGTGGCCTGGGGCTGACATTGGCGTCGATCGGCTATGGCACGCTGACCACGTTCGTCACCCTCTATTACCTGGAACGTGGCTGGGCCGGTGCAGCCTGGTGCCTGAGCGCCTTCGGCGTGTGCTTTATCATTTCGCGGCTGTTGTTCGTCAATGCGGTCAACCGGTTTGGCGGCTACAACGTGGCAGTGGTGTGTATGGCCACCGAGGTGATTGGCCTGGGGCTGCTGTGGCTGGCACCCTCGCCGCCTTGGGCGTTGGCAGGTGCCGGGCTCACAGGGTTCGGCTTGTCGCTGGTGTACCCGGCACTGGGTGTAGAGGCCATCAAGCAGGTGCCTAGCAGCAGCCGCGGCGCTGGGTTGGGGGCTTACGCGGTGTTTTTCGACATGGCCTTGGCCATCGCCGGCCCGGTGATGGGCGCGGTGGCAGTGCACCTGGGCTATGCCTCTATCTTCTGCGTTGCCGCCCTGCTCGCCCTGGCAGGCGTCGGCTTAACGCTGCTTCTGGCGCGGCGCAGCCGACGCAGCTGAGCGCTCATCCAGTAGCGGTGCGCTGAGGGCCTGGCTGAAGAACGCTGCGGTGTCGCGTTGCAACGAGTGATGAATATGGCGGCGGTCAACGCCTTCGGCATCCTTGCACAGCGCCGGCATACGGGCGTGTTGTTCTTCGTCGCAGCGCGCCATGAACACGAAATGCCCTGCGCCGGCCAGCAGACGGTAATCCGGCGTGACGGGCAGTTTGCGCGCCAACGCTTCGGCATTGCGGTCCACGGCCACCAGTTGGTCGCTGTCGCCGCTGTAGATCAGCACCGGGATGTGCACACTGGCCAGCGCATGGCGGCCAAACAGCAGGCTCAGCGGCGCCATCAGCATCGCCGCGCCCACCCGTGAATCGGCCTTCGGTGCCAGCTCGCTGCGGTCGGCAATCAGCACGCCATGAGTCTTGCAGGCGTCGCCATCGCTGGGGCGCTCAAGGCAGTACTGGCGCAGGCGGTCCAGGTCGGGTTGCGCACCCGAGACGATCAGCGCCGTTTCGCCCCCGGCCGAATAGCCGATGACACCTACCTTGCCATCATTCAGGTAGGGCCCAAGCAGCGCGTCGTTACGGGCAGCCGTGATCGCGGCGCTGACTTGCAGCGGCCGGCCATACAGGTTGCTCAAGGTACCCAGGCGACTGTGATCGCGGGCGTTGTCCCCCGGGTGCACCACCGCCACGACCACAAAACCCTGCCGTGCCAGCGCGGAGGCCAGGTAATGCAAGGCCAGCGGGCTGCCGGTATTGCCGTGGGAGAGCACCAGTAAAGGGAACTGCCCCAGGGCCACCGGCGCCTCTTCGGCGACGTCGAGCGGATAGCCGTCGATGCGCATGTTATGGGGCACACCCGTCGCCGGGTAAAACGCCAACGCTTGCATCGGGCGATCATCGACAGGGTCGGCCAGGGTCATGTGGTGCAGGCCGGCGACCCAAGGCGCGGCCTGGGCGTGGGCCAACAGGCCGCCGAGCAGGACCAGCGCCAACACGCTGCGAGGGATGTTCATCGCCAGCCGTTCCGTGCAGGGTCAGAGATAGCGCCAGCATAGAGCCGCCGACGCCAAGGGCAGATGAAAACTGGATGAAACCCTGCATGCACGCAACGCCCGCGCCCAATGCAATTGCGCTTTTCCGAGAACCCATGGCATAGATGCAGGTCAATCGCTTTACCTGACCCTTTCGCGACCTTGAAGGAGCACCCTGCATGAGCAAGCACCCTTACGCCCCACCCAAGGTCTGGCGCAATGACGCAGCCTCCGGTGGCCAGTTCGCCAGCATCAACCGCCCGGTAGCCGGCCCGACCCATGACAAGGCGCTGCCAGTGGGCAAGCACCCCTTGCAGTTGTATTCGCTGGCCACGCCCAATGGCGTGAAGGTGAACATAGCCCTTGAAGAGTTACTCGCCCTGGGCCACAGCGGCGCTGAATACGACGCCTGGTTGATCCGCATCGGCGAGGGTGACCAGTTTTCCAGCGGCTTCGTGCAGGTCAACCCCAACTCGAAGATCCCTGCCCTGCTCGACCGCAGTGTCGAGCCACCGGTACGGGTATTCGAGTCGGGCTCGATCCTGTTGTACCTGGCGGAAAAGTTCGGTGCGCTATTGCCCACGTCTGCCGCTGCACGTACCGAAAGCCTGAACTGGCTGTTCTGGCAGATGGGCGCGGCGCCGTACCTGGGCGGCGGCTTTGGCCACTTCTACGTGTACGCCCCGGAAAAGTTCGAATACGCCATCAACCGCTTCACCATGGAAGCCAAGCGCCAACTGGATGTGCTCGACCGCCGCCTGGCCGAAAGCCGTTACTTGGGCGGCGATGAATACAGCATCGCCGATATCGCCGTGTGGCCTTGGTATGGCGAGCTGGTGCGCGGCAATCTTTATGGCGCAGCAACGTTTCTGGCGGTGCACGACTACACCCACGTGCAGCGTTGGGCCGAAGAGATCGCCCAGCGGCCCGCCGTGCAACGTGGGTCACGGGTCAATCGCACCTGGGGCGATGAAGCCAGCCAAGTACCAGAACGGCACTCGGCGGCCGACTTGGATTGACCGTTCGGGGCCGCCTCGCGGCCCCGACAATGCTCGCCTGCATAAAACCATTTGCCCCTGCGCAAACCTGCGTCCGGCAATGCCTTCTTGTACACTCCTCGCACTAGCCCCCACCTGCAAAACTTTTTGGTGAACGCATGATCGAGGTAACCGAGGTTTCCATTGCCGAGCTGCGCGACGCACTCGAGTCGGGCCGCACGACGGCGGTCGAGCTGGTCAAGGCCTACCAGGCGCGCATCGACGCCTACGATGGCGCCGACACCGCTACCGCACTGAACGCCGTGGTGGTACGCAACCCAGACGCACTGAAGGAAGCTGAAGCTTCCGACGCCCGCCGCGCCAAGGGCCAGCCCCTGAGCCCGCTGGACGGCATCCCCTACACAGCCAAGGACAGCTACCTGGTCAAGGGCCTGACTGCGGCTTCCGGCAGCCCGGCCTTCAAAGACCTGGTCGCCCAGCGCGACGCCTTCACCATTGAGCGCCTGCGCGCCGCCGGTGCCGTGTGCCTGGGCAAGACCAACATGCCGCCCATGGCCAACGGTGGCATGCAGCGTGGCGTCTATGGCCGCGCCGAAAGCCCGTACAACGCCGCCTACCTGACTGCGCCCTTCGCCTCTGGCTCGTCCAACGGTGCCGGCACCGCGACAGCCGCCAGCTTCAGTGCCTTTGGCCTGGCCGAGGAAACCTGGTCCAGTGGCCGTGGCCCTGCATCGAACAACGGCCTGTGCGCCTACACCCCTTCGCGTGGGGTGATCTCGGTGCGTGGCAACTGGCCGCTGACCCCGACCATGGACGTGGTGGTGCCTTTTGCCCGCACCATGGCCGACCTGCTGGAAATCCTCGACGTGGTGGTTGCCGACGACGCCGACACACGCGGTGACCTGTGGCGCTTGCAGCCGTGGGTAACTATCCCGGCCGCCTCGTCGGTGCGCCCGGCGTCGTACCTGGACCTGGCGGTGGATGCCAGCGCGCTCAAGGGCAAACGCTTTGGCGTGCCGCGCATGTACATCAATGCCGACCCAGAAGCTGGCACCTCCGAGAAACCGGGTATCGGTGGCCCAACCGGCCAGCGCATCAACACCCGCGACAGCGTCATCGACCTGTGGCAACAAGCGCGCCAGGCGTTGGAAGCTGCAGGTGCCGAAGTGCTCGAAGTGGACTTCCCGCTGGTCTCCAACTGCGAAGGCGACCGCCCTGGCGCCCCGACCGTGTACAACCGCGGCATCGTCAGCAAGGCATTCCTCCATGACGAACTGTGGGAGCTGTCGGGCTGGGCCTTTGACGACTTCCTGCGGGCCAACGACGACCCCAAGCTCAACCGCCTGGCCGATGTCGATGGGCCGAAGATCTTCCCGCACGACCCCGGCACCCTGCCCAACCGTGAGGATGACCTGGCTGCGGGCATGGACGAATACGTCAACATGGCCAAGCGCGGCCTGAAGAACTGGGACCAGATCGATACGCTGCCCGACGGGCTGCGCGGCCTGGAGAAAACCCGCAAGCTGGACCTGGAAGACTGGATGGACACCCTGGGCCTGGACGCGGTGCTGTTCCCGACCGTGGCCGATGTAGGGCCAGCGGATGCTGACGTCAACCCGGCTTCGGCCGACATTGCTTGGAGCAACGGCATTTGGGTGGCCAACGGCAACCTTGCGATCCGCCACCTGGGCGTACCGACCGTCACCGTGCCCATGGGCGTAATGGCTGACATCGGCATGCCGGTGGGGCTGACCTTCGCCGGCCGCGCCTATACCGATAACCACCTATTGAGCTTCGCAGCGGCCTTCGAGGCCACTGGCTCGCGCCGCATGATTCCACCGCGTACGCCAGCACTGGGCAAGTAAACTCGCCCGTCACATCGCCATTTTCAACGCATTGTGTAAAAATGCACAAACCGTTGAATTTGGCGATGCATTCATGCCGCTCTCTCCCCCTGAAGAACGTCAGCTCACCCTCACCGTTCTCAAGGCCGCTATCCAGGCTTTGGGCAGCGTTGCCGCGCGCAACATGGAAATCCTCCTGCACGACCTTGACCACCCGGAACACTCCGTGGTGGCGATCGTCAACGGCCACCTCTCCGGCCGTGTCGTCGGCAGCCCAATCCTCGCCGCGCCCGAACAGGACCTAGGCTTCAAGGCCCTGATGCGGGCCACCGTGGAACAGCGCGGCTGTGCGCCTGTGGTCTTGCCGGATTACCCGACCACGCTCAAGGGCCGCACCCTGCGCAGCGCCACGGCCATTTTCCGCGACAGCACCGGCCACCCGTTCGCCAGCCTGTGCATCAATACCGACGTTACGGGGCTGGACGCTGCGATGAATTTTCTGCAGCAGCTACAGCCCCTGAGCGACTCGCCAGCGGTCAGCGAACCCGCCGACATGGCGCTGTTGATGAGCGAAATCATCCAGGGCGCGCTGCAACGCAGCGGCCAAGGCCGGATGACCAAGCAGGCCAAGGTCGACGCGGTGCGGGTGATGCAGGAGCGTGGCTTGTTCATCGTCAAAGGCGGCGTGGAAAAGGCTGCCAGCGCCCTTGGGGTGACCCGCTACACCGTTTACAACTACCTGGAGCAGTTGCGTGGCGAACAGCCGGCAGCGGCCCGTGAAGACTGACGCTTGGAGCTAACGATGACTTTGCATATACAGACGCCGCTGATCGAATCCCGCCCGCTTTCGCTGGCGTCAGGCTGTACCGTTTGGCTCAAGCTTGAGGCAGTGCAGCCTTGTGGTTCGTTCAAGCTGCGTGGCGTGGGCCATGCCTGCGAAGTCCACCATGCCAGGGGCGCGCGCCATTTTGTGTCGTCGTCCGGGGGCAATGCCGGGCTGGCGGTGGCGTATGCCGGCCGCAAACTGGGGGTGCCGGTGACCGTGGTGGTACCCGAGACCACCACCGAGCGCGCCAAGCAACTGCTGCGCCTTGAAGGCGCCAAGGTGGTGGTGCATGGCAGCTCCTGGCAGGAGGCCAACGAGCTAGCCCAGACCCTGCTCGGCAGCGGCGATGCGTTCATTCACCCCTTCGACGACCCATTGCTCTGGGCCGGACATGCCAGCCTGATCGACGAAGTTGCCGCGACCGGGCTTAGGCCCGATGCGGTGGTGCTGTCGGTCGGCGGAGGCGGATTGCTCAGTGGCGTAGTCGAAGGGCTAACACGCAATGGCTGGGATGATGTACCTGTGCTGGCGGTGGAAACTACCGGTGCCGCCTCGCTGCACGCAGCGGTGCAGGCTGGCCACCCGGTTGAACTTGAGCGCCTCGCCTCGGTGGCCACCTCCCTGGGTGCGAAGCGCGTTGCTGATCAGGCATTGGAATGCGCGCGTAACCATCCGCTGCACAACCATCTGGTCAGCGACCGTGCCGCGCTGGAAGCCTGCGAGCGTTTCTTGCTCGATCATCGGATATTGGTGGAGCCCGCGTGTGGGGCTGCATTGGCAGTAGCTTACGAAGCCAAGAAATTGGCCGAGTACAACAATGTGCTGATAGTGGTTTGCGGAGGTGCCACGGCGACACTGGCGCAGATTCAGGATTGGTTGAAGCAGGTCGATTGAGGTTGCCTGTTCCGGCCCTTTCGCGGGCAAGCCCGCTCCGACAGGAATAACTCTGACCTGTAGGAGCGGGCTTGCCCGCCGATCGGCCGGGGCAGTCAATCGAGCAAGGGAATGATGTTGGCGACTAACGCTTCTCCCTTCATTTCAATCACCGCCACCGTCACGGGCAATTTGAACCGTCGCGGCCCGGCGCTTCCGGGATTCAGGTACAGCAGCCCGTCCCGCCAGTCGATCAGCGGCTTGTGCGAATGCCCGGTGATCACCACCCGCACAGCCTCATCGAGCTTGGCCGGCACATCGGCGATGTCATGCACCAGGAGTGCCTGCCAGCCCCCCATGTCGAAGCGCAGTTGATCGGGCAAGTCCGCCGCCCAAGGCCATTTCAGGTCATTGTTGCCGCGCACTACCCGCACCGGCGCCAGGGCCTCCAGCACCTCCAGTACGTCCGGTTTGCCGATATCGCCGGCATGCACGATCAGCGCACAACCGACCAGCGCATCCACCGCTTCTGGGCGCAATAAACCGTGGGTGTCGGCGATCACGCCAATTTTCATGCTTGCGTTCCTGGTCCAATGGAGTGGAGAGAAAAACGCCCGTGAGATCAGGATAGTCACACAGGCCTGTTCTAATGAGCCTCACGCACCTGGGAAAATTCCAGCGAGCCTGACGAAAAGCGCATCTCGCCCTTTCGATCTGTAGCGAGTGAAGGCACAATGCGTGTCCTTTTTTTGGCCGGCCTTGCCGGGGGCCTTTAAATGATCAAGACGCCGTACTACCTCATCGATAAAACCAAGCTGCTGGGCAACATGGAGAAGATCGCGTATGTGCGCGAGAAGTCCGGCGCCAAGGCGCTGCTCGCCCTCAAATGTTTCGCGACCTGGTCGGTGTTCGACCTGATGCAGCAATACATGGACGGCACCACCTCTTCGTCGCTGTTCGAGCTCAAGCTCGGCCGCCAGAAATTCGCAGGCGAAACCCACGCCTACAGCGTTGCGTGGGCCGACGACGAAGTCGAGGAAATGCTCGAGAACTGCGACAAGATCATCTTCAACTCGATCGGCCAGCTGCAACGCTTCGCCGAACAATCCGAAGGCAAGGTCCGCGGCCTGCGCGTCAACCCGCAAGTCAGCAGCTCCGACTACCTGCTCGCCGACCCGGCACGCCCGTTCAGCCGCCTCGGTGAGTGGGACCCAGAGAAGATCGAGAAGGTCATCGAGCAGATCTCCGGCTTCATGTTCCACAACAACTGTGAAAACGGTGACTTCAGCCTGTTCGACAAGATGCTCACGCACATCGAAGAGCGCTTCGGCCACCTGCTGCACAAGGTCGAGTGGGTCAGCCTCGGTGGTGGCATCCACTTCACCGGTGAAGACTATGCAGTCGATGCGTTTTGCGCGCGCCTTAAAGCCTTCTCGGAAACCTACGGCGTGCAGGTGTACCTGGAGCCGGGCGAAGCCGCCATCACCAACAGCGCCTCGCTGGAAGTGACCGTGCTCGACACCCTGTACAACGGCAAGCACCTGGCCGTGGTCGACAGCTCGATCGAAGCGCACCTGCTCGACCTGCTGATCTACCGCCTCAACGCCAAGATGGCCCCTAACGATGGCGAGCACACCTACATGGTCTGCGGCAAATCGTGCCTGGCCGGTGACATCTTCGGCGAATACCAATTCGATCGTCCGTTGGCCATTGGCGACCGCCTGTCGTTCATCGACACGGCCGGCTACACCATGGTCAAGAAAAACTGGTTCAACGGTCTGAAAATGCCATCCATCGTGGTCAAGCAGCTCGACGGCAGTGTCGAGGTGGTGCGCGAGTTCGGTTTCGAAGACTACGTTTCCAGCCTGTCGTAAGACCGGCTTTCAGTAAGGAGCAAGGGATAAATTGAAGAAGAACGTTCTTATCATTGGTGCAGGAGGTGTCGCCAAGGTGGTGGCCCACAAGTGCGCGCAGCATAACGACGAACTCGGTCGTATTGCCATTGCGTCGCGGAACATCTCCAAATGCCAGGCCATCATCGACAGCGTCAAGGCCAAGGGTAGCCTCAAGGTACCCGCCGACATCCAGGCCTTCTCGCTCAACGCCCTCGATGTCGAGGCGACCAAAGCACTGATCCGCGAGACCGAATCGCAGATCGTGATCAACGTGGGCTCTGCCTTCCTCAATATGTCGGTGCTGCGTGCCTGCATCGATACCGGTGTCGCCTACCTGGACACCGCGATTCACGAAGAACCGGGCAAAATCTGCGAGACGCCGCCCTGGTACGGCAACTACGAGTGGAAACACCTCGAAGAGTGCCAAGAAAAGAACATTACCGCCATTCTCGGCGTCGGTTTCGACCCGGGTGTGGTGAACAGCTACGCAAAACTTGCGCAGCAGCAATACTTCGACAGCATTGATTCGATCGACATCCTCGACGTCAATGCCGGTTCGCATGGCAAGTACTTCGCCACCAACTTCGACCCGGAAATCAACTTCCGCGAGTTCACCGGGCAAGTATGGAGCTGGCAGAACAGCCAGTGGACCAGCAACACCATGTTCGAGGTCAAGCGTACCGACGACCTGCCCGTAGTAGGTTCGCAAAACCTGTACCTGACCGGCCACGATGAAGTTCACTCGATTTCGAAGAACCTCAACGTGCCGAACGTGCGCTTCTGGATGAGCTTCGGCGAGCACTACATCAATGTGTTCACCGTGCTGAAAAACCTCGGCCTGCTCTCCGAGCAACCGGTCAAGACCGCCGAAGGCCTGGAAGTGGTGCCGTTGAAAGTGGTCAAGGCCGTGCTGCCAGACCCAGCCTCCCTGGCCCCGGGCTACACCGGCAAGACCTGCATCGGTGACCTGGTCAAGGGCACCAAGGATGGCCAGCCGCGCGAAGTGTTCATCTACAACGTGGCGGATCACGAAGAAGCCTTCGCCGAGACTGACAGCCAAGGTATTTCCTACACCGCCGGTGTACCGCCAGTGGCTGCCGCCCTGCTGGTGGCCCGTGGCGAGTGGGATGCCAAGCGCATGGTCAACGTCGAAGAACTGCCAGCCGAGCCGTTCCTCAAGGCGCTGGACGTGATGGGCCTGCCGACCCGCGTCAAAGATGAGAAAGGCGATCGTCCTTGGGACGCTGAAGCCTAAGCAACACAAAACAGGGCGCCTATCAGGCGCCCTGTTTTTTTGGGATGTGCCAGTGGTAACTGCGACAGCGCCCTAACGACTCGACCCCTGCCGCCTGCTCGCGTACGCTTGCCGCTTTCCTTCCGTAGCAAGGCAAACGCGCCCATGGCAAACACAGACATCATCTACACCCCCGATCCGGACGCCGATTCCATTTCGTCCGACGTCGCCGAATACAACGGTGTGCTGGTCTCCACCCAGATCCCCACCCGCGCCGATGGCAGCCTCGAGCTGGGCGACATCGTTGCGCAGAGCGAATGCACCCTGCAGGCGCTGAAAGTAGCCCTGGAAAAAGCCGGCAGCGGCATGGACCGCGTGCTGCACCTGACCATCTACCTCACCGACATGGCTGAACGTGCAGCGTTCAACGAGGTATACCAGCGCTTCTTCAACAAGCCATGGCCCGTGCGCGCCGCCGTTGGCGTGGCCTCGCTGGCGGTCGAAGGCATGCGCGTGGAAGTCACCGCGATGGCTGCCAAACGCTGATTCCCCGCTCGATCACTGGAGCGGCCTTGCCGCTCCTACTCCAGGTCGCGCCGCCTCTGGACAGCGTAGGGATGCCACCAGCCCGTTTCACCGCTACAATGCCCACCTAAACCGTGACCGCCCGAAACTATAACGACATGTCCCTTCCAAAGAATCACCTGGAACTGCTCAGCCCTGCCCGTGACGTGGCCATCGCTCGCGAAGCGATCCTGCACGGCGCTGATGCCATCTATATCGGCGGCCCGAGCTTCGGCGCGCGCCATAACGCCTGCAACGAAGTCAGCGAAATCGCCGAACTGGTCGAGTTCGCCCGTCGCTACCATGCACGCGTGTTCACCACCATCAACACCATCCTCCACGACAACGAGCTGGAGCCGGCGCGCAAGCTGATCCATCAGCTCTACGACGCGGGCGTCGACGCCTTGATCGTGCAGGACCTGGGGGTGATGGAACTAGACATCCCACCGATCGAGCTGCACGCCAGCACCCAGACCGACATCCGTACCCTGGAGCGTGCCAAGTTCCTCGATCAGGCGGGCTTCTCGCAGCTGGTACTGGCCCGTGAGCTGAACCTGCAGCAGATCCGCGCCATTGCCGCCGAAACCGACGCCGCCATCGAGTTCTTCATCCACGGCGCGCTGTGCGTGGCCTTCTCCGGCCAGTGCAACATCTCCCACGCCCAGACCGGGCGCAGCGCCAACCGTGGCGACTGCTCGCAAGCCTGCCGCCTGCCCTACACCCTGAAGGATGACCAGGGCCGCGTGGTGGCCTTCGAGAAGCACCTGTTGTCGATGAAGGACAACAACCAGACCGCCAACCTGCGCGACCTGGTCGACGCTGGCGTGCGCTCGTTCAAGATCGAGGGCCGCTACAAGGACATGGGCTATGTGAAGAACATCACTGCCCACTACCGCAAAGAGCTCGACGCCATCCTCGAAGACCGCCCGGACCTGGCCCGCGCGTCAAGCGGCCGCACCGAGCACTTCTTCGTCCCCGACCCGGACAAGACCTTCCACCGCGGCAGCACCGACTACTTCGTCAGCGACCGCAAGATCGACATCGGCGCGTTCGACTCACCAACGTTCACCGGCTTGCCGGTGGGCGTAGTGGAAAAGGTCAACAAACGCGACATGCTGGTCACCACTGACGTGCCGCTGACCAACGGCGACGGCCTGAACGTGCTGGTCAAGCGCGAGGTGGTGGGGTTCCGCGCCAACATTGCCGAACCCCGTGGTGAGTTCGAGGAAGACGGCCAGAAGCGCTATCGCTACCGCGTCGAACCCAACGAAATGCCTGACGGCCTGTACAAACTGCGGCCAAATCACCCGCTGTCACGCAACCTCGACCACAACTGGCAACAGGCCTTGCAGCGCACGTCGGCCGAACGCCGAGTGGGTGTGGAATGGCACGCGGTGCTGCGCGAGCAGCGGCTGATGCTCACCGTCAGCAGCGAGGAAGGCGTCAGCGTGCAAGTGGCCCTGGACGGCCCGTTCGGCGCGGCCAACAAGCCGCAACAGGCGCTGGACCAACTGCACGACCTGTTGGGCCAACTGGGTACCACCCAATACCACGCCAACGCCATCGAACTGGATGCCCCGCAGGCGTATTTCATCCCTAACTCGCAGCTCAAGGGCCTGCGCCGTGAAGCCATCGAGGCGCTGACCGCTGCTCGGGTCAAGGCGCATCCGCGCGGCGGCCGTAAAGCTGAAACCACGCCGCCTCCGGTGTACCCGGAGTCGCACCTGTCGTTCCTGGCCAACGTTTACAACCAGAAGGCGCGCGATTTCTACCACCGTCACGGCGTGCAGCTGATCGACGCGGCCTACGAGGCCCATGAAGAGCACGGCGAAGTGCCGGTGATGATCACCAAGCACTGCCTGCGCTTCTCGTTCAACCTGTGCCCCAAGCAGGCCAAGGGCGTGACCGGCGTGCGCACCAAGGTGGCGCCGATGCAGCTGATTCAGGGCGACGAAGTGCTGACCCTGAAATTCGACTGCAAACCGTGTGAAATGCATGTGGTCGGCAAGATGAAAAGCCACATCATCGACCTGCCGACCCCCGGCAGCGCGGTGGCCCAGGTGGTTGGCCATATCAGCCCGGAAGACCTGCTCAAGACCATCCCGCGCGCACCGCATTGATCGCCCCCTTGTAGGAGCAGCCTTGTGCTGCGAAGAGGCCGGCGGCAGCATCCAAGATCTTAAGTGCTGCCACCGGCCTCTTCGCAGCACAAGGCTGCTCCTACACAGGCAGGCGTCAACGAATCTGGTGCTTGTGCAGCAGCCGATAGAATGTCGGCCGCGAGATCCCGAGTACTTTCGCAGCGATGCTCAAGTTGTCGCTGTGCCGGTTAAGCACATCACACAAAGCCTGGCGCTCTGCCCGGTGCTTGTACTCCTCCAGCGTACCCAGCGGCTGCTGCTCTTGCTCGATCTGCAAGCCCAGGTCCTGCGCCTCGATCTGCCGCCCCTCGGCCAACACCAGCCCGCGCCGCACTCGGTTGGCCAGCTCACGCACATTGCCCGGCCAGTCATGCCGGCCCATGGCCGCCAACGCATGGTCACTGAACGAGCGCGGCCTGCGCCCGGTCTCCAGGCTGTAGAAATGGGCAAAATGGCTGGCCAGCATCGACAGGTCACCATGCCTGTCTCGCAGTGGCGCCGTCACCACCTGCAACACATTCAGCCGGTAATACAGGTCCTCGCGAAAGCGGCCCTGTTCGATGGCTTTTTCAAGGTCCACGTGGGTCGCCGCCAACACCCGCACATCCACCGGGATAGGCTGGCTGCCACCGACCCGTTCAATGTGTTTTTCCTGCAGAAAGCGCAGCAGGTTGGCTTGCAGTTCCAACGGCAAGTCACCCACCTCGTCCAGGAACAAGGTACCGCCATGCGCCGCCTCTATTCGCCCGGCCTTGCGCTGATGCGCACCGGTAAAGGCACCCTTCTCGTGCCCAAACAGCTCGGACTGGATTAGGTGCTCGGGTATCGCCCCACAGTTGATCGCGATGAACGGCTGATCGTGCCGCTGCGACTGCCGATGCAGGGTGCGCGCCACCAGCTCCTTGCCTGTGCCACTCTCGCCACGGATCAAAACCGGCGACTCGGTGGGCGCCAGTTTCCCCAAAAGCTTGCGCAACTCGCGGATCGGCCGGCTCTCACCCAGCAACTCGTGAACCGAGTCGTCCACCCGCACCGCACCCTTGCCACGCAGCCGCGCCATGCCGAAGGCACGCCCGAGGGTAACCTGAACGCGGGAAACGTCGAATGGCAAGGTATGGAAGTCAAAAAACCACTCGCAGACGAAATCACCGACGTTCTGCATGCGCAATTGCTCGGCGCTGAGCACGGCGATCCACTCGGTATTGCTGCGCTTTATCATGTCCTTGACCGCGTCGGGATGGCGCAGGTGCGACGCCTGCAGCCGCAGCAGGCCAACATCGCAGGCGTGGTCCAGGGCAGCGCCGAGCATACAACTGTCCACATCCCAGCCGGCACTGCGCAGGCCTGGCAATAAACGGTGGCAGTCGTCGCAGGGGTCGACGATGAGCAAACGGCGTTGGGAAGCGGGTTGCTGCATGACCGTTCCTTGGCGCCAGAGTTTGGTTTTGTGAAGTAAAACAGCAAGTTGTGGCGCCCAATTAACAGTAGCAACGAACTTGACGGTGCCCAGTACCGTCTGTCCGCCGAATCATTTTTTTACAAACCCTGACGGGAATTTTCGCACTTTATCGACATCCCATGGCGGCGCAGGCAAGAACGGATTCAACCCTGAAACAAATTTTTACACCCAATGTGTGACTTGCCCCCGGACAACGAGCATCAGTACACATAACCCCGCGCTGCATATCGCGATGATTGAGGCGAATTTAAAGCAACGCGGACTTCACTTCGATGTTTGGGACCATAGAGAGACCGAACCATGAATGCCCCGCTCCGTGTCAACGAAGCACTGCTGATTGCCGACCACGCCTTCGAACCTTTCCAGTGCGTAGCCTGGGATGCGCCCAATGGTACTGGTGAATTGAGCCTGGCAGTGATCGACCGGACCAGCACCCGCATCGGCAGCAAGCAAGTGTCCTCGCGCATTTATTCCGACCCTGCGCAATGGGCCAGCCTGATCGAGGAAGTGCGCGCCGAGCTGTGTGAAAAAGGTTATGACCTGCAACCGTGGTCGATGCCGAAGTAATTGCGATTGCCCCTCCAAGTGCGTGCCCTGCCACGCACTTGTGCAACTTCTCAGTTGCTGCCGCTGCAACTTTTCTTATTGCGACACCTTATTGCGACATTGTGTCGCAGTATCACGCCGCACTGTTATTCAATCCACGACCTTGAAGTGTTCCAGGTGCTGATAATCGGCCTGCAGTTGCGCAGCCAATTGTTGCGCACGGCCCAGACGAACGGGCGCCAGCTCCATGTCGACCAGTAGCGTGGCACAGCCCATCGGTTGCACGTTATCCGCGTGCTGCAGCCGACCGTCGGTAAATACCAGGCAGCGCACAGCTTCATGCGGGTGAGCCTGCTGCCGCGCCTGCAGCCACTGCCGCGCTTGCTCCAACGCAGCAATCAACGGTGTACCCCCCCCTGCCCCCAGTGCTTGCAACCAAGGCTGCAAGGCCGCCGAGGCCTTGAGGCCGTGTCGCTGCCACTGCGGCGTCTGCCCGCTCGCTGTCAGCAGGGCCAACCGCGCCCGCTGACGGTATGCCTGGTCGAACAACGCCGCCAGCAAACCTTTGGTCTGCGCCAGCGCCTGGTGGCGGCGGGTTGAGGCCGAGGCGTCGACGATCACCAGCCACAGTTCGCCAGGCTGAGCCTTGCGCTGTTGCCAGCAGAGGTCTTCACGCAGCCGTGGCCGCCCCTTGAGCAAAGTCGGCAGCCAGGCTACTCGGCCCGAAGTGGTGCTGTGTACACGGCCACGGCTGGCACCTTTCAACTGCCCTGCACGTGGCCTGGCATCCGTCCCTTGGGCCTTTGGCTGGCGGATGCTCAGGGCTTTTTTGCCCAGTTCGGCACCTCACGGCGCGCACCACTGGTCACTGGCTGTGGTGGCAGCGCGCCCCAGTCACTCTGCCCGCCTTGGCTGCCCTGGCTGCTTGCGCTCTGCTGGCCTGTCTCAGGCGGTGTCGAAGGCGGCTGCTGCTGGGGCGATACACGGCGACGATGGCGCAAAGCGAACTCGGCCACCGCCTCGACATCGGCTTCATCAATGGCCTCGCCGCCGCGCCAGGCACAGTGCGCGCGTGCTGCGCGCAGCCAGACCAGGTCCGCCCGCAGGCCATCGACCCCGGCGGCGTAGCAGCGCTCGGTGATCCAGGCCAGGGCCTGGTCGTCCAGAGCAATCTGGGCGAGGTCGTGGCGCGCCTGCTGGCAGCGCTCGCGCAGTTGCGCCTGGGCAGTTGCCCATTGCGCGCAGAAGGCCTGGGGGTCGCTGTCGAACGCCAGGCGGCGGCGGATGATCTGCTGGCGCGCCTGGGGCTCCGGCAAGCCTTCGAGGGCCACATTCAAGCCAAAACGGTCAAGCAGCTGCGGTCGCAACTCGCCCTCTTCCGGGTTCATGGTGCCAATCAGCACAAAACGCGCGCTGTGCCGGTGCGAGATGCCATCACGTTCGATGCGGTTGGTGCCGCTGGCGGCTACGTCGAGCAACAGGTCGACGAGGGTATCGGGCAACAGGTTGACCTCGTCCACGTACAGCACGCCGCCATCGGCCTGGGCCAGCACACCGGGTGAAAACTGGGCCTTGCCCTGCCCCAACGCAGCGTCCAGGTCGAGGGTGCCGACCAGGCGCTCTTCACTGGCGCCCAATGGCAGCGTGACGAACGGCCCTTCGCCGAGCAGGTCGGCGAGGCCACGGGCCAAAGTACTCTTGGCCATACCGCGCGGGCCTTCAATCAGCACGCCACCGATCTTCGGGTCGATGGCGGTCAGGCACAGGGCCAGTTTCAGCGCGTCAGCACCGACCACGGCGGCCAGCGGAAATTGTACGGGTTCACTCATTTCAAGCCTGTTCCTCGCCGTCGAGCAGTTGCGCCTCAAGGGCTTCGCGGTAATCGCCGGGCGCCTCCCATAGGCCGCGTTGCTGGGCCTCCAGCAGGCGTTCGGTGAGGTCGCGCAGCGCCTCGGGGTTGTGCTCGCGCATGAAATCGCGGGTCGCCGGGTCGAGCACGTAGGCATCGGCCAGCGACTGATAATGATGGTCGTCGATCAGGTGCGTGGTGGCATCGAAGGCGAACAGGTTGTCTACCGTTGCCGCCATCTCGAAGGCACCCTTGTAGCCATGGCGCTTTACCCCGTCGATCCACTTGGGGTTGAGCGCACGGGCACGAATGACCCGGTTGAGCTCCTCCTTGAGGGTGCGGATGCGCGGCCGATCGACCTGGCTGTGGTCGCCGTGGTAGCTGGCCACCGACACGCCAGACAAGGTTTCCGAGGCGGCCAGCATGCCACCCTGGAACTGGTAGTAGTCGTTGGAATCGAGCAGGTCATGCTCGTGGTTATCCTGGTTCTGCAGGACCGCCTGGACCTGCCCCAGGCGGCGGGCGAACTGCTCACGGGCCGGGGTGCCTTCATCACTGCCACCATAGGCGTAGCCGCCATGGTTGAGGTAGACCTCAGCCAAGTCGTCACGGCTGTGCCACAAGCGGCCATCGATCGCATTCTGCACCCCGGCACCGTAGGCACCGGGCTTGGCCCCGAATACCCGCCAGCCGGCCTGGCGCGCCGCTTGCTCGGCTTCCACGCCCTGCGCCTGCAGAGCCTCACGCTCGCTGCGCACGCGCGCTGCCAGCGGGTTGAGGTCATCAGGCTCATCCAGCGCCGCCACCGCCTGAACTGCAGCATCGAACAGGCGGATCAAGTTGCCGAACGCGTCGCGGAAGAACCCAGACACCCGCAAGGTTACGTCCACCCGCGGGCGGTCGAGCAGGCTCAGCGGCAAGATTTCGAAATCGTCGACCCGCTGGCTACCGGTGGCCCACACCGGGCGTACCCCCATCAGGGCCATGGCCTGGGCGATATCGTCGCCGCCGGTGCGCATGGTCGCGGTGCCCCATACCGACAGGCCCAACTGGCGCAGGTGGTCGCCATGGTCTTGTAAATGGCGCTCGAGAATCAGGCTCGCCGAGGCAAAACCCAGGCGCCAGGCCGTGGTGGTGGGCAGGTTGCGTACATCCACGGTATAGAAGTTGCGCCCGGTCGGCAGTACATCCAGGCGCCCGCGGCTTGGCGCGCCACTCGGGCCGGCCGGCACGAAACGGCCGGCCAGGGCCGCCAGCAGGCCGTTGATCTCGGCCGCACCACAAGCATCCAGGCTCGGCGCCACCGCGTCACACAATGCCTGCACCACATCACGTACCGGTTGCCACTCGCTCAGGGCCGGCAGTACCAGCGTGCCGCCAAGCGCCTGCTCTATCACCTGCAAGGCCAGCAGTTCTAGGCGCTCGCGGGTATCGCCACAGGTGCGCCATGGCGCGTCGCTGATCGCCTGCAAAGGCCCGGGCCGCAGCCCCTGCCACGGCTGCCCAAGGTCGCAATCGAGCGGGTCGAAGCCCGGCACCAGCGCCTTGGCCAGTGCACGCAACAGGCTGGCATTGCCACCCCGGCCGTCACCCCGCTCCACACGCAGCAAGGCCAACAGGGTGTCCAAACGCAGCCGGCCCTCGGGCGACTGGCCAAACACGTGCAAGCCATCGCGAATCTGCGATTCCTTGAGGTCACACAGGTAGGTGTCCAGACGCGGCAGCCACACAGCGGCATCGTCCAGCTGCCCTTCCAGTTGCAGCTCCCGGTCGATGTGGTTGGCCTTGACCAGTTCAAGAATGTCGCGTTGCAGCTCGCGGGCACGCCGCGGGTCAAGCAGCTGCGCCTCGTAGAATTCGTCGGCCAGTTGTTCCAGGTGACGCAGCGGGCCATAGGTTTCGGCGCGGGTCAGCGGCGGCATCAGGTGGTCGATGATCACCGCCTGGGTCCGGCGCTTGGCCTGGGCGCCTTCACCCGGGTCGTTGACGATGAACGGGTAGATGTTCGGCAGCGGGCCCAGCAGCGCGTCAGGCCAGCATTGCGCAGACAACCCTACCCCCTTGCCAGGCAGCCACTCCAGGTTGCCGTGCTTGCCGACATGGATCACCGCGTCGGCGGCAAAGGCATGGCGCAGCCAGAAGTGAAACGCCAAGTACGCATGTGGCGGCACCAGGTCAGGGTCGTGATACACCGCACTCTGATCGACCTGATAGCCCCGCGCCGGCTGGATGCCGACGAAGGTCAGGCCGTAGCGCAAGCCCGCAACCATCAAGCGGCCACTGCGATACATCGGGTCTTGCTCCGGCGACCCCCAACGCTCCAGCACTGCCTGGCGGTTGGCTTCAGGCAGGCGGGAAAACGCAGCCTGGTAGTCATCCAGGCTCAGGCTTTGCGCGCACGGGCGTTGGTCCAGGTGATCGAGGTCATTGGTCACACCGCCCAGCAACTGCTGGATCAACTGCGTGCCAGTGCCTGGCAGGCCCGCCAACGGATACCCTTCGGCCTGCAGTGCCTTGAGGATATTCAAGGCCGCTGCCGGCGTATCCAGCCCCACCCCGTTGCCGATCCGACCGTCACGGGTCGGGTAGTTGGCCAGCACCAGCGCTACGCGCTTCTGACCATTGGCTAACCGGGCCAGCTCTACCCAGCGCCGAGCGAGCTCGGCGACAAAATCCATGCGCTCGGGGTGGGCGCGGTAACAGACTACGTCGGACTGGCTGCGCTCACTGCGCCAGGCCATGTCCTTGAAACTGACCGGGCGGGTGATGATCCGCCCGTCCAGCTCCGGCAAAACGATGTGCATGGCCAGGTCACGCGCGCCCAGGCCCTGCTCGCTGGCTTCCCACGCCGGTTGGTTGTCCTGCGCGCAAATTGCCTGCAACACCGGGATGTCGCGGCGGAACGGGCGCAGGTTGGGGCGTTCGGGGCTGGACAAGGCAAACCCCGTGGTATTGATCAAGACCTCGGCGCCGACTTCGTCCAGCCAGGCTTCGACCTGTTCGAAGCAGGCGCTTTCCTTGAGGCTGGCCACGGCAATCGGCAAGGGGTTGAGCCCCGCCGCCAGCAAACGCTCGCAGAAGACGTCGATGAACGCGGTGTTGGCCGCTTGCAGGTGTGACCGGTAGAACAGCAACGGTGCCACCGGATGCTCCGGGTGCCATTGCGCGTACCAGTCCTCAAGCAGCGCATTGCCTTTGGCCGGGTGATACACCGAGGTGCGTGGCAGTGGCTGCGGCTCGTCCCAGCCATAGTCACGGCCCAGCCATTGGTTGGCCAGGCAGTTGAACAGGTTGAGGGCGTTGGCCTTGCCGCCCTGGCGCAGGTAGTGCCAGAGGCGTTCGGCCTGATCGCCGGTCACGGTGCCCAGGCCGGTCAGCTCAGGGTCCGGGCGGTCATCGCCCGGCACCAGGATCAACTGCACGCCGCGGGCCGCCAGGGCGACCAGTTGCTCGACGCCATAGCGCCAGTAGCCAACGCCCCCGTGCAACGACACCAAAATGACCTTGGCATGGCGCAACACCTCGTCGACATACAGGTCGACCGAGGCGTGGTTCTGCACCTGCATCGGGTTGGCCAGGCGCAGGCTAGGATAGTCCTCGGGCAATTGCTCGGCGGTATCGGCGAGCAATGCCAGGTGTGAATCGCCGCTGCAGAGGATCACCAGTTCGGCGGGTGTCTGGCCGAGGTCGGCAATGCTGTCATCCGGCACGAAGCCGCCGGGCTGGGTCCGCAGCAGGTGCATGGGTCAGGCGCCCAAGGTCTGGCGCAAACGCGCTTCGAGCTGCACGGCATCCAGGTCCTGACCGATCAGCACCAGGCGCGTGATACGCGGCTCGTCGGCGCGCCAGGCGCGGTCGAAGTGCTTGTCGAAGCGGGTACCCACGCCTTGCACCAGCAGGCGCATCGGCTTGCCCGGGATGGCGGCGAAACCTTTGGCGCGCAGGATGCCGAACTCGACCACCAACTGGGTCAGGGCATCGAGCAACAGGCTTTCGTCGGCTTCTGGCAAGTCGATGGAGATCGAATCGAAGGCGTCGTGGTCATGATCGTCGTGATCATCGCCATCGTGGTGCGAATCGTGGTGGGTACGGCGGCCATCGATGTGCACCTCGGACTCGGCGCCCACGCCCAGCAGTACGTCCAGTGGCAGACGGCCGCTGCTGGCCTCGATCACCTTGACCGCGGGCGGCAGCTCTTCGGCCACCTCGGCGCGGACCTTGGCCAGGCCTTCGGCGTCGATCAGGTCGGCCTTGTTCAGCACCACCAGGTCGGCACTGGCCAACTGGTCAGCGAACAGTTCGTGCAGCGGCGACTCGTGGTCCAGGTTCGGGTCCAGCTTGCGCTGTGCGTCCACCTGGTCTGGGTAGGCGGCAAAGGTACCGGCCGCCACAGCCGGGCTGTCGACCACGGTAATGACCGCATCGACGGTGCAGGCGTTACGGATTTCTGGCCACTGGAAGGCCTGTACCAACGGCTTTGGCAGCGCCAGGCCACTGGTTTCGATGAGGATGTGGTCAAGGTCGCCACGGCGTGCGACCAACTCGCGCATGACTGGGAAGAACTCTTCCTGAACGGTGCAGCACAGGCAGCCATTGGCCAGCTCGTACACGCGGCCGCTGGCCTCTTCTTCGGTGCAACCGATGCTGCACTGTTTGAGGATCTCGCCATCAATGCCCAGTTCGCCAAATTCATTGACGATCACCGCGATACGGCGGCCTTGGGCGTTGTCGAGCATGTGGCGAAGCAAGGTGGTCTTGCCGGAACCGAGGAAGCCGGTAACGATGGTGACGGGGAGTTTGGCCAGTGTTTTCATGTCGCGATGCCCTTGGCAAGATGGCGCGGGCATGCAGGACGAAAGCCACGGGCCAGGTCGGCCGGGCTTGTTCGCCACCGGATCACCCCGCCCGGTTGAAAGTCGAAATCGCCTCGAGGCAGGTCTCCTGGCTCGCACCGTACCTGCCATGCTTTGAATAGCAGGGCTGGAGGGCGCGACGCCTTCCCGCGCGCTTGCGCAGTGGCTGTGTCGGCCCGTTGTCGGTGCTTACAGTTGCGGGGGCAGCCGCGGCTTGTACCGCGTTCCCGTCTTAGCTTCGGCCTGGCCGAAGAACCTCGAAGTGGCAAGGCTACGCAGTGGCTGGCAGGTGGTCAACCATTGCCGTCGGCCATTGCGCGACAGACGCACAGGCATTGGCGCATCTGCGCTACAGTTGCACCTTCATCAACGGCCAAGGACGCCCTATGCCGCTCGCCCCCGCCATCCCGGTACTGCGTATTTTCTCGGTCGAAAAAGCCAAAGAGTTCTACCTCGACTTCCTCGGCTTCAGCCTGGACTGGGAACACCGCTTCAGCCCGGACCTGCCCCTGTACGCGCAAATCCACCGCGACGGGCTGATCCTGCACCTAAGCGAACACCACGGCGATGCCACCCCGGGTTCGACCGTGTTCGCCCGCCTCGACGACCTGCGCGCCCTCGAGCGCGAACTGCAGGCCAAACGCTACGGCTACGCCCGGCCCGAAGCCGAACGCCTGGACTGGGGCCTGCAGATGCAGGTCCATGACCCGTTTGGCAACCGCCTGCGCTTCTGCCAGCAGATCGATGATGAGGCCGCGCAATGAAGGCCATGGGCAAGCGCGAAATGGCCCGTGTGGAGCGTGAGCTGGTGGTTTGCCTGACGGAAGCCTGCGAAACGGCCAAGGCAGAGATTGTCGGGTTCACCTGGCTTACCCATCACCTTGACCCCGACAGTTTTCCTGCCAGCCTGCGCATTACCTGGGTATTCGAGCGCGAGGCAGACAAGGCTGCAGCGCTGGCTGGGGTGGCTAAAGCGCGGATGCTGGCGTTGACCTGTCAGGCGCTTGATGAAGTGGGGATACGGCTGGATCACCCGGCCTGGCATGTGCGGTTTGACAGTGAAGAGGCTTGTAGTCGGAGCCACGGCGGGGATTGGGGTAAGCGGTTGCGGGGGCGCTGAGATAGAAGTAGTGGCCCGGGTGTATGGCGGAGGGTCTTCGGCGCACTCGAGATCGAGCCCCGCCTGCGCGGGGCTTCGCAGCACAAGGCTGCTCCTACAGTCTGTTTCGGGCCAGTATCGAGGCGGGCGTCAATGCCTCAGGAATAATTGGCCCGAAACTGACTGTAGGAGCAGCCTTGTGCTGCGAAGCGCCGCGCGGGCGGCGCTCGATCTCAAGGGCGGCGCAAAACCCCAGACATACGCCCTCCCCCCACCCAATCGCACGCTGTTTCGTGACTGGCCGTTCCCGATCCGCGACGGATGTATTATCGTGGCGTGGTGCGCATATAACAGCAGCCCGAGCGATCGGGCATCTGCAAGACAATCGAGGGTGTCATGAGTAACGAGAGCATTAACTGGGACAAGCTGGGTTTCGACTACATCAAGACCGATAAACGCTACCTGTCCGTATGGCGCAATGGCGAGTGGGACAAGGGCACCCTGACCGAAGACAACGTACTGCACATCAGTGAAGGCTCCACTGCCCTGCACTACGGCCAACAGTGCTTCGAGGGCCTGAAGGCCTACCGTTGCAAGGACGGCTCGATCAACCTGTTCCGCCCGGACCAGAACGCCGCACGCATGCAGCGCAGCTGCGCCCGCCTGCTGATGCCACACGTGCCGACCGATGTGTTCATCGAGGCGTGCAAGCAAGTGGTCAAGGCCAACGAGCGTTTCGTGCCGCCCCATGGCAAAGGCGCCCTGTACCTGCGCCCGTTCGTAATCGGCACCGGTGACAACATCGGCGTGCGCACCGCCCCCGAGTTCATCTTCTCGGTCTTCGCCATCCCGGTTGGCTCGTACTTCAAAGGCGGCATGAAGCCGCACAACTTCCAGATCTCCAGCTTCGACCGTGCCGCCCCACAAGGCACCGGCGCGGCCAAGGTCGGTGGCAACTATGCCGCCAGCTTGCAGCCGGGCGCTGAAGCCAAGAAAAACAACTTCGCCGACGCCATCTACCTCGATCCGCTGACTCACACCAAGATCGAGGAAGTCGGTTCGGCCAACTTCTTCGGCATCACCGCCAACAACGAGTTCGTAACTCCGAAATCGGCCTCCGTGCTGCCAGGCATCACCCGCCTGTCGCTGATGGAACTGGCGTCCTCGCGCCTGGGCCTGAAAGTGATCGAAGGCGATGTAGAGATCAACCACCTCGACCGTTTCATCGAAGCAGGCGCTTGCGGTACCGCTGCGGTAATCACCCCGATCGGTGGCATCGAGTACAACGGCAAGCTGCACGTCTTCCATGACCTGGAAAAAGTCGGCCCGGTAACCCAAAAGCTCTACAACGAGCTGACCGGCATCCAGAGCGGTGACGTCGAAGCACCAGCAGGCTGGATCGTCAAGGTCGCCTGAGGCGCTTTGCAAGCCTGACAAAGGGGCATGCCAGATGATGGCATGCCCTTTTTTTTGGCTGCTGGGTCGGGCCCGAACCGCCAGATGAATTTTTCTTAAATCGCCGTTTGTCTATTCTTTGGCACAATCAAGCCTCTATTCGCCGCCCAGGAACCAGCATGCCACGCGTACTGACCATCGAAGACGACGCCGTCACCGGCCAGGAAATCGTCGCCGAACTCTCCAGCCACGGCCTGGACGTGGATTGGGCCGACAATGGCCGGGAAGGCCTGGCCAAGGCGATTGCCGGTGGCTACGACCTGATTACCCTGGACCGCATGCTGCCCGAAGTCGATGGCTTGACCATCGTCACGACCTTGCGCAACCTGAAAATCGCCACGCCGATCCTGATGATCAGCGCCCTGTCCGACGTTGACGAACGCGTGCGTGGCCTGCGTGCCGGGGGGGATGACTACTTGACCAAGCCGTTCGCCTCGGACGAAATGGCCGCCCGTGTCGAGGTGCTGCTGCGCCGCAACAGCGTGCCGATGACCCAGACCCGCCTGCAAGTCGCCGACCTGCAGCTGGACCTGATCAGCCACGAAGCACGCCGCGGCGAGCACACCCTCAACCTGCTGCCGACCGAGTACAAACTGCTCGAATACCTGATGCGCCACAGCGGCCAGGTGATCACGCGGATGATGATCTTCGAAGAAGTCTGGGGCTATCACTTCGACCCGGGCACCAACCTCATCGACGTCCACATCGGCCGCTTGCGCAAGAAGATCGACTCGCCCGGCCAATCGCCGCTGATCCGTACGGTACGGGGCTCCGGCTATGCCATTGCTGAACCCGTCTAAGGGCTGGAGCTCGTCAACCAGCCGCTTGCTGGCGCTGTACAGCTTTCTGTTCGTGGCCTGGAGCAGCATCCTGATGGGGGTGCTGTACTTCGAGGTCTCCAGCTACCTGAACAAACTGACCCGCCATTCCATGCTGCAGCGCCAGCACCTGTTCGCACACATGAGCGGCAAGCAACTGGACGACGCCTTGATCGCCAGCCAGGCCTTCGAAGAACGCAGCTTCGATGCCTACGGCCTGTTCGATGCCCAGCTCAACCCGCTTGGCGGCCGCCTGCGCACGCTGCCTTCAGAGCTAGGCTTGGACGGCAAGGTGCATGAGCTCAAACGCTGCCTGGACGCCGATGACCCGCACATGCCACGCGACAGCTGCGACGCCGTGGCCATCAAAGTGCAGGATGGCCGTTGGCTGGTGCTGGTACGGGACAATGGCTCGTTGTTCGTGGTCACGCGGATCATCCTGCATGCCCTGCTCTGGGGTATTTCCCTGACCTTGATCCCCGGGTTTGCCGGCTGGTACCTGCTGCGCCGCAGGCCGCTCAAGCGCATCCGCGCGATTCAGGCCCAGGCCGAGTTGATCGTCGCCGGCGACCTCACCCACCGGCTGCCGCTGTCAGCCCGTCGCGACGAGCTGGACATGCTTGCCGCCATCGTCAATGCCATGCTCGACCGCATCGAGCGGTTGATGCACGAGGTCAAGGGGGTGTGCGACAACATTGCCCACGACCTGCGCACGCCGCTGACCCGCCTGCGCGCGCAGCTGTACCGAATTCGCCAGCAGAGTGCCACCGACTCGGCGCAGGCCGAGGCGCTGGACCAGGCGATTGGCGAAACCGATACCTTGATGGCGCGCTTTCGCGGCTTGTTGCGCATCAGTGAACTGGAGGACCGTCAGCGGCGTGCGGGTTTTGTACAACTCGACCCGCACGATCTGCTGGTAGAGCTGCACGACTTCTACCTGCCATTGGCCGAGGATGGCGGCATTCGCCTGGAGCTTGAGCAGCCCGCGCAGCTACCGGCGCTGCACGGCGACCGCGAACTGCTGTTCGAGGCATTGGCCAATCTGGTGGGCAACGCTATCAAGTTCACCCCAGAGGGTGGCCGCGTGCGCGTGCTGGCGACGCAGGACGACCAAGGCCTGCACATCGCCATTGAGGACAGCGGCCCGGGGATTCCTGAAGAGGAACGTACGGCGGTACTCAAGCGGTTTTATCGCAGCGAGGAAGGTCACCGGCACCCAGGCTTCGGGCTGGGCCTGTCGATCGTTGCCGCGATCGTCGACCTTCATGGGTTTGGGCTGGAGGTAGGCGCCAGCGAACTGGGCGGCGCCAGGCTGGTACTGCATTGCCCATTGACGGGGGCATCGAAGTAGCGGCTGGGCGCCTCGCCCAGCAAGCGCTTGAACACGGTCGCAAAGGCGCTCGGGCTGCTGTAGCCAAGCGCCAGCGCGACGCGGGTGACCGGCTCTCCTTTGCCAAGCCGCACCACGGCGTCCAGCAAGCATGCCTGCTGGCGCCATTCAATGAAGCTGATCCCGGTGTACACGCGAAACTGGCGCGTGAACGTGCGCCGGCTCATGCAGGCCCAGTCCGCCATGCCATCGATGCCTGTTTGCAGCGAAGGCGCCGCCAGAAACGCTCGGCATGCCCGCGCAAGGCGCGGCTCCTCGGGGATCGGCGCATTCAGCGACAGCGCCGGCATGTCGGCAATTTCATGCAGCAGCAAGCCCATCAAGCAGGCATCACGCCCCTGCAAGGGGTATTGCGCAGGCACTTCGATCGCCTTTTCAAGCAGCTGCTGCACCAAAGGGGAAACCGCAAACACCTGGCAATGCCCAGGCAACCCAACCCGCTCGGCGGCCTGCGGGCAAATATAGGCATTGAGCATGGTCACCGGGCCGCGCATTTGCATGGCATGGGCCACTTGTGCAGGCACCCAGATGGCCCGTAAGGGCGGCACGGCCCAATTACCTGATTCGGTTGCAACCGTGATCACCCCGCAAGCGGCAAAGGCAAACTGGCCTCGACCATGGCGATGCATCGGGAACAGTTCGCCATCCGCAAAGGCCTTTCTCGTCACCACCACATCACACGGCGTGTCGTCGTACAGCGTATCTTCAACGTAGGTCATGGCCTGATTTTAATTGGATTCGACCTTGAATTGAAAGCGGGCCAAACCGTTACCGCGGCATAGTGACTGAAGCGTCAAGGCGCACTGCCGCGACCTCAGAAGATTGCCAAACCATGCACAGAAAACACCTGACCCTTGCCGTCCTGGTCACAGCCCTATGGGGCCTCAACTTCCCTATCACCAAACTGGGCTTGGCCCAAGTCGACCCCCTGCTGCTCACCGGCTTACGCTTCGCGCTGTGCGCATTGCCGTGGGTGTTTTTCGTCAAGCGCCCCAAGGTTGCCGTCCGCTGGTTAGGTGCCTATGGTCTGATCTTCGGCGTAGCCATGTGGGCATTGATCAATCTCGGCATCGCCATGGGTGTGCCACCAGGCAGCGCCTCGCTACTGATTCAGTTCAGTGCATTCTTTACCCTGGCGTGGGGCTGCTTGCTGTTTCGCGAGCCCCTGACCGGCCCGCAACTGGTCGGCATCGTGCTAGCGGCGACCGGCTTGGTTGGCATCCTCGCAGCAAGCCCGTGCAAAACCACGACAACAGGGTTGCTGCTGGTCTTGATCAGTGCCCTGGCCTGGAGCATCGGCAACGTCATCATCAAGCTGTCAAAGGTGAAGGAGATCTTTGCCTTCGTGGTATGGGCCAGCCTATTTGCACCAATACCCTTGCTGTCGCTCACGTGGTGGCTGCATGGCGCAACCCCGTTCGTGGCACTGGCAGCGCAGACGAATGCCATCGTGGTCTTTTCCCTGGTCTTCCAGGTGTATGCCGCGACGCACTTCTGCTATTGGGGATGGAATTACCTGTTGCGCGAATACCCGGTGTCCACGGTAGCGCCGCTGTCGCTGCTGATTCCGGTATTCGGCATCGTCAGCTCAGCCTTGATCGTGGATGAGGTGCCTAGCGGCTGGGAGTGGCTGTGTATTGCCCTGATCTTGTCAGCGCTGGCGGTTGGCATGAAAAAAGGGCGAGCGGTGCTGGGGAGAAAACCGCTGCCTGCTGTTTAGTGGCGTGTCGCGAAAGGGCTGCGTGGCAGCCCCTCGCGCCATTGATCAGTCGGCCAAGCGCCAGGTAGTCCCGCCCTTGCCGTCTTCCAGCACCACGCCCATGGCGGTCAGCTGGTCACGAACACGGTCGGATTCCGCCCAGTTCTTGTCTGCACGCGCCTGCAGGCGCGCCTGGATCAACGCTTCCACTTCAGCCGCATCGACCTTGCCTTCTGCGCCTGCACGCAGGAAGTCGTCGGCCTCCAGCTGCAGCACACCCAGCACATCGCCCAGCTCACGCAGGCGGCCAGCAAGGCCCGCTGCCGCGTCGAGATCGCTGTCGCGCAGGCGATTGATCTCGCGCACCAGGTCAAACAGCACGGCGCAGGCTTCGGGGGTGCCGAAGTCGTCGTTCATCGCCATGCTGAAGCGCTCGACAAACGCCTCGCCACCCTTGGCCGCCACCCGTGGCAAGCCGCGCAGGGCGTGGTAGAAGCGCTCCAACGCGCCTTTTGCATCGCGCAGGCTGTCTTCGGAGTAGTTGATGGCACTGCGGTAGTGGCTGGCCACCAGCAGGTAGCGCACTACCTCCGGGTGGTACTTCTCGAGCACGTCACGGATGGTGAAGAAGTTGTTCAACGACTTGGACATCTTCTCGCCGTTGATACGGATCATGCCGCAGTGCATCCAGGCATTGGCGTACTGCTTGCCGGTGGCCGCTTCGCTCTGGGCGATCTCGTTCTCGTGGTGCGGAAACTCCAGGTCGCTACCGCCACCGTGAATGTCGAAGCTCTCGCCCAGGCAGCAGGTGGACATCACCGAGCACTCGATGTGCCAGCCCGGACGGCCCGGGCCCCACGGCGATTCCCAGCTCGGCTCGCCCGGCTTGACGCCCTTCCACAGCACGAAGTCCAGCGGGTCTTGCTTGGCCTCGTCGACCTCGATGCGGGCACCGATGCGCAGGTCTTCGATCTTCTTGCGCGACAGCTTGCCGTAGCCGACGAACTTGCCTACACGGTAGTACACGTCGCCGTTACCCGGCGCGTAGGCGTAGCCCTTGTCGATCAGCGTCTGGATCATGGCGTGCATGCCCGCGATGTGATCGGTGGCACGTGGTTCCTGGTCCGGCGGCAGGATGTTGAGGCGGCGCTCGTCTTCGTGCATCGCGTCGATCATGCGGGCGGTCAGCGCGTCGAAGGTCTCGCCGTTCTCGTTGGCCCGGTTGATGATCTTGTCGTCGATGTCGGTGATGTTGCGCACATAGGTCAGCTCGTAGCCGCTCTTGCGCAGCCAACGGGTGACCAGGTCGAAGGCCACCATGCTGCGGCCGTGGCCAAGGTGGCAGTAGTCGTACACGGTCATGCCGCACACGTACATGCGCACCTTGTTGCCATCCAGCGGCTTGAAGGCTTCCTTGGTTTTGCTCAGCGTGTTGTAGATGTTAAGCACGACGGTTCCTTAGCTGCCCCAGGAGTCACGCAGGGTGACGGTGCGGTTGAACACCGGGCGACCCGGCTGGCTGTCCTTGAGGTCGGCGCAGAAGTAGCCTTCGCGCTCGAACTGGAAGCGGTCTTCAGGCTGTGCCTGGCCCAGCGACGGTTCGGCGCGGCAGCCGGTCAGCACTTGCAGCGAATCTGGGTTGATGTTGTCCAGGAAGCTGCCGCCGTCCTCGGTCTTTTCCGGGTTTGGCGAGCGGAACAGGCGGTCGTACAGGCGCACTTCACACTCGACGCTGCCTGCGGCCGGCACCCAGTGGATCACACCCTTGACCTTGCGGCCTTCCGGGTTTTTGCCCAGGGTGTCCGGGTCGTACGAGCAGCGCAGTTCGACGATGTTGCCGTCGGCATCCTTGATAGCTTCATCAGCGCGGATCACGTAGCTGCCACGCAGGCGCACCTCACCGGCAGGCTCCAGGCGCTTGTAGCCCTTTGGCGGTTCTTCCATGAAGTCGTCGCGGTCGATGTACAGCTCGCGGGCGAACGGCAGTACCCGTACCCCCATGTCTTCCTTCGGGTGGCGCGGCAGTTCGAGCTGCTCGACCTGGCCTTCCGGGTAGTTGGTGATGACCACTTTCAGCGGGCGCAGTACGCACATGGCACGTGGCGCGGTGCGATCGAGGTCGTCACGGATGCTGAACTCAAGCATCGACATGTCGACCACGCCGTCGGAACGGTTGGTACCGATCATCTCGCAGAAATTGCGGATGGACGCCGGCGTGTAACCGCGGCGGCGGAAGCCGGACAGGGTCGACATGCGCGGGTCATCCCAAGCGTCGACATGTTTCTCGTCGACCAGCTGCTTGAGCTTGCGCTTGGAGGTGATGGTGTAGTTCAGGTTCAGGCGGCTGAACTCGTACTGACGTGGGTGCGCCGGCACCGGCAGGTTGTCGAGGAACCAGTCGTACAGCGGACGGTGGCCTTCGAACTCCAGGGTGCAGATCGAGTGGGTAATGCCCTCGATGGCGTCCGACTGGCCGTGGGTGAAGTCGTAGTTCGGGTAGATGCACCACTTGTCACCGGTCTGGTGGTGGTGGGCATGACGGATGCGGTAAAGAATCGGGTCGCGCAGGTTCATGTTCGGCGACGCCATGTCGATCTTGGCCCGCAGCACGCGCTCCCCGTCCTTGAACTCGCCGGCCTTCATGCGTGCGAACAGGTCGAGGTTTTCTTCGACGCTGCGCTCGCGGAACGGGCTGTTCTTGCCAGGCTCCTTGAGGTTGCCGCGGTATTCCTTGGCCTGATCAGGGGTCAGGTCGCAGACATAGGCCTTGCCACGCTTGATCAGCTCGACCGCCCAATCGTGCAACTGGTCGAAGTAGTTGGAGGCATAGCGCACGTCGCCGGCCCAGTCGAAGCCCAGCCACTTGACGTCGCTTTGGATGGCGTCGATGTATTCCTGGTCTTCCTTGGCCGGGTTGGTATCGTCGAATCGCAGGTGGCAGACGCCACCGAATTCTTTGGCCAGGCCAAAGTTCACGCAGATCGACTTGGCGTGACCAATGTGCAGGTAACCGTTGGGCTCCGGCGGGAAGCGGGTGACGATGCTGCTGTGCTTGCCCGAGTCCAGGTCGGCCTGGATGATCGGCCGCAGGAAGTTCGCAGGGACAGCGGGGGCGCCTTTGGCAGCGGCGTTGGGCGCGTTGTCGGCAGTGGGCTTGCTCATAGGATCCTTGAATGCACGTGTCCGGCCTGGGTAGGCCGATTGAATCAAAGGGCCTATCATAGCCGAAGCAGTCAAGCTGCTGACAGCCGGGCTCGGACAAACTGGCGTGATTTATCACGGCTTTTTGCCCCAGGCTGGCAAAATGGCCTGTGCGCGCCATTGTGTCGCGATCGCCTGATACTGCGTCAGGTGATAACCCGCGCACTGCGCACCCTAATTCCTTAATGCCTTGAAAGAGCGAATTTCAGCATGTCCAAAGTTAAACTGACCACCAACCACGGCGACATCGTCCTGGAACTGAACGCCGAAAAAGCCCCGCTGACCGTTGCCAACTTCCTGGCATACGTTGAAGCCGGTCACTACTCGAACACCGTGTTCCACCGTGTGATCAAGGGCTTCATGATCCAGGGCGGCGGTTTCGAGCCAGGCATGAACGAAAAGCGTGACAAGCGTGCCAGCATCCAGAACGAAGCCGACAACGGCCTGAAGAACGACAAGTACACCATCGCCATGGCCCGCACCATGGAGCCGCACTCGGCCTCGGCGCAGTTCTTCATCAACGCCTCCAACAACGACTTCCTCAACCACAGCGGCAAGAACGTGCAGGGTTGGGGCTACGCAGTATTCGGCGAAGTGATCGAAGGCCGTGAAATCGTCGACGCTATCGAAAAAGTCGCCACCGGTTCGAAAGCGGGCCACCAGGACGTACCGAAAGAAGACGTGATCATCGAGAAAGCCGAGATCATTGGGTGATACTGCTGATCTCCGATCTGCACCTGCAAGAAGAACGCCCGGATATCACCCGGGCGTTTCTTGATCTGCTCGATGGCCGTGCGCGGCATGCCAAAGCGCTGTACATCCTGGGCGACTTCTTCGAAGCGTGGATCGGCGACGATGCCATGACGCCGTTCCAGCAATCGATCTGCCAGGCCATGCGCCAGTTGAGCGACAGCGGTACGGCGGTCTACCTGATGCATGGCAACCGTGATTTCCTGATTGGTCAGGACTTTTGCGATGCCGCGGGCTGCACCTTGCTGGCCGACCCGAGCGTTGTCGAACTGGGCGGTGAGCAGGTGCTGCTGATGCATGGTGACACGCTGTGCACGCGGGACGTGGCCTACATGAAGCTGCGTCGTTACCTGCGCAACCCGTTGAGCCTTTGGATTCTGCGGCACCTGCCGCTGTCCACGCGGCACAAGCTGGCGCGCAAGCTACGCAGTGAAAGCCGCACGCAAACGCGCATGAAGGCCACGGAAATCGTCGACGTCACGCCAGAGGAAGTGCCCAAGGTGATGGCGGCGCACGGTGTCAGGACACTGGTTCACGGTCACACCCACCGGCCGGCGATTCACAAGCTGGTGGTGGACGGGCAACCGGCACGGCGCATTGTGCTGGGGGACTGGGACCGCCGGGGCTGGACCCTGCAGGTCGACGAGCAGGGCTTTCAGTTAACGCCGTTCGAGTTTTCCTGACTACCCGGAAATCTGGGGCCGCTTTGCAGCCCATCGCAGGCAAGCCAGCTCCTACAGGTATGTGCGAATCCCTGGGAATACGCTGTACCTGTAGGAGCTGGCTTGCCTGCGATGGGCTGCGAAGCAGCCCCAGATTCACTTATCTATCCCCTTCGCTGATCACTGTCTCGCGATACTCAGGATCTGCCTTTATCTGCGCCTCGGTAAACGGAATCACTGCCAACTGCTTGGCCGAGAACGCCTTGGTCTGGTCATGCGCATGTGCCGAGCCCGCCTCGCTTGACTGTGAAAACGCCAGCAGCCCGCGCGCCTGCGGCCCCTGTTCGGTAAAGCTGACCAGTTGCAGGTAGCTGGTACCACTGACCACCAGGCGCTTGCCCGGCCCATGCGGCACACTGTGGATCGCGTTGTACACCCCAAGCCCCTGCGGCCCGCCAGGCACCGGCGTACCATCGATAGCCTGCTGCACCTGCCCCCAACGGCTATCGCCCCCTACCCCGCTTTTGGCCACTTGCTGCTGGGACGCCAGCGCCGCCTGGTGCAGCAGCTTGCGCACTGCCGCCTGCTCGACCGCCAGGCCACGCGGCGTATGCTGCGGGTCGGCCGGGTTGAACGCTACCCGCCAGCTTTCAGGGTGAGCCATCAGGGCCTCAAGCATGTTTTCGAAATGCACCAGGCCAACGCCGCTGTCCAGGTCTGCCTTGCCATTCCAGGCGACCAGGCTGGCACAGACAGGCTGCACATCTGCCTCAGCACCCTTGCACCACGCCAGCAGGTCCGGCAGCAGCAGGCTCGCGAGGTAGACCTCATCATCCATCACCATGCGCTGCAGGTCGTCCACACCGAACTTGGCCGTGCCTTGCAGGCGCTGCAGGGCAAACCGCCCACGCATGCCGAGCGGCTGGTCATCGCGGCTGACCAGCGGCGAAAACCCGGTCAACGGCTGAGCCGGGTTGGCCATCCAGGCAGGGTCGTTGGAGTTCTGCACGAAGTCCTTGCGCTCGAGGCTCGGCAGCAATCGTGCGGGGAAGATGCCGGGCTGCGCCGCCTGCGCGTCGACCTTCCACTGGCACGCACTGCGCGAGCCATCGAGCACCACCATGCGCCCTTGCGCCTTGGGGTTGCCGCACTCACTCAGCAGTTGCTGGTCGACGTACGGCACCACCGACTGGTTCAGGTACAGCGCCCCGCCCCCCTCATCGACAGCAAGCGTGTTAACCCAGGGAATGCCCTGCAACTGCTGCACCGAACCCTTCAACGCGTCCAAGCTGTCGGCGCGGTTGATGCGGTACCACTGCTGCAGCACCCGCGTGTTGCCCTGGTTGGCGTCGCGCAGGCTGTAGGCCGCGTGCGCGTCCCAATCCAGGCGCCCAGGCCATTGCACCACTGGCCCGAATTCCGAGCTGTAGACCTGGCGTTCTACCTGGCTCAAGGTGCCATCCTCGGCCTTGACCGTAACGCTGACAGCCTGCCGCATCAACGGCAGTGACTTGCCATCGAGCATGTAGCGGGTCGGGTCCTTCGGGTCGAGCTGAAGGCGATAAAGGGTGAAATGGTTTGACGTGTCGACCGTATGCGTCCACGCCAGATGCCGGTTGAAACCGATGTTCACCACAGGCAAGCCCGGTAGTGCCGCCCCCATCACATCCAGCTGGCCCGGTATGGTCAGTTGCATCTGGTAGAAGCGCATGCCGCCCATCCAGGGAAAGTGCGGATTAGCCAGCAGCAGGCCACGGCCATTGGCCGAGCGCTGCGAACCGACGGCCACCGCGTTGCTGCCGCGCTCCGAGGCAAAACGCTCCTGCCGGGCCAACGCCGTGGCAAAGCCTGTGGCCTCGCGCTGGCTGGTCAATGAGGGGGGCTGTGCCCCTGCCAACGCTTCGGCGAATTGTCCTACGCCCCCCTCAGCCAACAGTCGACGGGTCAACTTGATCAAGTCTTCGCTGGTGATCGGCCGCACCCAGTCACCCTTCCCGCACTCTGCCGGCAGGCCTTGGCTGCGGCGCTCGGCGAGGGCACGGTTGAAGCCGCGTGCATAGCCATCGAGCAGGTCACGCACCGGTGCCGGTTGTGCCTGCAGAAATGCCCCCACAGCGCTCGGCGTATTGAGCCAGGTGAAGAACAGGTCGCTGGCAAGGTTGTCCCGTTGCTCGACGGTCTTGGCCTTGGCACCGAAGTGCCGCGATCGCTCGCCGCTGACCGTCAGCACTTCGTTAGCCAACAGGCACAGGTTGTCCTGTGCGTAGGCATAGCCGATGCCATACCCAAGGCCGCGCTCATCCTTGGCCACAATGTGCGGCACTCCGTAGCTGGTACGCCGGATCTGGGCACTGGCATCCGTGCTGGCGGGCTGCGCCAGCGCGGCAGTGCTGAAGGCGACCAGCGCAGCCGCAAGGCCTGCGCTGGTCATGGGACGAGAAATTGAGAACACGGGCACACCTCGGATCCAGGGGTCATCCCGATCAGACGAATGGCTGAATGAAAATTTTACGTATTACAAGGCGATAGAACGTCTTGAACAGGAAAGGCAGATTTTTTTTCGAGCGGGCTGCAGATTTTCCGTTCTCATTCGTCCTAGTAAGTGAGGCAACCACATTTCGGGTTCGTCCACGAAAAGGAGCATTCACATGTACAACCCGCAACCCTCAATGCAGGCTGCACGCGTACCCGGCAAAGCGCCCAAGGGACAGGACGTTTTCGCCGAAGAACGTGTCGGTAACGAACAGATTCGCGAACTTTTACGCACCTTTGGCTTGCGCACCAGCCTGATCCGCTTGAAGGTCATCGATGCGCTGCATGCGGCCGACCGTAATGGCCGCAGCATTGGCGTGCGTGGCGTGCACGCACAACTGGAACAACTGGACATTCCACTGTCGTTCCTGAGCGTGCGTGAAGTGCTCAAGCGGCTGTGCGCTGAAGGCGTCATCAACCTGGGCAGCGACAAATGCTACAGCCTCAACCCCCAGGCCCGCGCCGTGCTGGATCAAGCGTCCCCGCGCTGAGCGTACGGCCGGCCACGCCTGGCCGGCCCGCACAGGTCAGGGCTTGACCTTGCGCCGCAGAATGCCGTTGATGACTACCACGACCACCGCAATGGCGATCGCCAGCAACTGGAAGGTCTGCTCACTGATCGTGCCCTGCTTTTGCAGGTGGGACAGGCCAACCATGAGGCCCAGTACTACCAGTATGATCAGAAGTGAATATTTGAGGCGCTGCACGTGTGTCATTGAAAGTTCCTTGCAACATCAGGGGCAAAAGGCTCGCAACGAGCCGCGGCAATGATACAACGCCCACCCGCACTGGCGCTGCATTTCCTGCTTAGTGTGGTGCCACTCGCCTGAAAGCATGGGCCCTCATCGCCCGTGCCGGAGGCACTATGTACAAATCCCTGCTGCTCGCATCCCTTGCTGTGACGCCCTTACCTCTTTACGCGCTGGACACGCGCCAGACACCCCCCGAACAGTTGCTCAAGCTAGGCAGTGAACTGGCGACCAACGCCGGGTCCAGCCAATGGCAGCAACTCTGGTACAGCGTTCGCGAAGCGGGTTACCTGCAGGCTCATGCCTTCCAGGTGCACTTCACCGTGCCGGCAACCCTGTTACCGGAGTTGGCCCGACAAACACTGGCACAGGCCGACCAGGTGCACGCAGTGAAGCAGACCCGGGCACTTTATCGCCGAAATTTTCCCGATCGCATTGTAGGAAAACGCGCCGAGCATGCGTTCAACGCGCTGTGCCTGCTGGTCGACTGGCGCGCCCTGCCCCAAGGCATGAGCACGACCCCCAAGGCATACCTGAGAAGCGCAAGCCTGTTGAGCCTCTATCCGTGCGACTGAGGGTCACTGACCCAGCAGGTAAGCCATGGCGTGTCACAGCGGGAATTCACCGGCTGCAGCGAATAGTTGAAGGCATGTCCTACAAGAAGGGAAATCACTGCCTGCAAACACTGTTCAACGAGGCTACAAACCCAAGCCTATATGGCGCCTAGCGACGCACCTTGGCTCTACCTGAGAATTCGGTCACACCTTCGACACAACGCCGCAGGTGATCGCTTACCGCATCTACACCGAACGAAGGAGCGTCTTATGGAGTTACCAGACCTTACCCGGATAGACATCAGCCAGTTACCCCACTCACTGCAAGCGCTGATCGACTGCATCGGTATCGACAATGCATTCCAGCTCACCTGCGCCTATGGCGGCAGACCCAAATACATCCCCAAACACCGCGAGCGCACCAAGCTCGCCGATGTGCTCCCGGCCGACGCGCTCGATGCGCTGATCAAGCGCTTCGCTGGTGTGGCCCTGGAAATCCCCAAGGCCGACCACTTCATGCGCCAGTTGCGCAACCTGCAGATTCAGCAGGAAAGCGCCGAGGGCTTGTCACGTAGCCTGCTGGCCGACAAGTACGGCCTGAGCCTGCGGCAGATCGGCAATATCCGCCGACAAGACCCCCTATGTTCGCTGGTCGATAACCCTAGTGGTCGCCACTGACGGCCAGGTTTGCAGCACCCATTAAAAAGAGAATCCAGCTATGTCCCTAGACAACAGCCTCATCGGATCCGTCATCAATGCCTTGCCGATGGACCGCATGATCGCAGGCCCCCTGCAAGCCGTGGTTCAGGCACAAGTTACCGCAAGCAAGTCCTACGCCGACTTCCTGATGCAAGTGTGCGTTCAGGAAGGCAAGGCGGTCGCCATCCAATTCGACTACGACGAAACCATCGTCGATGAACAGGGTGAGTACCAAGGCGTCGTCAGCAAAACCATGAAAGTGCCGCTGGTAGCGGCGATCACCCACCCGAACATCGCCATCGAGGAAGGTAATGTCGAGTTCGAACTTACCATCAACCAGATGTCGGAAGACGTGACCGACAAGAACCTGGCCGCAACGGCAACCGGGTCGCTGGGTTGGGGGCCATTCAAGCTCAACGTCAAGGGCAGCATCAGCCACAAGTCCACGCAAACCCGCAAGACCGACACCCGCGCCCGCTACGCTTTCAGCACGACCCTGAAGCGCCAAGACCCGCCTGAAGCGTTGATGAGGGTCATCGATTTCCTGACCGAGGCTGCCACCAAACCCACTGTCGTCAAGTCCGCAAAGCTGAATAGCCCGGACATGATCTCGCAAGCCGACACGCTCAACGGCCTCGCGAACGGCAGCAAATCAACGCCTGGGGCACCTGCGGCTAACTGAAGTCGGTAACGATCGCCCCCTCGCAACAGGGGGCACCCCCTGAACCCAGGAGCCGAACGTTTGGACAAGTCCCCCGCCCCCATGACATCCATCGACCTGCGCGAGATCACACGCGGCCTGCAAGAAGCCGCCAGCGCCACCAACAGCCTGATAGCTCAGCAGTACATCAATCTGTTCGATCAATTCTTCGACTGCGACACCGAAGCACTGGGTGCGCCCATGAAGGCCAAGATGGTCGAAGTCGCCATGGATGAGCAGCACATCATGCGTGTGCCCTTGTTTGCGCTAGTGTCGCCCAAGGGCCTGGCACTTGAGCGCATGCAGGTTGACCTGTCGGTCCGCGTCAAGGGCACCGAGGCGCAGCAAGCGCTGCAGGCGGCCAGCGCGACGAACGCCGCCAATTTCAAGGTGACCATTGGTAGCCAGGGCCGTCAGGGCGACAGTCGCGACCCTGACGAGGTGCAGATCCGCATGCAGTTCCAGGCCAGTGAGCCGCCTGAAGCGCTTAACCGGCTGATTGAGGAATACACCAGCCTGATCACACCGGTGCGCATAGCCAAACCCACCCCCCCGTCCACACCCGATACCAATGAATTCGTCGAAGCTGCCACGGTCCGTTGACCGCGGCGATCAGAAGTCCCGTTTGTAGAAGATATCCAGCGAGCTCGCCAACCCGCTAGCCGCCTCCAGGTAAACCATCCGGCTCAACTTGTAGCGCAACGCGATAGTGTTGGCAGGCTCGAACACCCCCACCCCGTAACGCAAGCTCAGCTTCTCGGTCAGGTTGCCGCTGGCGACCACACTGGTGGTGTTACCCGAGCCTTCGGTATCCAACTGGAAATCATCGATACCCAGGCTCGATGCCAGGCTGCCGGTAATGCCGGCACTGCCTGCCAAGCCCAAGCCCAACGCGGCCTCGGCGAGCATGTTGTTGTCCTCACCCGACGTGCCCAAAGGGCGACCCAGCACCAGGTACGACAGGGCCTGCTCCTGGCTCATGGCAGGCTCGGAGAACACCTGCGTGGTGGGCTGCTCGGCACTGCCGCTCAAGCGAATACCGGCAATCACGTCATCGACTTTGCGAATCGCTTCGATGTCCAGGTACGGCTGGTCGAGCGGGCCGGCAAACAGCAAGCGCGCCCGGCGTATGGTCAGGCGCTGCCCGTAGGCGCGGTAACGACCATCGGCCAGGCTCAGTTCACCGCGGGTATCGAGGTTGTCGCCGATATGCACGTGGCCCAACAGGTTGGCCGTGAGGCCAAAGCCTTTGAACGACAGCTTTTCGCGCCCGACATCGACATCGATGTCCATGGCCATCGCCATGGGCGGCTTGCCCTCCTCGGTCTGATGGCCAACGATAACGGTGTCATCAGACACCTTCACCGTCGAGGGCGGCAGCTCGCGCACCGTGATCTTGCCTTTGGGCACCTGCACCTTGCCGGTTATCGCCAGCTTGTCGTCGACCAGGCGCAAGTTCAGGTCCGGGGCGACTTCCAGCGTCGCATAGGGCTCAACCGTCACCGGCAATTGTTGCCCCTGCAAACGCAGGTCCATGCCCAAGGCCTGGCCCCAAGTCAGATTACCGGACAGTTGGCCGCGCCCCGCTTCGCCGCTGCGCCAACCGCCGTTGAGCTGGACCTGTTCACCCGCGATCGTAGCCTGCAGCGAGAGGTCTTGGAGGCTAACCGGCAGTTCGGCGCCACTGACCTCGCCCTGGCTCAGTACCAGGTTGCCGTTGACCTGCGGTGCCAGCAGCGTACCCGACAAATTTCCGCTGCCATTCAACTGCCCGGCCAGGCGTTCGACCATGGGCACGAACGGTCGGGCGACGGACAGGTCCAGGCCCGCCAGGCGGAAATCGCCCGACAATGGCTTGTTCTTGCCCAACGGGTCGAGGCGGGCATTCAGGCTCAGTTCGCCCAGGCGCTCACCCCGGAAATTCAAGCGGGTGTCGATGCGGCGAGGTGCCAGGGTACTGTCCAGGCGCAGCGCCTGATAAGGGAAATCGATCCAGCGCCCCTTGTCGCGCACGCGCAAGGTGCCGCCACTGGCGTCGACAACAATGTTGCCTTTCGGGCCGCTGGCCGGGATATCCAAGTTGACGTCGGCATTCAGCAGGCCCTGCCAGGCAAAGTCCTTTGGCAGCCACTGGGCCAGGCTGTCCAGCGGGAACTGTTTAAGGTGGTAGCGCAAGCGCGGCTCAGGCGCCAGGCGCTGGTCATCACCACACAGGCTGGCCTGGCCGGAACGCCAGCAATGGGCGCCAAAATCCAGCTGGCCGCTGGCCAATCGCTGCAGGCGTGCCGGCGCCTGCAACTGCCAATCCTGGCCTCCGGCCTGGATTCGGCCACTGGCAAGGCGACCACGCCAATCGCCTTTGCTCAACTGGCCGTCCAGGCCCAGGTCCAGCTTGAGCTGCGGGCCGTCGAGCGCCAGGGTCAGGGCTTGCTGGCGAATGTCGCCTTTGCCATTGGCCTGCAAGGTGCCCAGTGCCGTGTCACCGAGGTGAATGCCGCCGGCTTTGAGGTCGATCACACCACGCTGGGCGCTGTCCAGGCGTGCGTCCAGGTCCAGGCGCTGAATACGGTTTTCGGCCTGCGCCAGCTGCTGGCCCTGCAAGGTGAGCGTACCTTGTGGCGCCTTCAAGGTTCCGGCAACGTCCAGCCGGCCCTTGACCTGCCCTTGCAGCCTGGGCCATAGCTGCCCCAAGCGCGGCAAGTCGAGATCCACGCGCCCGGCCAGCCGCTGTTGCAGGCTGCCACTGCCATTGATGCGGTTGTCACCCAGCTGGATAGCCAGGGCTCCGAGCGTCCAGCTTTCCCCTGCCCCTTGGGCTTCGACCTTGAGCACTGCCGGCTGCCCGCGCAGGCGGCCTTTAAGGTCGAGCTGGGCATCGAGCTTGAGTGCATCCCCCTTCATTTCACCTTTGCTGCGCAGCGGCCCGGCCAGGGTGCCGGGCAGTTCGGCAAGCCAATACGCAGGGTCGAGCGCCGAGAGCTGCAGGTCGACATCCCACGCCAGTGTATCGGCGAAGCGCACCGCGACGCTGCCTTCGGCCTTGCCTTGCCCAGCGCTAAGCGCCAGCTGCGGCAGTTTCACCTGGTTCAAATCACCTTCGAACGGGCTGGCCAGGGAAAACGCCCCCGCCGGGCCGTCGAGATCACCCTTGAAGGTGCCTTGATAGTTGCCATCGCGGTAGTGGACCTGGGCATTGAATTGCTTGAGCGTGACGTCAGGCGGCGTCTCCAGCGGGTACAGGCGCAACCACGGGAAGTCCAGCCAATCGAGCTGGGCATCGGCTGTCAGGCCCTGTTGCCAGTCGGCACTGGCCTGCAGCTTCAGCCGCTGGTTATCGCTGGCGTTGAGGTCCAGGGCATCGACCTTGGCCCCTTTGCTATCCACCCGCCCGGACAGGACCAAGGCAATCGGTGACTGCTCAGCCGGCAAACTGGCCGAGCCTGACAATTTATAGCCCTTGAGCAAATCACCTTTGGCATTGAGCTCAAGCTGATTGAACTGCAGGGTGTCCGGCAGCGACCCGGTTGGTTTGAAAGCGTCGGAACGGATCTGCAGCGTTGCCGGCAGGTGCTCGGCCAACGCTTGTAGCTCACCGTTCAGCCGTGCATCGAGGTAACCCGAGCTGGTGCCTTCGAGAGTGAGGATTTTCTGCAGCTCGCCTTGCGCGGTCAACGCCAGTTGCCAGCTTTTACCCTCTACCGAAGGCAGCTGAACTTGCCCTTGCAGCTGCAGCGGCCAATCGCCCTCAGGTTGCAGGTCGCCTTGCAGGTCCAGGCGCAGGTCATCGCGCTGCAGATGCAGGCGGTCGATGCGCATGCCCGTTTGGGTCCAGTGGGCGGCCAGTTGCACATCACCCAGCAGGTCGCTGCCGTCGAGTCGCAGTTGGCCGATCTTGACCTCGCCCAGCTCGATGGCGACCGGCAAGCGCAGGGCCGGGAGTTGCAGCGGGCCGCTTTCAGCCGGTGCATCGCTGGGTGCAAACGCCATGTCGATGCGCTGCGCCTGCAGTTGATCGATACACAAGGTGGCACGCAGCAGGCACCCGGGCGACCATGTCAACAGCGGTGCCTGCACCTCGACCCGATTACCGCCCTCCACCCAGCTCAGCTGGCTGGCTTGCCAACTGCCCGCCAGGCGCCCTTGGAAGTCAGCGACCTGCAACCCCGGCACCCTGGCCAGTGCCCAGCGGCTGCCGCTTTCGGTCCCCACCAGCACGCCCAGCGCCAGGCCCACGGCCACTACCCCGCCGAGCACGCCCAGCAGTACGAATTTGAACACACGTGTCACAGCTCAGGCCCCATGGAGAAGTGCAGGCGAATACCGCCCTCGTCATCGAGGGCCTTGGCCAGGTCCAAGCGCAATGGCCCGACCGGTGAAACCCAACGCACACCAATGCCCACCCCGGTCTTGAGGCTTGGCAGCTCGAAGGTGTTGAACGAGTTGCCCTGATCGACAAAGGTTGCCACGCGCCACTTTTCAGTCAGTGAGTACTGGTACTCGACGCTGCCAGCCACCAGGTAGCGGCCACCGATGCGGTCGCCGTCGCTGTTTTTCGGCGACAAGGTCTGGTAGTCATAGCCACGCACGCTCTGGTCGCCACCGGCGAAGAAGCGCAGCGAAGGCGGGATGTTGTTCTTGTAGCCGTTGGTGGCGCTGCCGCCAAATTGCACCCGGCCGAGGAAGCGATGGTTATGGCCAAGCGTGGTCAGGCCCTTGAGCAGCACGTTGCCGTGCAGCAGGTTGGTGTCGGAGACCAGGCCTTCCTTCGCCACCTGGGTATCGAACTGCAGGCGGTAGCCATTGTGCGGGTCAATGCGGTTGTCGCTGCGCAGGTACGAGAAGCTGACGCCCGGCATCAGCAAGTTGCTCAGCCCCGAGTCATCGCCCAGGCGGTACTCTTCACGCTGGTACTTGAGCGAGATGACCCGCTGCCAGCCACTGGGCAACTTGCTGTGCCATTCTGGCCCGACGGTGAGCAGCTTGCTGAGGGTGTCGGTACCGGCGAGTTCCTCGTTCTGGTAACCACCGGCAAAGCGCAGTTTGTCGGTCAGCGGCGGGTCGAGCGGCACGTCATACCACAGGCCGACGTTCTGCCGAGGTGCCGACAGTTCGGTTTCCCAGCCGTAGCTGTGGCCCTGAGGGTTGACCCAGTGTCGCGTCCAGTTGGCCTTGCCACGGGGGCCGACGTCAGTCGAGAAGCCCAGGCCCAGGCCCATGGTGCGTGGTTTGCGGGTTTCCAGGCGGACCTCCACCGGGATGTCCTCGCCCACGGCGGCAGTCGGCGCGGCGTCTACCCGCACACCTTCGAAGTAGCCACTCGATTGCAGGTCGTTGTTGAGTTCGGCAATCAGCTCGGAGTCATAGGGCGTGCCTGGCTTGAACGAGACCATGCGCTGCAGCAGGTCTTCATCCAGCGGTGTGTCACCGCCAAACTTGACCGCGCCCAGGCGATAGCGAGGGCCGCTTTGGTAGACCAGTTCGATGTCGGCCACGCCGGCCTGGGGGTCGACCGCCAGGCGTTGGCGGCTGAAGCGGCCGGCGAAGAAGCCATAGCGTGAAGCCTGGTTCTGGATCAGCCGTTTGGCATCTTCGTAAAGCCCATGGTTAAGCTGCTCGCCAGCGCGCAGTGCCTTGCTGTCGGGCACCCGAAACGCCTTCATCTCACTGGCAGGCCCTTCGATGCGCACCGTCACGTTGCGCAGGCGCACAGGCTCGCCGGGGGCGATCTGGATTATCAATTGTGGGGCTTGGTCGGCTTTGGCGGGAGGCTTGACCTCGGTATCGATCTGGGCTTGATAGTAGCCAAGTGCCTGCGCGGCTTTGCGCGCCTGCTCCTGAGCCCCGCGACTGAAGCGCAGCAGCGCTTCTTCATCGCGGTCACCCAAGTTGCCGATATAGCCTTCGACATTGGCCTTGAGCGCTTTGTTGGCTGGTTTTACCTTCACCAGCAACTCGCTCTGGCCCCATGCTGCGAAACTGGCGACCCAGAAAACCAGGCCCCAGGTTAATCTTCCTGAATACGTCATGCGGGGCATGCTACCAGAGCCGGGCGCTCAAGGGAGCCGTCTGGCGGCTTGTCAGGCAAAAGCGGTAGTTGAAGACACGGGGTTGGGATGGAAGAACACCCTTTCTCGGATCGGCCCTACGGCAACCTCGCCAATTTCCTCATAGCCCTGACGCTGGTAGAACGCCAGGTAGTGCTCATTACCGGTGTCCAGCACGACACCCTGGGTGCTGGGGTCTTCCGCGCACCAGTCATGCACAGCTTGTAACAATTGCTCACCGTACTGGCGCCCCTGAAATTGTGGGTGCACGCCCAGTAGAGGCAAGACGTGCACCTGGTCTGTAGGCAAGCAACTGGCCAATGCCGCCTGGTAGTCCATGTAGCGTCGCGTGCAGCGCAGGCCGGTACCCAGCATCATGCGCAAACGCCAGGCCCAGCTGTCGGCCACCCCCAGCCTGCGCAGCGGCGGCACGATCAGGGCCAGGGCAATCAAACGGTCATCCAGCAACAGGCCAATGGCCGGCAGTTGCAGGTAAAAGTGCTGGCGGACCCATTCACGCACCATCACGCGCAGGCGGCGCTCATAGCCTGGGCGCTGCGCCTCGAAAATGTAAGCAAAGGTAGGTTCATGGCGGTAGGCGTTGTACAGCAGCGAACGTGCCTCACGGCTGTAGCCGTCGTCAAGTTGGCAGATACGCGCCGGCGTGGCAGTGGTTTCGGGCATTGCGGGCAGTCCTCCTGGAATGGGCTTGCAATGCCTTGGAGTGTGCTCCACCACGCATCGTTCAGCCCCTACAGCACGTTAGCAGCAGCACCCCGAACCCGCCATGCTGGTGATGACGCGCGATGTCGGCTAGCATCGCGGCTTTTACCGGGATTGTCTTTCCATGAAGATCGTCTGTTTCAACATCAACGGCCTGCGAGCGCGCCCGCATCAGCTGGCGGCGCTGATCGACAAGCATCAGCCTGACGTGATCGGCCTGCAGGAAACCAAGGTCAGCGACGATCAGTTCCCTCTGGCCGATGTCCAGGCACTGGGCTACCACGTGCATTACCACGGCCAAAAAGGCCACTATGGCGTCGCCTTGCTGTCGCGCCAGGCACCGCTGAGCCTGCACAAGGGCTTTGCCACCGATGAGGAAGACGCCCAGCGCCGCTTCATCTGGGGCACCTTCGCCGATGCCGACGGCAACCCGATCACCATCATGAACGGCTACTTCCCCCAGGGTGAAAGCCGCGACCACCCCACCAAATTCCCGGCCAAGCAGCGCTTCTACAGCGACCTGCAGGCCCTGCTCGAAAACCAGTTCCGCAACGACCAGCCGGTGCTGGTGATGGGCGACATGAACATCTCGCCCCAGGACTGCGACATCGGCATCGGCCCGGACAACGCCAAACGTTGGCTCAAGACCGGTAAATGCAGCTTCCTGCCGGAAGAGCGCGAATGGATGGAGCGCCTTAAAGGCTGGGGCCTGGTCGACAGTTTCCGCCACCTGCACCCGGACGTGGCCGACCGCTTCAGCTGGTTCGACTACCGCAGCCGCGGTTTCGAGGATGAACCCAAGCGTGGCCTGCGCATCGACCTGATCATGGCGTCGCAGCACCTGGTGCCACGGATCAAGGCGGCGGGTGTGGACTATGAGTTGCGCGGGATGGAAAAGCCGTCGGACCATGCACCGATCTGGCTGGAGTTGAGCTGACGCGGGTCTGGTGTAAGGCATTTGAGTTGTAGCGCCTGTGGGATCGAGCGCCGCCCGCGCGGCGCTTCGCAGCACAAGGCTGCTCCATCTGTTTCGGGCCAGTAACGCCTGTAGCAACGCGCGCGACCGCCTTGTTTGTTCCACACGATATCGAGGTGGGCGCCAAACGGCCGCGCGCCTCTGTCTCAGGACTGATTGGCCCGAAACAGATGTGGGAGCAGCCTTGTACTGCGAAGCGCCGCGCGGGCGGCGCTCGATCTCACAGGCGCTGTAAATCCAATGCCCTACACCTGGCTGCCCACACCCACTCAACCAAATCATCACCATCACCCTACAACCCCAACCGCAACGCCTCCCCTACCCCCGCCCCACGCGTATCGTCCGCCGCACTGACCAACGCAAAGTTATACGCCCCATGCGACCAGTACCGTGCCTCCAGTTGCCCATCAACCCGCTGCCCCTCGGGCATGCGTTCATAACGCTCACCCGGCGAGCGCAGAAACAGGCTGATGCGTTCCCCTTTGCCATCCTGAAACACCAGGAGCGCCGCAGGCCCTTGCTCGTTGCTGAGCAACCGCGCGCCCACCGGCCTGAAACCGTAACCCGCCAGGTCCGGCAACTGGCCTACCCGGCTGAAATGACGCCCCAACCAGTCACGCAATTGAGTCGGGTCGCTGGCCTGGATATCCAGCGCCTCGCTACCGGCAAACAGCCGATGAGCCTGGACCGCATCGGCCATGGGCAGATCGACCCTGGCCAACATCGCATCCCGCGCCTGCCAACCGCCCAAACCACCCACACCAATCGCCAGCACGAGCACTGCCGCCGATGCCCAACGCCGTTGACGACGCTGGCGCAGCCGCTGCTTTAATTGGCCCAGATCCAGCTGCGCAGCTCCCGGCTGTTCACCCAGGCCGGCGAGTGCCACACGCAGCCGCCGCGCATCGCTGCGCCAGCCCTCGACCCTCGCCGCTTCCTGCGGGTTGGCCGCCAGCCAAACCTTTACCTCTGCCCGGCGGGCAGGCGTCAGGCGCTCATCGATATAGGCATGCAACTCATCTTCAGTGGGGATCAGGCGTGTCATTTCAGTCTCCGCAAGGCCGGGGGTTGAGGGTTGCCCTCGGTCAGTTCGCGCAAGGCATTGCGGGCGCGCGACAAGCGCGACATCACGGTACCGATAGGGATGCCCAAGGCCTGGGCGGCCTCTTTGTAACTCAAACCTTCGATGCTCACCAGCAGCAGCAAAGCACGCTGCTCGGCCGACAGCCGAGCGAAGGCACGCAGGTCGGCCTGGGCCAGCACGATGTCTTCGATATTGCCGCCAACGGGCTCGCTTTCCACCTCGGCGCGGCCGAACCAGGACAGCCAACGGGCATGCAGGCGGTCGCGGCGTTTGCCGTCAAGAAACAGCCGATAAAGGATGGTGAACAGCCAGGCGCGCAGCGCCTCAGCTTCACGTTGCTGGCCCTGGCGGCTCAAGGCTCGCTCGACGGTGGCCTGCACCAGGTCGTCGGCGCTGCCCGATTCGCGCGTCAACCACAAGGCAAAGCGGCGCAAACGTGCCAGCAGCTCGCGCCACTGGTGTTCGTCCAGATCGTGCATGGCTATGTCCCGGCCTCTGGGGTTGTCAGTGTAAGAGGCAGACGCCCGGTAACAAAATCTATTCCCGTCGAGGGAATAAGTTTTTCCCTGCAGCGTCGTACCGGCACCTTCACAGAACCGGACGATGATCATGAACTCACCTTTGCACGGCCCCGCCAAGGCCCTGCGCCTGGCAGCCATCGGCGCTGTCATGCTGGCTGCCGGCGCAGGCTTTGCCTATGCCGCCGGCTGGATCGGCGCACCTGAACTGACACCAAAGCGCATCATCGACACCTTCGAGGCCCAGGCCGGGCACTACCCAGGCTACCGCAAGAACCACGCAAAAGGCCTCTGTGTCTCGGGCTACTTCCAGGCCAGCGGGCAGGCTGCCAGCCTGTCCACGGCCCGCGTGTTCAGCCAGGCACGCGTGCCGGTTATCGGCCGTTTTGCCATTGGCGGCGCCAACCCGTTCGCGCCGGACACGGCAATCCCGGTGCGCAGCCTGGCGCTTCAGCTCAGCACTGACGATGGGCAAGTCTGGCGTACCGGCATGAACAACCCGCCGGTGCTGGCGGTGGGTACGCCGCAGGCGTTCTATGAACAAGTCCTGGCCAGTACGCCAGACGCTGCCACTGGCAAACCGGACCCGGCCAGGCAACAAGCGTTTTTTGCCGCCCACCCCGAAAGCGCGGCGTTCCGCCAGTGGGCGGCGAGCTACAAGCCAAGCAACAGTTTCGCCAGTACCCAGTATCACAGCATCAATGCCTTCCGCCTGATCGACGCCGCCGGCGCGGCACAGCCGGTACGTTGGCAACTGGAGCCGCAAACCCCGTTTACCGCCCTGCCAGGCCAGGTGGACGACAAACAATACTTGCAGCACGACCTGCAACAGCGCCTGGCCCAAGGGCCGCTGCGCTGGACCCTGCGCCTGATCCTGGCCGAGCCTGGCGACGCCGTGGACAACCCGGCCAGCCCATGGCCTGCGCAACGGCGCAGCGTAGACGCCGGCACGCTTGTGCTCGAACAAGTCGACGCGCCTGAGCAAGGTGCTTGTCGCGACATTAATTTCGACCCGCTGATCCTGCCCCACGGCATCGAAGCCTCTGCCGACCCGATTTTGGCCGCCCGATCCGCCGCCTATTCGGAATCGTTCAACCGCCGCAGCCGTGAATCGCTCGGCACTGGAGCCCGCCCATGAAACCTGAAGCCTTCCACCCCCTCGCCCGCCTGCTGCACTGGCTGATGGCGGTGTTGATTGTGGCCATGCTGTTCATTGGTGTGAGCATGGTCAGCGACCTGTCACTGCGCCACCCCGTATTGCTCAGCCTGCACAAGGCCACTGGCCTGGCCTTGCTGGTACTGGTGGTGTTGCGTATCGGCCTGCGTTTGGCCTTGCCACACCCACCGCTGCCACGCGACCTGCCACCGCTGCAGCGGTTCGCCGCCGGTGCCTCGCATGTGCTGCTCTATGGCCTGATGCTGGCCATGCCACTGCTGGGCTGGGCCATGCTGTCGGCCGGCGGCTACCCGCGGCCCCTGCAATTGCCGGCAATCGCCCCCCACGACCTGCAGCTGTATGCCGTGCTGCGACAAGCCCACGGCTGGGCTGGCTACCTGCTGTTCGCGACGATCCTGGTGCACCTGGGCGCAGCGCTGATGCACGCCTTGGTGCGCCGCGACGGCGTCTTGCGTAGCATGTGGCCTGGCCCCCTGCGTCGCAGCGAATAAGCCGGTGCGGTTCAGGGCGTTCGACAATCGATAATAATGCTTACTAAGATCGGCGCACTTATCGCTGAACTTCTCTGGACTGCCCATGAACGTCGCAAAGGATCCTGCCACTCTCGTGCCTGCCAGCACGCTGGACTTACGCCCACTGCTGCTGGCCAATATGGCCTGCACCATGTCGATGATGGCCTTCGTTGCCCTCATAGGCCCAATCGCCCGCCAACTCGGCATGGCCACCTGGCAGGCCGGTGCCGCTGTTACCGTCGCCGGGGTGGTCTGGGTGCTGCTGGCACGCCCGTGGGGCCGCGCCGCTGACCGGCTAGGCCGCCGCCGCGTGCTGCTGCTGGGAAGCGCAGGCTTCACCGTGGCCTACTGGCTGTTGTGCGTGTTCGTCGAAGGCGCGCTGCGCTGGATGCCGGGCGCAACCCTGGCCTTTGTCGGCCTCATGCTCGCACGCGGCTGCATCGGCGCCTTCTACGCCGCCATCCCAGTGGCTTGCAATGCACTGATCGCCGACCATGTCGAACCGCAGCGCCGAGCCCGCGCCATGGCCTCACTGGGCGCGGCAAACGCGGTCGGCCTGGTGCTGGGCCCGGCACTGGCCGCCCTGCTCGCGCGCTACAGCCTGAGCCTGCCGTTTCACCTCATGTCGCTGCTGCCGGCCACCGCGTTCTTCGTGTTGCTGTTCACACTCAAGCCACAAGCGCTGGCGCACACCCATGCGCCCAGCCCTGTGCAACTGAGCGACCCCCGGCTGCGCCGGCCTTTGCTGGTGGCCTTCAGCGCCATGCTTAGCGTCACCGTGTCACAGATCATTGTCGGGTTCTTCGCCCTGGACCGCTTGCAGTTGGGCCCGGCTGACGCGGCTCAGGTCGCCGGCATTGCCCTGACCACGGTCGGTGTGGCGCTAATCCTGGCCCAAGTTGTGCTGCGCCAACTGGAATGGCCGCCGCTGAAGATGATCCGGGTGGGCGCCAGCGTGTCGGCCGTGGGCTTTGCCTGCGGTGCACTGGCGACCACCGCGCCCTGGCTGTGGGCGTGCTTCTTCGTCGCTGCGGCCGGCATGGGCTTTGTGTTCCCGGCGTTTTCGGCGCTGGCGGCCAATGCCATGCAGGCCTCGGAACAAGGCGCCACAGCGGGCTCGATCGGCGCCGCCCAAGGCATGGGCGCAGTAATTGGGCCACTGGCCGGCACCCTGGTGTATGCCCTTGACCCACGCTTGCCGTTCCTGGCGGTAGCCGCGCTGTTGCTGCTGGTCGGGCTATGGCCGATGCCACGCGAACCACGTGCCTGATAAGCACAGCGCGCAAGCGTGCAGAGTGTGTTTTAATGCGTCGCTCATTATTTTTGACACCTCTGATTACAAGGCGGCTATGGACACGGGGACGCGACTCAAACTGGTGCGTGAACGCAACAACCTCTCCCAACGGGAACTGGCCCGCCGCAGCGGGCTGACTAACTCGACGATCTCGCAGATCGAACAGAACCGCGTCAGCCCTTCGGTCAGCTCCCTGAAAAAACTGCTCGAAGGGATCCCGATGAGCTTGGCGGAGTTTTTCAGCTTCGACGAGCCGGTGCGGGAAGAGCGCTTCGTGTTCCGCGCCAGCGAGCAGCCAGACTTGGGCCGTAACGGCCTGCGCATGCTGTTGGTAGGTGCCAGTGTCGAGGCCCGTCAGATGCGCATGCTGCGTGAACTGTACGCACCGGGCGCCGATTCGGGCGAGCCGATCGTGCATGCAGAAGGCGAAGAGTGCGGCCTGGTCACCCGCGGCACCGTCGAGTTGTGGGTCGATGGCCAGGTCAGCGTGCTCAATTCGGGTGATGGCTACTACATCCCCACTACCCTGCCGCACAGCTTCAAGAACATTGGCCAGGATGAGGCCGAAATCATCAGCGCCAACACCCCGGCGAACTTCTGACCGTGAACCGCCCAGGCACCGTGAACACACGGGCCGCGTATCAGCGCTTGCGTGACGCAGCCCTGGGCGTCCATCCCGTGCACATCACCGCCCAGCGCGCCGAAGGGCTGGTCGATGTGCTGATCGAAGGCTGGCAGTTGACCCTGGCCGTGGATGCCGAAGGCCTTGCTCAATGCGTCCAGTGCGTGGCCCCCAACGGTGATCAGGCCGGCCTTGAAGACTGGCACCGCTACGGCACCAACCCCACCGACCTGCTCAGCCTGTGGGAACGCACTCAGCTGGAAGCACGCCTGGCCGGTTGACGCAGCGCGTCCTCGACAAAATCCAGGCGGTCTTGCCCAAAGAACATCTCATCACCGACAAAGCAGGTCGGCGCACCAAATACACCGCGCGCAACGGCTTCCTCGGTCGCCTGCTTCAGGGCCGCCTTCACCTGCGCGTCGCTTGCCAGGGCAGTGAGCGCGGCAAGGTCAAAGCCGGCCTGTTCCAGCGTCTGCTGCAACACCGCCGCGTCCCCCAGGTTGCGTCGCTCGGCCCACAGGCCGTTGAACAATGCCCGCAACAGTGCCTCGAAGCGCTCCGGTGCTTGCAACTGTGTGCCAATTACACCGCGCATCAGCATCAGGGTATTCATCGGGAAGCCCGGTGGAAGCCCAAACGGCACACCGTAGCGCGCTGCGAAGCGTGCAAGGTCGGTAAACATGTAGCGGCCCTTGGCTGGGATCATTGCCGGCGAGGCATTGCCGGTGGCCTGGAATACCCCACCCAACAGCATGGGCCGATAATGCAGCGCCGCGCCATGGCGGTCACAGATACCCGGCAGCTGGGTCCACGCCAGGTAACTGGCGGGGCTGCCGAGGTCAAAGAAAAATTCGACGGTCTTGGTCATGGGTAGGGTCCTTGGTCGACGAGGGGGCTTACCAGCGTTCCATCCAGGGGCGCAGGTCCAGTTCGAATGTCCAGGCATCTCGCGGTTGGGCGTGGAGGAACCAGTAGCTGTCGGCTATATGGGTCGGGGCAAGGATGCCATCCTGGTCCTTGAGGGCGTAGCGCTCGGGGAAACTGTCGCGGATGAACGCGGTATCGATTGCCCCATCCACCACTACATGAGCGACATGGATATTGCGCGGCCCCAGCTCACGCGCCATGCTCTGGGCCAACGCCCGCAGGCCGTGCTTGGCACCGGCGAATGCGGCAAAGCCAGCAGCGCCACGGGTACCTGCAGTAGCGCCTGTGAACAGAATCGTGCCGCGCTCACGCACCACCATGCGCCGAGCCACCGCCTGCGCTGTCAGAAACCCGGCAAAACAGGCCATCTCCCAAATCTTGAAGTATTTGCGCGGCGTTTCGTCGAGAATGCTGCAAGGCACATTGGCGCCGATATTGAAGACAAACGCCTCGATCGGGCCGATATCACGCTCGATGGTCTCAACCAGCGCGGCCACCTCTTCCTCCTTACGCGCATCGGAGCCAAAGCCATGAGCCTGGCCACCTTCGGCGCGGATCTCGTCCAGCAGCGGTTGCAGCTTGTCCGCCTGACGGCGAGTGACGCAGGCCACGTAGCCCTCCCGCGCGAAGCGCTTGGCGATCTCGCCCCCCGTGGCATCCCCTGCGCCGATCACCAGCACTACTTTTTGTGGTTGAGTCATGTGCGCCCCTTTGGTGAATGATCGTTTAGTAAACGAACGCTATGTTATGATCGCCCCCATCGTCAAGCCAAGTGCGCAGAGGCAATTGAATGCGCTATACCAGCGACCACAAGCAACAAACCCGCGAAAAGCTGCTGGCCACCAGCGGTGCACTGGCCAAACGCGGCGGTTTTACCAGCACTGGCGTAGCCGGGCTGATGAAAGCCATCGGGCTGACCGGCGGTGCCTTTTACAATCACTTCCCTTCCAAAGATGACCTGTTCACCGAAGTCGTTCGCCAGGAGCTGTGCAACAGCCCGCTGGCGCGCCTGGCCAATCAAGGTGCCAGCCGCGAGCGCCTTGGCCGTTGTCTGCAGCAATACTTGAGCCTGGCCCACCTGCACAATGCCGAAGGGGGCTGCCCCTTGCCGCCGCTTGGGGTGGAAATCGCCCGGGCAGATCAACCGGTGCGTGAGGTGGCCGAACATTGGCTGGTCGAGTTGCACAAAGCCTGGAGCACAACACTGGAGGATGAACAACTGGCCTGGGTGTTGATCAGCCAGTGCGTCGGTGCGTTGCTGATCGGGCGCATGCTCGCCAGCGAAGCCGTGCAGTCCGAAGTACTCGATGCCAGCCGCAGCTTCGTCGAAAAGGCCTTGAATGAAAGCCGTTAACCTGTTGCTTGGCTTGTTTTTGAGCGTGCCCGTGTTTGCTGAACAGACCTGCCCTCCGGGCCAGTACCAAGTGTGCCTGATGGGCTGTTTCTGTGCGCCGGTCGACCCAGGCCAGGCCGGGCAGATCCTCAAGGACGTCGAAACCATGGCCTCAACCAGCCTGGCCTACGCGTTGCGCCAGGCCCGCGACGAAGCCAGCGCCAGCGGCAGTGAGCCGATCCCGCTGCACATCCGCGCCCAGCTCGAACCCTGGTATGACTTTGCCGTGCTCGATGCCGCGCGCTTCAGGGTTGGCGATGAACAGCAGATGAGCGCAGCCAACGCGATGCTGCAAAACCCCGATGTGAATGCCGTGACACTGATCGACACGATCATCTTCCGCCATGCCAGCGATGCTGAAGACAATGTGGCGCTGTGGGCGCACGAGCTCAAGCACGTGCAGCAGTACCAGGCATTAGGCGTCGATGAGTTCGCCCGGCGCTACACGCGTGACTTCAATGAGCTGGAAGGCCCGGCCTACAAGATAGAGGCGGAGGTTGCCAAGGCGTTAAGAGCGCGCAGCTCCGGCCAGGCCCGGTGAAGTGATAAAGCACCTCAAGAACAGCACATAACTACCTGACTCAGCAGGTATTTGTTGGAGAACACAAGGTCTGAGCCTGCGCAATTACCTGTAGGAGCGGCGGTGCGGCGGTCCGACTTGCCCGCGAAGAGGCCGGAACACGCACCACAAAACAGTTGCTCTCACACAGTCAGCGGTAGGTATACCCCTTATCTATCAGGACGATAGAGGGGCCTTCTCACCCACATCCTCACGGCTGGCATAACGTTGCGCCAGCACCGCGCACACCATCAGCTGGATCTGATGGAACAGCATCAGCGGCAAAATCATCGCGCCAATGCCACTGCCCACGAACAGCACCTGAGCCATCGGCACGCCGGTCGCCAGGCTCTTCTTCGAACCGGCGAACAGAATGGTGATGCGGTCTTCAAGGTCAAAGCCCAGCACCTTGCCAAGGAAACGGGTGCCATACAGCACCACCGCCAACAAAATCCCGCAGACCACGAACAGCCCCGCCAGATGCTGTGGCGATACCGTGTGCCACAGGCCCGTCACCACCGCTTCACTGAACGCGGTATACACCACCAGCAGGATCGAACCCTGGTCCACGACCTTGAGCCAGCGCGCGTTGCGCTTGACCCATGCACCAATCCAGCGGCGTGCGATCTGCCCGGCCACGAAGGGCACCAGCAGCTGCAGGGTGATTTTCAGTACGGCATCCAACCCCGACCCGGTGTCACCGCTGGCGCCGAGCAACATCATCACCAGCAGCGGCGTGAGGAAGATGCCCAGCAGGCTCGAAGCGGCAGCGCTGCAAATGGCGGCCGGCACGTTGCCGCGGGCCAGGGAGGTGAACGCGATGGCTGACTGCACAGTGGCCGGCAATGCACACAGGTACAGCACGCCCAGGTACAGCTCGTTGCCAACCAGCGGCACGAACAGCGGCTTGAACGCCAACCCCAGCAAGGGGAACAGTACAAAGGTGCAGGAGAACACCAACGCGTGCAGGCGCCAGTGCCCGGCCCCGGCGATGATCGCTTCGCGCGACAACTTGGCGCCGTGCAGGAAGAACAGCAGGCCGATGGCCAGGTTGGTCAGCCAGCCAAAATACACTGCACCGTCACCCGAGCAGGGCAGCACGGTGGCGATCAGCACCACCCCGAGCAACGCCAGGGTGAAATTGTCGAATAACATCCGCAAATACTTCATCACAGGTTCCGTCTTGTCATTGTGCAAGGGCAGACGATAAGGTCTGCGGCTTTTCTTCGCTAACGCCGGAACCCCCACAGGTGTCGATGAACGGACACAATCCCACAAAGGACCTGCCCATGTTGCTCCCTCGCCTGGCCGCACTTGCTGCCGCCATCACATTCGCCATGGGCCACGCAGCCGCTCAGGCTGACGACACGCTGCAAGCACGCGTCGACCCCCTCATTCGCACGCTGATGCAAGAGCAAGGCATCGCCGGCATGGCCGTGGCGGTGTACGCCCACGGCCAGGCGCACTATTTCAACTATGGCGTGGCCAGCAAGGCCGAGGGCACGCCGGTTACCCAAGACACCCTGTTCGAGGTCGGCTCGTTGAGCAAGACCTACACGGCTACCCTCGCTGCCCTGGCCAGCGCCGAAGGCAAACTGGACCTTCAGGCCCCGGCAAAACGCTATCAGCCCGCACTGGCCGGGGTGCCACTGGGAGACGCCAGCGTGCTGGAACTGGGGGCCTACAGCGCCGATTGCCTACCGTTGCAGTTCCCCGATGAAGTGCAGACGCCGCAACAGGTCGTGGACTTCTTCCGCCACTGGAAGCCTCGCGCCGCGCCGGGCACCCAGCGCTGCTATTCCAACCCAAGCCTGGGCCTGTTCGGCGATTTGGCGGCACGCGCGCAGCAGCGCCCCTTCGCGGAGCTGATGAGCCAGGGCCTGCTGGTGCAACTGGGCCTGAAACACACCTACCTGCAAGTACCCGCCAGCGCCCAAGGGCTTTATGCCCAAGGCTACGACGCAGAAGACCGCCCGGTACGCGTCAGCCCAGGCCCTTATGCCGATGAAGCCTATGGCATCAAGACCAGCGCCAGCGACATGCTGCGCTACGTGCGCCTGCAGATGAAAGCAGACGGCCTGCCCGCTGCACTGCAAAACGCCATCGCGATCACCCATAAGGGCTACTTCCAGGTCGGCGCCATGACCCAGGGCCTTGGCTGGGAGCATTACCCTTATCCGGTTGCGCTAGGCACCCTGATCGATGGCAACAACCCTCGCCTGATCCGTGAGCCTCAGGCCACCACCCGCCTCGTCCCTGCCAGCCCTGCCCTGCGTGAGGCCTGGTACAACAAGACCGGCGCAACCAGTGGTTTTGGCGCGTACGCCGCTTTTATTCCTGCCAAGAACATGGCCGTGGTGTTGCTGGCCAATCGTAATTATCCCAACGAAGCCCGCGTGCGTGCGGCCTTCCAGATTCTTGAGGGGCTGTAAAGGCATCGGCCGGTTTTACGCCGGCCAGCCGCTGGATTGTCGAACAACATGACAAAAATGTAGTGCCTAAAAATATTCACTACAAAACTGTTGACGCCATTCATCGCGCTTGGGCATGATTGAGTCGTCTCCCCGATCGGGAGCGGTGGCAAGGGTGTTCCAGACGGCTTGCGCGGTAACGCAGGCCGTCCGTGGAGAGGGAACTGTCCAAAAGGCAGCGTGTGAAAGCCCCTGTTGCGATGCTGCTGTAGCAGCCTTGGTAGTGCGCTACACCGTGGTAGCGCCAACTGTGAAAATCACCTACGAATGGGTAATGGGGGCTTTATGATGAACTTGAACAACAATCCCACAATCGACCAATTGGCCCAGCTGTTCGCCGTGCGCAAGGACAGCCTCGACGACCATCTGCTGTGGGTCAGCCAGACCGGTGAGGTGCGTCTCGACCGCCTGCCACCGAACACCATCGAAGCTGAATTCGAAGAGCACCTGCCCAGCATGCGTGCACGCTTCAAGGTCTACCGCCGTGGCCAAGGCTACGTCGGCAAGAAGGCCGCTGCCGACACCGAGTTCGTTGGCCGCGTGCTGCAGACCCTGCAACAAGAATGGCCCGCCGCCCGTGAGCGGCAGGCAGTCAAGGTGATCGAACCGCTCAACTGAGTGGCTACCCGCACCCTCAAGCCCGGCCCCAAAAGGCCGGGCTTTTTCATGCGCGCCTGCGCGGTTGCGCCATGGCTGGCAGCGGCAAGGCGCCGGTAGCCAGTGCCCGGGCCCGCTCGACACCCCAGACCAGCGCACGGGTCATGGTCTCGCCAGGGCGCGAGGGGTAATACTCTTCCAGCACTGCCCGGCCATTGCCGGCGTACACACCGAGGAACAACTGGGTGGCGCCGAGGCGCGACAACCGCACCTGCACATCCAGCGTGGTGCCGTCACTGAGTGCTTCATCGTGGCTGCGGCTGTGCAGTTGAGCGTCGGCCCACTGCCAATAGGTCTCTTCCCTGACTCGCATGAGCGTTCAATCTCCGTTTGCTGAAATGCCGCGCCAGAAAACCACATCTTCGCAAGCCCTGCGAGCGCAACCCAGCGATGCCATGAGCGGCGTCAACGAATGGCAATAAAAACCCCGCCGTTTGGCGGGGTTGCTGGAGCGGGATCACTTTTTCAGCGGAACCCGCGGCATGAAGCGGCCCTTCTTGGTGCGCTGCAGATGTGCAGGCTGAAGCTGTTCCGAATCATCCAGCGTCATGTTGGCGAAGCCCAGACGGAATGCCGACTGGCCGCAACGCACCTGGCTGTTGATCGGGAATGCGTCGTTCAGGTCTTCAAAAAAGGATTCGCTCATGCCCAGTCTCCCTCCAGTGGTGGTCGCGCCGGCAAGCAGATGTATTGCCTAGGTGAACGCGGCCGGTAAAAGTGAGACTAGCTGGTCATTTGCAGACTGCCCGGCCAAACGCTTTACCCCCGACCAGTGGCACATCGCCTTACTTCAGGCGGACTGCCGTGCCAGTGGCGAACACCACCACCATGCCGCCCTGCACCGACGGCATGCTGATTTCGAAATCCACACCGACTACGGCATCAGCATTCAACTGCCGTGCGCGCGCTTTCAACTCTTCGGTAGCCTGTTCGCGGGCCTCGCGCAGTGCGCTCTCCAGGGTTTGTGAACGGCCACCGAAGAAGTCGCGGAAACGCGCGAAGAAATCCCGCACAAAGTTGATGCCCTGCACGGACTCAGAACTGACGACGCCCAGGTAGTCGGCAATCGGACGGCCTTCGAGCTGGCTGGTAGTGGAGATGATCATGAAAGTGCTCCGTTGGCCTGGCGAAAAGCGCCAATTCTAACAGAGCACTGGCAGCCCGGCGTCAGGAGACGCTGGCCGCACGTAACCGCTGGCCGATCTTCGCGCCAAACACATTCACCAGCAGCCCGACCATCACCAGCAACGCGCCCCACCCCTGCAACATGGTCAGGCGTTCCCCCAGCAACCAGGCCGAGGAGCTCAAGCCAATCACGGGGACCAGCAGCGAGAATGGCGCGACCTTGCCCGCCGGGTGGCGCGACAACAGCTTGCTCCACAGGCTGTAGCCGAGCATGGTGGCGACGAATGCCAGGTAGGCCAACGCCAGTACCGAGTTCCAACCGATGTTGGCCAAGGCATGGCCGATGCGCTCAGGCCCTTCCAGCCACCACGACAAAGCCAAGAATGGCAACGGTGGAATCAGCCCGCCCCAGATCACCAGTGCCACCAGGTCGACCGACCCGAAACGCCGCGTGATGATGTTGCCCACGCCCCACATCGCGCCCGCGCATAGGGTCAGCAACAGCGCAAGCATAGGCACATGGCCGCCGTCTTCACTGCCGATCAACGCCAACCCGCTGGCCGCCACCAGCAGCCCCAGCAGGCTGGCAAGGCGCAACCGCTCACCCAGGAACAACGCAGCGAAACCCAAGGTGAAGAATGCCTGGGATTGCAGGATCAACGACGCCAACCCCGGCGGCATACCGCTGTACATGGCCTGGAACAAGAAGGCGAACTGCCCCAAGGAGATCGTCGCGCCATAAGCGATCAACCAGCGCCAGGGCAGCTTGGGCCGCTTTACCAGCAACACCGCCGGGAAGGCCACCAACAAGAAGCGCAACGCCCCCAGCAGCATCGGCGGCAGGCCATCCAGGCCGACCTTGATGACCACGAAGTTGACTCCCCACGCAACAATCACCACCAGGGCGATCAGCAGGTCCTTGAGCGGCATTGCGACATCCTTCTTCAGGCTTTCTAGACATATTTCGTTACAGCATAAGGCTATTCCTTTTCCAGGGACCAGCACAGTTAGGGCGCAGGGTTGCGCAACAGTGTCACTGTTGCAGTCTTCATACGCCGTGGCATTCAACCATCAGTCGCGGTAACCCGGCGCCACCCGCCCCAGCATCCGCAGCAGCGCGCCCCACGCCAGCCCCACTGCATCCGGGTCCGACAGTTCGCCCTGCTTCAAGCCCTTCAGTGGCGCATTGAACTGCTGCTCGGTACGCTCACACACGGCGGCCGGCGGCAGGATCAATTGCCCGGCACTCTGCGCCGCCAACTGGATCTCGCAGGCTTTTTCCAGGTAGTACATGCGCAGGAAGGCTTCGGCCACAGAACGCCCGGTGGTCAGCAACCCATGATTACGCAGGATCATCACCGGCCGGTCACCCAGGTCGGCCACCAAGCGCTGTTGCTCATCCAGGTCCAGGGCGATGCCTTCGTAATCGTGGTAGGCAACCTTGCCATGAAACTCCATGGACATCTGGTTGACCGGCAGCAGGCCACATTCCAGTGCCGCCACCGCACACCCGGCCCGGGTGTGGGTGTGCAGCACGCAGTGGGCGTCTTCGCGAGCCGCATGAATAGCACTGTGGATGACGAACCCGGCCGGGTTGACCGGGTGTGGGGTCGCCTCGACTGGCTGCCCATGCAAGTCGATCTTCACCAGGCTGGAGGCTGTGATCTCGTCGAACAGCAAGCCGTAGGGGTTGATCAGAAAGTGGTGCTCCGGCCCAGGCACGCGCAGCGAGATGTGCGTGAAGATCAGGTCGCTCATGCGAAAGTGAGCGACCAGGCGGTAGCAGGCCGCCAGCTCCTGACGCAGGGTCTGTTCGGTAGGGGTCATTTCTCGTTCATCCTGTTAGAAAAGCAGCTGTGAACACTAGGCTATTTCGTAGCCCAGGCATTGAATCGCTGCTCCAGCTCTTCGCCATGGTCGACCCAGAACGCCACGTTCATCGCCAGCGCCCCCTGCAGGTTCTGTGGCGAGGTTGGCACCCAGCCGGCCAGCGCCGGGGCGAGCCTGGCCGCTGCCTGGGTGTTGGTCGGCCCATAGGGGATCTGCTCGACGTAACGCACCTGGGTATCAGGCTGGTTGGCATAGGCGATCAGCCGCTTGGCCTGGTCGACATGCCGCGAGCCCTTGATGATCGCCCAATAGTCCATGCCATACAGGCTGCCCGGCCAGACCAATGCCAGCGGGCTGCCCTGCTGCGCTGCCACCGCGATGCGGCCGCTGTAGGTAGACGTCATCACCACATCGCCGGCAGTCAGCCACTGGGCCGGCTGGGCACCCGCGTCCCACCACTGGATAAAGGGCTTGAGCTCAGTGAGTTTGGCAAACGCGCGGTCAACCCCGGCGGGCGTTGACAGTACCGTGTACACGTCCTCGACCTTGACCCCATCAGCCAGCAAGGCGAACTCCAGGTTGTACACCGCACGCTTGCGCAGGCCACGTTTGCCTGGGTACTTGCTGACGTCCCAGAAGTCGGCCCATGAAGCCGGGGCTTGAGCCAGCTTGTTGCGGTCATAGGCAATCGCCACGCTCCACACCAGGGCGGCAGAACCGCAGTCCTGCGCGGCATCCGGAATCAGCTCGGCGGCATGGCCCAGGCGCTGCCAGTCCAGCCGCTCATAGATGCCCTCCTCACAGCCGCGCATCAGGTCTGGCCCCTCGATCTGCACCACGTCCCAATCGACGTTGCCGGTATCGGCCATGACCTGAATACGGGCCATTTCGCCGTTGTATTCGCTCTGGATCAACTTGCTGCCGTCCTGGGCACTGAAAGGCTTGAAGATCGCCTCGTCCTGGGCTTTCTGACCAGCGCCGCCATAGCCGACCACGACCATCTGCGGCGCAGCGTGCGCACTGCCCAAGCCAAGGGCCAGAAGCGCTGCGCAAAGGTGGGTTGTGCGAGGGAATGCATGCATCGAGGTTGCCTCCTGCCGGTGCCCAAGGGCCCGATTTCTTGTTGTTGTGAGGTCACGCCCTCACCAGTGAGGGTGAAGAAAACCTAGCCGCGCACCAGTAAAAAAACAAGTTGATTTTTTACTGGCGGTACACTTTCATAAACAAAACAAGAACAACACCGCACCGGAGCCGCCCGTATGCAAACTGCCTTTCCCCACCTGTTCGAAGCCTTGCAGATTCGCGGCAAACGGCTGAAGAACCGCATCATGTCCACGGGCCACGACACGTGCCTGCCCACCGACAACCTGGTCAACGACAAGCTCATCGCTTACCAGCGTGACCGCGCCGCCGGTGGGGTTGGCCTGATTGTGCTGCAGGTGGCCGGTGTGCATGACAGCGCCCGCTACACCTCCCACGTGCTGATGGCCACCGACGATGCCTGCATCGACGGCTACCGCCGCCTGGCCGAGGCCTGCCATGAACACGGCACCGTGGTGCTGTCGCAGCTGTTTCATCCAGGGCGGGAGATCATGGAATCTGCCGACGGCTTGCTGGCAGTGGCCTATTCGGCCTCGTCGGTGCCCAACGAGCGCTTCCGGGTGATGCCGCGCGCGCTGGACCAGCCGATGATCGATGACATCATCCAGGGCTATGCCAGCGCCGCCCGCCGCCTGCACCAGGCGGGGCTGGATGGCGTCGAAGTGGTCGCCAGCCATGGTTACCTGCCTGCGCAGTTTCTCAATCCGCGGGTCAACCTGCGCACCGATGGTTACAACGGCGGCCTGGAGCAGCGCCTGAGGTTTCTGCGCGAAGTGTTGGCGGCGGTGCGCGCCGCGACCGACGAACACTTCATCGTCGGCCTGCGCATCAGCGCCGACGAGCGTGACAGTGAAGGCCTGAGCGAAGACGAGTCGCTGGCGGCCGCCGAAGCGTTGCAAAGCCAGCTCGACTACCTGCACATCGTCGCCGGCACCTCGGCGTCCCTGGGGGGCGCGGTGCATATCGTCCCGCCCATGGCCATCGAGCCGGCCTACCTGGCGCGCGAAGCCGGCACGTTCAAGCAGCGCCTGGCCATTCCGTTGTTCGTTACTGGGCGCATCAACCAACCCCAAGAGGCCGAGCTGATCCTGGCGCGTGGCCAGGCCGACGTGTGTGGCATGACCCGCGCACTGATCTGCGACCCGCTGATGCCGACCAAGACCGAGCATGGCCGAGTTGAGGACGTGCGCGCCTGCATTGCCTGCAACCAGGCATGCATCGGGCATTTTCACCGCGGCCTGGCGATTTCCTGCATTCAGCGCCCAGAAACCGGCCGCGAACTGCAGTACGGCCAGATGACGCCCACCCCAGCCCCCAAGCGCATCCTGGTTGCAGGCGGCGGCCCCGCAGGCATGAAGGCGGCCGCCGTCGCCGCCGCGCGCGGCCACCACGTCACCCTGTATGAGGCCGGCCCACAACTGGGTGGCCAGGTGCTGCTGGCGCAACTGCTACCCCGGCGCAGCGAATTCGGCGGCGCCAGCACCAACCTGCAACGGGAAATGGCCTTGGCCGGCGTGGAGGTGGTGCGCAACACGCGGGTCGACCGCGCACTGGTCGAGCGCGAGCGGCCCGACCTGGTGATTGCCGCCACCGGCGCCACGCCCTACTGGCCGGCATTCGAACGCGCCGGCGAACTGCAGGTAGTGGATGCCTGGCAAATCCTGCGCAACGAGGTCACCCCAGGGCGCTCGGTCCTGGTCATCGACTGGCGTTGCGACTGGATCGGCCCGGGTATCGCCGAACGCCTGACGCGCGAAGGGCATCAGGTGCAATTGGCGGTGAACGGCACCCACTGCGGCGAGAACCTGCCGCTGTACGTGCGCGATCAACTGGCTGGCGAGCTGCACCGCCTGGGTATTCCCATCACGCCCTACGCCCGCCTCTATGGCTGCGACGACAACAGCGTGTACTTGCAGCACACGGCCAGCGGCGAACCGATGATCTTCGAAGGCATCGACACCTTGGTGCTGTGCCTGGGCCACCAGCCAAACGACACCTTGGCGACGGAGCTGGCCGGCCTGGTCGAAGTTCGGCGCATCGGCGACTGCCTGGCACCGCGTACCGCCGAGGAGGCAATTCACGATGGCCTGACGGTTGCCTGGGCGCTCTGAGGCTGTACATACTGCCGTTTTCCGACGGACCGACGTGCATGAGCCAACTCCCGCAGCCCCCCTCCGCCACCGACGACGGCAGCGCCGCGCCGCAGTTTCTGGGAACCCGCATCCGCGGCTTGCGCAAGCGCCGCGGCATGACCCTGGCGGAGTTGGCCACACAGAGCGAGCTGACGGCCGGCTACATCAGCCAGTTGGAGCGCAACCTCTCTTACCCGTCGATCCCGGCTTTGTTCAACATCGCCCGCAGCCTGGGTGTGACCATCCAGTGGTTCTTTGCCAGCGAGGCCAGCACTGCGCCAGAGGACCAAGGCTACGTGGTACGCCGTAACAGCCGCCTCAGCGTGCATTATGAGGACGGCATCGTCGACCAACTGCTGACACCCCAGCCCAACCGCGAGCTGGAGATGCTTCACTCGCGCTTTCCACCGGGCACCTACAGCCAGCAGAGCTACAGCCACGACGGCGAAGAGGCAGGGTATATTCTCAGCGGCAGTTTTGAACTGTGGGTGGGCGAGCGCTATTTTCAGCTGGGCGAAGGCGACAGTTTCAGCTACTCCAGCCAGGAGCCGCATCGCTATGGCAACCCAGGGGACGTGGATGCTGTGGTGATCTGGGTGATCACGCCACCGACCTTTTGAGCCCGCCAAGCGGTCACTTTTGATCAGGCCATCCGCCAATGACTGAACACGCCCACCAGCTTGAGCCTGCGCTGCAACCGGTCGACCACCCTCGCGTCGTGGTCTTCGTCGCCTATCCGCACATGGGCCTGCTCGACCTCACGGGCGCCCAGACGGTGTTCTGGGCCGCCACCAAGGCCATGGCCGAACGCGGCCGACCAGGCTATCGGGTACACACCGCCAGCCTTGACGGCGGCCTGCAGCAAACCGCTGAAGGCCTGGTGGTGGCGACAGAAACCTTGGACACCGTGATGGCACAGGTTGTCGACACGCTGATCGTACCCGGCGCCCCGGACATCATCCGCACCCTCCCCGACCACGCGCCGCTGGTGGCCTGGCTGCGCCGCGCCGCCGTGCAGGCCAGGCGCACAGCCTCGGTGTGCAGCGGCACATTTCTGCTGGCCAGCGCCGGTTTGCTCGATGGGCGCCGCGCCGCCACCCACTGGGCCATGTGCGAGGTACTGCGCCGCGACTTCCCAGCGGTGCAGGTAGACCACGAGTCGATCTTCGTTCAGCACGGCGCGGTGTGGACCTCGGCCGGGGTCAGCGCCGGCATCGACATGGCCCTCGCCCTGGTCGAACTGGACTGCGGCCGTGAAGTGGCGATGCAGGTGGCACGCGAGTTGGTGGTCTTTCTCAAACGGCCTGGCGGCCAGGCGCAGTTCAGTGAGCTGCTCAAGCTGCAGGGCCGCGATTGCAGCGAGTTCGAAGCCCTGCACCTGTGGCTCAACGAACACCTTGGCGACCCGCGGCTGAGCGTCGAACACCTGGCCGAACAGGCGCACATGAGCCTGCGTAACTTCACCCGGGTGTACAAGCTCAAGACCGGCCGCACACCGGCCAAAGCTATCGAAGTGTTCCGCCTGGAAGCCGCGCGGCGCCTGCTGGAAAGCGTCGAAAGCCCTATCGAGCAGGTCGCGCGCCAGTGCGGTTTCGGCAACGAAGAACGCATGCGCCTGGCCTTCCAGCGTCATCTGGCGGTAACACCGCGTGACTATCGCGCCCGTTTTGCACGCTCTGTTTCGTTGGCCGAAATTCAGGGTTCTTTGACCTAGGGCGTTACGCTCGTCGCTCGTAACATCGGTCTCCTCAAACACGGGCTACCTTGAGTACCCGGACATTCCAGGAGCACAACGATGAAGAATATCCTGATCATTGGCGCGGGCTTTGCCGGCCTCTGGAGCGCCCTGAGCGCTGTTCGCCAGCTGGACTTGAACGGTCGCAATGATGTCGAGGTGACGCTGCTCGCGCCCCAGGCCGAACTGCATGTACGCCCGCGCTTCTACGAACCTGAAGTACATACGATGGCCGCGCCGCTGGAGGCGCTGTTTGAGGCGGTGAACGTGCGCTTTGTGCAAGGCACGGCCTTCCACATCGATGAAGCTGCCAGGCGCGTACGCTATCGCACGCAAAGCGGTACCGAGTGCGAGCTGGGTTATGACCGCCTGATCATGGCCTGCGGCAGTGTGCTCAACCGGCCGGACATGGTCGGTATCGAGCATGTTTTCGATGTCGACAAGATCGACAGTGCGGCGCGCCTGGAGGCGCACCTCAAGTCCCTGGCTAGCCTGCCGGACACACCTGCCCGCAACACCGTGGTGGTGGCCGGGGGTGGCTTCACCGGCATCGAGACTGCCACCGAGTTGCCGGCGCGCTTGCGCAACATCCTCGGTGAGCAGGCCACACTGCGTGTGCTGGTCATCGACCGTGGCGCCAGGATCGGCGCAGCCTTGGGTGATGGCATTCGCCCCGCGATCGAGCAGGCATCCGAGGCTTTGGGGGTGGAATGGATCTGCGGCGCAACCGTGGCCTCGGTGGACCCCGACGGCGTCCTGCTGGATAACGGCCAGCGCATCAATGCCAATACCGTGATCTGGACGGTGGGGTTCAAGGCCAACCCATTGACCGAGCAGATCAGCGGTGACCGGGACCGCCAAGGCCGGCTGCACGTGGACGGCAACCTCAAGGTCAAGGGTAACGACGCGGTCTACGCGGCAGGCGACGTTGCTTATGCCGCCTGCGACGAGGTTGGCAACTATGCGGTGATGTCTTGCCAGCATGCGATCCCGCTGGGCCGCTACGCCGGCAACAATGCCGTGGCCGAATTGATCGGCGTGGCACCGATGACCTACAGCCAGCCCAAGTACGTCACCTGCCTCGACCTGGGCGCCTGGGGCGCAGTGTATACCGAAGGCTGGGAGCGCAAGGTGTCGCCACCGGAAGACAAGGCAGAGGCGAAGGTGCTCAAATCGCAGATCAACACGGTCTGGATCTACCCACCGGCCGCGAACGATCGTGCGGCGGCGCTGGCCGCGGCTGACCCGACGATCCCGGTCGCCTGACACAGCCGAATCGCCGGCAAGCCGGCTCCCACAGGTACAGCGCCAGAACTGAGGTTGGCGCTATCTCTGTGGGGAGCCGGCTTGCCGGCGATGGGGCGCAAGGCGCCCCCTTTAACTGCAATCAGGCAGCAGCGAACAGCTCGTTGGCAATCTGGGCCTGTGCGGCATCGATGGCCTGGCTGCGGTGCTCTGGGCCGTAGGCCAGACCATGGGCGCGTACGATTTCCAGGTCGGTGACACCGATAAAGCCCAGGAACACCTTGAGGAAGTCTTCATGGCCGGCACCCGTCGGCTGGCCAGCGTGCAGGCCACCGGCGGTGGATACCAGGATCACCTTCTTGTTACCGCACAGGCCTTCAGGGCCGGCTTCGGTGTAGCGGAAGGTCTTGCCGGCAACGGCTACGCGGTCAATCCAGGCCTTGAGCTGGGTCGGCACGGTGAAGTTGTACATCGGCGCACCGATCACAACGGCGTCGGCGGCGAGGAATTCTTCCAGGGTTTCGGCGCTCAGCTTGGCTTCGAAGGCCTGGGCCGCATCGCGCATGTCTTCTGCGGTACCGGCGGCCACCAAGGTAGCAGCGGAGAAGTGGGCGATGGCGTCGGCAGCCAGGTCCCGGTAGACCACTTCCAGGCTTGGGTCGGTGGCTTTCCAGGCTTCGACCACTTCGCGGCTCAGCTGGCGGGAGGCGGAATTGTCGCCCAGGATGCTCGAATCGATGTGCAACAGTTTCATGGGACTCTCCTGTAATGAAGACCGCGGCGTTGGGCGATCACGATGGGGAGAATCCTACCGGGATGACGAATAGCTGATAAGCAGGCAAAAATGCGTTAGTTTGTCCCACAGATGGAACAGTGAGACATTCCCATGCAAGACCTCAACGACCTCTTCTACTTCGCACGCGTGGTCGAAGCCGGCGGTTTCGCCGCTGCCGGGCGCCAGCTGGGCATCCCTAAATCACGCCTGTCACGGCGCATCGCCGAGCTGGAGGAGCGCCTGGGCACACGCCTGCTGCAGCGCACCACGCGGCAATTGAAGCTGACCGCCGTGGGCGAGCGCTACCTGCACCACTGCCAGGCCATGCTGCTGGAGGCAGAAGCCGCCGACGAGGCCGTCGCTAGCATGAGCAGCGAACCACGCGGGCGGCTGCGGGTGTCCTGCCCGGTAGCACTGGCACATGCGTTTCTGCCGGACGTGATCAGCCGTTTTCTTGCACAGTACCCACTGGTACAGCTGGACATGGTCCTGCTCAACCGCCGGGTCGACCTGATTTCCGAAGGCATCGACGTAGCCCTGCGCGTGCGTGACCTGGGCGACGAGGACCCGGCCCTGGTTACCCGCCGGCTGCGCCAGGCGCAAATGCAACTGGTCGCCGCTCCAGGCTTTGCCGACCACATTCGCGAGCCCGCCGAGCTGGCCTCATTGCCGGTGCTGGGCGCGGCCGAAGCTGACCGGCTGGTACACTTTCGCCTGCTCGGCCCGAATGGTCGCCAACAGGACATCGCCCTGGAGCCACGCCTGGCCATTGATGATTTCGTGGTGCGCAATGCGGCGGTCCGCGCCGGGTTGGGCTTCACTGCGCTACCCAGTATGTTCTGCGAAGAGGAACTGGAACGTGGCGAGCTGGTGCGGCTGCTGCCGGACTGGTCATTGCCGGGGGGGTATCTGCAGGCGGTGTACCCTCACCGGCGCGGTGTGTTGCCGGCCGTACGGGTATGGATTGATCATCTGGCAGCGTCGTTCGAGGCCTGTGGGGAGCGTTATGTCTAAGCAGAAAATGACCGAAGCCCAAGTGGCGGACTTTTGCCTGAGCCTGCCCGGTGCGCGGGAGGACTATAAATGGGGCGGTATCCGGGTGTTTTCGGTCGCAGGCAACAAGATGTTCGCGGTGCTGGACCTGGCGGGCGCAGGGTTATCGTTCAAGGTCGCCGATGAGCTGTTTCTGGGCTACTGCGACCGCCCCGGCGTGCGGCCCGCGCCCTACCTGGCCCGGGCGCGGTGGGTCAGCATGGCGCCGCCTTACCCCATGGGGCGCGACGAGCTGTGTGACCTGCTGCAGCGTTCGCACCAATTGGTGGTGCGAAAGCTGGCGAAGCGGTTGCAGGTGGGCTTGTTGATCTGATGATCAGATGGCGGAGAGCAGGTGGCGCCCCAAAAACAGGTAGTCCACCCAGAACACCTGATGCAGCAACACAATCCCCCAGAACACCAGCTGATACGACAGCTTGCGCGTCTTGTGCCGGAACATCTGCTGGGCAACCAGCGCCCCCGGCCAGCCGCCACACAGCTCGCTGGCATGCAGCACGTTTTCTGGCGTGCGCCAGGCCTGGCTGCGTGCCTGTTGTTTGTCCTGCCAGTACAGCAGCAGGCTGATCAGGCTTACCGCCGGGTAGAGCGCCAACGGCAACCAGGACTGATCGCGCCAGGCCATCTGCGCCGCGCCCAGGCCCGGCAGCAGGCACAGCACGCCCAACACCAGCAGTTTCAGGCGCACATTACGTACGCCCTCCTCGCTTTGAGCTTTGGCCATATCAACCGTGCGCCGTCGACCAATCGACCCAACCGAACTGCCAGGTCGCCAGGATCAACAGGCCAAAGGCAATGCGGTACCAGGCGAACGCCGCATAGCTGTGGTTGGCGATGAACTTGAGCAACGCGCGCACAGCGATCATGGCGAAGATGAACGAGGTCACGAAGCCGATGGCGAACACCGGCAAGTCGCTTGGCTGGAACAGGTCACGGTACTTGTAGCCCGAGTACACCGCTGCACCGACCATGGTCGGCATCGCCAGGAAGAACGAGAACTCGGTAGCGGCCTTGCGCGACAGCCCGAACAGCAGGCCACCAATGATGGTCGAGCCAGAACGCGAGGTACCCGGAATCATGGCCAGGCACTGGACGAAACCAATTTTCAAGGCATGGCTCCAGCGCATCTCGTCAACGTGGTCGACCTCCACGCGGTGCTCACGGCGCTCGGCCCAGAGCATGATCACGCCGCCCACCACCAGGGCCGCAGCCACGGTGATCGGGTTGAACAGGTATTCGTGAATCAGGTCGGCGAACAGCACGCCCAACACCACCGCTGGCATGAACGCCAGCAACAGGTTACCCGTAAAGCGCCGCGCCGTAGGCTGGGTGGTGAGCCCAAAGACCACGTCGAGTATCTTGCGTCGGAATTCCCACACCACCGCCAGGATGGCGGCAAGCTGAATGATGATGTTGAACGCCATGGCCCGTTCGCCACCAAAGCCGATGAGGTCGGCGACGATGATCTGGTGCCCGGTGCTGGAGATCGGCAAGAACTCCGTCAACCCTTCGACCACGCCTAAGATGATTGCCTGAAAGGCAGTCCAAAAATCCATCATTCCCCCGATGGAGCGCTGCTGCTGCAGGCCCCTTGTTCTTGATTTACTTGAAGTTGCCGCACACGGCCCGGCAGTTTTACAGCGACTGTTGGGCGTAACGCCAGTGGAAAAGTTCACGCCCCCTAAAGGTTTCATCTTGCGCGGCCGAAATCCTATCAAAGCCGCTTTGCAATGGCTTGCTCCGTTGCTGCAGACTACGACCAGACTAGCACTTAGCCATTAGTCGAGTGGGGGCTTGTCGCAAAGCATGCTTGGATGCACCTGAATAACAAGAACAAGGCGGGAGTGCCTGGATGAAAACCCTGAGATCGATGTCGATCAGCCGTCGTCTGTGGCTGATTCTGCTGGTGGCAGTGGCGATGCTGGTAGTACTGGGCCTGCTGATGCTGCGCCAGATCCATGGCGACCTGTATCACGCCAAGGCGGAAAAGACCCGCCACGTGGTGCAGACCGCAGCCGGTGTGCTGGCCTATTACCAAGGCCTGGAGGCGGCCGGCACGCTGAGCCGCGATGCCGCCCAGCAACAGGCGTTGCAAGTGGTGCGCGCGCTGCGTTATGACCACGACGACTACTTCTGGATCAACGACCTGGGGCCGAAGATGATCATGCATCCGGCCAACCCCAAGCTCGACGGCCAGGACCTGTCTGCCATTCGCGACCCCGACGGCTTTGCCGTGTTCAACGAAATGGTCAACCTGGCCCGCAGCCAGGGCGCCGGCCCGGTCAACTATCGCTGGCCCAAACCCGGCGCCAGTGAACCGGTGGCCAAAACCTCCTATATACAGCTGTTCAAGCCGTGGGGCTGGGTTATCGGCTCAGGCGTGTACATCGATGACGTGCAGGCCGAATTTGCCCGGCAATTGCGCGACGCCTCGCTGGTCGGCCTGGGCATTGCCCTGCTGATGGCGCTGGTGGTCATGCTGATTGCCCGCAGTATCGCCCGCCCCTTGCAGGAGGCCGTGCAGGCCATGGGCACAATCGCCAGTGGCGAAAGCGACCTGACCCGACGCCTGGACACCCACGGCCGTGATGAAATCACGCACTTGGGCGAGCACTTCAACCGCTTCAACGGCAAGCTTCAGGGCGTGGTCGGCCAGCTACAGGGCGCCGCCCATGACCTGGCCAGGTCCGCCGGCCATGTCGGTGACAACGCCGGGGCAGCGCAACAGCACAGTGCCCAGCAATCCCAACAGATGGAGCAGGTGGCCACGGCCGTCAACGAAGTCACCTACGCCGTGCAGGATGTGGCCAAGACGGCCGAGCAGGCCGCCGGGGAAATGCGCGCGGCGCAGCAACAAGTGCAGCATGGCCAGCAGGCCATTCATGGCAGCCTGGAACAGATCGATCGGCTGTCGGCGACCATCGACCAGGCTGTCCAGGTGATTCGCGACCTGGCCGGGCACAGCACGCGCATTGGGGGTGTGCTGGACGTGATCCGCTCCATCGCCGAGCAGACCAACCTGCTCGCCCTCAACGCGGCCATCGAAGCGGCACGCGCCGGTGAACAGGGCCGTGGCTTTGCGGTGGTCGCCGACGAGGTTCGCCTGCTGGCCCAGCGCACCGCTCAGTCCACGGCCGAAATCCATACCATGATCGAGCACCTGCAAGGCCAGTCGGACGCGGCAGTACGGGCTATCGACACCAGCAGCGAGGCTTCGCGCCAGACCATCGAGCAGGCCCGCGAGGCCGGTGCCAGCCTGGATGCCATTAGCCAGGTGCTGCACAACCTGACCGCGCTCAACGCGTCCATCGCCAGTGCCACCTTGCAGCAATCGCATGTGGTCGAGGAGATCAACCGCAACGTGCTGGATACCGCCGGCTTGTCCCAGCAGACCGCCGAGGCGGCACGCCAGTCGAGTGATGCAGGCGCAGCGCTGGGGCGGTTGAGTCAGGAACTGGAGCAGCTACTGCGGCAGTTCCGCGTATAGCCCCTGTGGGAGCGGCCTTGCCGGGGCGCTCCTGCACTACTCCTTCCATTATCGACAAGCTACAATCGCGCCCCTCTTATCGCCTCTCCAAGGATCGCCGATGTCCGGCCTTGAACTCATCGCCGCCGTACTCGGCGTCACCGCTGTCTGGCTCACCGTCAAGCAGAACGCCTGGTGCTGGCCGATCGGGTTGGTCATGGTGTTGATCTATGGCTGGCTGTTCTTCGAGGTAAAGCTGTACTCGGGCATGTTGCTGCAAGTGGCCTACGCCCTGTTGCAGTTGTACGGCTGGTGGCAATGGAAGCGCCCGGGCCGTGCGCACGATGCCCGCCAGGTGACACGCCTGCACACGCGCGCGCTGTGCACCGGGCTCGCACTCGGCGCACTGCTCAGCACGGCCCTGGGTGCAGCCATGGCCAACTGGACCGATGCCGCCCTGCCCTGGCTCGACGCCACGCTGACCGGCTTCAGCCTGGTCGCGCAACTGTGGATGGCACAGAAACGCCTGCAATGCTGGCCATTGTGGTTTGTGGTAGACATTGTCTATGTCGGCCAGTACCTGCATCAGCAACTGTATTTCACCGCAGGCTTCTTCGCGGTGCTCACGCTGATCGCCATACGTGGCTGGCTGGAATGGCGCCGTGACCCCGCGCTGGTGCAAGCATGAAGGTGCTGGTGCTGTGCGGGCCGGAATCCAGTGGTAAGAGCTGGCTAAGTGGCGTGCTGCAGGCGCATTTCGGTGGCGTGGTGGTCGCTGAATACGTGCGCCACTTCATCGACCAGGAATGCCGCGACACCTGCTACGCAGACATCTCCACCATCGCCCGTGGCCAGCTCGAGTGGGAAGACCGCGCCCGCGCGCAAGCGCCCGAGCTGTTGATACTCGACACCCACCTGCTCAGCAACATGCTCTGGAGCCGCGCCCTGTTCGACGACTGCCCGGCCTGGCTGGAACAGGCCTTGCTTGCTAGGCACTATGACCTGCACCTGTTACTGAGCCCTCAAGGCGTGGACTGGGTTGCCGATGGCCAGCGTTGCCACCCCGACCTGAACGACCGTCAGCGCTTTTTCGACGATAGCCTGCAGTGGCTGCAACGCCATCAACAAGCGCTATTGGTGATTGATGGCAATTGGCCGCAACGCCAGTTGCGGGCCTTGCAAGCAGTCGCTACGCTGCTTGATAGCGATGCGCCAGCCTGCCCCACCGAGTGTTAAGCCACTGACACACCCTGGTGGGTGATAGTCCCCGCAAATGCGGGGGTTGCCCCTGTTCCGGGGGCAGTGTCAACCTCGTGAAACACCCCTGCAAAAATCCCTCCAGGCACAGCCTGTGCTGGCTTTGCCAGTGGCTGGCCAAATGCCCTGTTTCAGCGGTGAAACAAAAAAAGCCGCTCTTCTTCAGCTTTTCTTCCCAACGTGTTGATTCCAAAGCATTAACTGAAAGCGGCACACCTTCTGCTCTCTTATTCGCAACGCTGAATAGGGCCAGCGCTCAAAAGAAGGAATTGCCATCGTGGGGAATCTTGATAAAGGCATTTATCGGCTCCTGCTGGTCAGTAGCATCGTCGGATCGGGTTTGAGCCTGCCTGCCCAGGCCGAGAATGGGATCATCACCATTACCCGCGATGTGCAGACGCGCAACGCGACCATCCCGCCGCTGATTCCCGACCCCAGCCCGACCACCGTCAACGCTAACCCGTCGGCGCAGATTCTCAAGCAGACCCATGAACTGAGCGATGGCGACTTTGCCAACATCAGCAGCGGTGCCGGCATCAGCGCCCTGGTCACGCAACAGACCAACACCATTGGCGGCAACGTCACCAACCAGACGCAACTGCCCAACCTCGCCGCCGGGCGCGGCTCAGGTTCAGGCAACGGCATCTCCAACATGGTCAACTCAAGCGTGCAACGCGGCCTGGCCCCCTTGCAAATCCTGACGGGAGGCAAGTGAGATGAGGCATACGCTGCTGATTTTGGCCACGCTCTGCAGTGCGCCGGCCTTTGCGCAATCCCCCGTGATCAACAACGCCAACATCGACGATTCGGGCAGCCAATACCAGGGCAACCTCACCGTCAACCAGGCAGCCGGCGACCTGCAGCAGCAGGCTAACGCCCGCGCCATCGCCGTGGGCCATGAGGCCAGCGCCACCACTCAGATTCGCCAGCGGCTCGGCACCGCAGTCGACCGCAACATGGATGCCACCGCGAGCATCCAGGGCAATGCTTTCAGCCAAGGCAGCGGCGCCCTGGGCGTCAACCAGAGCGCCGGTGCCAGCACCCAGCAAGCCAACGCACTGCGCATCAGCCTCAGTACTCAACCGCAAAGCATCGACGACAGCGTCCTCATGCAACAGAACGTGGCGCTGCTCAACAACTCCGATCCAGCTGACACCGCACCCGGCCATCGCCAGGTCACGACCAGTGACCAGGCATTCACCGGTAGCCGTGGGGTGATTCAGGTGAATCAGAGTGCCGGGGTGGGAAACCGAATGGCCAACACCTTGAGCATACGGGTCGCAGATTGACCCAAACAGTTAAGAACAACACTTAACCTAAATAAAGTACGGAGAATCACCATGAAACCCTCGATGGCAATCAAGCCTCTGGTTTTCGCAATTGCTGCGGTCATGGCTGTTGCTGTACAAGCTGATCAGAACGACCGGCGTGGTGGGCACCACAATGGTCACCATAACAACGGCCAACACACCCCACCTCCCACCCGGATCCCGGTGTACGCCACCGCCAACGCCATAGATAGCCAGCGCAGCACCGGCAATACCGTCACCAACCAAGGTACCATCAACGAAGCCGAGATGAGCAGCTCGGCCACCGGTGCCAGCGGCAACGTCGGGGTCAACGTGGCAGCCGGTAACGGCAACCAACAAGACAACGCCGCCGCCATCGCCAACGCAGCGTCCGACTCGAGCCTGGACAACAGCTTCGTGTTCGGCACCGCCGAAGCCACTGCGGACGTTCGCCAGTTCAGCAACAACAACCGGGTCGACAACTGGTCTACCCAATCGTCTGCGGTGATGAGCGGTTCGGGTGACGGCTCCTCCGGTAACGTGGGCGTCAACATTGCGGGTGGCGACCTCAACCAACAGAAAAACACCATGGCGATCGCCAACACCAATGCGCCATTGGGTAATGCCACCGCAACCGCCTCTGCCGACCAGAACGGCCCAGGCCTGACCGTGCACAACAACGCCGACCGCACCTACCGTGTGGACACGCTGACCTTCACCACGTCGGCCAGCGGTTCGAGCTCTCGCGATGGCTCGTTCACCTCCAGCGATGACCGCAGCTCGTCCTCGAGCTTCAGCGTGGCGGGCGCCCAAAGCGCCAGCAACAATGGCTCTAGCTCCTGGAACTCCAGTGGCTCGGCCAGTTCGAACGCCAGCGGTTCCAACAGCTCCAACGCCAGCGGGTCGAACAGCGCCACTGCCAGCGGCTCCAATAGCTGGAACGCCAGCGGCTCTGCCAGCGGCAACGCCAGCTCGTCCAGCAGTGCCAGCCTGAACGCTACCCTGGCTGCTGCCGCCGATGCGACGCGCACTGTGACCACCGACGATGGCCGTCGTGAACGCACCCGTACCGACAGCTTCGATGCTTCGCTCAATGCGTCGCTCGATGCTTCGATCGACAAGTCGCATGAAAGCGCCTACGACTCGTCGTTCGAAAAAGCGTTCGACTCCTCCTACGACAAGACCCGCAACTCTTCGTACGACAAGTCTCGCGACTCTTCGTACGAGAAGTCCCGCGACTCTTCGTATGAGAAAGCCCACGATTCTTCTTACGCAAACGCTTCGGAGTCTGCGTACGAAAAATCGGGCGAAAAAGCCAATCAATCGTCTAACGACGTGTCGAAAAGCTTCAGCGAAAGCAGCTCGTATGACCTGAGCAACACTGTGTCCTTCCAAGTGCTGACCCCAACCGGCTGGGCCAACCCTGTGACCAACACTGCAACCCTGAGCGGTTCGGTGAATGGCGGCAGCGGCAACCTGGGCGTCAACGTGGCAGCCGGTGTGGGCAACCAGCAAAGCAACTCGCTGGCCATCTCCAACACCTCGTTCTAACGGCTGTAGCCTCGAGGCCCCCTGCGGGGGGCCTTTTTCAACCAGAACAAGAAGGCACCCGATCATGCGTATTTTCGCCTTGGCGTTTTTGCTGTGCCTGGCCAGCGTGAGCGAAGCTGCACAAATGCCGTTGTCCGTGCTGCCCGGTGGCGCGGTGGTGTTCAAACCCATCCAGAGTGTGCGCGAGCGCAAGTTCGCCGACCTGGTGCAACAAAAAACCGACTTCAGTTGCGGCGCCGCGGCGCTGGCCACCATCCTGCGCCAGGCCTACTGGCTCGACGTGGACGAACAACACATCATCGAAGGCATGCTGGCGCACGCCGATCAAGACCTGGTGCGCACGCAGGGCTTCTCCATGCTCGACATGAAACGCTACGTAGAAAGCCTGGGCATGCGCGCCCGTGGGTACCGGGTAGCACCCGAAACCCTGACCAGCGTGCGTATCCCGGTCGTGGTGCTGATGGACATTCGTGGCTACAAGCACTTTGTGGTCATGCAAAAGGTCGACAACGGCTGGGTGTACATCGGTGACCCTGTGCTGGGCCACAAACGCTTCAAGGTCGAGGACTTCCTCAAAGGCTGGAACGGCATCATCTTCGCCGTGATCGGCCAGGGTTATGACAAGGGCAATGCCCTGCTCGACCCGCCTCTGCCACTGACTGCCAAGGGCCGCGTCAATAACTTCACCCCGGTACAGGACGCAGAGCTGCTGGATTTCGGCTTCATCAAAAGCGACTTTTTCTAACGGTTCTTCTAACGATAGGGAGCACGACGCTCCGGGAGCATCCAATGAAGATTCCATTCTGGCTAGCCGTGGCATGCCTGGCCGCCAGCTTACCGACCCACGCACAGCCGCTCACCCCCATCGAACTGAAGGATCAGGAGTTGGCGAACCTGCGCGGGCGCTACGTGATGCCGGGGCGGATCGTCAGCTTCGGCATCGTCATGACCAGCACCTGGCAGAATGCCAAGGGCGACGTGATCGGTGCATCGTCTACGCTGCAAGTGCAGCAAAACACCATTAAACCGCAGTTCTATGTGTCGATGATCGACGAAAAAGGCACCAGCGCGGCCCATTCGCAAAGTGCCAGCCCTGCGCCCGGCACCGGTGCGGTCAGCGGCGGCAGCGGCCTGAACTCCACCGAAGGGGTGACCCAGGTGGTGCGTGCGGCGGGCGACAACAACACCGCCTATAACAATGTCGACATCAACGTCACCAAGGCCAACCAGGCGCCCGTGGCCCAGCCGCAGGGCCAGGCACTGACCGCAGGCTCGACCCTGGTCGGCGAAAACGGCGCAGGCGCGCTGAGCGTTTCGTCCACCGGCGTGGGCGTGCAGCTCAATATCAATGCCGCCAACAACCAGGGCAGCACCGTGCAACGCCTGGCCCAAGGGGGCCTGACGCAGAACACGACGTTACTTGGCAACGGCAACCAGGTCAGCAACCTCACCTCCCTCAACGTCGTCATGCGCGAGAACGTACCCACGGCCGCTTCGCTGAACGGTAGCCTCGACCAGCTCAAAGGTCTTCGCACTCTCGGATACTGATCTACGCTCAGTCTCATCAAAAGTAGTCGGAAGGGACGGCATATCCATGCACCGATCGTTAACGTTCAGAGCTTTTGTCTGTTTGACTACCCTGGCCCCATCCACCGCCCTTTATGCAGCAGTCGACCCACAGGTTGAGGCCCTGAAACAAGAACTGATGGCGTTGAAACAGCGCTACGAAGCGCAGCAGCAAGCGTTGATGGTCCTTGAACAACGGGTTCGCCAGGTGGAGGAGACCCCCGCGGCGCCGCAGCCCAAACGGTTGACCAAATCCCCGGCCGAAACGGTCAAAGGCGGGCAGACCGTCGCCGCCGGGGCGCCAGGCACCACCGGTAGCTCCTATGGCCAGTCGCTCAAGGACGATTCCGAACCTGCGCAAAGTGTGTCCAACCTGTACGACGAGGCCAGCGGCTTCTTCGGTGGCGGCAAGTTCAGTTTCGAAACCGGCGTGACCTACACCCATTACGACACCCGCGCACTGGTGCTCAACGGCTTCCTTGCGCTGGACTCGATTTTCCTCGGCAACATCAACCTGGACCGCATCAAGGCAGACAACTGGACCCTGGACATGACCGCCCGCTACAACCTGGCACAGCGCTGGCAGTTCGACATTAACGTCCCAGTGGTCTACCGCGAATCGACCTACTCGTCTGGTGGCGCCGGTGGTGCAGCCCCGGTCACCAGTGATGAAACCGTCACCCGCGACCCGGAAATCGGCGATATCAACGTCGGCGTTGCCTACAAGTTCATGGACGAGTCCGAAAACTGGCCCGATGCGGTGGCGACACTGCGGGTCAAGGCGCCCACCGGCAAGGACCCGTACGGCATCAAGCTGCGCGAGGTGCCAGGCAACGACAACCTATCGGTGCCAGAAAGCCTGCCGACCGGCAACGGCGTATGGGCGATTACACCGGGCATCTCGCTGGTCAAGACCTTCGACCCCGCCGTGCTGTTCGGCAGCCTGTCCTACACCTACAACATGGAAGACTCGTTCAGCGACATCAGCCCCCAGGTCAACAGCAAGGTGCCGGGTGACGTGAAACTCGGCGACTCCTGGCAAGTCGGGGCCGGTATCGCCTTTGCTTTGAACGAGAAGATGAGCATGTCGTTCTCGGTTTCCGACCAGTTTGCCCGCAAGAGCAAGATCAAGCCGGATGGCGGCGACTGGCAATCGATCAGCAACAGCGATTACAACTCAGCCAACTTCAACATCGGCATGACCTTTGCGGCCAGCGACAACCTGACCATCGTGCCCAACCTCTCGATTGGCCTGACCGACGATGCGCCAGACTTCTCCTTCAGCCTCAAATTCCCCTACTACTTCTGACCCCCAGCCGCCTGCCGGGCCTGCGCAAGCCAGCCCGGCATTTGGTTACCAGCCTTGTAGCCCGCCGTATTCCCTGGCCCAGCCTGTTATCATTCAGCACAGTTGCATGACGATTTAATGGCAAAAGGGAAGTTTTCTGTGAAGAACCTGTTCGACCACCCACGCACCCGGCTCGTCGCTTTGGCGGGCCTGGTGCTGGTGATCCCACTGGGTACGCGCGCCATGCTGGGTTGGTCCAACCCGCTCGGTTATCTGTCCGACCTGGCCCTCGGCAGCCTGCTGGTCTTGCTGCTGCACCGCCGGCCGTGGTGGCTGGCGTTGCCGGTTTTGCTGGCCTGGGCGGCGCTCTGGGTGGCGTCGGCCGAGCTGGTGAGCGCGGTGGGCAGGCTGCCCACCAGCGCCGACCTCGGCTACCTGACCGACTCCCAATTCATGGAGAACTCAACCGGCGGCGGCCTCGCGCATGGCTGGTTGCCCTGGCTCTTGGCGGCCGGCGTGCTGGCCTGGTTGCTCAGCGTCTGGAGCAGCCGCGGCCAACGCGTCGCCCCCCTGCCCCGCAAGGCCTGGGCAGTTACGCTGCTGCTGTTTGGCGCGCACTGGGGCAGCCAACACCTGGCGCCTTCCGATGCCGAGCAGTGGCGGCAGTACAACCTCTCCCATCAGTTGCTGTCGGCCGGCGTCGGTAGCCTGCAGCGCCAGGCCCTGGGCTGGGCCGGCCAGGAACAGGTGGTCACGCCCCTGCCCAGCAGTGGCCTGACCCAGTCCGACCTGCATGGCCAGAAGCTGCTCAAGGCACCGGGCAGTGCACGCAACCTGTTGGTCATCACCGTCGAAGGCATCCCCGGGGCCTACATTCGCCCCAACCGCCAGGCCCTGCACAGCCGCTTCGACGAAGACCTGATGCCAAAGCTCAGCCGTTGGGCCGAGCGCGGCATGAACACCCCGGATTATGTGCTGCACACCCACCAGACCATCCGTGGCCTGTACGCGATGCTGTGCGGTGATTACGACAAGCTGGCCAACGGCACGCCTAAGGGCGTCGAACTGCTGACCCAGAACGACCGTAACCAGGCCTGCCTGCCGGCACAGTTGCGCCAGGCCGGGTTCACCACCCACTACCTACAGGGTGCTGGGCTGCGCTTCATGGCCAAGGACCGCATCATGCCGCACATCGGTTTCGATTCGGTGCATGGCCTGGAGTGGTTCCGCAACAAGAACTACCTGGAATTCCCTTGGGGCAAGGACGACCGCGCTTTCTTCGAAGGTGCCCTGGACTATGTCGGCCAGCTGAGGAAACAAGACAAACCCTGGATGCTGACCTTGCTGACCGTGGGCACTCACCAGCCATATTCGGCACCGGCGGCTTACCTCGAGCGCTACGACACGCCCAAGCAGGCTGCCGTAGCCTACCTGGATGATGCAATCGGCGCGTTTCTCGATAACCTCGAACGCCAGGGTGTGCTCAAGGACACCCTGGTGGTAGTCACTTCCGACGAGTCCCACGGCATAGACGGCGTGCGCCTGGCATCCTCGTGGGGTTTCAACCTCACCCTGGCGCCGGAGCAGGCGGAGCTACCCACTATCAAGCGCGGCACTTATGGCCATATCGACCTGACCACGTCGCTGCTCGACTACTTCGCCTTGCCGATCCCCGTCGCACTGGGTGGCCGCTCGCTGTACCGCGATTACGACACTGGCCGCGAGATGATCGCCTACACCAACGGCATGCTGCGTTACCACAACGGCCAAGGCGTGTTCACCGAATGTGACTTCCAGCAGCGCTGCCGACGCTATGCCAGCGAAGGTTTCATCGCCGACCAGGCGCGCTACCTCGGCACTGGTGACGACATGCTCGGCCAGCAGGTCGTTACCCTGGCCGGCACCCTCGACCAGTCGCTGCTGCAAACGCCGCTCAACCTGCGCTACCAGTTCGGCGGCCCATCACCGATAAAGTTGCGCAAGCGCATTCACGATGACTGGGCCGACAACCTGATCGGTGCGCAGTACCTGGAGATGCCCGGCGGCTCGCACACCCGTGTACGGGTCAAGGTGCGCTCGCTGGACCCACGTCGTGCGGCCTACATTCAGCTCAAAGCCAAGCAACTGGAGCAAGATGTGCCATTGGGGCTGCCAGAAGAAATCCGCGTGACGGCGGATCAGCCACTGGAAATGGAGTTCAGCTTTGACAACCCGACCGAGCGCAAGGCGTTTTCCTTCCACCTGCTGGGGTATGGCGGCGGTGCGGTCGAAGTCAGCGACTTCAGTGTGATTACCGCATTACCTGGGGAAAGCGACGCGTCGGATGAACTGACCGACGACCCTATCGCCCATTCGGGCTGACGCCAAGCCCACCGTTCATCGCACCGCCTTCGATGCCTGTCGATCTGGCCCTGCCCCGCTCGACCAGTGCTGAATCCCTACCCTGGAGTCAGCACCATGAGCAGTGAAAACAGGCATGAGGTGGTCTCCCGCAGCCAGTGGCTGGCAGCACGCCGGCAGCTGTGGCTGCACGAAAAAGCCTTCACCCATCAACGCGACGAGCTGGCTGCAGCACGTCGCGCTTTGCCCTGGGTGAAGGTCGAACAAACCTATCGATTCCAAGGGCCGGAGGGCGAACTGAGCCTGGCCCAACTGTTCGCCGGGCGCAGCCAGCTGTTGCTCTATCATTTCATGTTCGCCGAGGGCTGGCGTGAAGGTTGCCCAGGCTGCTCTTTCCTGGCTGACCATTTTGACGGCGCGAACCTGCACCTGGCGCACCACGATGTATCGCTGGTGGCTGTCTCCCGGGCGCCCTACGCCGAGTTCCAGGCATTTCGCCAGCGCATGGGCTGGCGGTTTCCCTGGTACTCGTCCGCAGGTAGCGGGTTCAATGAAGACTTTGGCGTCAGCGTGGGCAGCGATGGGCCTCGGCAGTACAACTATGAGCCTTATGAAGGCAGCGAAAGCGAGTTGCCGGGGCTGAGTGCGTTCTACCTTGACGCGGACGGCAGCGTGTACCACACGTACTCAACCTATGCCCGCGGGCTGGACATTCTGGTCAATACCTACAACTTCCTCGACATTGCGCCGTTGGGGCGTAACGAGGCCGGGACCATGGACTGGGTGCGGCACCATGACGGCTATGAAGGGCAGACCGGCAAGGCGCATTGTTGCCATGACTGATGCAAGCCTGCCCTGAATGTTGCGCTGTAGGCGCAGCCTTGTGCTGCGAAGAGGCCGGTGAAAGCAGCGACGTTTCACTGTGTAGCTTCCGGCCTCTTCGCAGCACAAGGCTGCTCCTACACGCGTATTGCATGCCGGCTAGCCGCGCACACCAAGCATCCCGCGCTCAACGATGAAATCGATCACCGCCTGCAGCCCTTCGCCCTTTTTCAGGTTACTGAATGTCCATGGCCGCTGCGGGCGCATGCGCTGGGTGTCGCGCTCCATCACCTCCAGCGATGCACCGACGTAAGGCGCAAGGTCAGTCTTGTTGATCACCAGGAAGTCAGACTTGGTAATCCCCGGTCCGCCCTTGCGCGGGATCTTCTCACCCTCGGCAACATCGATGACGTAGATGGTCAGGTCGGCCAGCTCCGGGCTGAACGTGGCGCTGAGGTTGTCGCCCCCGCTCTCCACGAAGATCACTTCAAGGTTACCGAACTTGCGCGCCAAGGCCTCCACCGCCGCCAGGTTCATCGAGGCGTCTTCGCGGATCGCCGTGTGTGGGCAGCCGCCGGTTTCCACGCCGACAATGCGCTCAGGCTCCAGTGCACCGGCCTCGGTGAGGATGCGTTGGTCCTCTTTGGTGTAGATGTCGTTGGTCACCACGGCGATCTGATAATGATCGCGCATGGCCTTGCACAAGGCTTCGAGCAGCGCGGTCTTGCCAGAACCGACCGGGCCGCCGACACCGACGCGCAGGGGTTGTTGATAGCTTTGCATGAAGGCAGTCCTCAGGAGCGGAACAAACGGGTGTATTGGGTTTCATGTCGCGATGAAGCAATCGCCAGCAATGGCAGGCCGCCACCGAGCTGGTCATCGCCCAGGGCCAGCGCCTGGTCGAGTACGGCGGGTAAGTCCTGGCCCAGGTCGCGCAGCAAGGTTTGCGCCGCCTGCTGGCCGAACGGCACCAGCTTGACCCCGGCCATCACTGCGCCTTCGAGCCAGGCGAAGCCAATGCCCAGCGCCAACTGACGCAGCGGGATCGACCAGTAGGCGCCGAGCCAGGCCATACCGCCCAGTTGGCTGAGTTCAAGGCTGGCCCGCCAGGCGGGGTCCTGCCCCAATTGCCAGCCATCAAGCAGGCGTGCCAGCGCCGAGCCACGCTGTTGTTCTTCCAGGCGCAACTCCGCGGTTTCCCGGTTGGCCAGCAGAAAGCGGCTCCATTGGCTGAATGCTTGGGCATCCGTGGCCAGGCAGGCCTGATACAGGCGTGCCAGCACGGGCCAGTCGACGCAGCCCAGGGTGTCGTGCAACTGCTCGCGCTGCCAGGCACTGAAGCTGGCGATATCCTGCACCCAACCCGCTTCGACGGCCCATTCCAGGCCTTGCGAGTAGGTGAACCCACCCACTGGCAAACCCGGGCTGGCCAGTTGCAGCAAGCGCAACAGCGCCAGGTCGCTGTCCATCAACCGGCCAGTACCAGTGCGGCGCCGGCCAGCAGGCCACCACCGAAGGCTTTTTGCAGGCCGCTGTGGCGGCGCAGCAAGCAACCCACCGCGAACCCGGCCACCAGCAGCAGGCCGCTGACGGTCACGAAGCCAGCACTGAACTGCCAGAACGCGCTGGGCGTGGCTTCAACGCCATGCGCCCAGCCGTGAAACAGGGCGAACACCGGCATGGCCAGCGCCAGCAACAGCTGGCGGCTAGGCAGCAACAGGGCCCCGGCGGCGACCAGCAACGACAAGCTGATCATCGTTTCCATGCCCAACACATCCCCAAACAGATGGCCGCACACCGCGCCACCAAACATCGCCGCCAGGGTTGCCAACGGCAAGGTCAGGTTGCGTCGGGTCAGCGCAGCGAGCACGCCAGTGCCCAGCAGCATCAGCAGGTGGTCCAGGCCGGTCAGCGGGTGCAGCAGGCCGTCCTGCAACGGGTTGCTGTCGTGGCCGGGGTGGGCGAAGGCCGGCACCGCCAGCATCAGCAGAAACAGGGCGAACGTCTTTTTCATCAGTGGCTCCAGGGCAGTTCAGGAATGGGCAGGCAGGCGCACGAATGGGTGGTCGTTGCCATGGCTGTGGCTATGGCTGTGCGGCGCGCTCTGGTAGGCGCCCGCCTCGGGTTCGAACGGTGCCAGTTCGGTTTCCACTGTCATGCCCAGGCCACGTAGCATGTCGTCCAGCACATAGTCGTGCTGGTAGCGCAGCAGGCCAGGTTCGATCTGCAGCGGCACATGACGGTTGCCTAAGTGGTAGGCGGCCCGTGCCAGCAAGTGCGGGTCGGCGCAACGTACCGTCGAAACCGTTTCTGGTGCGGCCAGCACGCGAATGACCTGGCTGCCATCGGCATCGGCCAGCAGTTCACCGCCACGCAGCAGGTGGCCGCGCGCGAGCATCAGCCCGGCGTCGCGGCCGTCGTCGAGGGTTACCCGCAGGCGGCTCTTGATGCGGCTGTCCACATCCAGGGTGACGGTGCCGGTTTCGGCAAGCGAGCCGGGTTCGGTGACCCGGCGAGTCAGGACTATCATCTGTGCTCCTTCAGAACAGGAAGTAACGCTGGGCCAGCGGCAGTTCGCTGGCCGGTTCGCACACCAGCAACTCGCCGTCGGCACGCACCTGGTAGGTCTGCGCATCGACTTCGATGACCGGCTGCAAGGTGTTGTGGACCATGTCGGCCTTGCGCACCCGTCGGCAGCCGTGGGCCACACCGATCAGGCTGCGCAGGTTGAGTGATTCGGCCAGGCCGCTGTCCATGGCGGCCTGCGGCAGAAAGGTCATCCGCGTGGCGTGCCGCGCCGCGCCCAGGGCGCCGAACATCGGCCGGTAGTGCACGGGTTGCGGCGTCGGGATCGAGCCATTGATATCACCCATGGGCGCGGTGACGATCATCCCTCCCTTGATCACCAAGGCGGGCTTGACCGCAAAAAAGGCCGGGGCCCACAGCACCAGGTCAGCCAGCTTGCCCACCTCCACTGAACCCACTTCATGGGCAATGCCGTGGGTCAACGCTGGGTTGAGGGTGTACTTGGCGATGTAACGCTTGACCCGGAAGTTGTCGCTGTAACTGCTGTCCGGCGCCAAAGGCCCACGGCGCAGCTTCATCTGGTGCGCCACCTGCCAGGTGCGCAGTACCACTTCCCCCACGCGGCCCATGGCCTGGGAGTCGGACGAGGTCATGGCGAACGCGCCCATGTCGTGCAGGATGTCCTCGGCAGCGATGGTCTCGCGGCGGATGCGCGACTCGGCGAACGCCACGTCCTCGGCGATGCTCGGGTCCAGGTGATGGCAGACCATGAGCATGTCGAGGTGCTCGTCGACGGTGTTGACGGTGTACGGCAAGGTCGGGTTGGTCGAGGACGGCAGCACGTTGGCCTGCCCTGCGGCGCGGATGATGTCCGGCGCATGGCCACCGCCCGCGCCCTCGGTATGGAAGGTGTGGATGGTGCGGTCGCCAATGGCCGCCAGGGTGTCTTCGATGCAACCGGACTCGTTGAGGGTGTCGGTGTGGATCGCCACCTGGATGTCCATTTCCTCGGCCACGCCCAGGCAACAGTCGATGGCTGCCGGGGTCGAACCCCAGTCCTCGTGCAGTTTCAGGCCGACGGCTCCTGCCGCGATCTGCTCGCGCAATGCTTCGGGGCGCGACGCATTGCCTTTGCCCAGCAGGCCGATATTGATGGGCAGGCTGTCGGCGGCCTGGAGCATGCGCGCCAGGTACCACGGGCCAGGGGTGCAGGTGGTGGCGTTGGTACCGGTGGCCGGCCCCGTGCCGCCACCGATGAAGGTGGTGACGCCGCTGGTAAGCGCCTCCTCCACCTGCTGCGGGCAGATGAAGTGGATGTGCGAGTCGATGCCGCCAGCGGTGACGATCTTGCCTTCCGCAGCGATCACCTCGGTGCCTGGGCCGACTGGCACGGTGACCCTTGGTTGCACATCGGGGTTGCCGGCCTTGCCAATGGCAGCGATGCGGCCGTGCTTGACGCCGATGTCTGCCTTGACGATACCCCAGTGATCGATGATCAACGCGTTGGTCAGCACCAGGTCCATGGCCTCGGCCGCCAGCATCTGGCCTTGCCCCATGCCGTCGCGGATGACCTTGCCGCCGCCGAACTTGACCTCTTCGCCATACACGGTGAAGTCTTTCTCGACCTCCACCCACAGCGCGGTATCGGCCAGGCGCACGCGGTCGCCCACGGTGGGGCCGAACATGTCGGCATAGGCCTGGCGGGAAATACGGCTCATGCCCTGCCCTCCAGTGCGCCCATCACCTTGCCCTGGAAGCCATAGACCTCGCGCTTGCCGGCATAGGCAACCAGTTGCACGGTGCGGGCCTGGCCCGGTTCGAAGCGCACGGCGGTGCCGGCTGGAATGTCCAGGCGAAAGCCCAGGGTAGGCGCACGCTCGAACACCAGTGCGTCGTTGACCTCGTAGAAGTGGTAGTGCGAGCCGACCTGCACGGGCCGGTCGCCGTGGTTGGCCACGCTGACGCTCACCGTCGCGCGGCCGCTGTTGAGCTCGATGTCGCCGGCGGCGACCTGGATTTCACCTGGGATCATGCTGGGCTCCTGGGCTGTATCAGACGATGGGGTCATGCACGGTCACCAGTTTGGTGCCATCGGGGAAGGTCGCCTCGACCTGCACGTCGTGGATCATTTCAGCGACGCCGGGCATAACTTGCTCATGGCTCAACACTTCACGGCCCAGGCTCATCAGCTCGGCCACCGTGCGGCCATCCCGGGCGCCCTCGAGCACGGCGGCACTGATCAGCGCCACCGCTTCCGGGTAGTTGAGTTTCAGGCCGCGGGCCAGGCGCCGCTCCGCCAGCAACGCGGCGGTGAACAGCAGCAGTTTGTCTTTCTCTCTTGGGGTCAGCTCCATGGCGCTTCTCTCAGGTAGCCCAGATACGCGGCGGGCATGCTGGCAGGCCGAGGACGGCCGGGCGCAAGGCATGCCAGAGGCGTTGCAAGGTGTGTTGCAGGTGTTGGTTGTCGTGGTCGAGCAGGCGGATGACCAGCAGCGAGCCGATCAGGGTGGCGCCAGCGGGGTTGTCCAGCTCATCGAGCAAGGCCCGGACGTGCTCCAGCAGCGCAGGGTCCGCCGGAGCGGCGCAAAAGGTGGCGACCAAGGGATGCCCACCGAGCTTGCCTAATTGCCCGCCTTCGATGCGCAGGCGCTCGTACAGGCCTGGGTCATCGGGCATTTCAATGTGCAAGCGGCTGTCGAGGGCGCCGTGATCGAAGCGCTCATTCATCACCGGGCGGCCCAGGCATAGGGTTTCCCAGGCCAGCAACCGGGCGCCTGGCGCCAGGGTGAAGCGGCTGTCGAGGCTGGCACGGGCACCGGCGAAGAAAATGCTGTCTTGAGGCAGCCATTCCAGGGTGCTGTCGGCGGCCAGGTGAAAACGCTGGGCCAGCCGTGCGGTCGGGCCAATGCTGCGGTAGAACTTGCTCGCGCCGGGCATGGTCAGCAAGGCGTGGCTGCCAGGTTCAAGGTGGATGTCGAGTTCCAGCCGGTCACCGGCAACGATGCCGCCGGGCGGATGCAGCACATAGACATGGCACGGCGCGCCCTCGGGATAGAAAGGCCGCTGCACCAAAAGAGGTCCAAAATGCCGCCGCGCACCAAGGCGGGTCACACCGTCGCGATGGGTAAAGCGCAACTGCAGGAAGGCGCTCCAGCCTGCGTCGTCTTGTTGTTGTTCGATCTGCTCCGCGAGCGACATCCTGCGGCCCCTGATATCCGTGGCCTGGTGGCCGTTTAGAGGGCCAGGCAGGCGGCGCTTGAGGGCTGCCTGCCTGACCACTCGATCAAATTCTCAGGCTGGATATAGCAGGTTGCGGGCCAACTACGCAGGTGAACAAAAATGAAATCGTCAGCGCGACCGCTCTGGCATCGGGCACACAGGGGTGGCGCGCACAAAGCGAGGGCGCACGAAGGCCCTGTTTCGGTGCCGGAATGTAATCAGCTTTGTTTTTTGTAGGAGCAGCCTTGTGCTGCGAAGAGGCCGGTGCAAGCAGTGGAGATTACAGGTGCTTACACCGGCCTCTTCGCAGCACAAGGCTGCTCCTACAGACAGCTATGCAGTGAGGCTTCAGTAATCGAAGCGGTCTACCGCCCGCCGCCGTTCGTTGTCATCCCGGCGATCGTAACTGGCCGTGGTCTGGATATTGGCATGGTGCGCGAGCTTCTGGGCAATCGACAGGTCGTGCTCTTCAATAACCCGGGTGATGAATGCACGGCGAAAATCATGGGGCATGATCTTCACACCCACCTGGGCACCGCGCTGGCGCGCAATGTAGTAGATCGCATGCTTGGTGATGCGGGCGCGGGTAATGTGGTTGCCTCGGCGAATGCGGTTGAACAGGAACGGGTCGTCCGCTGCCCCCTCCGGCAAATCGTTGCGACGCAGGTCCAGCCACGCCTGCAGCTTTTCGAACGCCCAAGGCGGCGCATACTTGATCAACTGCCGGTTGCCCTTGCCCAGTACCTGCAGGCTGCGAGCGTCGAAGTCGACCTGGTCCAGGTCGATGTCGACCGACTCCGACTTGCGCATGCCGGTGCCGTACAGCAAGGCAATGATCGCCGCGTCGCGCACACCTTGCGGCCGAGGGTCGGCCGCGCACACGTCCATCAACTCACGGATCAGGCTGCGCCGCAGGTTGCGCCCCGGTGGCAGGCGGCTACCGGTCGCCGGCTTGACCTCGCGGATCCTCAACAGCTGCTCATGGTCGATCAGGCCCTGGCGCCACGCCTCGTTCATCACCCCACGCACCGCATTCACATACAGCGACGAACTGTTAGGGGCGTACCCATCCTCGCGCAATGCCGCTACCAAGCCGATCACATGCCCAGGTTCGAGCAAGTGCCACGGTACATCGACAAGGTTGCAGTCGACGAAACCCAGCCGGTCGGCCGCGTCCTGAAGGATGTAGCGCATGGTTTGCTGGCTCGACGGCGCCAGGCGGGCCATGTACTGCAGCAGCGGGTTTTTCGAGAGATCGGTCACAACGTGAATCCTGTAGCGACGCTTGGACCGGTACGGGGGCAGCCAAAGCGTGAAGCGAGTCTATTCGACATGAAAGCAAGCCCAAATGACAACGCATGGCCATTCGGGCTTGGAGCAGTGCCATCACCTTGATATTCAAGGGGTTTGAAGACGGCGCGGAGGGTAATGTTACCCCAACTGACGCCCGCATAACGAACCCAAGCCCGCCTGCCCGTCCACAGTTTGACCAGCGGTGAACGGCGCCAAGGGCAGCGGCAAGCGTCACGCACCGCCCGACCGCCACCAACTGGGAAACATTTGCTGAACCCGTGGTTCGGCAAAGCGTTCGTCGATCAACACCAGCACGCCTTGGTCCTGGTCCCCCCGAATGACCCTGCCCGCCGCCTGAATGACCTTGCGCACGCCTGGGTAGAGGTAGGCGTAATCAAAGCCTGCGCCAAACTGGCGCCCCAGGCGCTGCTTGAACTGCTCGTTGACAGGGTTGACCTGGGGCAGCCCGAGGGTCGCGACAAACGCCCCGATCAAGCGCGTGCCGGGTAAATCAACCCCTTCCCCGAACGCGCCCCCCAGCACCGCAAAACCCACCCCGCAGCCATCCGCTACGAAGCGGTCGAGAAATGCCTGACGCGCCTCTTCATCCATGCCTGCCGCCTGCGCCCACAGGGGAATGTCGGCATGCCGCTCTGCCAGCAAGCCCGCCACCTGCTGCAGGTATTCGAAGCTGCTGAAAAAGGCCAGGTAGTTACCGGGCATGCGCTGGTACTGCTCGGCGATCAGCGCGACGATTGGCGCCAGCGAAGCCTGGCGTTCTCGGTAACGGGTCGAGACCTGGCTGGCGATGCGTACTTCGAGTTGTTCGGCGCGAAACGGCGCTGCCACCTCCAACCAGGCCGTGTCGGCCGGCATGCCGAGCAAGTCGCTGTAGAAATGCCTAGGGCTCAGCGTGGCGGAAAACAGCGTCACACTGCGCGCCGCCTGCATGCGTGGGGCCAGCAGCCGCGCCGGGGTGACATTGCGCAGGCACAGGGTGGCCAGGCGCCGCTTGCGCTGGCCTTCGCGCTGGCTGATGTCGAAGATGAAATGCTCGTCGAACAATTCAGCCACCCGGCTGAACTGCAACGCCTGGTAGAAGAACTGCAGCACCTGCGCATCTACCTCGGCTGGTGCCTGATTCATGCGCTCCTGGATCAGCCCGATGCACTGCTGCAGGGCGCGTATGAAGGCCTCCGGCAACTGCTCGCTGGCCTGATACGGTGCACGCTGCTCTTTGTACAACGCGTTCCACTGCCGGTTGAGGCGGTCCAGCGCACGGGTCAGCCCTTGCGGTTTGCTCTGGCGCAAGGCGAGCAACTGGCTTTGATCGAGGCTGGCGCTGTACATGCTGCGACCGCGCTCGACCAAGTTGTGCGCTTCGTCCACCAGCACCGCCACCCGCCATTGGTTAGCCTGGGCCAAGCCGAACAGCAAGGCATGGGCATCGAAGTAATAGTTGTAGTCGGCCACCACCAGGTCGACCCAGCGGGCCATTTCCTGGCCCAGGTAATAAGGGCAAACCTGATGCGCCAAGGCCACCTCGCGCAGGCTGGCACGGTCCAGCAACGGCACCGCTGCTGCAGCCTCGCGCGCGGCGGGCAGGCGGTCGTAGAAGCCTTGCGCCAACGGGCAGGACTCGCCATGGCAGGCTTTGTCGGGGTACTCGCAGGCCTTGTCGCGGGCGATCAGCTCCAAGGTGCGCAAGGCCGGTTGCGGCGTGGCATCGGTGATCTGGCGCATGGCATCGAGGGCCAGCGCCCGGCCCGGCGTCTTGGCCGTCAGAAAGAACACTTTGTCGAGCTGCTGCGGCACCATCGCCTTGAGCAATGGGAACAAGGTGCCCAGGGTCTTGCCGATACCGGTACTGGCCTGAGCCATCAGGCAGCGGCCGGTGCTGACGGCCTTGTACAGGGTCTCGGCCAATTGCCGCTGGCCCTGGCGGAATTGCGCATAGGGAAACCCCAGCGCCTGCAGATCGCGGTCACGCTCGGCCAGTCGGCCTTGCTGACGCTGCGCCCAAGCCAGAAAGCAGCGGCACTGGGTTTCGAAGAACGCTTGCAGCGCGGCAGCCGTGTGGTGCTCGCTGATCAGCGTCTGGCCATCGCTGTCCACGTCCAGGTACACCAGGGCCACTTCGATGGCCGGCAATTGTCGCGCGTGGCACATCAACCAGGCGTAGACCTTGGCCTGGGCCCAGTGCAGCTGGCGATGGTTGGCCGGCTGGCGCGCAAGGTCGCCGCGGTAGGTCTTTATCTCTTCCAAGCGGTTGCAACTAGGGTCGTAACCGTCGGCTCGGCCTCGCACCCGCAGGCTTTCGAACTGCCCCTCGAGGGCCACCTCCGACTCGTAATCGGCCGCACGCCGCGCCACTACCCGACGGTGCCCCTCGATGCCTTCCTGGGCCGTGGGCGACGGGGTGAAGCGCAGGTCCAGGTCGCCAACCTTGGCACTGAACTCGCACAGGGCACGCACCGCCACGTTGTAGCTCACGCCGCCTCGCTCCAGCGCACATGGCACACTGCAACGGGCAAACCTTGGGCACGGCAGAACTCTAGCCAACGTAATTGGTTGTCTTGCAGGCGGTCGCCCGGCCCCTTGACCTCGACCATGCGGTAGCCGCCCTGCTCGGGCCAGAACTGGATCAGATCAGGCATCCCGGCGCGGTTGTTGCGGATGTCATGCAACAGGCGCAGGAAGCACTGCTTCAGGTGCGCGGCCGGCAGGCAAGCCAGTGCCTGTTCGAGCAAGGCTTCGCTGAGCATCGGCCAGAACACGAACGGCGACTGCAGGCCGTGCTTGGCGGCGTAGCAGTCGAGAATGGCCTGGCGGTGGCTACCCTCGTCGAGCCGCCCCAGGCAGCGGTCGAACAGCGCACTGCGCCGTTGCTGGAAGTCGCTGTCGTGCAGGTCTTGTGGCGCGGCCTGGAACGGGTTGAAAAAGGCACCTGGTACCGGCGCGAAGATCGCCTCCCAGCACAAGAGGCCGAACAAGCTGTTGAACAGTGTGTTTTCCACGTAATGGACCTGCCCGCCGGCCTCGGCCAAGTGCTGGCGCACAGCCTCCTCCACACCCAGGGCTGCGTGTTCACGCGGCAGCTCAAGTTCGATCAAGTGCAGCGGCGCAGCACGCTGGCGACGTTGTGGCGGGCCGCCGAGTTTGCGGGCCAGGCGCGGCAGCATGCGTTCGAGCGCCTGCACCTCCAGCGCATTGGCCGGGGCCGCGGCCAGCTGCTGTGCCAGTGCATGGGCCTGCGGCCATTGTTCGCTACGTTCCAGTACACGCACCTGACGGATTCGCGCTTGCGCATGGCTGCACTGGCCGTAGACAGCCATGGCCTGGTCCCAGTTGCCCTGGCGCTCGCATTGCTGGCCCAGGGCAAACAGCAGGCGCGCATGGCGCCGGGCCAACCAAGGGTTGTCACTGTGCAGCCCTGCCATCGCCCCCAGAATCGACAGCGGGTCATCGCCCTGCTCCAGCCGCTCGGCGCACTGGTGCAAGGCCATGGCCAGATCGACCTCGGCGCGATGGCGCAAGGCGCGCGAATCGGTGCTGAAAGGTACGTGCTCGTAGCGCAGCAAGCCTAGGTCGGCGAGCACGAAGTCCGACCAGTCCTGGTAAAGGTTGCCGAAGAACAACAGGCGCATGCGGTCACACAGCGGCTGCAGGCACCACTGGAAAATGCGCACGTCACTGCCGGGGAACCACGCCTGCAATGGCCTGGCCGTTAGCCCCAGGGGTTGAAGCTGCGCGAGCAAGTCGTGCTTGGCGGCGCGCGGCCGGCTCAATTGGGCGGCGAAGCACGATGCCAATTCGTCCTTGCGCAGCAAGCTGAACAGCTGCTCCAGCTCCAGATGCGCAGGCTCCCGAACCCAACCCAACGCCTGCAACGGCTGCAAGGCCAGCGCGGTATCGCCGATCTCGGCATAGGTCAGCTTGTCACTGCGAAACAGCTCGCCCTTGCGCATGACCATACGCACCATCAAGGCCTGCGCCGGCGCGTCCAATTGCGTAAACGCCTGGATGAACGCCAGCTCCTGGTCATCGAGCAGGTCGTCATAGCGCTGCTCGACCCATAGCAGCACCTGGCGGAAGTTATGCAGGTAATAGAACGGGTCGTCGACAGAATGGGCGATCACGGGGCAAGGTCGGGCAATGAATGTGGGTACTGGTTATACATACAGATACCCACACCTGACAAGTGCCGTAGGTCCAGTGGCGCAGTAGGGCTGTTACTCGGTCACCCCAACCATCGGCCCCGCCTCGGCCTTGGCACTGCCGATCGGTGCCTTCAGCAGCAGGAAGTAAGCCACCGCCGAGCACAGTGCCACGATCGCGCTGATCATGAATGCCGTGTTGAACGAACCCGAGTACTGGATGCTGAAGCCGGTGACGATCGGTGCCACGGAGCCCGCAATGTAGCCGCCGAAGTTCTGGATCGAGCCAAACGACGCCACCCGCGGGCTGTCGACGATGGTGTTGACGATCATCCACGCGGTGGCACTGGCCATGTTGATGCTGAACAGCGCCAGGCACAGCAGTACCACACAGCCGGTCAGGCCACTGACGAAGGACAGCGGCAAGGTGAACAACGCCGCCAGCACCAGGCCGGTGATCACGCTGAATTTGCGGCTGCCAAGGATGCTCATGCCGCGTTGGACCAGCAAGTCACAGAAGCGCCCGGCGACGATCGTGCCCGCCGCGCCGAAGCCATAGGCCAGCGAAACCACCCAAGCAGTCTTGTACAGGTCCAGGCCGTGCTCACGTTCAAAGTAGCCGGGCAGCCAGGTCAGGTGCAGCCAGAGCATGTAGATCACGCCCATGAAGCCCAGTACCGCCCCCCAGGTGCTGCGGTGCTTGAACAAGTCGAGCCAACCCGCAAAGTACGACACCTTCGGCGCCTGTGGATTGGCCGCAGGCAGCGGCTGCTTGGACTCGGTAGGCAACGGTTTACCTTGCGCAGCGAGCTCGGCCAGGTACTGCGCCTTGCTCTTGTAGAAGCTCAACCAGCACACCGCCAGTACCACACCGATCAACCCGGTGATGATGAACATGCCGCGCCAGCCGAAATTGACCATGAACAGCGTCAGCAAAGGTGGCGCCAGGCATGGGCCAAGGCAGGTCGAGGACCAGACGATACCGGTCGGGGTGCCGCGTTCGTTGGCATCGAACCATTCCGACAAGGCCTTGGCCGCCGAAGGGAACATCGGCGCCTCGCCAATCCCCAGCAACACGCGCAAGCCCATGAAACCGGCAAAGCTGCTGACCATGCCAAAGGTGGCCTGGGCCACCGACCAGGCCAGCAACGAGGCGCCGAGGGCGATCTTGCTGCCCAGGCGGTCGATGATCATACCCATCGGCAACTGGGCAAAGGCATAAGCAATGGAGAAGGCCGACAACAGAATGCCCATCTGCGAGGGGCTGATCATCATGTCTTTCTGGATCGAGGTGTTGGCGATCGACAGCGCGCTACGGTCCAGGTAGTTGACGATGCCAATCAACAGCAGGAAGACAACGGTGAGGCGCTGATACTTCTTCATAGGGTTCATTGGGTGGCCTTTATTATTATTGTTGCGGCGCCTTCAGCGCCTTGGCGATCCGTCGGTCCTGTTGCGTTCATCCTTGGTGCGGCAACCCTCAAGGTTGACGCGCAGTTACCGCCGCCTCGAGCAGGCCGCGCCGGCTCAGGCTGTCGATCAGCGCACGCAGGCCGAAGCCCCACTGCGGCGCGAGGTCGCTGGTGGTGACGCGGTTGCACAGGGTGCCCAGTTGCGCGTTGCTGATGGCGACCAAGTCGCCGGGCTTGTGGGTAAAACCGTTGCCTGGCTGGTCGCGGTCCTGCTTGGGCGCGAACAGGGTACCGAGAAACAGCACCAGACCGTCGGGATACTGGTGGTTTTCGTTGAGGGTCTGCTGCACCAGGTCCTGGGGGTCGCGGCTGATCTGGCGCATGGAGCTGCGGCCGGACAGGATGAAGCCGTCCTGGCCCTCGACACGCAGGTCCACTTCGGCGTTACGCACATCGTCCAGGCTGAAGCTCTCGTCGAACAGGCGCAGCAATGGCCCCAGCGAGGTGGAGGCGTTGTTGTCCTTGGCCTTGGACAGCAGCAAGGCACTGCGCCCCTCGAAGTCGCGCAGGTTGACATCGTTGCCGAGCATGGCGCCCTTGATGCTGCCGTCGCTCGACACCGCCAGTACCACCTCCGGTTCCGGGTTGTTCCAGCTCGACTTGGGGTGGATACCGATGTCGGCACCATGCCCGACCGCCGACAGTGGCTGCGCCTTGGTGAAGACTTCGGCATCCGGGCCGATGCCCACCTCCAGGTATTGCGACCACAAGCCCTGCTCCACCAGGACCTTGCGCAGCGCTTCGGCCTGGGCAGAGCCCGGGATGATCTGGGAGAGGTCCGCACCGATGCGGCTGGCCAGCGTATCGCGGATGGCATCGGCCTTGGCCGGGTCGCCCTTGGCTTGCTCCTCCACCACTCGCTCCAGCAAGCTGGCGGCGAAGGTGACACCGGCGGCCTTCACCGCTTGCAGGTCGATCGGTGCCAACAGCCAAGGCAAGCGCGCGTCACGCTGGCCAGGGTCGCTGTTGGCCAGCAGCGCCGGTAACTCGATCAACGCGTCGGCCAATGGTAACGCACGCAGGTAGGCCACCGGGTCGGCCACTTCCAGCAGGGCCGAAACCGTCGCCACATGGGCGCTGATATCGTGCACGGCGCCGGCCTTGACAAGCACCACGGCGGGGCCTTGATCCGGCAGCCAGACGCGCCCCACCCAGCTGCCGGTGTCGAACACGGCAAGGTCGTGGCTTAGCGGCAGTGGCTGGTTGGCATTCGATTGGTCTGTCATGGGTGCACCCTTGTTGTCATTGTCATTCATTGGGAAAGCGCCTGCGAACGGGTCGCCAACTGCAGCTGCTCGGCCAGCCGGTCGAGGTCGTCGAGCACTGGCTGCGACAGGCTCAGGCCCTGCACCAAGGCTTGCCGGCGCAACGTCAGGCCAGCTTGCCCAGGCAGGCGTACCGGGCGCTCGGGGTCTACCGGTCGGCTGGCCATGATCAACCGCCCGAGGAAGCTGGTTTCGTCGGTAAACGCTTGCAAGCCGCCGAAAAAGCGCGGGTCGATGACCACCGCGGTGGCCGACGCGCCCCACTGGTCCGGGGCGTCCTTGCGGCCATGGCCGGCCAATGCCGAGGTCAGTGCCTCGACCAGGATTGCCAGGGCAAAGCCCTTGTGGCCAAAGGCCTGACCACCCAGTGGCAGAATGCTGCCCTGGGGCGTGGTGAAGAAGTCACGCGGGTCATCGCTCAGGTGGCCATCGTTGCTCATCAGCACCGGGTGCGGCAGCCGGCTGCCGGCATCACGGCACTGCCCGACCAGGCCGAGGGTTACCGTAGACATGCTCACGTCCAGCAGGATCGGCTCACCCTGGGTCGGTATGCCGGCGGCAATCGGGTTGGGCGTGAACACCGGGTCGACCCCGCCATGGGCACAGACCAGCCCCACGGACGGGTCCGAGGAATACACCATGGCCACCAGGCCACGGTCGGTATAAGGCTTGAGGTAAGCCGCCAGGCAGCCGATGTGCGCGGCCCGGCGCACCACGGCAATGCCGATGCCCTGTGCGCTGGCACCTTTGGCCGCGCAGTCGAGGGCCCGGCTGACACAGTACGGGCCAAGTACGTAATGGCCGTCGAAAAGACTGGAAATGCCGCTGTCCGACACCTGCTCCAGCGCCTGGGCCTGCGCCTTGACCTGCCCGCTGAGCATGCCGCCGATGTAGCGGCTGACCAGGTTGAGGCCGTGGGTGCGATGGCCTAGCAGTTCGCCTTCGAGCAATACCTGGGTCACCACCTGGGCGACCTCGGCATCGGCACCGGCTTTTTCAAACAGTTGCTCGACGAACCGGGTTAGCGCCTGCACGTCATACCGTTTGGTTTGCGTCATGCCTGTCACTCCACGGTCAGTTCAGGGCTGCGGTGCTGGGCTTGCCGTCCACCAGGCGCTGGATGCCCAACGGGTTGGCGTTCTGCAGGGCGGCGGGCAGCAAGGCGTCAGGCACGTTCTGGTAGCACACAGGGCGCAGGAAGCGGTCGATGGCCAGGGTGCCGACCGAGGTGCCGCGGGCGTCCGAAGTGGCCGGGTATGGGCCGCCGTGGACCATGGCATCGCACACCTCGACCCCGGTGGGGTAGCCATTGAGCAGCACGCGACCCACCTTCACTTCCAACGCACCCAGCAAGTAGCCGTAGGCCGCCAGGTCGGCATCGTCCGCCAGCAACGTGGCGGTCAGTTGGCCGCGCAAGGCTGCCACCGCGCGCATAAGCTCGGCTTCATCGGCAACCTGCACCACCACCGTGCACGGGCCGAATACTTCTTCCTGAAGCAACTCGTCCTGCTCCAGCAGCAGGCTGACATCGGCTTCGAACAGGTGCGGTTGGGCTTGGTTACCGTGTTGCGCCTGGCCACTCAACCGCTTGACCCCAGGGTGGGCAATCAAGGCCTGCAGGCCCTTGCCATAGCTGCCCAGGGTGCCAGCGTTGAGCATGGTCTGCGGCGCTTGCTCTGCCATGTGCCCGGCCAACTGCTCGACAAAGGCACTGAACGCTGGGGAGCGAATGCCCAGGACCAAGCCCGGGTTGGTGCAAAACTGGCCACAGCCCTGCACCACCGACGCGGTGAGGTCCTTGGCCAGTTGCGCACCGCGCGAGGCCAAGGCCTGGGGCAGCACCAGCACCGGGTTGATGCTCGACATTTCGGCGAACACCGGAATCGGCTGCGGCCGTGCCGCCGCCATGTCGCACAGCGCACGCCCCCCCTTGAGCGACCCGGTAAACCCGACTGCCTGGATGCCGGGGTGCTTGACCAGGGCCTCGCCAACCCCGCCACCGAAGATCATGTTGAACACACCGGCCGGCATGTTCGTGCGTTCGGCAGCACGAATCAGTGCTTCAGCTACGCGTTCGGCAGTGGCCATGTGGCCGCTGTGGGCCTTGAAGACGACCGGGCAACCGGCCGCCAGGGCTGCGGCGGTATCGCCACCCGCTGTGGAGAACGCCAGCGGGAAATTGCTGGCGCCGAACACCGCCACCGGGCCAACCCCAATGCGGTACTGGCGCAAGTCTGGGCGTGGCAACGGCGTGCGGGCAGGCAGGGCCTGGTCGATGCGGGCGCCATAGAAGTCGCCACGGCGCAGCACCTGGGCGAACAGGCGCATCTGCCCGCTGGTACGCCCCCGCTCGCCCAGGATTCGCGCAGTAGGCAAGGCCGTTTCCTGGCAGGTCAAGGCAATGAAGTCTTCGCCGAGGGCGTCGAGTTCGTCGGCAATGGCCTCCAGGAACTCGGCGCGGCGCACCGCTGGCAGGTTACGAAACAGCGGGAAAGCCGCCGAGGCCGCGCCCACGGCGTTGTCGACTTCGGCCAAGGTGGCCTGATAGAAACCGCCGGGCAGGCGCTCGCCGGTGTGGGCGTCCACGCTGTAGACCAGGGTTTGGCCCAGCGCGCTGCGCTGGCCGGCAATGAAGTTGTGTCCGCTAACGTGCATAAAAGGTTGCCTCAAATTCGGGAGTGGGCTGTCGATCAGGTCACGGCGCCGATCTGCCAGGGTACGAACTCGTTCTGCCCATAGCCGTGCTGTTCGCTTTTGCTGCGCGCGCCGGAGGCGATGCGCAGCATCTGTTCGAAGATGTACGCGCCACGCTCTTCGATGCTGGTGGAGCCATCAGCGATGCCACCGCAGTTGACGTCCATGTCCTCTTCCTGGTGCTCGAACACCCGGTTGTTGGTCGCCAGCTTGATCGACGGCGCCGGGGCGCAGCCGTAGGCCGAACCGCGGCCGGTGGTGAAGGCAATCAGGTTGGCGCCGCCTGCGACTTGGCCGGTGGCCGAGACCGGGTCGTAGCCCGGCGTGTCCATGAACACCAGCCCATGGGCGCGTACCGCTTCGGCGTACTGGTAGACGTCGACCAGGTTGCTGGAGCCGGCCTTGGCCACCGCACCCAGCGACTTCTCGAGGATGGTGGTCAGGCCGCCCGCCTTGTTGCCGGCCGACGGGTTGTTGTTCAGTTCAGCGTTCATGCGCTGGCAGTAGTCTTCCCACCAGTGGATGCGTGCCACCAGCTTCTCGCCGACTTCGCGGCTTACGGCGCGACGGGTCAGCAGGTGCTCGGCGCCATAAATTTCCGGTGTTTCAGACAGAATCGCGGTGCCACCGGCCGCCACCAGGCGGTCGACGGCATTGCCCAACGCGGGGTTGGCGGTGATCCCCGAGTAGCCATCGGAGCCGCCGCACTGCAGGCCAACGATCAAGTGGCGGGCGCTGACCGGCTCGCGTTCTACCTGGTTGGCCTGGGCCAACAGCGCCTTGACCTGCTCAATGCCGGCAGCGATGGTCTTCGAGGTGCCGCCAATGCCTTGGATGGTGAAGGCGCGCAGTTGCGTGCTGGTGGTAAGCCCTTGGGTCTCCAGCAGGCTTTCGATCTGGTTGGTTTCACAACCCAGGCCGATGATCAGCACGGCCGCGAAATTGGGGTGTACGGCATAGCCAGCCAAGGTCCGACGCAACAGGCCCAAGGCTTCACCGGAAGGGTCTACTGCGCAGCCGGCACCGTGGGTCAAGGCCACTACACCGTCGATATTCGGGTAGTCGGCCAGCGCTTCGGGGTGGATGTCGCGGCGGAAATGGTCGGCCACGGCTCGGGCCACGGTCGCCGAACAGTTCACCGAGGTGAGAATGCCAATGTAGTTGCGGGTGGCTACCCGGCCATCGGCACGCACAATGCCCTGGAACACCGCCTCAGCGACCGGCGTGCTGCGGGCATCCACGCCAAAGGCATAGTCGCGGGCAAAATCACCCATCTGCACGTTGTGCACGTGAACATGGTCGCCGGCGTCGATGGCCTGTGAAGCAAAACCGATGATCTGGCCATAGCGGCGCAGGGGCTGGCCCTGCTCCACGCGCTGGGTGGCGACTTTATGGCCTGAGGGGATCGCCTGGCGCACGGTAATCGCTTCTGCGTCCAGGAACAGACCTTCAGGTAGTGCCTGGCGAGCGATGAGAACGTTGTCCAGCGGGTTGAGGCGGATGACGGCAAGGTCACCAGAGCGGGCAATCAGTTGCATGAGACCTCTCAAGGCGGTGCGGCTGACTTCTTGTTATGGCGTCGCCCGTTCGATACCGGGCGAATCTGCAACCACTGTAAGAAGCCTTGCGCAACATTCCCAATGAGATGATCCGATCACGCGATAACCCAGGGTTATCAATACCATCTATCGGTGGCGATTTATCAATCGCTTGTTGTGCCCTGCGCGGTACGTCGTTGCTGCGCGAAGTCGAGCAGAATCTCGACGAACGCGTGGGCCGACGGGGTCAGCGGCTCGTCCTTGCGGGTAACGATGCCGTACTCCAGCGCGGGCAGGTGCAAGGGGCTCTGCAGTTCCTTGAACTGGCCGCTGCTCAGCTGTGCGGCGACCATCGACCTGGGCAGCATCGCGATCATCGGGCCCGATTGCAGCAACTGCAGGAACATCGGCATCGAGATGGTCTCGACGCTGTCTGCCGGCGTGGCAATACCAGCCACCCTGAAGGCCTGTTCCAGGCGATTGCGAATTGGCGTGCCCACGGGGTAAAGCACCCAGGGCCACTCACCCAGTGCCTCCACTGGGGTGCTGGCCAGTGCATTGAGCGGGTGGCGGCTGTTGACCACCAGGCTGAAGGGCTCGGGCTCCAGGGGCTGATAGTCGAACAGCTGACTGAAGCGTTCTTCCGTGAAGCGGCCGATCATGATGTCGAGTTTGTTCTGCTCCAGCATGGCCAACAGGTGGTCACTGGAGTGCTCGACCACTTCGATCGAGAGCAACGGGCTGCGTGCCTTGATGGCGGCAATGGCTTGAGGCAGCACCACGGGGGTGGCCGCAAAAATGCCACCCACGCGGATGAACCCGTGCCCGCCCTTGCGCAGCCGGTTGACCTGGTCGACAAACTGCTGCGAGTCGCCCAGCACCCCTTGGGCGTAGCGCACCACATACTCGCCAAGCTCGGTGGGCGGCATGCTACGTGGCAGGCGCTCGAACAAGGCGAAGCCAAACTGCTCCTCGAGGTCACGCAGCATTTTGCTCAGCGCCGGCTGGCTGAGGTTCATCCGCGTAGCGGTGGCGTGCATGTTGCGGGTGCGTGCCAGGGTGTCGATCAGCACCAGGTGCTTGTAGCGGACCCAGTTGCAGAAGCTGGAGTGGGTAATGTCCGACGGCATCAGAGGGCAACCTCAAAAAGGTGTAAAGGCAGGGCTATTGCGTGCGCAGGTACTGCAGCAACCTGTCCAGGGCCACGGAATTGGGCCGCGAGCGCAGGGTCAGCAAGCCCAGGTTGGCCATCGAGATCGGCAGTTCTACCGGCAAGATGTCAACCATGCCGTAGCGCGCATAATGCTCGGCCACATCGTTGGGCACCACCGCAATCATCTCGGAGGCCTCCAACATCGCGGTGGTGGCCAAGATCGAGGCGGTCTCGACAATGTCCAGCGACTGCACCATGCCGCCCGCCTGCAAGGCACTTTCGACCCGGCGGCGCATGGGGCTGCCGATGGGGTGCAGGATCCAGGTCAGGGCCACCAGGTCGGCCAACTGCAACGCCTTGGCGTCGGCCAAGGGGTGGCCGGCGCGGGCGATGACGCGCATCTGCTCACCGCCCTCGAACAGTTCGATGTTCAGGTCCTGGCTGTCGCTCTGGTCGGGCAGGCGCCCGACCACCATGTCGAAATCACCGCGCAGCAGCGCCGGCAACAAGGTATCGCTGGTGCCGACTTCGAGCGAGATACGCACCTTAGGGTGATCGCGCTTGTAGGCCAGCACCGCCTTGGTCAGCAAACCGGGCACCGGCCCCATCACACTGCCCACCCGCACCAGGCCCAAGGCACCGCGCGCCAGTTCGGCGATCTGTGCCTGGGCATGTTCGAACTCGTGCAGCGCGTTCTGCGCGTAGCGAATCATCACCTCGCCATACAGCGTTGGCTGCATGCCACGCGGCAGGCGCTCGAACAGGCGCACGCCCAGGCGTTCTTCCAGTTGCTGCAGCAGCAGGCTGGCCGCCGGTTGCGTGGTGTGCATCGCAGTGGCGGCACGGCGCAGGTTGCCGAACTCGCCCAGAGCGTTGAGCAAGGTGATCTGGCGGCTGGAGATCTTCAATGTGCCAAGGTTTTGCGGCAGCGCTGGGCTGTCTGCGGGCATTTGAGACATATCAATTCCGATATCCCTACTTAGGAATTGGCGATTATGCCTATATCGCTCGACAACCTACAGTCGAGTCTCCCACTGCCTGACCAGAACAAGAGTCCGCCATGAGCATACGTATTACCCACCTGAGCGTCCGTGACATCCGCTTCCCGACTTCGCTGTCGCTGGACGGCTCCGACGCCATGAACAGCGCCCCTGACTACTCGGCCGCCTACGTCGTGCTGCACACCGACGCCGACGCCCTCGAAGGCCATGGCCTGACCTTCACCATCGGCCGCGGCAACGAAATCTGCGCGGCGGCGGTGCAGTCGCTGGCACCGATGATCGTCGGCCTGACCCTGGAAGAAATCACCGCCAACATGGGCGCGTTCTGGCACCGTTTCACGGTGGGTGACAGCCAGTTGCGCTGGCTTGGCCCCGAGAAAGGCGTGATCCACCTGGCCACCGCCGCCATCATCAACGCCGTGTGGGACCTGTGGGCCAAGCACGAAGGCAAACCGGTGTGGAAGCTGCTGGCCGACATGACCCCAGAGCAACTGGTGCGCTGCCTGGACTTCAGCTACGTCACCGACGTGCTGACCCCCGAGGAAGCCATCGCCCTGCTCCGCCGCCAGGTGCCAGGCAAGGCCCAGCGCGAAGCGCAAATGCTGCGCGAAGGCTACCCCGGCTACACCACCGCCCCCGGCTGGCTCGGCTACAGCGAAGAAAAAATGCGCCACTTGGCCCGCGAAGCGGTCGCCGACGGCTGGACCCACATCAAGCAGAAAATCGGCGCCGACCTGGAAGAAGACATTCGCCGCGCCAGCATCCTGCGGGACGAAATCGGCTGGGAACGCACCCTGATGATGGACGCCAACCAGGTCTGGAGCGTCGATGAATCGGTGGCCAACATGCGCCGCCTGGCCGCCTTCGAGCCCCTGTGGATCGAAGAACCCACCAGCCCCGACGACATCCTCGGCCACGCAGCCATCCGCCAACGCATCGCGCCCATCGGCGTGGCCACCGGCGAGCACTGCCACAACCGGGTGATGTTCAAGCAGATGTTCCAGGCCGGCGCACTGGACTTCTGCCAGCTGGACGCGGCCCGCTTGGGTGGCCTGAACGAGGTGCTGATCGTGCTGTTGATGGCGGCCAAGTACGATGTGCCGGTCTGCCCGCATGGCGGCGGGGTCGGGCTGTGCGAATATGTGCAGAACATCGCCTTGTTCGACTACATCGCCGTTTCGGCATCGCTGCACAACCGGGTGCTGGAATACGTCGACCACCTGCACGAACACTTCCTCGACCCGGTGGTGATCCGTCGCGGTCGCTACATGCCGCCACAGCGCCCGGGCTACAGCATTGAAATGCACGCTGACACCCTGGAGCGCTACCAGTACCCCAACGGCGCGGTGTGGCTCGACATCAACCGTTCCTGACCTACCGACCTGGGTGTGCCGCCGCACGCGCAGCACACCACCAGCACTTATCACGGGGAAAAAAACAATGACAATCCTCACCGGCACGACAGCGGCCACCGCGCCTGCCGTCGCTACCGAACAGCGCCTTAACGGCCTGTTGCTGCGCAAATTGATGCCACTGCTTATCGTCGTCTACGTGATGAGCTTCCTCGACCGCACCAACATCGCCTTGGCCAAGGCCAGCATGGGCATCGACCTGGGCCTGTCGGCGGCGGCCTACGGCCTGGGTGCCGGCCTGTTTTTCCTCACCTATGCCCTGGCCGAAGTGCCGAGCAACCTGATCATGCACCGGGTGGGCGCACGCTTTTGGATCACCCGCATCATGATCACCTGGGGCCTGCTGTCAGCGGGCATGGCGTTTGTCCAGGGGGAAACCTCGTTCTACATCATGCGCCTGCTGCTCGGGGTGGCTGAGGCCGGCCTGTTCCCCGGCGTCATGCTGTACCTGACGTACTGGTTCGACCGCGAACAGCGTGCGCGCGCCACCGGCTACTTCCTGTTGGGTGTGTGCCTGGCCAACATCCTCAGTGGGCCGCTGGGCGGCGCGCTGCTGGAAATGGACGGCGTGCTGGGCTGGCACGGCTGGCAATGGCTGTTCGTGCTTGAAGGCCTGCCTGCAGTGGCGCTGGCCTATGTGGTGTGGAAGAAGCTGCCCGATGGCCCAGCGTCGGCACCTTGGCTGTCCGCTGCCGATGCCCAGGACATCGAGCGTCGCCTGAGTGCCGAACGGGCTGCAGCGCCGGAACAGAGCAAGCTGGGGCAAATGTTTCGCGACAAGCAGATCTGGTTGGCGATTGCGGTGTATTTTGTGCACCAGATCACCATCTACACCGTGATCTTCTTCTTGCCAGGCATCATCGGCACCTATGCCGCGCTGTCGCCCTTCCAGGTCGGGTTGCTGACCTCGGTACCCTGGATCGCCGCTGCCATCGGCGCCGCCACATTCCCGCGCCTGGCGACCTCGCCCAGCCGTTGCCGTACCCTACTGTTCTTTGGTCTGCTGACCATGTCCGCCGGGTTGCTGCTTGCTTCGCTGTCCAACTCCTTCATTGGGCTGATCGGCTTTTCGTTGACCGCCTTGATGCTGTTCGTGGTGCAGTAGATCATCTTCGTCTTCCCGTCCAGCCGCCTGAGCGGTAGCGCACTGGCGGCGGGCCTGGCGTTCGTCACCACCTGCGGCCTGTTTGGTGGGTTTGTCGGGCCGTCGGTGATGGGCCTGATCGAACAGGCCACCGGCAGTACCCGCAACGGCTTGTGGATCATTGCTGCGATGCTGGTGGTGGCTGCACTGATCAGCACCCGTTTGCGTCAGGGGCAGGAGCAGTAGCTCGCCCTCATTTCAAGTGCTGCGAGCCGCCCTGCCCTATTGGCCGGCCGCAGCGCAGCTCCAGCGCTTGAGCCAGCTTTTCCAGGGCATGCTGCAAGGCATCGGGATCCTCGCCCACCCAGGTCAGTGCCAGGTATTGCTGATGACGCACCTCCGCGCTGTGCTGCCCGCCTGGGACCACGCGCAGGGCGCTGCCTGACAACGCCGCTACCACGTCATCCAGTCGCAGCGGCCAGCGGGAGCGCAACCACAGGGTCCAGCCGCCCTCAGGCATGTCGAAGGTCACGTGTTCGCCCAGCTCAAGCTTGAGCTGCCGGCTAAAGCACGCCATGCGCCGTTGCAGTTCTGCCCGCAGCCGCCCCAACTGGATCTCGATTTCACCTTTGCCAAGCAGATGAGCAAGTGCCTGCAACCGCAACGGCGCCAGCTGAAACGCACGCTGGGCGAACGCCTCGGCCAAGCCGGCATGACGCCCCATCACATAGGCGTAAGGCGCTTCGCCCCCCACTGCGGCCTCGAACGACCCCATCACCAACAGCCAGCGCGGGTCGACCCAGTCGCGCAGGCGCGCATTCGGTGGCCCGCTGTAACACAGTTCGCTGTCCAGGTCGTTTTCCAGCAACCACACCGGGTGGTCGCCAAGCAGTTGGCCAATCTGCTGCTGGTCGTGCTGCGACATCAGCCTGCCCTGGGGCAGGCTGAGGCACGATGGCATGATCAGCATGCCCACCGGCTCAGCACTGAGCAGCCGTGCCAGCGCCTGCAAATCCGCGGTGCCGCTGTTGCTCAACGGTACCTCCAGCACGCGCATGCCGCAGCGCTGCAAGGCGCGCAGCACCGGCCAGCAGCACGGCGATTGCACCAGCACGGTGGCGCCGCGCAAGGCCAACGCTGCCAGCAGCATTTCCACCAATGCCTGCACGTCAGGGGCAAGGTGCACCTCCTCGGCACGCCAGTAATGGCTGGAGGAACGGGTATAGCGCTCGGCCAACGCATTGCGCAGCCGGGCACCGCCGACCTCTTCCACCGGGGCGGTGCCACGCGCACGCTGACGTGCCAGGCGCCGCTCATGGGTAAACAGCGACCGCTCTAGCATCGAGTGAGCGGGCACATGCCATGGCCCAGCCACTGCTTGCACCGGCGAGCCGCCAGCGTGGGCGCGCACGAAGTAACCGGACCGCGGCACGCAATGCACACGGCCCTCATCCTCCAGCAAGCTGTAGGCGCTCTGCACAGTGGCCAGCGATACGCGCAAGCGCCGCGAAAGCGTGCGTAACGACGGCAAGCGCCATGGCTCACGGCCTTGTGCCTCATCGATCAGCGCTTCAAGGTAGCGGTACACCTTCCGATAGGCGTAATCGCCGGGTACCGATCGGCCCATCAGGGCAAGCCCTCAAAGGCGGGCCTTCCTGCAGCGGGCGGGCGCGGCAGCCACTTCAGGTGCACATCGCGGCGAGCCAGGTTGGCCATCAAGCGCCTCGATGACGGTTGCAGGCCCCCCTCATAGATCGCCCGCAACGGTACCAGCGCCAGGCCGCTGGTGTTCACCAGCCAGTCCTTCACCGCCTCGGGGCACGGCTTACCCTGCAAGGCCCGGTGCAGGTAGGGCAACGCCACCAGCATGTCGGGATGACGGCACCTTAGAAAACGCTCAAGGCCTTTTCCCTGCCGGGCGAAAGGGCTGAACAACAGGCACACCAGTTGGGTCTGGCTGATGCCGTAGGGTTTGCCCAGGTGCGCAGAGGTTGGCTCGCGCTGCCCGCCGTCGCTGCTGGGGCTTGCCAAGCGTAGTGCCGGCCGATGGACCAGCGGCTCGAGGCTGCGCGCACGCAAATCGTGCAGTTGCGCCACGGCCCGCGAATCGACAAAGGCCGCCAAGGGCCAGGCGTCCTGAGCCGCATCGAAGCAGCAGCCCAGCATGTGATCGAACTGCTCGTCCTCAAGCAGGTGTGGCAGCAGGTCGTCGATGGCGATCACGCGCAAGGGCGCCTCCTCGGTCGCCATGCTGCTTGAAGCATCCACGCGCTCCAGGGGTGAGCCGGCAACCCCATGTAACCTGCCCAGCCCGTTGGCCAATGCCGACAGGCACTGGTGCACGACGTGGGGGCCACGCTCCCCTGCAAGGCGCAGGCTCCGCCGCGCCCAGGCCAGGTAGCGGCGGCGCTGGCGTGCAGGTACGGCAGTAATCAGCACATCGGCCCGCGGCTGCGCCTGCAGCGCAAGGCCCACTGCGCCCGCCAGCTCCAGGTGCAGCCGGCTGCCCAGCAGGGCTTCGGGCCTGGCATCGACCCCGTGGCCGAACATCAGCATGGCATTGCGCGCCAGTGCCCAGCGCTCCGGCGTAGCCGATAGCCGCCGGCTGAAAGGCACGACTTCACAGCCTTCGGTCATCTGCAGTTGCACCCGCGGGTCATCCTGCATGAACAAGGCATTGAAGCTGCGTTCATGGTTTTCCAGCACGGTATTGCCGGCAGCAGGCAGGTTGACCACCAGTACCCGCAACTGAAACGTCACAGGGGCACGCAAGGCGATACTCAACTGGGCGGCACGCAAGGTGGCCAACAGGTGGGCACTGCGCCGGTCAGCCCCTTGCAACACCAGCAAACGGAACGTGCCAATGTATTCGGGCCCACCGGCAGCCACCAGCAATCGCTGAATCAGCAACTGCAAGGAGGCACGTTGCGCCTGGGACATATGGCTCAACAAGCGCTCGAGCACTTGCTGGTAGATATAGTGCATCGCCTGATCGTGTATAGCGCCCACGTAATCACCTCATCAACTTCATGTATCCATCACACTGGCAACTGCAAACAGTGCAATGCGTCCTTCCTGAAGAAATTTCCTACAAACTACGGGAAATAATGACGTGACCTGCTCTGTCGCCAAGCCATCGAAAAAAATGCGCCGCACCGATGACCGGCCGCTGCCATACGCTGCCCTAACTCGGGCATAGCCATGCTCATTCCACGCTCCTTGCGCAAACTATCACTGGGCCATTATCGAGCGTTGGATATCGAATAGAAGATACAGATCAGCGTAAAAAAACCATTCAGCAAGCACGGGAATACACAATGATCCGGGGACCACAAGTATTCAACTTGAATTTCCTTCCAAGATATTACGACAATAAAAAGCAAAGGCTTAAAATATGTAGTCTCCGTACTTTTTAATTGTAGGATGCGTCTGATTTTTTATGGATATAGCATTTGGGCATTGCACCCACCAACGCACAAAAAACCCGGGACGTTGCCCGGGTTCTTGTGGTCTTCAACGTCCCCTCAGGAAGGCTGTGCCATATCCAGTACCACCCGCCCGCCACACGGGCATTCATCCATGTACCGATGCGCCTCGACCACCTGATCGAAGGGATACACCTTGATGATCTGCGGGGTCAGCAACTGATCGGCGGTGAACTGGTTGATATCCCGCAGCGCCCGCTGCAGCGCGACCTGGTCCTGGCTGATGCCCAGCTCCGGCTTGCCGGTAAAGTTGCCGATACAGTGCACATAGAACTGGATGTTCTTCTGAAACGCCGCACAGGCCGGAAACGGCGTCTGGTTGCCGCCTTGCAGGCCGTACAGCACCAGGCTGCCACGGGGCGCGAGCACATCGCCGAGCAGCGACATCTGCGGCCCACCCATGCCATCGAGGACCATGTCCACGCCACGCCCGTCGGTGTATTTGCCAACCTGCAGCAGCAGGTCCTGCTCCTCGGTGACAATCACCTTGTCCGCCCCCAGGCCCAACAGGTAGTCGCGCTGTTCAGGCTCCTTGGTGGCCGCAAACACCTTCAGCCCCAGCGCCTTGCCCAGTTGCACGAACGCAGGCCCGGCGCAGTGGCTGGCATCGGTCACCAACGCGGTTTGCCCTGCCTTGGCGCGGGCCAGGTCGACATACGCGAAGTAGGCAATCAGCAGCGGCGTGTAATGCACACTGGCCTCGATCGGCGTGAGAATAGCCGGGTAGCGGGTGATCGCTGTACGTGGCAGCACGATCACGTCGCCATAGACCGGGTGATCATTGGCGCTGGTGGCCGGGAAGCTGGCGACCCGGTCACCCACCGCAATATCCTCGACCCCTTCACCGACAGCTGTCACCACACCCGCCATCTCATGGCCGATCCCCGCCGGCAGGCGGGCTTGGGACGGTGCCAGGTTCTGACGCCAGAGCACGTCATACCAGCTGACGCCGATCGCCTCGACGCGGACCTGCACCTCGTCGGCGGCAGGCGACGGTTCGGCCTGCTCTTCGCAACGGAGCACATCGGCTGCACCGAACTTGTGGAAACGGATCATGCGGGACATCGCATACCTCGCCTTGTGAACCTCTATTACCACGGACTTTATCCGGGCTTTGGCCGTTAGACCATCAGTGGTCATTAATAGTCGACATGCTTGTCATCGATTGGGCACCTGACATTCATCTGAATTGGCCCCCGGAAATCGGTGCAGGGTAACAGCCTTTGGCCTTAAGATTCACCCCTGCCCCACTTTAGGCGAAGCGCACCGATGAATCGAAACGACCTGCGTCGTGTAGACCTCAACCTGCTGATCGTGTTCGAAACGCTGATGCACGAGCGTAGCGTGACCCGTGCTGCCGAGAAACTGTTCCTCGGCCAGCCCGCCATCAGCGCGGCCCTGTCGCGCCTGCGCAACCTGTTCGACGACCCCCTGTTCGTGCGCACCGGCCGCAGCATGGAGCCCTCGGCGCGGGCGCATGAAATCTTCGCCCTGCTCTCCCCGGCGCTGGACTCGATCTCTACCGCCGTCAGCCGCGCGGCCGAGTTCGACCCCGCTACCAGTAATGCTGTGTTCCGCATCGGCCTGTCGGACGACGCCGAATTCGCCTTGCTGCCGCAACTGCTCAAACGCATCCGTGCCGAAGCACCGGGTATCGTGCTGGTGGTACGCCGGGTCAACTACCTGCTGATGCCAACGCTACTCGCCTCAGGGGAAATCTCGGTGGGCGTCAGCTACACCAGCGACCTGCCCGCCAATGCCAAGCGCAAGGTGCTGCGCCGCAGCAAGCCAAAACTGCTGCGCGCCGACAGTGTGCCCGGCAGCATCACCCTGGACGACTTCTGCGCCCGGCCGCACGCCCTGGTGTCGTTTGCCGGTGACCTGTCCGGTTTCATCGACGAAGCCCTGGACGAGATAGGCCGCAAGCGCCATGTGGTGCTCGCGGTACCGCAGTTCAATGGGCTGGGGAGTTTGCTGGCGGGTACCGACATTGTTGCCACGGTGCCGGATTACACGGCGGATGCGTTGACGGCTGCCGGGGGGTTGCGGGCTGAGGACCTGCCGATCGAGGTGCGCAGTTTCGAGCTGCACATGGCGTGGCGGGGGGCGCAGGATAATGATCCGGCGGAGCGCTGGTTGCGGTCGCGGATTCAGATGTTCTTTGGGGACCCCGATAGTCTGTAATGGAATTCCACTAAATTCCATAAATCTGTTATATAACAACAAATTACTGTTAATTCTAGTCCACTGCCGCCTGTCTAAATCCAATAGATTCCAGAGCTGATGGGGGCATAATTGGGGGCAAATTTCGGTTCCTTAAAAAAGGATGCCCCCACCGATGCCCCCAGATAATGTGGTTGTTTTCAAGAGAAAACTCAGCGATGCCCTGATCCGCTCGCTGACCGAACCCGGCAAACACGCTGACGGCGAAGTCCCTGGTCTCTACTTGGAGGTGAGAGCGTCGAGCAAGGCCGGCAAATCCCCTTCCAAGTTCTGGCGCTTGAAGTATCGGCTGCATGGCAAGGAAAACCGCTTCTCGATCGGCGCTTACCCCGATATCGGCCTGAAGGAGGCTCGCGACATTGCTCGCGGCGCGCGGCGCGACGTGGCTAATCACACCGCCCCGCTCAAGGCCAAGACCGCAAAAATCGAGGCACAGTTGCTCAATGAAGAGCGCACCTTCGCGTACGTGGCCGAGCAATGGTTGTCATTCAAGTCGGCCGAACTGGTGACCAAATCCATCTCGGGGTTTAACGGAGCGCTGAACAACCACATCTTGCCCGCGATTGGTAAAAAGCCGGTTAGCGAGATCAAGCTGGAGCACATCACCACGATCATTACGGAGTTGCGCCGCCAGCGCACCATGGCCATGGCCCGGCGCGTGCGTACCATCATCCGTGCCGTCCTGGGCTTTGCCGAGGGGCGGGGATGGGTGGAACGCAATGTGGCGCTTAGTAACATTGAGGAGTTAAAAATCCGCCATGTCGTGACCAGCAACCCAGCGATCGAAAGGCCTGCGGACCTGGGTAGGTTTCTTCTACGCCTGGATGACTGCAACGACGGCAGCGTTGCCACCGCCATGCGTCTGCTGGTGATGCTGCCGGTCCGCCCTGGCGAACTCGTGCAGATGCGCTGGGAAGACGTCGACCTGGTCGGCGCCGATTGGCGTTATGTGGTGAGTAAGACCAAGCACCTCGACAAGAGCAAACACATCGTGCCGCTGCCCGAGCAAGCCCTTATCTTATTGCGCGAGTTACTTAAAACCCGCGTAGTGGATGCAGAGGGCAAGGGCTGGGTGTTCGTCTCGCCTATCTATCCGGGGCGCCCGATCAATCCAACCTCTATGCTCAAGTCCTTTCAGCGTATTTGGCCGGAGTACGACATCACTGCCCACGGTTTTCGCGCGACCTACAGAACCATCGCGCACGAGCATTTGGGCATTGACCCCATCGTGCTGGAGCTGTCGCTGTCGCACCGCATGCCGGGAGCCTTGGGAGCGGTGTACGCGCGCGCCCAGCTACTCAGCCAGCGTCGGGAGGCGGCCCAATTGTGGGCGGACTATTTGGATCAATTGCGGAAAAACGCTGCGCGAGTAACAGCAGATTGACGATGCCGCGAAATGTGCGAAGCGATACCCAGCGAAATATATGCGTTCGGACAGGTGAAGCGTCACACTATTAGATTCCTCTGAAACGCCCAATCTCGAAGTGTTTGGGATCCGAGGGATTCAACGACAGCAAATACCGCTCGCAGCGCTTGTTCCCTGGGTTTGACTGGGATAGCTGCGCAGTTGGATAAGTCGGTTAAAGTCGCCCAGTCGATGGCATTTTCGCTTCCATCCAACCATCCCTCAGCACATCGCGAAGCACGTTTCGGGTGCTTTCAGAAGAAGCCATTGCGCCACTTGCCCAAGCTATAGCCAGAGCTCCAAGAAAGATGTCCCGCCCCGTCATCGTACGTCGAGCAAGCCCCTGAGCCTGCGCCGCCTTCAGTATTCTCTCGGTAGTCTTGATGACATCATGGCAGGTCGGAGTCAGTGGGGAGTCGCCATGACAAGCAGCCTTCAGAGGCTCGGGCAGCCCCTCATATGCCTGCATCCAATCGCCGAGCGCTTCGATCCAAAGTTCGAGCGTACGGCCTGCACCGCATTCCTCAGCTTCAATCTCAATACGCCGATTGTCCAGACGCTGATAGTGCAATGCCAGGAGCGCAGCCAGTAGCGCCTCCTTGCTCGGAAAATGTCGATAGAGCGTAGCGGGCCCGACACCGGCCAGCTTTGCAATGGCATCCATCGAAACGTCAACTCCATCGCTGCCAAACGCTTGGCTGGCCACCTCAAGAATGCGTGCGCGATTGTGTTGAGAGTCCCTTCGTACAGTTGATGTAGTCGACGGTTGAAGCATGTTTAGTCTTAAATCCTTGATAAACGGAGACTCTCTCCGCATAATAGCAAGCACGAAACGGAGAGGTCCTCCGGATAGATTCTCGTCGGCCTCCCGACAGCTCTGCATCTTCGCACAGAACGAGGACATGATGACCAGACAGATGATTATCGGCATGCATCTCGGCAATGGGTACGGCAACCTGCCTGGTGCCTGGCGTGCGTCCGCCGTCGACTCGAAAAGCTATACGAGTTTCGACGTCAAAGTGCGGCATGCTCAGGCGGCTGAGCGGGGAAAGCTTCAGTTTCTGTTCTTGCCAGATGGCCCCACCCACGTCGGCGACATCGCGAATGAACCTCCTCATTTTAACCTCGATGTCATGGTCACCTTGGCCGCCGTCGCGCGCGAAACCAAACGCATTGGCCTGGTCGCAACAGGCTCGACTACGTTTAACGAACCATTCAACCTCGCGCGGCAGTTTAAGGCGCTCGATGTTCTGAGCCATGGACGGACTGGCTGGAACGCCGTTACCTCGAGCGGTGAAGATGTCGCGGCTAATTACGGCACACGCCTGCCGTCTACGTCGGATAGATATGGACGGGCACATGAAGCAGTCCATCTGATCCAGGCACTTTGGGGTAGCTGGGGTCAGGAAGCATGGGTTCTCGATAAGGTAACAGGCTGGTTCGCAAACGCCGAGAAAGTCGCACCCATCAATATGGGCGGCAAGTTCGTAGCGTCTCGGGGGCCGTTATACATTCCTCCTTCCGAACAGGGGCAGCCCGTCATTTTCCATGCCGGAGGCAGCCCGAACGCTCTCGAGTTTGCGGGTCGCTATGCCAATGGCGTCATCGGTGCCGCGTTCACGATCGAGGACGCGCGGGCGCAACGCGCCGCTTTCCGCGCAGCGGCCGAACGCGCTGGGCGCAATCCAGATGAAATCAAGTTCTTCGCCGGCCTGATGACAACGATCGCGAGCGACCGCAGGGCGGGCCTCGATCGCAGGATCGCATTGAGCGAGAGGATATTTCCCCAGCGCGTGCCCTATCTCGGACAGATGCTAGGCCTGTCGCTCGATACTGCACGACTCGACGAGCCGTTGTCTGCGGAGCAATTGGCCAGGGCAAAGCCCTCACTGCACGATCCGCGCTCAGCCCATGCCCTGAAGATTGCGCGCGAAGAATGGACGCTTCGCGACGTGCTCGCGCATGGCGTGATCGATTACCACCCCGTGGTCGTTGGGCCGGCCGCCGAAGCCGCTGACCATATGCAGGAATGGTTCGAGGCAGGCGCTGTGGACGGCTTCTGGGTTTCGCCGGACATCTACGAGGATGGGATCGACGCTTTCGTCGATGGGGTGGTGCCAATACTTCAGGAACGCGGATTGTTTCATCGGAACTATGAGGGCACTACCTTGCGCGATCATCTGGGCGCTCCAGCCCAATATGGAATCGATCAGCGCGTCCCGCGGTAATTTCAATCAACCATCAACTAGAAGGCAATCAACATGAACATCGGCATTATCGGCGCAGGAAATATCGGCGGAACAATCGCACGAAAGTTGGCAGCGGGAGGCCATTCAGTGAAGCTGGCGGGCGCGAAAGGACCCGACGACATCCGCGACAAGGCCGCGGAGATCGGCGCAGTTCCGGTCACGACTCAGGACGTGGTCAAGGGCGTTGACGTGATCATCTTATCGATCCCGTACGCGCAGATCCCCAACGTCGCCAGCGTCTTCGTTGGCGTGCCGGCGGACGTAGTCGTGATCGACACCTCCAACTATTATCCCTTTCGCGACGAGAACATTGCCGAGGTTGATGGTGGCATGCCGGAAAGCATCTGGTCGAGCGAACTACTCGGTCGGCCGGTAGTAAAGGCATTTAACGCGGTCCTCGCCCAGACCCTAGCCGAAGGTGGTAAGGAAGCCGGCACGGCCAATCGAATCGCAATCCCGGTCGCAGGGGACGATGCGCGCGCCAAGGCGATCGCATGCGACCTCGTTAACCAAACAGGGTTCGACGCCTTGGATGCCGGAGATCTCGCACATTCCTGGCGCCAGCAACCAGGCACGCCTGCATATTGTACCGAGCTGACGCTGGGCGATCTTCAGAACGCACTGTCTGCTGCAGACAAGGCACGTGCGTCGATTAATCGCGACGCGCTCATAAAAGTCTTCATGGAAGCGAAAACCCCGCTCAGTCACGAGCAGATCGTAGCTCGTAATCGAGAAGTCACTGCCCCCGCAGTGAGTTAGCAGGAGCCGGGCACCGCTCGGCAAGATCGTAGCCTAGAACGCTGGCGTGCCAATCTGCACGATGATGTCGCGCCTTCTCGCATGATCGCAGAGGAGATAGATAGTTATGAACGGGGTTCTCAAAGGAAAGGTCGCAGTAATTACTGGAGCTGGCTCCGGCATTGCTGCGGCAGCAGCAAGACTTTTTCACAAAGAGGGTGCTCGCATTGTGCTCGCAGATGTGAGCGGCAAAGAGGCGGATCTAGCCGCCGAACTCGGCGAGCGAGTAGTGGCTTGCCGAGCGGACGTCAGCAAGAGTGACGATGTCAGGGCGATGATCGACACGGCCATCTCCGAGTTTGGGACACTTGACATCTTGTGCAACGTCGCAGGTATCACGGGCCCTCAGGGGACGTTGGAGGACGCGCTTGAGGAGGACATTGATCGAGTAATTTCGGTCAATATCCGGGGCGTACTGCTTTCTATGAAATATGCACTTACGCATCTAGTGAAAAGTGATAACGGCGTGATAATTAACATCTCCTCTACGACTGCGCTGGTTGGAATGCCGGGACTGGCCGTCTATTCAGCGACTAAGGGCGCCATTATCGCCTCGACTCGAGTGATTGCTGCAGAATATGCTAGCAAGGGCGTGCGCGCCAATGTGATTTGTCCAGGCGGGATCGAGACCCCGATCTATTTAGAACACATGGCAAGAAATCCAGAATCGGTTGAAAAAACAGTAAGCGTCATCCCGGCAGGACGTGTCGGCAAGCCCGAAGAAATCGCACAAGCCATGCTATTTCTCGCCTCGGACGCATCCTCCTACATGACAGGCGCGGTCATTCCCGTCGACGGTGGCCAGACTGCCGTTTGAGCGTTGCGCGAGCCTTCGTATTTGCAGGACATAACCGAAGTTCAGATAAAGACTGGGCGCTGGTCGATATGTCAGTCGGGTATAACTACCCCATATTCGAAAGGGCGTTAAAGAACACCAGGACAGTTCTGCTCTAGTGGGAATTGCGCGGTGGCTCGCGCCCGTTCCGCGAGGTGCTAAAAATTTCAAGTTATTCCCTCTCGACTGCGACAATTCGATTTTAAAGCGAGCGCTGGAACCATTTATCGCTTACCGGACAATTAGAAATTAATTAGCGCTCTTAAAACAAAGGATTTCATATGAAAATTGGCATCATCGGTACCGGCTTAATCGGCACCAATCTGGCAAGGAAATGGGTGGCCGCGGGCCATCTTGTCCGTATCGCCAACGACTTCGATCCCAGTGCGCTTGACAATTCGGCTCGAGAAACCGGTGCGCAGGCCGTACCAGTTGCCGACGTTGTCAAGGACGTCGAAGTGATCGTCACTACGATCCCGCTCTACGCTATATCCTCCCTGCCCCGTGGCCTGTTCGACGCTGTACCGGACGAAGTAGTTCTGGTGGATACCTCGAACTATTTCCCCGCGCGCGACAGGACCATCCCCGCCATCGAGCAAGGTATCGTGGAAAGCCAGTGGGTTGCTGACCAGATCGGCCGACCGATTATCAAGGCGTTTAACAATCAGCTCGCCTATACCCAAGCGCACGAGGGAAGACCGGCGGGTACGCCGGGCCGCTTTGCCATGTCGGTTTACGGCGAGGATTCAAGCGCAAAAGAGATTGTCATAGGGCTCATCAACGATTTGGGCTTCGACGGAATCGACGCAGGCCAGTTGGCGGAGTCCTGGCGGCAGCAGTCAGGCTCGCCCGCTTACTGCACAGAACTGACTGCGCCAGAACTGAAGGAGGCACTCGGCAGGGCTGTAAAGGATAGGTTACCGAAGCTGCGAGATCTCTCACTCAAGTATCTTGATGCCTTTGGCGAGGGTTTTCTCACGTCTCTCGCCAAAGGCGAGTACACCCTCGGATATACAAGTAAAGACGTCGTAACTATGTATCGTAACCTGGAGCTGGAGCAGATCGGAGAACGAGGCAAACATTTGTAAATCCTTAAACTCAACGTAGACGTTAAGTCAAAGAGTGCGCCCAAGCCCAGCCTGGGCGCACGATGTGCCGTACTGTTCAGCTGTGACTCTTGCAGCGCTATGATTCCAGAAGCCAAGATTTTAAGCATGCCCTGCGGAAGTTATCCATCCTCCAATTTGCAGACGAGTGACAGAACGCACGCTCCAGCTGCATGAACAGAAGTGAGGTGGGAATAGACCTGCAACAGCACAATCTTCAACAGATTGGCAGAATATTTAGAATCGAGCTTGGCATTGCCACAGAACGTGATAATGAATCGACGCCCTCACTGGCTATGCCGTCCAGAGTGGGCAATGCAAAAATGTATCAGCGCCGTGACGCCACTCGAATAACAGATCGGCATACGCCGATAGTACCAACAAAAACCGTTTGATTTTCCGATATAGATTTTGTTTTTGATGAATGACGTCAATCGATGGTCGCTGCAACGCGAGGGTCGACTGTGCCTGTGTGACCTACTCGCCACTTTTCACATGTGAGGTCGCGAAATAAAACTGATGTCGATAGCTCAACTTCATTCGCACAATAAATAAAGCCCAATGACAAGTGCTAGCACTAAAATAACAATTAGTTAAACTATTCCAACCGCGTCGACATTAGGAGGACGCATGCATGGATAGCCAGTACGAAATCCATTTAGTCCGTGCGGGACACAAAGAGGTACTGCGAGTATCGCGGCGCTATATGTCAAGCTCGCAAGCATGGGGAATTGCACTCATGCACGCTGGGGCATGTTATGGCGAGATAACGCAGTTAGCTGTGCATGAGAGCATCATGTTGCTGGCAAAACAATTCTCGGTGTCGGGCGTGCGATGGAATAAAGCCAGTCATACCATCTCTTTTACTGAACGCACCTCCCTAACCTCGTTGAAGCTCTGTACCCCCAGATGAAGGTCGACGCGGTGCTGTCGCCAAGCAGAGCACTTGTGAGTCCCGCTGAAATCGCCGATCTGTATCACGCAAAACACACTACATCGGTCATGAAAAAGGCGTCAGTTCATTCTCTGCTCGGCCCCAAAACTCTTCGGCAGACTGGCTGAGCGTGGCTTTGGGACGGGTCAGGTGAATTTCCAGAGGTATATCCCAGCTTTCGTCAAGTGCCCTGACTAAGCGCCCATCAAGTATTTCTTGCTCAGTGAGGCTCTTGGGTAGCCACGCCACTCCTTTGCTTTCCAGAGCCATGGACATGAGTACCGCTGCAAGGTGGCTACTGAATAGTGGCTTGAGGTGAAGGTAATCTTCCTTGCCACGCAATCTATGGGCAACGATACGCCCCAATCCAGATTCATGGGTATAAGCGAGGTATGGCAATGCAGCAGGCGAGGTGCCGAAGTTAGCGGAAGCACTCGCAAGCGGAACGAGGACATCCTCCCCCACTTTCTTGCTGGTGAACTGATCAGGCGCTAGCAAAGGCGGAACGTCGGGATGGCGGTGGCAGAGCAAGAACTGGACCTGACCATGTATCAGCATTTGCTCACACACTGCCATGCTATCAGAGTACAGCTTCACAGCCTCAATAGGGGCACCGTTTTCAGAGCTTCGCAGCCACTTGGGAAAAAACGTAAACGACAGCGAATGAGTTGCTGCAAACTGCAGGGATTTAGCGGCGATTCCTGCTACCTCTTGAGCCTCGTTACGCATCCTGTACAGCTGCCGTGCAGCTTCCTGAGCACTGGGCAAAATTTGCCTTCCTGCTTCGGTCAGGGTGGCTCCTTGCGGTGTGCGCACAAACAACTCGACGCCCATCCAACTCTCTAATGAGCGAACCCTGCGGCTGAAAGCCGGCTGAGTCACATGTCGCGCCTCCGCCGCCCGAACAAAGCTGCCGTACTCCGCAAGCGCTGAAAAGTCCTCAAGCCAAACGAGTTCCAAGGGCAATGCCTCCTGTGCATAGGGCACGGCATTAATAGCATTGGGCGGGTGTCATCGCAAAGCATAACGTGGGGCCACCAACAACAAGAGGAACCCGTCATGCGTATCGTAGACATCCGCGAAAAAACTGTTTCTATCGCCTCTCCCATTGCCAATGCCTACATCGACTTTTCGAAAATGACCTGCTCGGTCGTTGCTGTCGTCACGGATGTGATTCGCGATGGTAAACCTGTCATTGGCTACGGCTTCAACTCCAACGGTCGCTATGGTCAAGGCGCGTTGATGCGTGATCGCTTCCTGGCGCGAATCATGGAAGCTGATCCGGATACTCTTATCGACCATGAGAACAACAACCTGGATCCGTTCGCCATCTGGAAGACTCTGATGACCAACGAAAAGCCAGGTGGCCACGGCGAACGTTCAGTTGCAGTCGGCACCATTGATATGGCCGTGTGGGACGCCGTTGCCAAGATCGAAGGCAAGCCTCTCTATCGTTTGCTGGCTGATCGGTACCGTAACGGCGTGGCCGATGACAAAGTCTGGGTCTACGCAGCAGGTGGCTACTACTACCCAGGCAAAGACCAGACCAAACTCAAAGCAGAAATGCAGAGTTACCTGGATCGTGGCTACGACGTTGTCAAAATGAAGATCGGTGCAGTGCCACTGGACGAAGATATTCGTCGCATCGAAGCGGTACTCGAAGTGGTTGGGGACGGTCGTCGACTGGCGGTCGATGCCAACGGTCGCTTCGATCTTCAGACCGGTATTGCTTATGCGGAAGCCATCAAGAAGTACAACCTCTTCTGGTACGAAGAAATCGGCGACCCGCTGGACTATGCACTCCAGGCTGAGCTTGCCAATCACTACGAGCTGCCGATGGCTACCGGGGAAAACCTGTTCTCCCATCAGGACGCTCGTAACCTTCTGCGCCACGGTGGCATGCGCCCTGATCGCGACTTTCTGCAGTTCGACTGCGCGCTGTCTTACGGACTCGTTGAGTACATGCGCACCCTGAAAGTGATGGACGAAATGAGATGGTCTTCCCGTCGCGTGGTTCCGCACGGCGGCCACCAGATGTCCCTCAATATCGCAGCAGGCCTGCACTTGGGCGGCAACGAGTCTTACCCCGATGTGTTCCAGCCTTTCGGCGGCTTCGCTGACGGAATCAAGGTGGAAAATGGTTATGTCGGTCTGCCTGATATTCCAGGTGTTGGCTTCGAAGCCAAATCCGCTTTGTACGCAGTCATGAGTGAGCTAGGCGAAGGCTGATTTCCCTCTATCTGTGGCCTCCTTCAGGGAGGCCGCAGAGTCAGGCGTCACCCACTGACGCCAAGCCACATGCCCATCACAAAAATAAAATGAGGTGCCTCCGTGGAAACTTCCAAGTCCCGCTGGTATAGCCAGCTGTATGTGCAGGTGCTGATCGGCATCGTGATCGGTGCAGCAATCGGTTACTTCGTGCCTGATATTGGAGCCAAGCTCCAACCCTTCGCCGATGGTTTCATCAAGCTGATAAAAATGCTGCTGGCCCCCATTATCTTCGGTACGGTCGTCGTCGGTATCGCGAAAATGGGCAGTATCAAGGAGGTCGGACGGATTGGCGTAAAAGCGCTGATCTACTTTGAAATTCTATCGACTATCGCCCTGGTCGTAGGCCTTATCGTGGTGAACATCGTCAAGCCTGGCGTCGGGATGAACATTAACGTCAACGCGCTCGATGGAAATGCTATCAGCAAGTACAGCCAGGCCGCGAGTGAGCAAGGCGGTACAATTGATTTCTTCCTTAATATCATTCCCCACACGTTCCTCGGCGCATTCTCCAACGGCGTCATGCTGCAGGTCATTCTGCTTTCGGTCTTGATGGGAGTTGCCCTGGTTCAGATGGGCGAAACCAGCAAGCCGCTGATCAACACGATTGATTTGTTCCTGCAAGGCCTTTTCAAGATCGTTGCGATGGTCATGCGGTTGGCGCCGATTGGTGCGGGTGCAGGTATGGCGTTCACTATCGGCAAGTACGGGATTGGCACCTTGCTGTCACTCGGTCAGTTGCTGATCGCGCTCTACATCACTACCTTGATTTTCATTGTGGTGGTGCTAGGCACGGTGGCCAGATGGTCAGGCATGCCACTCATGCAGTTTCTCCGTTATTTCAAGGACGAAATTCTCATCACCCTTGGCACCTGCTCAACCGAAGCGGTGCTACCACGCATGATGGTGAAACTTGAAAAACTTGGCTGCAAGAAATCTGTAGTGGGCATGGTGCTGCCAACGGGATACACCTTCAACGCAGACGGCACCTGCATCTACCTCACCATGGCCGCGATCTTCATCGCCCAGGCGACCAACACGCCACTGACCTTCGTTGATCAGATGATCCTGCTAGGCGTATTCCTGCTGACATCCAAAGGGTCGGCTGGTGTCGCGGGTGCGGGGTTTGTCACGCTGGCTGCAACACTCACGACCATCCACTCCATCCCTCTTGTAGGACTCGTTTTGCTTTTGGGCATTGATCGTTTCTTGAACGAAGCGCGGGCCGTGACCAACCTGATCGGCAATGGCATCGGCACCATCGCCATTGCCAAGTGGGACAACTCGTTCGATGTCGAGGCTTGCGAGCGTGAAATCGCCGCAATGAAGCAAGAAAAGGCGGCAAGCAAGGCATCGCTGGCGCATAAATAAACTACAAAGCGATCCGGTCATTACCATCTAAACGGTTATGACCGGTAGTGTTTTCAATGCCTTCTTCCGCGTGGAGAGACCTGATTGGAAAGATTGATGGAGCCAACATGATAGAGCGATCACATCATGATTTACGCAAGGTGTTTGGTGAGTTACTCCAGGGAGACACCTGCAAATTTGCAGCTTCCGTATTCGATCCGATCTCAGTTCGGATGGCATACGACCTTGGCTTTGACGTTGCCATTCAAGGCGGCTCCGTTGCGTCGCTTCAGGTGCTCGGTGCACCTGACATTGCATTACTCACGCTGGATGAATATGTCGAGCAGGTTTCCAGGGTCGGACGGGCAAGCCAGATTCCGATCATTGGGGATGCTGACCATGGCTTTGGTAACGCGCTGAATGTGATGCGAACAGTCACAGAGTTACAGAAGGCCGGCGTTGCAGCCCTGACACTGGAAGACACCCATCTACCGGCCAAGTACGACGAGCAGTCGCATGTGCTTATCGAAAGGGAAGAATCCGCAGCCAAAATCTATGCCGCGCGATTTGCCCGGTCGGATGATGCACTCAGCATCATCGCCCGTACGAATGTGGCTGTGACCACTTTGGACGACTCCATCGCTCGCACTGCGGCTTATCAGAAGGCTGGAGCAGATGCTATTTGCCTGGTCGGTGTTAAAGACTTCCAGCACCTAGAAGCACTTACGGCACATCTCAGAGTGCCGATCATGCTGATCAACTATGGTAATCCTGCTCTGAGCAATGTTGAAAAATTGAGTGCTGCCAATGTGCGGATCGTGGTCAATGGGCATGCCCCCTATTTGTCCGCAATCAAAGCAACCTACGAGGCGCTACGCGAACAAAGCGGCACGGAGGGGAGCGAGCTATCCCTTCCTGAGCTGCTTTCTAAATACACACTCTCGGACAGTTATCGTGAGTGGGCAAAAACCTTTTTGAAGTCAGAGCACGATTCAAATTGATATTGGAACAGGTGGAATACGCCGTCATGAAAAAGACAATCTTGGCCTTCAGCCGGGTCTCCCCTAGCCTGCTTGAACCTTACAAAGACGACTACGACGTCATCATCATTAGCCCTGAGCTTGGTGATATGGACGCCCAGTTCGAGGCCGCTATTTCGAACGCTCACGGGCTGATTGGTGGAAGTCGTCGTCTGGGTGAAGCTGAGCTGGCTGCGGCTGTAAATCTTGAGATCGTCTCAAGCATATCGGTTGGCTACGACAACTATGACCTCGACTACCTCAACCGCCGAGGGATCATGTTGACCAATACGCCAGATGTGTTGAACGAAACCACTGCTGACCTGGCTTTAGCCCTGATCCTCGCAACAGCAAGACGCATTCCTGAGCTTGATTCCTGGACTAAAGAGGGGAACTGGACACAAACCATCGATGCATCCCAATTTGGATGCGACGTTCATGGAAAGACGTTGGGCATTATCGGTCTGGGAAAAATCGGAGAAGCCATCGCACGCAGAGGCCGCTTTGGTTTTGGCATGACCATTTTGTATAGCGGCAACAGTCGTAAACCAAAGCTTGAACAGGAACTTGGTGCGAGGTTTGTACCGCAGGAAGAGCTTTTAAGCGCGTCTGACTTTGTTTGTCCGGTCGTGCCATTGACGGACGCCACGAGGAATCTTATCGGACGCAAAGAACTCGCTTTGATGGGCCCGGAAAGTATTTTGATCAATATCTCGCGTGGGCCTGTCGTGGATCAGGACGCACTCATCGAGGCTCTGCAAGAAAAGACAATCCGGGCGGCTGGTTTGGACGTTTATGTGAAGGAGCCCCTGACGAACTCCGAGCTTTTTAACCTGAGAAACGTCGTCACCGTACCTCACATTGGCTCTGCGACGACTGACACACGCAACGCAATGGCAAAGCGAGCTCTGGAAAATTTGCTTATGGGTTTGGAAGGACGGCGACCGAGAGATCTCGTGAGTACAACGAAATAGGAGACGAGAGGACGGGCTGAGCATAAGGCCACCGGCAATGTGGCAGCCCTAATATCCGGAACACAACTTATATGGTTTGGGCATCGACTCAAACTTATGCCAACTCATGTCAAGATGTGCTTCTGGTCGACGAGTTCTGTTTCCTATCGTCGCTAACGCACTCCGTAATTTTCGTCTGTTAGACCTCGTTGCTTTTCAGGCTTTCAGGACTGCCAAAGCACAGACCATCCATCACTAAGTTCATCAGCCTAGAGAGACGGAAACGCCAGTCGCTCTGGGAGTCCATTTGCCATATTCCGGCGATAGCTAGAAAAAAGTCGTCATTGGTAATCCCGCTGCGAATCGTCCCAGCTTTTTCATTTGCCCTCAACAGCAACTCGGCTGCGGATTGGACAGGAGCATATCCCGACTTCCCTGGGAACTCGTAAATAGACGCTGCTTGTTGTATCGCAGCAGCAAGCCCTGCCTTCGTCATTGCATATTCAGCGAGACAGTCCATCCATTCTCGGAGCGCCTCCTTAGGAGGCTTCGTCGCGAGGAGCTGTTCCGCCAACGATGCGACCTGTTGCATCTCGAATTGATACACCTCGAACACCAGCTTCTCGCGAGTCGCGAAGTGGCGATAGAACGTGCCCTGCCCCACACCAGCTTTTTTGGCGATGGTGCTCAACGGAACTGCAGGATCGCTAGTCAGCTCCACCACCGCGACCTCCAATATCCGTTCACGATTTTTCTTGGCGTCAGAACGCATCACCAGCTCGTCTGTCATGAGCAAAAAATTTCCTTTACTGCATTGCTAAACGGACAATTGTCCGGTAATTTTCTAAAAGTGGACAATTGTCCGATTAAGCGTCTTTCCTGGAGTTTACTATGAACAGCACTGGCAATACGATTCTGGTTACTGGCGGCACCTCAGGCATTGGTCTAGGTCTGGCGCTCAGGCTTCATAAGGCGGGCAACAAAGTCATCATCGCGGGACGTCGCAAGGCTCTGCTCGACGAGATCGTGTCGGAACACCCCGGAATTGAATCAGTACTGTTGGACGTCGCCGACTCGCAATCCATCCAGCGCACCTCCGAAGCGCTTGCGATCAGCCATCCAAATCTGAACGTTCTGGTAAACAACGCAGGGATCATGCACTGGGAAGATCTGACTGATCCGGAATACCTGAGCACCGCCGAAGATACTGTGACAACGAACCTTTTAGGTACGATTCGCATGGCGTACGCATTTACTCCGCATCTGATCAAGCAGCCTAGTGCAACGATTATTAATGTCAGTTCGTCTTTGGCATTTGTCCCGCTGCCTGCAACGCCCACTTACAGTGCAACCAAAGCAGCAGTGCATTCGTTCACTCAAAGCCTTCGAGTTCAGCTAGAAGCCTCAACAATCGAGGTTATCGAGCTAGCACCACCCGGTGTCCGTACGACTTTGCTAGGACAGGAAAATGACGAACATGCGATGCCGTTGGAAGAGTTTTTGGACGAAATCTTCGACCTGCTCAATACCTCTCCAACGCCATCAGAACTCGTCGTTGAGCGCGCCAAGCCGTTAAGGTTTGCTGAAGCAAGCGGTTCACATGATGAGGTGTTGAAAATGCTTGCGGCATACCAAGCGCCGGCAGAGTAACGTCGACCTAGTGTGGATCTCCTTATGCGGTCTAGCTAGGCAGATTGGATCTCCTTACCTGGGGACGGCATCAGATCCCGGGGCCTGTAAGGCTTAGTCTACCCAGCTGGCGAAACCATTCGTCGAGAGCACATAACGTGGGTTGACAATGGGAATTTTTCTCATAAATATATAGCTCACTATACAATAGTGAGCTAGTTAATGACTTCAAATCGAAAACGAGTAGGTACGCAGCTAGCGTTTTCGCTCTATGCGGCGGCAAATCGGGTCGTGCGATTGCACAAACCCTATCTGGAGCCGTTAGGCCTAACCTTCCCTCAGTACCTGGTCATCCTGGAGCTTCTAAACGGCTCGCCACTCACTGTGGGCGCCCTTGGAACCCGGCTTGCGATGGACGCTGGAACCATAACGCCATTGCTGAAAAGGCTTGAGGCTGCCGAACTCGTCAGCCGCACACGGGATCCCGCCGACGAGCGTCGCGTGATGATCGACCTGACGGCTAATAGCCGCATGTTGGAAGCTGACATTCGGGAGATCACTAGCAAAATAAAGTCAGCTTGCCAGCTTGATGAGCGGGGTATCGATGAGCTTCGGCAAACACTCGATGCGCTCGGTCATTCAACAGCCGTCTGATTATTTTTCACGCTTGCATAAAGGGGAAATCATGACTATTTCAATATCTAGATTCGATGCCGATACATCGATGGATTACACCCTTCAATTTCAAGAGACGGCACGTACTCGGCGGTCTTTTCGCGGGTTTCTGGACACCCCAGTACCCGATCAGATCATTCAGGAGGTGTTGAAGGATGCCCAATGCGCTCCCTCCAACTGCAACACCCAACCTTGGGACGTACACATAGTTCGCGGTCAAAAACTGAAAGACCTTTCGCAAATCCTCCACGCAAAAAATACTGCAGGCGAATTCACGCCAGATTTTTCGTTCGATATGGATGCTTTTTACGGCATGTATGGGGATCGTAAGAATGCGCAAGGCAAAGCCTACTACGAGGCTATGAATGTTATGCGCGAAGACAAGGAGGGGCGCCGGCGAGCCGCAGCCCTAAACTTGTCCTTTTTCAATGCTCCCCAGGCAGTTTTTTTATTCATGCCGGTGTTTGGCGACAGGGTTCGAACTGCTGGCGACATAGGCATGTACGGGCAAACCTTCCTGCTGTCACTCGCTGCCCGTGGGTTAGGCGGCGTTCCGCAAACCTCACTTAGTTTCTACGCAGAAACGATCCGCGAAGTGCTAGGCATCTCCGAAGAAATGAAAATGCTGTTTGGCATGTCATTTGGCTACCCAGACGAGAGCGCTCCAGGCAACCGCATGCATATGGATCGTGTGCCGATTACTGACAGCGTGACCTTTCATTCTTGAAGATTCGTATTTACCTGAGTCAAGCGAGATGTGTGCGTAGCCCATAGCACCGTGACTTCGCGGCGGACTTAATTCATCTATCGCTCTGAAAGGAACCCCTGATGCCCACCAACTTCAGTTCCGCGGCTCTGAGCCTATCTGTCATCTTGCTAGGCGCTCCAGCCACGATTCCCGCACAAGCCGCGCCTATTGCTAAACAGTCTCAACCCGCCCGCGATCTCACTCGGGAAGAGTACAATCGGCAAACCGTCATCGCTTTCTACGAAGGCGTTTTCCAACGACATGAAGTCGCCAAGTCTGCCGAAGTCCTCGCTGACAGCTACATCCAACACAATCCGGGCGTGCCGGACGGTAAAGCTCCATTCGTCAACCACTTTACCGGTTTCTTCAAGAACAACCCTGCTGCCCGCTCCACGATCGTGAGAAGCGCAGCCGAGGGCGATCTGGTCTACCTGCACGTCCACTCAACCAATGGCAATACTGATCGTGGTCGCGCCATCGTCGATATATTCCGCGTCGCGAACGGCCGGATCGTCGAGCACTGGGATGTGATCCAGCTTGTGCCCGAAAAGGCCGCGAACAGCAATACTATGTTCTGAGTAGCTGCACGCAGAGGCCAGAAGTGTCGTATTCCTGAGCTCGCCGTTGAGAGCGCTAAGCAATTGAGTTTCGCAGAAGTGAGCGGTACGCATGAATGCTCCCACAGCAAAATTGAGGCAAAACTGATTACCTAAGTGCTTTTCCAGGTGACTGTGGACACTCGCCGAGCCATCAAATATTTTACATCGTGCACTATATAATAGTGAGCTATAAATATGAAACCTATTCCACGAAGCGTGGCTACTGAAATTTCCTTCGCGCTGAGCGCAGCCGCAAATCGGATGGCTCGATTGCACAAACCGTTTCTTGAGCCGCTAGGTCTCACCTTTTCGCAATACCTGGTCACGCTTGAGCTGCTTAACGGGTCGCCTCGCGCTGTGAGCGATTTATGTGATCGACTCGATATGGAGATCGACACGCTTACGCCACTACTCAAGAGGTTGGAGTGATTATGCGCAAATGTGATGGCTCCAATGAGCGAAGAGTGCTTTTTGACCTCACGGAACCTGTTCGTGCCATGCAGAATGAACTTCGTAACGTCACCGAAAATATCAGAATTGCATGCCAGTGCACGCCAGAAGACCTTGAGGACCTTTGTCGCAGACTGGAGGGCTTTGTACGACCGGCAAGTAGTTAGCACCTGTTCCGGACTGGGCCACAAAAGCGAAGCGTAAGCTGGCTGGCGGGTTATCGATAACTCAAATGTGCCCCTAGTTCTCCTTGCAACGGATTGACATCAGGATGAAGAAGCGAGCTCTACCCCTCAGCCACGTCGTTACCTCAATTTTCCTATATGCAGGAGTTTTTTAGATGAAGATCGGAATTATCGGCACGGGCAACGTTGGGGCTACCCTTGCTCGTAAGCTCGCCGCGTGCGGCCATCAGGTCAAGATTGCAAATTCGAGAGGCCCTCAAAGCATTCAGAATCTGGCCAGCGAAATCGGCGCAAAAGCTGTAACCAAGGAAGAGGCAGTGTCTGACGTAGACGTGGTGATCATCTCTATCCCCTTCGCAAACTATCCTGATCTCAAACAGACCTTGAGCAAGGCTCCGGAGAAAACCGTCGTCATTGATACTTCCAATTACTATCCGGCGCGTGATGGGGCGATCAAAGAAGTTGACGACGGTAAGCCCGAGAGCGTCTGGGTGAGTGAGCAGATTGGTCGTCCGGTAATTAAGGCATGGAACGCCGCCCTCGCAGCGACCCTTGCCGACAAAGGCGGACCAGCCGAGTCTTCAACTCGTATTGCCTTACCGGTAGCTGGCGGAAATATTTACGCTGAGAGAATCGCGCAAGATCTTGTTGAGGATACGGGCTTTATCGCGCTCGCCGCTGGTACTCTCGAAGATTCGTGGCGTCAGCAACCAGGTACACCAGCTTACTGCACCGAACTGACATTACCGAAGCTGAGATTGGCGCTGTTATTGGCGGACAAGGCAAGAGCGCCTCAAAACCGCGACGCACTGATCGCCAAATTTATGGCTTCTGATAGCCAGTTAACACATGAGCAAATTGTTGCCTTGAATCGGGCCATGACCGCCTGACAATCGGGATGGTGCGATGTTTACTAGTGTGGTGTTTCAGAAGTACCGCTGAAAATCTGAGCTAGGCTCTGTAGAAGCTCACTATCCAAGGGCATCGACATGGGTCGACCAGCAACCGTCATTATCCTTTCCGAAACTGAAAAGTCAGAGCTGCTACGCCGCATCAAGCTCCGTAAAGGCGCTCAGGACGCTCGATTGCGCGCGGAGATAATCCTCGCCTGTGCCGCAGGCGAGTCAGGAAATGACATCGCTCAGCGCTTGGGTACCAGTAAGGATGTGGTGTCACGATGGCGACAGCGTTTCTCTAAGTTGGGGC
>NZ_FXWU01000007.1:0-347175 GCF_900184205.1 Pseudomonas sp. LAIL14HWK12:I10 | reverse complement strand
AAACCGACCTTCACCATCAGCATCAAAGAGGCCCTGGACCAGGACCTCACCGTGCAGCTGACCGAAGGTAAGTCGGTGGTGATCAAGAAGGGCGAAACCTCGGCCATCTTCACTCACGACGCCCAAGGCGAAGACGTGTACGTCGACGCCGGCTCGCTGACTGTCAGCATCACCGGCACCAGCGTGCCGGATGGCCGCCAGTTCGAGAACCTGGTGGTCAGCAAGCCTTCGGCCTCGGTGGACATCAAGGACACCTCGAACGAAGTCATCGCCAAGCTGACCGCCACGCCTTCGGTAACCGAAGGCGGTGTGATCACCTACACCGTTACTCTGACCAGCAAAGATGGCCTGCCGATCAACAACCACGGCGCCCTGACCTTCACGCTGAGCGACGGCAAAACCGTCATCAACGTGCCGGCCAACAGTGCAACAGGCTTCGTCAACGTGGCTGCGCCGGATGATGTGTATATCGGCCAGACCTCTGTCGGCCTGGCGCTGCAGTCGGTAGGCGGCGCGGGTGCCAGCAAGTTCGAGCAGCTGACGCTGGACAAAACCACAGCCACCACCGTGGTCAACGACGAGCCAGGTGTCGGCACCCCAGGCACTGGCAACCAGGGCGATGTGACCACCATCGGTATCACCGGCACCACCTCGTTGACCGAAGGTGAAACCGGCAAATACACCCTCACCCTGAGCAGCCCGGCTAAAACGGAAGTCACCGTTACCCTGACCTACAGCGGCACCGCTAACGGCCAGGACTACACCGCGGTCACCACCGTGAAGATCCCGGCCAACAGCAGCAGCGTCACGTTCGATATCAAGACCATCGACGACAAGCTGGTTGAAGGTACCGAGAACTTCACCGTGACCATCGGCGCTGCCACCGGTGGCAACTTCGAAAACCTGCAGGTCGATAGCACCAAGGCGAGTGTCACCACCAACATCCTCGACAACGACCACCTGCCGGTTTCGACTGGCGGCGCGGTCAATGGCGTGGAAGACACCGACTATCTGTTCACCTGGAACGACTTCAAGGTCACCGATGCCGATGGCAACACCGGCCTGTTCGTGACCATCACCTCGCTGCCGGTCGACGGTAGCCTGAAGTTCTACAACGGCACCGCATGGGTCGATGTGAAAGCGGGCCAGGTCGTCAGCCAGGCCGACATCACCAGCAACTACCTGAAGTTCGTGCCGAAGGCGAACGAGTCGGGCACCGACGGCTATGGCGGCTCGGGCGTCGGCAACAAACAGGCTGACTACGCGCAGTTCAAGTACAAGCCGAACGACGGCACCAACTTGGGCAGCGAAGTGACCATGAAGGTCGACATCAGTCCGGTGGCCGACAAACCGACCCTGACGATTGGCAGTACCGATGTCGTGTCCAAAGGCCTGACCAAGGAAGTCTGGACCACCCTCAAAGGGCTGGGTACCGACGGCAACGGCATCACTGGCGACGCGCTGAAAACGGTCTTTGCCAACTCCGGCAGTGCTACCTCCAGTGGGACCACCACCAACGTGCAGTCCGATGGCAGCGTCACCGCTGGCACCGGTTCGAAAACGTCGGGCCTGCTGTTCCTGGAAGCCGGCAAGACCTACACCTTCAGCGGCATCGCCGATGACAGCCTGGTGGTCACCATTGGTGGCAAGACCGTGGTAACTGCGACCTGGGGCGCGGGTGGCCAGATTTCTGGCACCTTCACCCCAACGTCCAGCGGCTACTACCCGATCGAGGTTTACCACGCCAACCAATCAGGCCCTGGTAGCTATGACCTGAACATTCAGGCGGGCTCCGGTGCCGTCACCGACCTGAGCAGCAGTAACATCCCGATGTACCAGAACGTGACCGAGATGGCCAACGCTGGCCTGGGCGTGTCCGATCTGCACACCGTCAATGGCCAGAGCTACTACGACGGCTACAAGCTCAACGAAGGGCCGGAAGGTGGCTCGGTCAAGCTGGTCAGCATCAGCACCGGCCTGACCGACACCGATGGTTCCGAGACCTTGAGCGTGACCCTCAGCGGCATTCCGAAAGGGACTGTGCTGAGCGATGGCGCGGGCCACACCGTGACTGTCGGCGGTACGCCGGTGGACGTGACAGGCTGGAAACTCAGCGGCCTGACCCTGACCCCGCCGGCGTACTACAAAGGCACGTTCGACATCACCGTCACCTCCACGGCCACCGAAAGCCTCGGCGGTTCAGACAGCATCACCGGCAAGATCCCGGTCACTGTCTACGGCGCCACCTACAAGGCGACGGTGGGCACCTCGGGCGATGACACCATCAATGGCAGCGAAGGCAACGACATCATCGTCGCCGACGTGGCTGGCCTGAACGTGGTTGCGGGCAAGAACTACAACATTGCCTTCATGGTCGACAGCTCGGGCAGTATGAGCACCCAGTCCGTCGCTGCGGCCAAGGCGCAGTTGGCATCGGTGTTCCAGACGCTGAAAGCCAGCCTGGGCGCTGATACTTCGGGGACGGTGAATATCTTCATCGCCGACTTCGATACCCAGGTAAACAAGAACGTGGCGGTCAACCTTGCCGATACCGACGCACTGGCCAAGCTTCAGGCGGTGTTGGACTCGATGGTGGGTGGTTCAAGCTACGGCGGTGGTACCAACTATGAGGATGTGTTCAAAACCACGGCCAACTTCTTCAAGAGCACCATGGCTACCGGTAACAGCGGTGCAGAGAACCTGACCTACTTCATCACCGACGGTAAGCCGACTTATTACCAGACCAATGAAACGACCAACTACCGCCTGTGGAGCGGCGGCAAGTACCTGGATGACGTAGTCAACGTCAACAACTACAAGGTGGGTGACACCTTCAGTGTCTGGGCCGACGCAACGCACAAAGTTGAAATCAATAGCGAAGGCAGCCTCAAAGTGCTGACCTACACAGAAAACCGTTGGGGCAACCTGGTGCTTGATTCCACCCGCACGATCGGGACGATTCATGCTCAAGGGGATGGCACCTACGAGTTCTCCGGCCTGGGCGGTACCGGTTATGCCGATTCTTATAACTACTGGGATTCGGCGAACAACACGTCTGCCAGCTTCGCCCTCTTGGGTGGGACTAACGGTGTAAGCAAGGTGCAGGCAATTGGTTTGAACAGCGATGTCAGCCTGACTGACCTGAAGCCATACGACAGCGCCGGCAAGCCGCAGGCCAATATCGACCCATCCAACCTGGCCAGCGCGATCCTCGGGCATTCCGAGGCTACCCTGCCAGGCGCCGACAAGGTCGATGGCGGCAACGGCAACGACATCATCTTCGGTGACCTGATCACCCTCAACGGTGTCGTCAGCGAGGGCTACCAAGCCCTGCAGGCGTACGTTGCGCAGAAGAGCGGTGTCGAGGCCAGTGCCATCACCACCAACAATGTCCACCAGTACATCACCGAGCACTACACCGAGTTCGATATCTCCGGTGCCAACGACGGCAAGGATTTCCTGTCGGGCGGCAATGGCAACGACATCCTCTTCGGCCAAGGTGGCGATGACACGCTCGATGGTGGCAAAGGTAACGACATCCTGTTGGGCGGTACCGGCAAGGACATCCTGATCGGTGGCCAAGGCGATGACATCCTGATCGGCGGTAGCGGTGCGGACACCTTCGTGTGGAAGTCGGGCGATGTCGGCAACGACGTGATCAAGGACTTCAAGGTGGCCGAGGGTGACCGCATCGATCTGAAGGATCTACTTCAGTTCGAGAAGGGCAGCACCATCGACAACTACCTGAAGATCACCACGGTGGACGGCACCTCGACGCTGCAGGTCAGCAGCGAGGGCAAGCTCAACGCCACCGGTGGCCTGGCCAACGCCGATGTGACGATCAAGCTGGAAGGGGTCAACTGGTCCAATACCTCGATCAACTCGTTGATCAGCGGTGGCGACCCGACCATCCGTATCGATAACAAAGACAGCTGATGCCCAGCCCACCCGGGCGGTCGAAACGACCGCCCGGGTGGGTGCCGGCTCTTTCCTGCCTTCCCCTGACAGCGCATACTCGTGCGCCCGGGCCTGCGTGCCCGGGAATCTTTGCCTATGCTGCTGTCTACCAACAAGGAACCAACGTGACGAGGGACACCGCCATGTTCTACGTGCAACGCAACGCTAGCGGCCAGTTGCTGCGGGTAGAAGCAGCCTCTTTTGACGAGTTCACCGAAATACTCCCTGCTGACCATGCCGACGTTCAGGAATGGTTTGCCGACGACGAAGTGGAAAACAGCCTCAAAGAGCTCAAGCAAAGTGACCTGGACATGATCCGCGTGCTTGAGGACTTGATCGATGTGCTGACCGCCAAGGGTGTGTTCAGCATCACCGACCTGCCGGCCGGGGCGCAGGCCAAGCTGCTTAACCGTTCCAAGGCGCGCAAGGCGCTGGGCAGCCTGAACAACCTGATCGATGAAGAAGAGCAGGGCGGGTTGATCTGAGCGCGGATCAGCCCCGATCTACAGTGATATGGTTATTCATTAAAGATATTTAAAATATCTTTCTTATGACTTTATAGTTGCTTCCACTGCGTACCCGTCGACCAATCGATGCGCCGTACGACTTGAACCCACACGGGAAATCCCCGTGCGTTTCTGATCGTTGCGCGCCTTTGACGTCGCGCACTGCGTGGGAGTGAACCATGTCCGCCGCCTCGAACGCCTTGTCGTCCATCGACAGCGCCCAGCCGCAAAGCTTTGAAATCCGCCCGTTCTCCGGTGCCGTCGGTGCCGAGATCATCGGCCTGGACCTGACCCGACCGGTCAACGCCGAGGATTTCACCCAAATTCATCGCGCCCACCTTGATCACCATGTACTGGTGTTCCGCGACCAGCGCATCACCCCGGAGCAACAGATCAGCTTCAGCCGCCGTTTCGGCGAGCTGCAGATTCATGTGCTCAAGCAGTTCCTGCTGACCGGGCACCCCGAAATCCTGATCGTTTCCAACATCGTCGAAGACGGTCGCAACGTCGGCCTGGGCGATGCTGGCAAGTTCTGGCATTCGGACCTGTCGTATAAAGAGCTCCCCAGCCTGGGTTCGATGCTGCATGCCCAGGAGCTGCCCAGCGAGGGCGGCGATACGCTGTTCGCCGATATGCACAAAGCCTGGGACGCCGTGCCCGAAGCCCTGCGCAAGGTAATCGCCGGCCGCGACGCGGCTCATTCCTACACGGCCCGGTATGCCGAGACCAAGTTCGAAGGCAACTGGCGCCCGGCCCTCAGCGCCGAGCAATTGGCCCAAGTGCAGGAAGTGATCCACCCGGTGGTACGCACCCACCCGGAAAACGGCCGCAAGGCGCTGTTCGTCAGCGAAGGCTTCACCACCCGCATCGTCGGCCTGCCGGACGACGAAAGCCGCGACGTGCTGCAGCAGCTGTATGCCCTGAGCGTGCTCGAGCAGAACATCTACCGCCATCAGTGGCAGCCACACGACTTGGTGTTCTGGGACAACCGTTCGCTGATCCACCTCGCCACCGGCTGCCCCGCGCACCTGCGGCGCAAGCTCTATCGCACCACCATCCAGGGCGATGCCCCGTTCTGACGACTGAGGAAACACACCATGCGTAAATCCATCAGCCGCCTGGCGGCAAGCATTGGCCTGGGCGCGAGCCTGGTCGTCGGCAGCCTGGCGGCCCCCGCCGTGGCCCAGGCCGAAGGCAAAATCCGCATCGCGGAACAATTCGGCATCGTCTACTTGTTGTTGAACGTGGTGCGTGACCAGCACCTGATCGAAAAACACGGTAAAGAACAGGGCGTCGACATTGAAGTCGACTGGGCCCAGCTCTCGGGCGGCGCGGCCATCAACGATGCGCTGTTGTCCGGCTCGGTGGATATCGCCGGTGCTGGCGTTGGCCCGCTGCTGACCGTCTGGGACCGCACCAAAGGCCGGCAGAACGTGAAGGCGGTCGCCTCGCTTGGCAACTTCCCGTATTACCTGGTCAGCAGCAACCCGAATGTGAAGACCATCGCTGACATCTCCGAGAAAGACCGCATCGCCGTGCCAGCCGTGGGCGTCTCCGTGCAGTCGCGCTTCCTGCAGTACGCCGCCGCCCAGCAGTGGGGCGACAAGGAATACAACCGCCTCGACAAGTACACCCTGGCCGTACCGCACCCCGATGCCACGGCCGCGCTGATCGCCGGTGGCACCGAACTGAACGGGCACTTCTCCAACCCGCCGTTCCAGGACCAGGCGTTGGCCAACAAGGATGTGCACGTTGTGCTCAACAGCTACGACCTGCTTGGCCCCAACTCGCCGACCCTGTTGTTCGCCACTGAAAAATTCCGCACGGACAACCCCAAGACCTACAAAGCCTTCGTCGACGCGCTGGCCGAGGCCGCAGACTTCGCCCAGAAGGACAAGGCCGCCGCTGCTGACACGTACATCCGCGTGACCAAGGCCAAGATCGACCGCGATGTGCTGATCAAGCTGATCGACAACCCGCAGTACGAGTTCACGGTAACGCCGAAGAACACCTACAAACTGGCGGATTTCCTGTATCGGGTTGGCGCGATCAAGCACAAGCCGGAGTCGTGGAAGGATTACTTCTTCCAGGATGAACGCCCGTTGCAAGGGAGCTGATCGATCATGACCGCCCCATTGCCAGGCCACGCGGCCAGCAACCTGAGCCGTGTCGCCACGCCACCGCTGCTCTCGGTGGATAACCTCAGCCTCGAATACCGCACCGCGCAACGCGTGGTGCGGGCCACCCACCAGGTCAGTTTCGAAGTCGACCGCGCCGACCGTTTCGTCTTGCTGGGGCCTTCGGGCTGCGGCAAGTCCACCTTGCTCAAGGCCGTGGCCGGGTTCATCGAGCCCCAGGAAGGGCAGATTCTGCTGCAGGGCCAGCCCGTCAAAGGCCCCGGCCCTGACCGCATCGTGGTGTTTCAAGAGTTCGACCAGTTGCCACCCTGGAAGACGGTAAAGCAGAACGTCATGTTCCCTTTGCTGGTATCGGGCCAGCTCAAGCGTGCCGAGGCCGAGGACCGGGCACTGCACTACCTGGACAAAGTCGGCCTGGCCGCCTTTGCCGATGCCTACCCACACACCCTTTCTGGCGGCATGAAGGCGCGCGTGGCGATTGCCCGGGCCTTGGCCACCCAGCCGAAGATCCTGCTGATGGACGAGCCGTTCGCCGCGCTGGACGCGCTGACCCGGCGCAAGATGCAGGAAGAGCTGCTGCTGCTGTGGGAAGAGGTGTGCTTTACCCTGCTGTTCGTGACCCACTCCATCGAAGAAGCGCTGGTGGTCGGCAACCGCATCTTGCTGCTGTCGCCGCACCCAGGCCGGGTACGGGCCGAGGTACACAGCCATCAGTACGACCTTGGCAGCCTGGGCGCCGCCGATTTCCAGGCCAGTGCCCGGCGTATCCATCGCCTGTTGTTCGATGAGGCGGACACGCCCGAGCAGGCCGACGACCTTGGCTTCAACGATATCCGTATCGCCTACTGACAGGAGCTTCAGCCATGACCACTACACCTGTACGTCAGGAATACGAGGTGCAGCTGGAGCCGCTGCTCAGTGTGCCTCTGGAACGCCAACTGCCCTTAGCCCAGCGCTTGTGGCAGCAAGGCTGGCTGCGCAAGGCTGTCATCCTGGTGGTGATCGCCGCGCTGTGGGAGGCCGTGGCCCGCTATCAAGGCAACGACCTGCTGCTGCCAAGCTTTCTGCAAACCTCTGCTGCGCTGTGGGACGGCCTGCTCAGTGGCGAGTTGCCCGCCAAGGTCGGCGTGTCGCTGGTGATCCTGCTCAAGGGCTATGTGCTGGGTATTGTGCTGGCGTTCGGCTTGACCAGCCTGGCGGTGTCGACCCAGCTTGGCCGTGACCTGCTGGGCACCTTGACCTCCATGTTCAACCCCTTGCCGGCAATCGCCTTGCTGCCGCTGGCGCTGTTGTGGTTCGGCCTGGGCGACAACAGCCTGATCTTCGTGCTGGTGCACTCGGTGCTATGGGCGCTGGCGCTGAATACGTATGCGGGCTTTCTCGGGGTGTCCGAGACGTTGCGCATGGCCGGTCGCAACTATGGCCTCAAGGGCCTGCGCTTGGTGCTGCACATCCTGGTGCCGGCGGCCTTGTCGTCGATTCTGTCGGGCTTGAAGATCGGCTGGGCGTTTGCCTGGCGCACCTTGATTGCCGCCGAACTGGTGTTTGGCGCCAGCAGCGGCAAGGGCGGGCTGGGTTGGTACATCTTCCAGAACCGCAACGAGCTGTACACCGACAAGGTGTTTGCCGGGTTGGCGGTGGTGATCTTGATTGGTTTGCTGGTCGAGGGGTTGGTGTTCAACACCCTGGAGCGGCTGACCGTGCGGCGGTGGGGGATGCAGCGCTAGCCAGTAAGCCAGCCCCGGCCTCTTCGCGGGCTTGCCCGCGAAGAGGCCGATACAGGCTATGGATTCTGGTACTGAGCCGCCGCATTGCTCAGCATCTTGCCAATCTCTTCGCGCAACCCCTCTGGTTGCTCAACCACCACCCCATCCCCCTGGCTCAGCAGCCACCAACGCAGCGGCCAGCCATCGCTTACCGTGGCCCGCAACCGATGCCCATGCTCCAGCGCCGTCAGCTGCATGTCGCTGCTCAACGGCGCCTCGCGCAACTGCCGCGCCAAGGCATCACTGACCCGCGCCACCAGCTCTACCCCCTCGCCTTGGGCCGGCTGCAGCGCATCACCGCGCAAGTACGTCAGCAAGTCGAAATTGCCGCGCAGCTCGCCCACGGCACTCGACGACCAGTGCCAGCCGAACGGTATGCTCTTGTCATTGCGCTCCAGCGGAAAAATCAGCGACAACTCGTTGAGGTCGCGCTCAACCGTGCGTTTGCTGACATTGAACCCCACATCACGCAGGCGCCACACCAGCTCGGCGCTGGTGATGCCTGGGGAGCGGCTGGGCAGTTGGCGCAGCAGCGCCCACTGACGACTGAGGGTGGCGCGAGTGGTGGCGAACGGCAAAAGATAACGTCCTTGTCTAGGCTTGCCGCAATAGGATGGCGGCACGAGCGGGGCATGGCAATTGGCCACAGCCTGCTCAGATCAAGGAAGTCGCATTTGGTTGCCTCGTGCCGAATCGTTCGCGACAGGTTTTGTCGTGACGTCACGCAGAATCACGCCTCATCACAGCCGAGGTCGAGGTTGTGTGTCGTTCAATGAGGATGAACATGTCTGCTGCCAGCAATATCCATTCGCTGCTTGCCCGTCTTCTGCCAGAGCGGGTCATCGCCCCGCCAGCCCCTGCCGGGAGGCGTCATCGGCTGTTTGCCGGGGTCGGGCTGCCCAGCCAGCGGTCGTTGCTGGTCAGCCGCCTGGACGAGGCCAGCGATTTGCAGGGTGTGTACGCCGACTTGCGCCGCCAAGCGCTGCAAGGCAGCGTGGCCGCACTGAATGACCTCGGCTGGATCTGGCTCAATGGCAAGTACTGGCGTGCCGACACCGTGCTGGCCGGCCACCTGTTGCGCATGGCGGCCTTGCAGGGTAACGCCGCGGCCTGGTTCAACCTGGGCCAGCAGCATTACTTCGGCAAAGGCATCGAAACCTCCTACGTGCAGGCGGCCGAGTGTTATCGGCAGGCGTTTGACCGCGGCATGTTGCATGCTGCTGCCGCACTCGGTGACTTGTATGAAGAAGAAGTGTGCGATGGCGACCTGGACTGGCAGGTCGACCTGATACAGGCCTACCAATGGTTTTTGCGCGGTGCCCAGCGGGGCGAAGCGCGGTGCCGGTTCGAGGTGGGGTACCGGCTGATGCATGGCCTGTATGTGGAGGCCGATATCAAAGGCGCGCTGTATTGGCTTGAGTTGGCGGCTGCGGCCGGGGTGATGCAGGCGGCCGAGGAGCTGGCGGTGCACTTCAGCAGCCGCGACCGCGCGCGTTACCTCGACTGGCGCGACCGGGCCGTGCAAATGGGCAGCACGCTGGCGCTGACGATGAAGCTGGAAGACCAGGTCCAGCCCTGAACCTGTGCAGTGGGAGGTCGCGGGCCCTGTGGGAGCGGGTTTACCCGCGAAGCAGGCAACGCGGTACATGGCACCGGCTTCGCCGGTGTTCGCGGGTAAACCCGCTCCCACAGGGAATGTGCAACACAGTTGCTCTCGCGGGCTAAAGGCCACGCATGAACAGAATTTCACCCACGCTACCCGTCGCCCACTGTTGACGACAGGGGGAGGGCGAGGCGTATATTGATAGTTAGCAAACTATGAATATCCTTGGTTCCCTTCATGACCCTTGATCTCCTGCGCCTGCAAGTCAGCAGCGGCATGGTGGTTGCCGCTCGCCATTGGCGGCGCATCTGCCACGCGGCCCTGACTGGCTATGGCATTTCTGAAGCCTGCGCCGCGCCGCTGTTGATGATCGTGCGCCTGGGCGACGGTGTGCATCAGGTGGCGGTGGCCCAGGCCGCCGGCCTTGAAAGCCCGTCGCTGGTACGCCTGCTCGACCAGCTGTGCAAAGCCGGGCTGGTGTGCCGCAGCGAGGACCCTCTCGACCGCCGCGCCAAGGCCCTGAGCCTGACCGCCGAAGGCCGCGCCTTGGCCGAATCCATCGAAGCCGAGCTGGTGCGCTTGCGCCGTGAGGTGCTGCAGGGCATCGACCAAGCTGACCTTGAGGCCGCCTTACGTGTGCTGCGCGCGTTCGAAGCTGCCGGCCTCGGCACACCCGGCGGGGCAGCATGAACGGATTCTTCAGCTCGGTCCCCCCAGCCCGCGATTGGTTCTACGGCGTGCGTACCTTCGCCGCGTCGATGATCGCCCTATACATTGCCCTGCTCATGCAGCTGCCGCGCCCGTACTGGGCGATGGCGACCGTCTACATCGTCTCCAGCCCGTTCGTCGGCCCGACCAGTTCCAAGGCCCTGTACCGCGCCCTGGGCACCTTGCTCGGGGCCGGCGGGGCGATATTCCTGGTGCCACCCTTGGTGCAATCGCCGCTGTTGCTGAGCGTCGCCATCGCCTTGTGGACCGGCACCTTGCTGTTCCTCTCGCTGAACCTGCGCACCGCCAACAACTACGTGCTGATGCTGGCGGGCTACACGCTACCGATGATTGCCCTGGCCGTGGTCGACAACCCCACCGCGGTGTTCGATGTGGCCTCGTCGCGGGCTCAGGAAATCTGCCTGGGCATCGTCTGCGCGGCCGTGGTCGGTGCAATCTTCTGGCCGCGCCGCCTGGCCCCGGTGGTGGTCGGCTCGACCGGCAACTGGTTTGCCGAGGCGATCCGCTACAGTGATACCTACCTGGCCCGTGACGTCGCCGCCGACAAGGTGGGCGGCATGCGTGCCTCGATGGTGGCCACGTTCAACACCCTGGAAATGATGATCGGCCAGCTCGGCCACGAGGGTGCCGGCCCTCACACCCTGAAGAACGCCAGCGAGCTGCGTGGGCGGATGATCCACCTGCTGCCGGTGATCGACGCCCTGGACGACGCCCTGGTCGCCCTCGAAGGCCGCGCGCCCGTGCAGTTCGCCCAGTTGCAACCGTTGCTGGCCGAGGCCCGCGAGTGGCTCAAAGGCACTGCCGACGATGCCTCCCTGGCGCCCTGGGCCGCCTTGCACGAGCAGATCACCCGCCTGCAACCCAGCGCCGCCGCACTGGACCAGCGCGCCGGCCTGTTGCTGTCCAACGCCTTGTATCGCCTGACCGAGTGGGTCGACCTCTGGCAAGACTGCTGCACCCTCCAGCACGCCCTGCGCAAGGACGACGCCACGCCCTGGCGCGCCGCTTACCGCCACTGGCGCTTGAGCCGCCTGACGCCCTTCTTCGACCGGGGCCTGATGCTGTACTCGGTGTTCTCCACCGTCACCGCGATCATCGTCGCCAGCGGCTTGTGGATTCTGCTCGGCTGGAACGACGGCGGCAGTGCGGTCATCCTCGCCGCCGTGGCCTGCAGCTTCTTTGCCGCGATGGACGACCCGGCGCCGCAGATCTACCGGTTCTTCTTCTGGACGCTGATGTCGGTGATCTTCTCCAGCGTCTACCTGTTCCTGGTGCTGCCCAACCTGCACGACTTCCCGATGCTGGTGCTGGCATTCGCCGTGCCGTTCATCTGCGTCGGCACGCTGACCGTGCAGCCGCGCTTCTACCTCGGCACCTTGCTGACCATCGTCAACACCGCCACCTTCATCAGCATCCAGGGCGCGTACGACGCAGACTTCCTGACCTTTATCAACGCCAACCTGGCCGGCCCGGTGGGGCTGCTGTTCGCGTTCATCTGGACCTTGCTGCTGCGCCCGTTCGGCGTCGAGTTGGCAGCCAAGCGCATGACCCGCTTCGCCTGGCGCGACATCGTCGAGATGACCCAGCCCGCCACCCTGGCCGAACACCGCCAGGTCGGCGTACAGATGCTCGACCGCCTGATGCAGCACCTGCCGCGCTTGTCGCAGACCGGCCAGGACAGCGGCGTGGCACTGCGTGACCTGCGCGTGGGCCTGAACCTGCTCGACCTGCTGGCCTACATGCCCCGCGCCAACCCGCAGGCCCGTGAGCGCCTGGCCACGGTCATCGAGGAAGTCGGCGCCCACTACGCCGCTTGCCTGCGCGCCAACCAACGCCTGCACGCACCGGCCACGTTGCTGCGCAACATGGAGCGCGCGCGGCAAGGGCTGGCGCTGGACGACCACAACGACCGCGGCGATGCCCGCGTGCACCTGCTGCATGCCCTGAGTGGCCTGCGCTTGGCCTTGCTGCCTGGGGTCGAGGTGATGCTCGAACCGACCGAACAACCGCAACTGCCCCCCGGCATCGATGGAGCCCCACTGTGATCGGTGATCTGGATATCAGCGGGGTGTTCCTGCCCACGCTGCTGGTGATGATGGTGTTCACCTACCTGCTGTTTCTGGGCGTGCACGCCTTGCTCGTGCGCCTGCATTTTTACCGCCTGGTCTGGCACCGGGCTTTGTTCAACGTTGCCCTCTACGCCGTGATGCTGGGCGCGGTCGACCACTTTTGCCGAAACCTGATGCTGCCATGAAAAAACCTTTGCTGACCCTGGGCCGTGTGGTCCTGACCTTGCTGGTCGTGAGTTTCGCCGCCGTGCTCGTGTGGCAGATGGTGGGCTACTACCTGTTCGCCCCCTGGACCCGTGACGGCCACATCCGCGCCGATGTGATCCAGGTCGCCCCGGATGTGTCCGGGCTGATCCAGAAGGTCGAGGTGCGTGACAACCAGGTGGTCAAGCGCGGCGACGTGCTGTTCACCATCGACCAGGACCGCTTCAGCCTGGCCCTGCGCCAGGCCAAGGCGACCCTCGCCGAGCGCGAGGAAACCCTGGCCCAGGCTGCCCGCGAGACGCGCCGTAACCGCAAGCTGGGCAACCTGGTCGCGGCCGAGCAACTGGAAGAGAGCCAGTCCCGCGAAGCCCGCGCCCGCTCGGCGGTCAACGAGGCACAGGTGGCTGTCGATACTGCCCAGCTCAACCTTGATCGCTCGGTAGTGCGCAGCCCGGTGGACGGCTACCTTAACGACCGCGCCCCGCGTAACCACGAATTCGTCACCGCCGGCCGCCCGGTACTGTCGGTGGTGGACAGCGCCTCGTACCACGTCGATGGCTACTTCGAAGAAACCAAGCTCGGTGGCATTCACATCGGCGATGCCGTGGACATCCGCGTGATGGGCGACAACACCCGCCTGCGCGGCCACGTACAAAGCTTTGCCGCCGGCATCGAAGACCGCGACCGCAGCAGCGGCGCCAACCTGCTGCCCAACGTCAACCCGGCGTTCAGCTGGGTGCGCCTGGCCCAGCGGATTCCGGTGCGTATCGCCTTCGACGAAGTGCCGGAAGACTTCCGCATGATCGCCGGGCGCACGGCCACGGTGTCGATCATCGAGGACAAGCGCCCATGAAACGCCTGATGTTGGTGGGCATGGCCCTTTCCCTTGGTGCCTGTGCCCTGGTTGGCCCGGATTACGAAGTGCCGAAAGACGCGGCCGTGCAGCGCAGCGACCTCAACGGCCCGCTGCGCCAGGACGCCGACAGTGTGGTGTCGGCGCCGGTGCCCGAAGACTGGTGGCAGCTGTACCAGGATCAGCGCCTCAACCAACTGGTGCGCCAGGCATTGAGCGCCAATACCGAGCTGCGGGTGGCTGCGGCCAACATCGCCAAGGCCCGCGCCCAAGTCGAAGTGGCCGAATCGCAGGGCGGTTTCAGTGGTGGCATCAAGGCTGGCGCCCAGCGCTTGCAGGAGTCTGGCGAGGCCTTTTTGCTGCCCGAGAAGGTACCCGTGGCCAATATCGGTGAAGCCATCATCAGCGCCTCCTACCAGTTCGACCTGTGGGGCACGTTCAAGCGCGGCACCGAGGCGGCCAAGGCCAACGCCGACGCGGTGCAGGCCGCAGCAGACACCGCACGCATCACCCTGGTGGCGGATGTGGTCAAGGCCTACACCCAGGTGTGCTCGGCCAACGAGGAATACCACATTGCCCGCGAGTCGCTGGGCCTGCAGGAGCAAGGCGTAAAGCTGAACCAGCGCCTGCGCGATGCCGGCCGTGGCGACGAAACCCAGGTCACCCGCTCGCAGACCCAATTCAAATCCCTGCGCGCCGAACTGCCACGCTTCAAGGCCGAGCGCGAGACGGGCTTGTATACCCTCGCTGCATTGCTGGCCAAACCGGTCGAGCAGTTGCCCGCCGGCACCGCCGATTGCGCCGAACTGCCGCACCTGGCCCAACTGATCCCGGTAGGCGACGGTGCCGCGCTGCTCAAACGCCGCCCCGACGTGCGCCAGGCCGAGCGCCAACTGGCGGCCGCCACCGCATACATTGGCGTGGCCACGGGCGCGCTGTACCCGGACATCAGCATCGGCGCCCAGGTGGGCACCATCGGTATCCTCGAGAACCTTGGCGAGCCCTCCACCAACCGCTGGGGCTTTGGCCCACAGATCAGCTGGACCATCCCCACCAACGGCACCCGTGCCCGCATCCGCATGGCCGAAGCCTCCACCCAAGCGGCGCTGGCGCATTTCGACGGCGTGGTGTTGAACGCCATCCGCGAGACCCAGACCCGGCTGGCGCAGTACAGCGCCTTGCTCGACCGGCGTGATGCATTGGCCGAGGCAGAGAAGTCGGCCAAGGAAGCGGCGGACCAGACGCACCGGTATTACCAGGCTGGGCGTGAGTCGTTCCTGGCGGATTTGCAGGCGACGCGGACGTATACCGATATGCGCGCGCAGTTGGCGGCGGCGAATAGCCAGGTGGCGGTGGGGCAGATTGGGGTGTTTTTGGCGTTGGGTGGGGGATGGAAGGGGGGCGGCACGCCTTGATCGTTTTGAGGGGCGAAGGTGTTTGGCGATAGAGCTGCGGCGCCTATGAGATCGAGCGCCGCCCGCGCGGCGCTTCGCAGCACAAGGCTGCTCCTACATTTTTTTGGGCCAGTCACGCCTGTGAAGGCGGCGCGCGATCGCCTTGTTTGTAGGATTCGATATCGTGCCATGCACCAATGGGCCGCGCGCCGATGGGGCAGGAATAACTGGCCCGAAAAATGTAGGAGCAGCCTTGTGCTGCGAAGCGCCGCGCGGGCGGCGCTCGGTCTTGAGGGCGCCGAACCTCTAACGTCGAACACCCCGAATATGTAAGACATTTCCGAATCTGAAACCAAATGCTTCAGCTCTCGCTATCAGGCGAACTATCCTACGCGCCTGTCGGAAGGTGCTGTCTAGGCGGGGAGATGCCCCAGGAATAATGTCCTAGGGTCGCCTCGCAAGGCGATCGGGCGTGAGACACCCGGTTTGCATTCGGTAGCACCGCTTCATGGCGGTCGTGCGCGGGCAGGCTTAGGCCTGGCCGGGGTTACCGTATGTCCCGGGTCTCACTCCGTGCACGACTGCCACCCAATTCCGTGAGACGAGGAGGACGGTAGTTTTTTCTTTCCGCATACGGAGCCCCACCATGAAAAAAATCGTCCCCGACCCACCGCCCGCAACCCTCCTTCTGCTCGACCCACCCCTCATCACACTCCAAGACCCTCCCTGCGCCGAAACGTGCGACCTGCTGATCCGCGCCCTGACCCTGACTGTGGAGCAGACCACCTCCGCCCTGCTAGACAGTAGCCCTGGCCTGATGCGTGATGCGATGGGTATGAACATCCGCCTGTTGTGCCGGATGATCAACGCCTTGTGCGACCACACCCGCGCCAGCGCCTGAGCCGAGGACCAACACAATGCGCGACGATCCCACAGCGTCTTCCACCGCAGGCGAGGAAACCTTCGACCTGTTCCGCCTGCAACCTGACGTCCCCTTCAACCACGCCTTCTCTCAGCTGTCCGTACTGCTCGGCTGCATCCGCCACCTGACCACCGAAGCGGAAATGGAGAATGACCGCGTTGCCGGCAGTGCAGCGCGGATTCTCAGCGAGATGGCCAAGGCATTGATCGACGATATGGAGCGGGGGATGAACAGGGTGCATTGAGTGCACTAGCGCCAAGGCAGCGAGTGAGTGCGCTCACTCCTGCTTGGCTTCGGCCCGTTGTGTCGCAAGGATGTGTTGCGACTGCTGTTCGATGAAGTCGAATACCTCGACCGGAACGGTGTATTGGTATTGCTTGCGCCGGTTCCTGGATACGATGCCATCATTGGTTAGGCACATCATCACCAGGTTGGCCAAGTCGCTGCCACGGACATCATACTGATTGTCCACTGCCCGATAGACAGCGTCGTAACTGGCCAGGAAATCGACTTCCTTTTGCAGTTCCACTTCAAGGGCCATTCTGGCCATGTCGAGCGTGAAGGCCACGCACGGCGTCGCATCCCAATAACGATAGACGGCTTCGTGGCCTTTGAACTCGAAGCTGTATTTGCCGAAATCGATCCACTGAACTTCCCAGAAGTCGCGAACTGGCCTTGAGAACGACTGTAATGCCTCAAGGTAGCGCAACTCTTGGTGTTTCATGGCCACTGACACAGGCAGCAGCAGCCCATTTTCCAACGCTCCGGCCCGGCACAACGCTTGGTGAATGAGAAAGCGGGACAGACGCCCATTGCCATCCAGGAAGGGGTGTATCAATACGAAGCCGAACGAAATGATGGCGGCACACACCAGCGGGTCAATCTGCGACGGCGCTTCATTAGCGAAACCCATCAGGCTTTCCATCAACTCTCTGCACAATGCTGGAGGCGGAGGAAGGTAAGTCACCCCTGCCGCGCCCTGTGAACTGTCTGAAAGATAGTTTTGCTCATGCCTGAACGCTGCCGCTGAATCGAGGGGGTTGGAGAGGGTGGCATTCTGTAGTGCCACCAGATATTCCTCTGTAAGGGGCTGGCGTTCATGAGCTTGGCGCAGGAGTTGGATAAAACGTCGCGATTTACTCTCTGAGGGCGCCTCTCGCTCAATGGCAAATGAGTCTTTGGTTTCGTGCAGATAGGCCCAATTGAGTGCGCGGTCCATCATCACCGGCGGTAGCTCCGCCATGAAAGCTTTTGCTCTTGAGAGTATGTCGTGCTCAAGCAACCCTGTGATAACGGGCGTGCGCTCGACCGTCGCACAATAGGTAAAGTCACCCAGGCCGTTGAACTCGATACGCCACTTCTGATTACGAGGGCCAGGCCTGGTGATATAGCGTTGCGGGTCGAACAGCGGAGCGTAAGGCACCCGTATGCGTGCCGCTTGGTCAAGCTGTTTACCTGTGAACATTTCCCATAAATAGCAGGCTTTTCTGACGTAGATACCGTTAGGTGCCTGTGTGAAGGCTGACTCAAAGTGCTCGGCCGGGATGAAGGGTAAAGCTTGAGCAAGCACCGCAAGGTTGATCCCTTCGTGTTTCAGTGCGAACAGCACATGTTCGAGAAGGTTGTCAGGTTCTGGTGCCATGGCGGCGGGGACGGCCAGTGTGTGGCCGATAAGCTGAACGCGTGTGACAGGCTCGATGACTGCTTTGTAACGCAGAGGAACTGCGGTCAGTTCCAGGTGATGGATCAGGCGTGAGTAGCCGACGGCCCTCATCTTGAAAATCCTCACATCGGTTTCATCGGGCAAATTTTTTCTCACTCTACAAGGAAAATTGTGATTTTCTGCGTATTGCTCAATTTTTTTCTCACTCGAGTACGTAATGGTGACAGCTTTCCTGGGGCTGCCCTTCCTTGAATATGCCGCAAGATTTTTCATGAAATCCGCTGGTGAGCCTTGAGCAAAGGAAAGTGGAAGTGAACAATGTTCTCTTTCGCATTCCCTCCGAGACTGGCCATGAAAACCCGTTCCCGTCTGCTTGCCTGGCTGACTGCTTTACTGCTTGGCCCAGTGCTGGCGCTGTGCAGCACCGTGGTGCTGGCCGAAGCCCCCGTCGAGGCCGCCAAGGCCTTGCACCTGCTCGATTACATCGGTGCCGACTACCCGCCGACCGTGCGCGATGGCAAGGTGATCGACGAGGGTGAATACCGCGAGCAACAGGAATTCACTGCGTTACTGGCCGAACTGGTCAAAGGTTTGCCGGCGCATGCTGAGCAAACGGCACTGGAGCAGGGCGTAGAGGGGTTGCGCCAGGCCATTGAGCAGCGTCATGAAGGCGCCGCCGTTGCCCGTCAGGCCCGCCAGTTGGGCGCGCGCCTGGCGGTGGCCTACGAGGTTAGCCAGGCCCCGGTGATTACCCCGGACCCGGCCCGCGGGGCCTCGCTGTATGCGCAGAACTGCTCGATCTGCCATGGCGATACCGGCGCCGGCGATGGCCCGGCCGGTGTCGGCCTGGAACCGCCGCCCGCTAACCTGCGCAGCGCCGAGCGGCTTGACCAATTGAGCCTGTTCGACCTGTACAACACCCTTGGCCTGGGCATCGAAGGCACCGAGATGCCAGCGTTCGCCGATCAACTCGATGAGCGTCAGCGCTGGGACGTCGCTGCCTATGTGGCAAGCTTCACGGCCCAGCCTGAAGCCGCCAAAGGTGACAAGGTCTGGAACCTGGCCGACCTTGCCCGCCAGACCCCGGCTGAAGTCGCGGCCAACGAAGGCGCCACTGCACTGGACGCGTTCCGTGCCCAGCGTGCCCAGCCGCCGCAGGTCAAACGCGGCCCGGCGCAGTTGCTCGAATACACCGCCAGCACCCTGGATAAAAGCCTGGCCGCCTACCGCGAAGGCGATCACGACCAGGCGTATGACCTGTCTGTGGCCGCGTACCTGGAAGGGTTCGAGCTGGTGGAAAGCTCGCTGGACAACATCGATACCCAAGCGCGCAAAGACACTGAAAAATCCCTTATGGCTTACCGCCAGTCACTGCAGGACGGTTTGCCAGTGGCCCAGGCTGAGCAGCGCCTGACCGAAGCCAAGACCAAGCTCAGTCAGGCCGCCAAACTGCTGGGCAGCGATGGCCTGAGTTGGTCGCTGAGCTTCATTTCCGGGCTGTTGATTCTGCTGCGCGAAGGCCTTGAAGCGATTCTGGTGCTGGCAGCGGTCCTCGCCTTCCTGCGCAACACCGGCCAGCAGTCGGCTGTGCGCAGCGTGAATATCGGCTGGGGGCTGGCGCTGGTTGCCGGCTTTGCTACCTGGGCCCTGGCGGCTTATGTGATCGACGTGGGCGGTGCCCAGCGCGAGCTGCTGGAAGGCTGCACGGCGCTGTTTGCTGCGGTCATGGTGCTGTGGTTGGGGGTATGGATGCACGACCGCCGCCACGCTGCGGCCTGGCAGGACTACATCAAGAGCAGCCTGGTCAGTGGCGGCGGGCGCTTTGGCTTTGCCATGCTGGCGTTCTTCTCGGTGTACCGCGAGCTGTTCGAGGTGATCCTGTTCTACGAAACCCTGTGGCTGCAGGCGGGGCCTGCCGGGCATCAGGCGGTGTTGGCAGGGGGCGCCACGGCGCTGGTGCTGCTGGTGGGGTTGGCGTGGGTGATTTTGCGCGGTTCGGCCAAGCTGCCGCTGTCGCTGTTCTTCAGCATCAACGCGGCGCTGTTGTGCGCGCTGTCGGTGGTGTTCGCCGGGCACGGCGTCAAGGCACTGCAAGAGGCCGGGGTGCTGGGCACGCGGCCGGTGGCGTTCTTCGAGTTCGACTGGCTGGGCATTCATGCCGATGCCTACTCGCTGGCAGCCCAGGCGGTGGCATTGCTGGCCATCGTGTTCCTGTACGGGCGCTCGCGGTTGGCCGAGAAGCGCAGGGCGGCGGCCAGCTAAGGCCGCCCTCCTGGTATACCTGTTCGATCAGGCCGGTTGTGGCGCCTTGAGAATGTTCTGCAGCAGTTGAACACTGTCGACGGCGTCATGACCCAGGCTGGTCAGGTAGCCACCATCGGGTTGATCGGTCAGCCCTTTCTCGAACAGGCGCTGAGCGGCCGCGATCAGGGCAGGGGAGGCGTGGCTGTTTATCTTGATGCCTTCCTGGCTGCTGTCGTGCTTGAACAGCGCGAGGACTTCCAGTTCGGCGATCAGATCGGGGGTAAAGGACATGGCGACTCCTGACTTCCAGACGAGGATGGCGGCACCGTCATCGGTGCCTGACCTTCGAGTGTAGTCGGGTTATTCGTCGTCGCCTTGATCCATCTCAGGTGGCAGCTCGGGCAGGGCGCGCAGGGCGTTTTCATACCACTCGCTATTGAAGGCGCGGTCTTCCACCAGCATGTTGTCGATCTCGAAGGCCAACACATGGGCCATCAGGTTGAGGATGTCCTCGCGCGCGTAGCCGACCAGGGTGAGCTTGTTGAAGGTGGCTTTGGCGGCCGGCGGCTCGCCGCTTTCGATCTGGTTCTCGATGGCCTGGGTCAGCGTTGCTTCGGCGAAGGCTTCGTCGTCATTGTCGATGTCGGTGGGCTCGCTCATGGCGGTACTCCTGTGATGGGGCATACAGTTTGCCACGCCTGTGCTGGCAATGTCCGGTCATCGACCGGGTGCATGACGCTGGTCAGGCGCTGGCGCAGGGGCTATAAAAGCCGGGCCATCCCCATACGGCCTGGAGGCTGTTACCCCATGCTCAAGCTTCACGGATTCTCGGTCAGCAATTACTACAACATGGTCAAGCTGGCGCTGCTGGAAAAAGGCCTGCCTTTCGAGGAGGTCACCTTCTACGGCGGCCAGGCGCCCAAGGCACTGGAAGTCAGCCCGCGGGGCAAGGTACCGGTATTGGAAACCGAGCACGGCTTTATCAGCGAAACCAGTGTGATCCTCGACTACATCGAGCAGACCCAAGGCGGCAAGGCACTATTGCCAACCGACCCGTTCGAGCAGGCCAAGGTGCGTGAGCTGCTGAAGGAAATCGAGCTGTACATCGAGCTGCCGGCGCGTACCTGCTATGCCGAGTCCTTCTTTGGCATGGCGGTGGAGCCGTTGATCAAGGAACGCGCCCGTGCCGACCTACTGGCAGGCTTCGCCACGCTCAAGCGCAATGGGCGCTTCGCACCCTATGTGGCGGGTGAGCAGCTGACCATTGCCGACCTGATGTTCTGCTTCTCGGTCGACCTGGCCTACGCGGTGGGCAAGAAGGTGCTGAACCTCGACTTCCTCGCGGACTTCCCCGAGGCCAAGGCATTGCTGCAGCTGATGGGCGAGAACCCGCACATGGCGCGGATCGTGGCAGACAAGGAGGCGGCGATGCCGGCCTTCATGGAGATGATTCGTAGCGGCAAGCGATAACTGTAGCTAGCGCTGAACCTGTAGGAGCAGCCTTGTGCTGCGAAGAGGCCGGTGCAAACACCTTAGATCCATGGTGTTTGCACCGGCCTCTTCGCAGCACAAGGCTGCGCCTACAACAAGCAGTTAGCGCGAAGCCAGCAAGGCTTGGCCGCGCACCACGGCCGCACGCACCTGCGCCGGTGCGGTACCACCAATGTGGTCACGGGCATTGACCGACCCTTCCAGGGTCAGCACAGCGAACACGTCCTGCTCGATCTGGTCGCTGAACTGGCGCAGTTCGTCCAGGCTCATCTCGGCCAGGTCCTTGCCAGTGTCCACGCCATACTTCACCGCGTGGCCGACGATTTCGTGGCAGTCACGGAACGGCAGGCCACGGCGTACCAGGTAGTCAGCCAGGTCAGTGGCGGTGGAGAATCCGCGCAGGGCCGCTTCACGCATGATCGCGTGCTTGGGCTTGATGGCCGGGATCATGTCGGCAAAGGCACGCAGCGAGTCGCGCAGGGTATCGGCGGCGTCGAACAGCGGTTCCTTGTCTTCCTGGTTGTCCTTGTTGTAGGCCAGCGGTTGGCCTTTCATCAGGGTCAGCAGGCCCATCAGGGCGCCGAACACGCGGCCGCTCTTGCCACGTACCAGCTCCGGCACGTCTGGGTTCTTTTTCTGCGGCATGATCGAGCTGCCGGTGCAGAAGCGATCAGGCAGGTCGATGAACTGGAACTGGGCGCTGGTCCACAGCACCAGCTCTTCGGAGAAGCGCGACAGGTGCATCATCGCCAGGCTCGCGGCAGCGCAGAATTCGATGGCGAAGTCACGGTCCGAAACGCCGTCCAGCGAGTTGCCCGATACGTCCTCGAAGCCCAGCAGCTTGCAGGTGAGCTCGCGGTCGATCGGGTAGGTGGTGCCGGCCAGCGCGGCGCTGCCCAGGGGCATGCGGTTGGTGCGCTTGCGGCAGTCGATCAGGCGCTCGTAGTCGCGGCTGAGCATTTCGAACCAGGCCAGCAAGTGGTGGCCGAAGGTGACCGGCTGGGCGGTTTGCAGGTGGGTGAAGCCGGGCATGATGGTCTCGGCTTCACGCTCTGCCTGCTCCAGCAGGCCCTGTTGCAGGCGGGTGATTTCGGCCAGGATCAGGTCGATCTCGTCGCGCAGCCACAGGCGGATGTCGGTGGCGACCTGGTCGTTGCGGCTGCGGCCGGTGTGCAGCTTTTTACCGGTGATGCCGATGCGATCGGTCAGGCGTGCCTCGATGTTCATGTGCACGTCTTCAAGGTCGACGCGCCAGTCGAAGTTGCCGGCCTCGATCTCGCCCTGGATGGTCTTCAGGCCATCGATGATGGTGTCGCGCTCGGCATCGCTGAGCACGCCGACCTGCGCCAACATGGTGGCGTGGGCGATCGAACCCATGATGTCGTGGCGGTACAGGCGCTTGTCGAAATCGACCGAAGCGGTGAAACGGGCGACGAAGGCGTCGACGGGCTCACTGAAGCGGCCGCCCCAGGACTGATTGGTCTTGTCGGTGCTCATGGATTCACTCATTGCAGGCGTGAACGAAAAAGTGGCGCCGATAATAGCAGGGTTGGGCTGGCTGCCGCAGGACGCCGGTCGAGAGAAATGACGGCAAATGGGCAGGCGAACGAGCAAGCAAGGATTTGCAGGATTGAACGGCAGTGTTCCACGGACCGTCTACAGTTGGACAGAGGACTGGCAGTGAATCTGCCGGCCGAGTGAATCTTTGGCCATTGCACCGGTCTAGAGCGTGACACGCAGTGTCGCTCGAACCACACTTGTCTACGCTACACCTGTGCGAGACTCATTCAGGAATCCAGCGCAATTATGAATGTCCTGATCGTTGATGACGAACCCCAAGGCCGTGAACGCCTCAGTAGGCTACTCGGCGAACTAGAGGGTTATACCGTGCTGGAGCCAAGCGCCACCAACGGCGAGGAGGCCCTGGCGCTGATCGAAAGCCTAAAGCCCGATGTGGTCCTGCTGGACATCGGCATGCCTGGCCTGGATGGCCTTCAGGTCGCTGCTCGCCTGTGCGAGCGCGAAGCGCCGCCCTCGGTGGTGTTTTGCACCGGCGACGATGAGTACGGCACAGAGGCTTTCAAGGACAGCACCCTCAGCCATGTGACCAAACCCTTCCAGCCTCAGGCGTTGCGCGATGCGCTGCGCAAGGCCGAGAAGCCCAACCGCGCCCAATTGGCGGCGCTCACCCGGCCGGCCAATGAAGGCGGCGGCCCGCGCAGCCATATCAGTGCGCGAACGCGAAAGGGCATCGAGCTGATTCCCTTGCCCCAGGTTATCTATTTCATCGCTGACCACAAATACGTGACCTTGCGCCACGAGGGCGGTGAGGTGTTGCTCGATGAGCCCCTCAAGGCCCTGGAAGACGAATTTGGCGAACGCTTCGTGCGTATCCACCGCAACGCGCTGGTGGCCCGCGAGCGTATCGAACGCCTGCAGCGCACCCCGCTTGGGCATTTTCAGCTGTTTCTCAAAGGCCTGGACGGCGATGCCCTGACCGTCAGCCGGCGCCATGTGGCTGGCGTGCGCAAGATGATGCAGACGCTCTGACCACGTCTTTGCGCGGCCGCTGCCCACGGCCGCGCACGGGACGTACATAGCCATTGACCCGCATCTGCTGGTGATGCCGCCGGAGCTGTTATCATCGGCAGCATTTCTCTGCATCGGGGCGTTCCATGTCCACTCGCGAAATCCGCATTGCCACCCGTAAAAGTGCCTTGGCCCTGTGGCAGGCCGAATACGTCAAAGCCCGCCTCGAGCAGGCGCACCCTGGGCTGATCGTGACCCTGGTGCCCATGGTCAGCCGCGGTGACAAGCTGCTGGATGCGCCGCTGGCGAAAATCGGCGGCAAGGGCCTGTTCGTCAAAGAGCTGGAAACCGCCCTGCTGGACAACGAAGCCGACATCGCCGTGCACTCGATGAAAGACGTGCCCATGGACTTCCCTGAAGGCCTGGGCCTGTACTGCATCTGCGAGCGGGAAGACCCGCGCGACGCGTTCGTTTCCAACCGTTTTGAAAGCCTCGAAGCCTTGCCCGCCGGCAGCATCGTCGGCACCTCCAGCCTGCGCCGCCAGGCCCAGTTGCTGGCGCGTCGGCCAGACCTCGAAATCCGCTTCCTGCGTGGCAACGTCAATACCCGCCTGGCCAAGCTCGACGCTGGCGAATATGACGCGATCATCCTCGCCGCCGCCGGCTTGATCCGCCTCGGTTTCGAAGACCGCATCACCGCCAGCATCAGCGTCGATGACAGCCTGCCGGCGGGCGGCCAAGGTGCGGTGGGTATCGAATGCCGCAGTGCCGACAGCGAAATCCATGCACTGCTGGCCCCGCTACACCATCTCGACACCGCCGACCGGGTGGTGGCCGAACGGGCCCTGAACAAGCGCCTTAATGGCGGCTGCCAGGTGCCGATTGCCTGCTACGCAGTGCTTGAAGGCGACCAATTGTGGCTGCGCGGCCTGGTTGGCCAGCCGAGCGGTGGCACCTTGCTGGTGGCCGATGCCCGCGCGCCGCGCGCATCGGCTGAAGCCTTGGGCGTGCAGGTTGCCGAAGACCTGCTCAGCCAAGGCGCCGAGGCCATCCTCAAGGAAGTCTATGGCGAGGCCGGGCACCCGTGAGCCCTTGGCGCCTGTTGCTGACCCGGCCTGAAGAGGACTGCGCGGCACTGGCGCAGAGCCTGGCAGCCGCCGGCGTGGCCAGCAACTGCCTGCCTTTGTTGGCGATCGAGCCTGTGCGATTGGGCGACGTGGCGCGTCAGCGGCTTGCCGGGCTGGGGCACTACCAGGCCATGATCGTGGTCAGCAAACCGGCCGCCAGGTTGCTGCTTGAGCAACTCGCGCACGCCGGCCTGCAGCCCCCGGCAACCGGCTGGTTTACCGTCGGTGAAGCAACGGCTGCAGTGCTGCAGTCCGCCGGTCTTCAGGTGACTTTCCCTACGCAAGGTGACGACAGCGAGGCCTTGCTCGCACTGCCGGTCCTGCGCGACGCTATCGCGCGTCCTACACCACGCGTCCTTATCGTCCGTGGCGTGGGAGGTCGCGAACTGCTGGCAGAGCGTCTTGCAGAGCAAGGTGCTAGTGTCGATTATCTGGAACTGTATCGTCGCTGCCTGCCAGAGTACCCGGCGGGCACGCTGATGCGTCGCATCGAAGCGGAACGCCTCAATGGCCTGGTGGTCAGCAGTGGGCAGGGTTTTGAACATTTGCAGCAGATGGCCGGCGCCGATTGGCCGCAGGTGGCGCGTCTGCCGCTGTTCGTGCCGAGCCCGCGGGTTGCCGAGCAGGCCAGGGCCGCCGGCGCCCAACAGGTTGTGGATTGCCGTGGCGCCAGTGCCACGGCCTTGCTGGCAGCTGTGCAGCGCAGCGCTGCACCTGCCTCTTAAGGCGCTAAGCTGAACGCCTAGCGCCCCCATGCAAAGGATGGATACGTGAGCGAAACTGTCTTGTCCAATAACGATCAGCCGTCGGCCCAGACGCCGGCGGATCCTGTCACCGCCACACCCGCCAAGCGCTCCGGCACCGGTTTGGCAGCGCTGGCGCTGCTGCTGGGTGCGGCCGGGGTCGCAATAGGTGGCTGGGGTGTCTGGCAGGTGCGGCAACTGCAAGGCAGCGAATTCAACCAAGGGCAGCACCTTGAAGCCCTGAACCAGCGCGCCGAAGCGCTGCAGCAGCGTGAACAGCAGATCAGCGCGCAGCTGGCCAGCCTGCCGGCCGCCAGCGAGCTGGAAGACCGCCGCCGCCTGGTTTCGCAGCTGCAAGGCGATCAGCAACGCCTCAGCCAGCGTCTGGAAACCGTGCTGGGCGAGAGCCGCAAGGAATGGCGCCTGGCAGAGGCCGAACACTTGCTGCGCCTGGCTACCCTGCGCCTCTCGGCGCTGCAGGACATCACCAGCGCCAAGGCCCTGGTCGAAGGCGCCGACGAAATCCTTCGCGAGCAGAGCGACCCCGGTGCCTTCGCCGCCCGCGAGCAGTTGGCGCGCAGCCTGGCAACCCTCAACAGCACGCAGCAGCCAGACCGCACGGGCCTGTTCCTCAAACTGGCTGCACAGCGCGAGCTGGTGCAACAACTCAGCGCCCAGTCGCCTGAGTTCGAGAGCAATGCCGATGCGCTCGGTGCGCTGACCTCCGACGGCGATGGCGCCAGTCGCTGGTCGCAGTGGTGGGCGGAAATCTCGAAGTATTTCCAGATCGACTTCAACGCCGATGACAACGTGCGGCCGCTGCTGGCCGGGCAGTCGCTCAACCAGCTGCGCCTGGCCCTGAGCCTGACCATCGAGCAAGCCCAGTGGGCCGCGCTCAATGGCGAGGCCAAGGTCTACACCCAGGCACTGGATGATGCGCGCAGCGTACTGCTGGCCAACTTCAATGCCGACAACCCACAAAGCAAGGCCATGCTCGACAGCCTCAACGCCTTGGCCGAGCAACCGGTGTCTGTGGTCACCCCTGACCTGAGCGAGAGCCTGGCCTCGGTGCAAGCCTACATCCAGCGCCGCCACCTGCCGGCCGAGGGTGAAGGGGGCAAGCCATGAAGCGGGTCTACCTGCTGGCCGTACTGGCGATCGTGATCGCCGCCGCGCTGGGCATTGCGGTGGCCAAGCACAGTGGCTACGTCTTGATCGCCTATGGCAGCTTCCGCTATCAGTCCGGCTTGTGGGCGGCGCTGGCGGGGCTTGTTGCCGTGATCGCCCTGCTCGGGTTGCTGCGCTACCTGGTTGGCCTGGTGCTGACCTCCAGCGGCGTGGTCAACCCGTGGTCGCGTCGTAACCGCAGCCGCCGCATCCGTCTTTCCATCGAGCAAGGCCAGTTGGACCTCGCCGAGGGCCGCTGGGCCAGTGCCCAGCGCCATCTGCACCGCGCCGCCGAAGCTGAACGCCAGCCCTTGCTGTACTACCTCGGCGCCGCCCGCGCCGCCAACGAGCAAGGCCGCAAGGAAGACAGCGACAACCTGCTTGAGCGCGCCCTGGAGCGTCAGCCGCAGGCGGAACTGGCCATTGCCCTGACCCATGCCCAGTTGCAGATGGACCGTGGCGACACGGATGGTGCGCTGGAAACCCTGTTGGCGATGCAGGCGCGGCACCCGCATAACACCCAGGTGCTGCGCCTGCTGCAGCGCTTGTACCTGGAACGTGGCGATTGGTCGGCGCTGATTCGCCTGCTGCCTGACCTGCGCAAGGGCAAGGTGCTGCCAGCGGCTGAGCTTGCCGAGCTTGAAAAGCGTGCTTGGGGCCAGAACCTGAGCCTGGCGACAACCCGCGGCGAGGATGCGCAAAGTGCGCGTCAGGCCCTGGAACGTGCCTGGCAGCAACTGACTGCCGCCCAGCGCCAGGAGCCGCAGTTAGTGCTGGCCTACGCCGAGCAGCTGCGCCAGGTCGGCGCCCAGGGTGAAGCCGAGCACGTGCTGCGCACGGCCCTCAAGCGTGAGTACGAAAGCCACCTGGCCCGCTTGTATGGCCTGGTGCGCGGTGATGACCCGGCGCGCCAGTTGCAAACAGCCGAAGGCTGGCTGAAGGCGCATCCACAGGACCCAAGCCTGCTGCTGACCCTCGGCCGCCTGAGCTTGCAGAACCGCCTGTGGGGCAAGGCGCGGGACTATCTGGAAAGCAGCTTGCAGATGGAGCGCAACCCGGAAACCTGTGCCGAATTGGCCCGTTTGCTCGCCGGCCTTGGCGAGACCGAGCGCAGCAACCAGCTGTTCCAGGAAGGCCTCGGCTTGCTGGATGAGCGCTTGCTGGCGCTGCCGTTGCCAGAAGCAGTGCGCGCCTGAGTTACGCCTAAGCGTTTTACCTGGGTTACCCCTTAGTTCGCGCCAGCGTGCGGGCTAAGGGGGCGGGTAACTTGTCCGGAGATATAAGTTAGTTCTGCAGTCCATTTCTTAAGACGTTTCCTACTGCCAGGCAGGAAACTTCCTTTGCTATTCAGCGACTTGTCGTCCCTGTAGCGCCTTGAAACACAGCGGTTATTTCCTCTACCGTTTCAAGCCACTTCATTCCCCGGGACCTCCATCGCCCATGCTGCCGGCCCGTTTACGCACTTTTTTCTTTCCTGCCTGCCTTGCCGCGTTGGCTGTGCTGGCCGGTTCATTTCACCTGGAAAGTGCCCTGGGGCTGGTGCCGTGCCCGTTGTGCTTCAGCCAACGTTTGTTACTGGGCCTGTATGGGCTGCTTTGCCTGTGCGCAGTGCTGCAGGCACCGGGCAGGTCGGGTATTCGTCGTTACGCGCAAGCACTGTTGGCCTGCTCGGCGGCGGGGGCGTTGCTGGCGGCACGGCATGTCTGGCTGCAAGGGGCGGGTGGGGCAGTTCACGTGTGCCCGGCTCCGATCTGGGATGTGTTCGAGCAATCCTGGCGTGAAGCCGCGCGGCAATTGCTGCTGGGTGGCCCGGATTGCAACGCGCTGACCTGGAGCTTTGTTGACCTGACACTGCCTGAATGGAGCCTGCTGGCATTCCTGTTGCTGGGCGCGCTGCCCTTGAGCCGCCTGCTGGCGTATCGTTTCCGCACCCTGGCAGGCGATTGACCTGGCGCAAGCCTGGAACGCTATCGCGACCAATGGTGTTGTAACGGGGTATTAAACACTTGTATGAACTTTGTCTGCTGCGTACCTTGATGGTCAGCACGCGCGGGAATAATCTCCCAGCACGCATACCGAAAATACAACTGCTCGATGCCGTCCTGCTGATGTCACCTTTGTGCTGCGCGGTCGTGGTGCGAGGTGCAGCGGCATCTACCCAGAAGGGAAGAGATCGCCATGCTCGATAGTTGTCAGAACGCCCAGGAACGCTGGGGTGGGGTTCACAAGCTGATCGACCGTTGGCTGGAGGAGCGCCATGAACTGGTGCAGGCTTTCCGCGCGTTGCGCGACGCCAAGCCAGCCTTCGCCGACAAGGACAAGAACCGCGATTTTTGCGCGGTGCTGGTCGATTATGTCTCGGCTTGGCATTTCGAAGTCAGCGAACAGCTGGTCAGTGAAGCCAAGGCCTTCGGCGACACTCGCGGCCTTGAACTGGCCACGCAGATCAACCCGCGCATCGATGACAGCACCCAGATCGCACTGGCATTCAATGACCATTGCGAGAAGGGCGAGTGCACAGACCCCGAGCGCTTCGCCGAAAAACTGGCCAAGCTGGGCGGCCTGCTGCACGAGCGCTTCGAGCTGGAGGATTGCCTGATCGAGGTGCTGCACAACGCGCATAAGGAAGAGGGCACGGTCGAAGCCTGAGGCGTGGCGTCAGTCGCCAACCGCCAGCAGTTCGATCTCGAATACCAAGGGGGTATAGGGCGCGATCAGGTCACCCGCGCCCTCGGCACCGTAGGCTTGCGCCGACGGAATCACCAGGCGCCATTTCGCGCCTGCATGCATCCGAGGCAACGCCACCCGCCACCCTTCGATCACCGAATCCAGGCTGAACCACTGCGGCTGTTGGTTTTGGTCGAACACCGAGCCATCCGGCAACCTGCCCACGTAGCGTACCTGTACCTTGCCACCCGCTTTCGGCTGCGCGCCGGCGCCGCTTTGCAGTTCGCTGTAAAGCACGCCTTCGGGCAGTTCATGCACACCGGCACGTGCCCGCTCGTTGGCCATGAAGCGTGTTTCCACCGCCTTGAGTTTTTCTGCCTGAGCCTGCTCGGCGGCGTTGTCGGCTTGCGCTTCATGCTGCTGCAACACAGCCTGCATGCGTGCCTTGTCGAGCTTCAGTGGTTGCCCTTGATAGGACTGGCGCAGGCCTTCGACCAGGGCGTCCAGTTGCAGCCCCGGCATCTCTTCGCGCAGCCGCTCGCCCAGGCTGGCACCCAGGCTGTAGGCCAGGTCGTGGTCGTCTGCATTGGCCAGGGCAAAAGGCGCCACCAGGCACAAACCTAAAACAAGAAAACGCGGCATGGACAGTTCCTGCGCAATGAGCGGGCCGTGGCAGCCAACATCGGGGTTGGCCTGTATCTGCCAAATATGAGCAACGCTTAATTCAGCAACTACACTTTCACGGAGCTGCAAGATAACAACTTTGCCCAGGCATGCAACGCGGCGTAAATATTACTGTCAACATGCCCTAGCGGCGGTAGCAGCAGAAGCATAGTATGAGCCGCAATCTCGTCAGCCAGGAGGTAAACCATGTCGGCCAAAAAGAAGCCAGTAAGTACGCCGTTGCACCTGCTCCAGCAACTTTCGGGCAGCCTGCTCGAACATTTGGAAGATGCCTGCTCGCAAGCGCTGGCTGATGCGGAAAAACTGCTGGCCAAGTTGGAAAAGCAACGTGGCAAGGCACAAGAGAAACTGCACAACGGTCGCCTGAAACTGCAGGACGCGGCCAAGGCAGGTAAAGCCAAGGCGCAGACCAAGGCACAAAAAGCGATCGGTGAACTTGAAGGGTTGCTCGACTCGCTCAAGGACCGCCAGACCCAGACCCGTACCTACATCCAACAGCTCAAGCGTGATGCCCAGGACAGCCTGAAGCTGGCCCAAGGTGTGGGCAAGGTGCGTGAAGCCGCGAGCAAGGCACTGGACCAGCGCGCCGTCGCTGCCAAGGCTGCAAAACCAGCTGCTGCTAAAGCACCGGCCAAGGCTGCCAGCAAGCCAACAGCACGCGCCACGGCCGCCAAACCTGCCGCCAAAGCACCTGCAGCCAAGGCGCCGGCCAGAGCTGCTGCCGCCAAGCCAGCCGCCAAAGCCGCTGCCACCAAAGCGCCAGCAAAAGCCGCTGCCGCCAAGGCACCCGCCAAAACCGCCGCCGCCAAACCTGCGGCCAAGCCAGCCGCTAAAGCCGTCGCTGCCAAAGCACCGGCCAAGGCTGCAGCTGCAAAACCCGCAGCCAAGCCAGCTGCTGCCAAGGCGCCAGCCAAAGCCGCCGCTGCTAAACCGGCAGCCAAACCTGCAGCGGCCAAAGCCCCAGCTAAACCTGCAGCTGCAAAACCTGCGGCCAAGCCTGCTGCCAAGCCCGCGGCTGCCGCTAAAGCACCCGCGCGTGCTGCCGCCAAACCGGCTGCAAAACCGGCGGTGAAAGCTGCTGCAAAACCGGCTGCTGCCAAACCAGCCGCGAGCAAGCCAGCTGAAACCAAGCCCGCCACGGCTGCCACCAGCGCGCCTGCCGCCGCGACCAACTCGGCCAGCCCGGCCGCAGCACCGTCGGCACCCGCCAGCACCCCGGCTCAGGCGCCGTCTTCGGCATCCTGAAGCGCTGCCGCCGCGACGCGCAATTGATGCAGCGCGCGGTGATCTTGGGCCTGGTCCGGCGCTAGCCGGGCCAGCCAGTCGTCCGTGGGCTCGTGCGAGTCCGCGGGCCACTGTTGCGAGCACGCCTGCAGGCGTTCCAGCAAGGCCTTCTCGGCCTGCAATTCCAACCCCTTTACTTGCTCACGCAACGCTGCCAACTGCGCATCGTTGTGCGCTGCCGTGCGCCATTGCTGGCGCAGGTTACGCAATGGCGTCACCACCTCACGCTGCCAAGGTTCGGCAATGTCGCGCAGGGCTTGTGCGCGCTCACCTGTCGCGGCCACGCCGCGTGCTTGCAGCCAGGTGCCGCAGAGCAACAGGCAAACGTCACCGCCCAACGCTTGCACGTCAAGGCAGGCCTCTTCCACGCCGGCCCTGGCATACAAGGCCAGGGCGTGATTCCACAGGTCGGTGTACATGATTCCACTCACGCTACGGGCCGAGGAAGCTGGTAGACTCCGCGACCATCATGATCAGACTATCCAACCTCACTTTACAGCGTGGTCCGCAGCGCTTGCTAGAAGGCGCCGAGATGACCTTGCACGCCGGCCACAAGGCCGGTTTGATCGGTGCCAACGGCGCCGGAAAATCCAGCCTGTTCGCCTTGCTGCGCGGTGAGCTTTCGCCCGATTCCGGCGATTGCCAGCTGCCCGGCGACTGGCGCATCGCCCACATGCGCCAGGAGGTCGACAACCTCGATCGCCTCGCGGTGGACTATGTGCTCGATGGCGACGTGCGCCTGCGCAAGGTGCAGGCCGAGCTTGCCATCGCCGAAACGGCGCACGACGGCACGGCCTTGGCGCGCCTGCACAGCGAGCTGGAAAGTGCCGATGGCTATACCGCCGATGCCCGAGCACGCAAATTGCTGGCCGGCCTTGGCTTCACCAACGAACAGATGGACCGCCGCGTCGGTGACTTCTCCGGTGGCTGGCGGATGCGCCTGAACCTGGCACAGGCACTGATGTGCCCGTCCGACCTGCTGCTACTCGACGAGCCCACCAACCACCTGGACCTGGATGCCATCCTCTGGCTGGAAGACTGGCTCAAGGGCTACCCCGGCACCCTGTTGCTGATTTCCCACGACCGCGATTTCCTCGATGCCGTGGTCGACCACGTGGTGCACGTCGAGCAGCGCAAGCTGAACCTGTACAAGGGCGGCTACACCGCCTTCGAGCGCACCCGTGCCGAGCGCCTGGCGCAACAGCAGCAAGCCTACGAGAAGCAGCAGGCCCAGCGTGCGCACATGGAAAAGTACATCGCCCGCTTCAAGGCACAGGCCACCAAGGCCCGCCAGGCCCAGAGCCGGATCAAGGCCCTGGAGCGCATGGAAGAGTTGTCGGCGGCGCATGTCGATTCGCCGTTCGACTTCGTCTTCCGTGAGTCGCAGAAAATCTCCAGCCCACTGCTGGACATGTCCGAAGGCCGCCTGGGTTATGGCGACAAGGCCATCCTTGAGAAGGTCAAGCTGCAGCTGGTGCCGGGTGCGCGTATCGGCCTGCTCGGCCCCAACGGCGCGGGCAAGTCGACCCTGATCAAGAACCTTGCCGGCGAGCTGGAGCCGCTGTCCGGGCGCCTGGTGCGTGGCGAGAACCTGGCGGTGGGCTACTTCGCCCAGCACCAGCTCGACTCCCTCGACGACAAGGCCAGCCCGCTGTTGCACCTGCAGCGGATTGCCCCGACCGAGCGTGAGCAGACGCTGCGCGACTTCCTCGGCGGCTTCGATTTCCACGGTGACCGTGTCGACGAGCCGGTGGTGAATTTCTCCGGTGGTGAAAAGGCCCGCCTTGCCCTGGCGCTGATCGCCTGGGAACGGCCGAACCTGTTGCTGCTCGACGAACCGACCAACCACCTGGACCTGGAAATGCGCCTGGCGCTGACCATGGCCTTGCAGGAGTTCGCCGGTGCTGTGGTGGTGGTTTCCCACGACCGTCACCTGCTCAAAAGCACCACCGACGATTTCCTGCTGGTGGCTGACGGCAAGGTCGATACGTTCGATGGCGACCTGGAAGACTACAGCCGCTGGCTGGTCGAGTACCGTCAGCGCAACGCGCCGGTCAGCAACACCCCGGCCAACCCGGACAAGACCGACAAGAAAGCTCAGCGCCAGGCTGCAGCGGCCTTGCGTCAGCAACTGGCACCGCACAAGAAGGCGGCCGACAAGCTGGAAGCCGAGCTCAACCAGGTGCATGCGCAACTGGCTGAGATCGAAACAGCGTTGGGCGACAGTGGCCTGTACGAGGCCGCGCGCAAGGACGAACTGCGCGATGTGCTGGCCCGCCAGAGCAAGTTCAAGCAGCGCGAAGGCGAGCTTGAAGAAGCCTGGATGGAAGCGCTGGAAACGTTGGAAAGCATGCAGGCCGAGCTTGAGGCGCTGTCCTGAAGCTGAGGTCTTTGGGGCGTAGGGCGGGAGCCTTTTAGCGCCTGTGAGATCGAGCGCCGCTCGCGCGGCGTTTCGCAGCACAAGGCTGCTCCTACATCTGTTCGTGTCAGGCGCAAAGGGGGGTCGCGCCCATGCCACAGGAATAACTGGCCCAAAATCTGCAAAATCCGCTGGTTATTTTTTCGCCAACATCTTAGCTTAACGTTTTGCAACATATGTTCGAGCGAGGTGTGTGATGTCGATGGAAGTGTGGTTGGGCTTCTTTGCCGCGTGTTGGGTAATCAGCCTTTCACCGGGGGCCGGGGCGATTGCCTCGATGTCCAGCGGCCTGCAGTACGGTTTCTGGCGCGGTTACTGGAACGCGCTAGGCCTGCAGATTGGCCTGATCGTACAGATCGCCATCATCGCCGCCGGCGTCGGCGCTATCCTCGCCGCTTCCGCCACCGCCTTTACGGTGATCAAGTGGTTTGGCGTTGCCTACCTGGTCTACCTGGCCTACAAGCAATGGCGCGCGCTGCCGATGGACATGAGCGAAGAGTCTGCCGTACGCCCGATCGGCAAACCGCTGAGCCTGGTGTTCCGTGGTTTTCTGGTCAACGTCAGCAACCCCAAGGCACTGGTGTTCATGCTGGCGGTGCTGCCGCAGTTCATCAACCCACATGAGGCCCTGCTGCCGCAGTACGTGGCCATCACCGTCACCATGATCACCGTCGACATGCTGGTGATGGCGGGCTACACCGGCCTGGCTTCGCGGGTGCTGCGCCTGCTGCGTACACCCAAACAGCAGAAGCGGCTGAACCGCACCTTTGCCGGGTTGTTCATCGGCGCGGCAACCTTCCTCGCGACCCTGCGTCGCGCGCCTATCTGACAGGCCATCGGGGGCGCACAAGCGCCCCCGGTTATTTCGGCTTTTCCACAAAGCCCTTGAGCAAATCCAGCGGCAGTGGAAAGACGATGGTCGAGCTCTTGTCCCCGGCAATCGCCCCCAGCGTCTGCATGTAGCGCAACTGCATCGCCCCTGGCTCCTTGCTGAGCATCTGCGCCGCCTGCATCAGTTTTTCGGACGCCTGCAACTCCCCTTCGGCATGGATCACCTTGGCCCGTCGCTCACGTTCGGCCTCGGCCTGGCGCGCGATGGCACGCACCATCGATTCGTTGAGGTCGACGTGCTTGATCTCGACATTGGCCACTTTGATGCCCCAGGCATCGGTTTGCGCGTCCAGCACCTGGCGGATATCAGCATTCAGTTGCTCGCGCTCGGCCAACAGCTCGTCCAGCTCATGCTTGCCAAGCACGGCGCGTAAGGTGGTCTGGGCCAGCTGGCTGGTAGCGACGAGAAAGTCTTCGACCTGAATGATCGCTTTTTGTGGTTCGAGCACGCGAAAGTACAGCACGGCATTGACCTTGACCGAGACGTTGTCGCGGGTGATCACGTCCTGCGGCGGTACATCCAGCACGACCGTGCGCAGATCGACCCGAACCATCTGCTGGATGACCGGGATCAGCAGGATCAACCCCGGCCCTTTCACCTGCCAGAACCGTCCCAGCTGGAACACCACGCCGCGCTCGTACTCGCGCAAGATCCGGAACGCCGACAGCAACAACACGCCCAGCAGCATCAGCAGGGCGCCGAAACCCAATTGCATGAACATCGTCATTCTCCTTGGGCCGCAGGTGCAGCAGCGCTGACCTCCAGCATCACGCCACGGCGCGCCGTGACTCGCACGTGTTGGCCAGGCTGCAGTGGCGTCGCGCACTGAACCTGCCACTGTTCGCCCTGCGCCTGCACCGAACCGCAGAACGGGTTGTCTGCCAGCACCTGAGTGACCGTGACCAGGCTCCCGACCAAGCCGGCATCGCCGCTCACCAGGGCGCGCTTGCGCGCTTTCAGGGCCATGCCCAGCACGCCACCGATGAGCAGCGCCGACAGCACTGCCAGGCTGGCGATCAAGGGCAAGGGGATGCCGAACCCAGGCACGTCGGTGTCCATCAAAATCACTGCGCCGACCACGAAGGCCACGATGCCGCCAAAGCCGACCACGCCAAAGCTGGGCAAGAACGCCTCGGCAATCATGAACGCCAGCCCGAGCAGGATCAGCGCCACCCCGGCGTAGCTCACCGGCAGCAATTGCAGGGCATACAGCGCCAGTAATAGGCAGATACCGCCGATCACGCCGCCTACGGTGGAGCCGGGGCTCATGAACTCGAACAGCAGGCCGTACACGCCGACCATGATCAGGATCAGCGCCACGCTGGGGTTGGTGATGACCGCCAGCAGGCGTGTGCGCCAGTCCGGCAGATGTTCGACCAGGCTGGCTGCGCGGGTGTGCATCTGCTGCGGCTGGCCGGCAGCGTCCAGTGTTTTGCCGTCGAGTTGGCGCAGCAGGTCGGGCAGGTCAGTCGCCACGAGGTCGACCACCTTCAGCCGCAACGCCTCGCTGGCCGACAAACTGACGGCTTCGCGCACGGCCTGCTCCGCCCAATCGGCATTGCGCCCGCGCAGCTGCGCCAGGCCGCGTATGTAGGCAGCAGCGTCATTGACCTGCTTGCGGGCGAGGGTTTGTTCATCACCACTGGGCTTGGCCTTGTCGTCCTTGGGCATGCCCGGGGGGCCGCCGATCTGCACCGGGGTGGCCGCGCCCAGGTTGGTCCCGGGGGCCATGGCTGCGACATGGCTGGCATAAAGGATGTAAGTGCCAGCGCTAGCGGCCCGTGCACCGCTGGGCGCGACGAAGCTGGCAACCGGCACGGGGCTGGCGAGGATGGCTTTGATCATCTGGCGCATGGCGCTGTCCAGGCCACCAGGGGTATCCATGCGGATGACCACAAGTTGCGCGCCTTGTGCATGGGCCTGGTCCAGGCTGCGCACCAGGTAGTCGGCACTGGCCGGGCCGATGGCATCGTCGATGCTCAACACCCAGACGGCACCGGGCGCTGCCTGGCTGCCCGGTGCCAGCCCAAGCAGCATTAACAGCAACAGCCAGCGCCACCAGCGAGCGGCCACCTGTCGTCACCTCGTTCGTCCCTATTACACAAGTTTAGTCATGCCTGCCGGGCCAAGGCCTAAAATTGAAGATTGGGGGCGCAATACCGGAGGTGCATCATGCGTATGGCAAAGACCCTGCAGGCCCGCCTGGACAAGGCCAACTGCGACTACGACATCATTCCCCATCCACATTCAGCCACCAGCCTGGAGTCGGCACGCACGGCCGGTGTACCCGCCGAGCGGGTCGCCAAGTCGGTGGTGCTCGATGACCGGCATGGCAACTACATCCTGGCCGTGCTACCAGCCAACCGGCATCTGGACATGAGCAAGGTGCGCATGTCGGGCGCCTGGCAACTGACCCGCGAAAGCGGCCTGCCGACGCTGTTCGGCGATTGCGAACGCGGCGCAGTGCCGGCACTTGGCGATGCCTACGATATAAAAATGCTGCTCGACCCGACCCTTACCCGGCAAGGTGATGTCTACCTGGAGGCGGGTGACCACGATCACCTGATCCACATGAGCATGGAGCAGTTCATGAAGCTGGTACCGCACGCCGAAGTGCGTGAGCTGTGCTGATGTTCTCAAGCCAACGCCGGGCGGGCGTCGTGGACGGCCTGACCGGCTTTTAGGAGGAATCATGGAAGCACCGATCCATCCATTCGCCGAGCTGTTCAAACAGCTGGGCTTGCCTGACGATGCTTTGAGTATCGATCAATTCATCACCAGCCACTCGCCGCTGCAAAACGAGATCAAGCTGGTCGATGCCCCGTTTTGGACCGATGCCCAGCGCAACTTCCTCAAGGACAGCATCAACGAAGATGCTGATTGGGCAGTCCCTTTCGACCAACTCAACGAGGCGTTGCGCCGCCCCCGAAAATAAAGCGCCGAGCGGCACCTGACGAGTGATTGGCCGTTGCTATGCTCAGGAAAACAATAAGGGGATAGCGCGATGAAAGATCCCTACGCACCAGGGTTCTGGTGCTCCGTGACGATCCTGGGCACGCTGACGGCCAGTTACTTCTATGGCATCAGGCAGACGCAACAGATGAACCAGGCGGTGCAGTTTCTCTACGCCGCCGCCGCGGTCACCGTGGCGGTTGCGCTGGTGGCGCTGACCTGGATCGCCTGGCAACAGTTGCGCCTGAACAAGCGTGAGGTGATCCAGGGGCGAACGTTGCTGACCATCTGGAACACCAAGGTTGCCCTGCGCCGGGTCGAAACGGTATTCGACCGCTATTTCTGGGGCAGCTACTGGCACTCCGGGCGCACCTTCGAAGAAGTCATGGGTGAGCTCAAGGGCACCCCGCTGGAGCAAAGCCTGGACGCCTTAAAGCGCCAGTGCCGGGCGCTCGACCGTGAAATCCACGATCACCACCACCACTGGCTGGCCAACGCACGGGACCTCTCCAGCGTGGCGGCGGCCATGGCCCGCGAACGCTATCAGCTCGACCTGGGCGAGCCGACGAGCACGGGCAATGGCACCACTGCCGTGCTCAACCGCGACCTTGAAGTGCTGGTGTACACCTGGTCGGCGCGCCTGCGCAGCTTCGACCACCAACTGGACGAACTGGAGCGCGCCTATCACTGAGGCGGTTTACTCGCCGCGGATGTACTGCTCCAGCTGCAGGATCAGGTTGGCCTGTTCGGCGATGGTTTCCTTCACCAGGTCGCCAATCGACAACAGGCCCAGCAGTTCGCCATTACTGACCACCGGCAGGTGACGCAGGTGCAGGTTGGTCATCTGGTTCATGCAATATTCCAGATTGTGCTTGGGTTCCACGGTAATCACCGGGGCGCTCATGATCTCGCGTACCGGCGTTGCCGCTGACGAACGGCCTTTGAGCACCAGCTTGCGGGCATAATCCCGCTCACTGACGATGCCGATCACCTGGTTGTTCTCCACCACGGGCAGCGCACCGATATTTTTCTCCGCCAGCAGTTTAAGGGCGTCCAGTACCGAGTCGTCCGGGCCGATGGTGTAAACGGTCTGGTGCTTCGACTTGGTCTTGAGGATTTGTTCGACGTTTTTCATACGGGCCTCTGCGGGTGGAAAAAGCGCTGTCTCAATGTAAATAAAGCATCCGGCACGGCGCTCTGCACGGCAATGCAGGAAACGGCATGGAGGCGATTGAAAAACGTCATGGTTGAATCGATTGTGTACCAAGCACTCCGGCAAGCCGTGTATCCGGCGCTGGAGATGCTTACCTGGGTGGGGCAAAATCCCCGGTAATCTGTGACAATGCATGTCAAGTTGCCATCATCCAGACCTGTTTCGGCAAGGAGCCGCAATGCAAAGCATGTTTCGCCTCACAGCGCTCAGTTGCGCCTTCATCACCGCTGCCGGTTGCAGCAGCCAACAGATCGACAATATTTCCAAGAGCGTTAAAGACATTGGCAGGGACTACGGCATGCCCGTGCTCTGTGGTGTCGGGGTTGTCGCCGGGGGCGCTGCCGGTTATGCCCTTAAAGGCAAGGACGGCATCTTGCCGGGCGTTGCAGTCGGCGGCACGTTGGGGTGCATCGCCGGTTATGTCTGGCAGTCGCGCTTGCAGGAGCTTGACCGCATCGCCAAGGAAGAGAACCTGAAGATCACCACCGAGAAGTTGACCGTTGCCTCGGCTGCGGTGGTGACCGCCGTCCCTGAACAGGCGGGCCTGGTGACCCAGATCGAAGACACCGGGATGTTCGCCACTGGCTCCGACCAACTGACCCCCAACGGCCAGCGCGCCGTGGCCAAGCTGGCGCAGATGTATGCCAAGCCGGCCGCCACCGACAAGCAGGCCGCCGCCAAGGAGGCGCAGGCACGTCGCTTGTTGATCGTTGGCCACAGCGATGCCGTGGGCAATGCCGATTTCAACCAGAAGCTGTCCGAGCGCCGCGCCAAGACCGTGGGCAAGGTCATGCTGCAGGCCGGCATCCCGGCCAGTGCCATCTATTACCAAGGCGCCGGGGCATCGCGCCCGATTGCCGATAACAGCGACCCGTTGCTGCGTGGCCAGAACCGCCGTGTGGAAATCGTCGAGCTGGCCAACGAACAGGCCCTGGTAATGCGCGCCCAGGCAGAAGCGGGCAACACCCGCTACCTGCACTACGGCACCTCGACCGCTGCCAAACCTCGGCAGGCGACCACTACCGCACACGCGAGCAGCAAGCCTGCCGCGAGCAAGCCGACCACGGCACAGCGTACGCCTGCCACGGCCAGCAGTACCGCCAGCGCAACCACCAGTACCAGCAGCACCAGCACCAGCACCAGCACCAGCACCGCGAAGGCTGTTGCAGCTGTGCGTCCGCAGGTCGATTTCGCCGGTACCCCCGTGGCCAACTACAGCTGGACCATGGCGCAGAGCATCAAGCCGAAACAGAGTGGCTTCACGCTGATCAGCAGCGCATACGCCGCGCAGATGCCGATGTCCAGCTGCGAGGCCGACCGCCCACGCAATGCCGGCGAAGTGCTGAGCATGGTCAACGACCAACCTTTGCAGCGCCGCGCCACCAAGGACTACCTGCCGGGTTACAACAACCGGGTCTGGGCCAACCTGGTCAACGGGCACCTGGTGACCGTGTCGCCAGTATCGATCTTGCGTGAGAACGCCATGGTCGACCGCCAGCCGATCCTGCAGTTGGTCGAAGACTACAAACAGCCCACGCAGCACAAACCACGCACCATGAAGGCCGTGGCCAACACCTATGAAGGCGAAAGCGAAGTGCTCTACCGGGTCTTCGCCAGTGATGCCCAGGCATCGATTTCGTGCATGGACATCGTATTCAGCAAAGGCAACGCCGAGGTCAGCCAAGGTGCCTTGTTCTATGCCGCCGGCAGTGACGCGTTCGTCGCTTCCTACAAGCCGATCCCGGCTACCAAATAACCCCAGTCAAGGACGTCCTGAATGGAAGACTTTTCGCTCGCTGCACTTAAATCACTGATTCTCGCCAATCAGTTGCTCTCTGCCGGCCTGCTTTCGTTGCTGATCACTGCGGTGATCGTGCGTAACTATTGGGAAGAGGTTTCCTACTTCCTGACCCGTGTCTGGCACAGCTTCCCCTTGATCGGTACGGTCGCGCGCCTGTCGCGCAAGCCGGCTTCGGTCGACGCTGAAGGCTGGATCAACCACGAAGTCACCCTGTCGAACGTGTACAACAAGAAGTTCAAGCTCTACGCCAAGGACGCGAACGCCTACAGTGCCTACCTGGACTACCTGTCCAAGGCCGGTGAGGCCGGCCGTTCTGCACGGCCGTGGTGGGTGTTGGCGGTTGTCCTGTTGCTGGTGGTGATCGAGGCCATGGGGTTTGCCTATGTGGTCGCCGGCTGGGTCAACATGGACGCGTCGACCAATGACCGTCACTGGCTGACGGCATTCGTGGCGATTCTGCTGGCCGTTGCGTCGGCGTTTCTGGCCGAGGCTGCCGGGCACGCGGTGCACCACAACAGCCTGGTCGCTCGCGCCCGCCATTGGTGGCAGGGTGAAGAGCCTTCCAAGCGTTCGCGCTCGCTGAAAGCCAACAAAGCCATCAACCTGGAAGACTCCTTCAGCGACTCGGACAAGCCTGACTACGAGCAGTTGCTGGCCCGTGTGAAGGACGTGAACGCCAACGTCACGCGCAAGTTCTTCTGGTTGATCACCTGCGGTGCGTTCGTGGTGGCCATGGCCATTGGTGCCTTCCTCATCCGTTCGGCCACCCTGGACAGCATCGAGACCGAGATGGTCAACGGCATGCGTGCCGAAGCGTCCACGCAAAGCAGCACCGCGGGCTCGCCGTTCGACCTGCCAGCAGAATCCCAGGCCATCAACGATGAAGCGGATAACGCCACCATCGACGACAAGATGCAGGCGATCCGCAAGGCCAGCCTAACGACCTACGTGATGCTGTCGCTGATCTACGTGGCGATCCAGGGCATCAGCCTGTGGCTGGCCAGCCGCTACTTCTTCGCCGGTACGCACTCGCACACCGCCTGGCAGCGTACGCACAAGTACGCCACCTCCGAAGAAATGCTCGATGCGATGGACCAGAAGCGTTCGGCCATCGCCAGCCATGCCGATGACAAGCTGCGCCGCTTGCAGACCTTGTTGTCCAGCCGTGATCACACCGATGCCAATGTGCTGACTGCACTGGATGGGGAAAACACCGCCCGCCGCAATTTCTTGAGCTTCGTCGAACACAAGGCTGACAAAGTATCGGAGCAGCCAGAGAAGCCAGCCCGGACGATTGAAACCGTTGCGCCAGCACCCGCGGCTGTAGCCGTCGCTGTCGCCGCGATGCCGGTCGAGCCTGCGCCTGCCGTAGCCCCTGTTGCCCCTGCTGCTGCAGTGGCCGAGCCGGTCGCTATCAAGGCCTCCGAGTTCCACGATGTGACTGGCCTGCCGGAAGAAAGCCTGGCCGCCGCCAGCCGTGCGCTGAATGTCAGCGAGGCGCAACTGCGCGACATCCGCGAGCAACAGCAAGCACTCAAGGCCCTTGGCCTGTTCCCTGCGAAGAAGGAGGGCATGCTGTCATGAGGCTTGCCAAGGCCCTGATCCTGGCGCTGGCGCTGCCGTGTGCAGCGCTGGCCGCCGAACGCAACGATCTGCAGAGCTGCTACACGCGCAACGGCCTGGCAGACATCAAGCCTGCAGGTTCCGGCCGCGAGCTGGTGGTGATCATCGATCAGACCATCCCGATGCCAGAAGACTTGCAGCGCAGCGCCTGGGGCCAGATCGACCGGTTCGTGCAGCCGGGCGATCGCGTCAGGCTCTATACCTTCTCGGCGTTCCTGCCGGGTGAGTATCAGCGCCTGGTGTATGCCGGCGAGCTGGACACGCCGTTGCAGGGAGAGGTTCGCGACGATGTGAACATGCGCAAGCTGCGTGGCCTGGACCAGTGCCTGGCGACCCAGAAAAAGGCGTTTCAGACCGGTTTCGGCGGGCTGTTCGTGAAGGGCCTGCGCGAGGCGCGTCAGGACATCCCCAAGAGCGAAATCATGAACACCCTGCGCCGTGTCGGTGAAGACATGGGCAAAGAGCAGGGTATCCAGGAGCGGGTGGTGTACCTGATTTCGGACATGCTCGAGCATTCCGACTACACCAGCTTCTACGCGGCCAACCAGATCAAGCAGCTGAACGTTGGCAACGAGCTGAAGCTTGCGCAGAGCAAGGGGCTGTACGCCGACCTGCAAGGCGCCCGGGTGTATGTGTCTGGCGCTGGGCTGGTCACCGACGCGGTGAAGCATGCCTACCGCTCTGGCAAGACCATGGATGCGCTGAACGACTTCTGGGCGCAGTACTTGAATGCGTCCAACGCAACGTTGGAAGGCTTTGGCACGCCTAGCCTGAGTACCGACCTTCGATAACCCGGCCTTCCGAGTAATACGCACCCTTGTAGGAGCAGCCTTGCGCTGCGAAGAGGCCGGTGACAACAGCGCAGATCTACTGTGTTGTCACTGGCCTCTTCGCAGCGCAAGGCTGCTCCTACAGGTGATTGCGCTACAGCTTCGGCATCTGCCCGATGCGCGCGACCATCTCGCTCACTACCTGCAGATCCAGCATGAACTGCTCCACGGTCTTGAACTCGTTGTCGTTGTGCCCGGTGTATTTCACGTCAGGCATGGCCAGGCCGAACTGCACGCCGTTGGGCAAGTCATGCACCGAGGTCGCCCCCGCCGACGTGCCAAACTCGTGCTTCATGCCCAGGTTCTCGCTGGCCACGGCAAGCAGGGCCTTGACCCACTCGCCCTCCGGGTTGCGGTACATCGGCGCGTCGAGGCTGTAGTCGAAGGCCACTGGGACGTGGCTGGTGCTCTTCCATTTATCCAGCTTGGTCGCCAGGTCATCCTTGATCACGGCAATTTCCTTGCCCTTCGGGATACGCAGGTTGACCGCCAGTTTCAGCCCCTTGTCGTCCACGCCGACAAAGGTCGGCGAGGCGGTCAGCGGCCCCATGAACGCGTCTTCAAAGCCTACGCCGAGCTTTTTGCCCAGGTAGTCCAGGCCCCAGTTGTCGCTGGCATAGCGGGCGGCGTCGGTGAACTGGTTGTGCTTGAGTGGCACCTGCTTGCCCAGGCCATTGATGAACACCAGCATGCGCGCCACCGGGTTGACCCCGGACTCTGGCTCCGAGGAGTGGGCCGAGACGCCTTTCACAGTGAGCTGCACGTTCTTGCCGACCACCTTGGCATCGATGCTGAAATCACCGCCGTTGCCCTTCACATACGCGGCACCGGCTTTGTTCAGGCTGGCTGCCAGTTCGGCAGGCTTGTCGCTGGCCAGGGTGGCGACCGACGTCGTCGGGATCTGGTTGGTGGCCAGTCCGCCGGTGAGGTGGGTGATTTCGGCGCCCTTGCCGGTGGCGGCGCGCTTGGCGAAGCTGGCCATGACCGTGCCGTAGCCTTTCTCGGCGATCACCACAGGGTAGCCGCCGTCCAGCGCCAGGTTGTAGTCGGGCGTCGGGTTGCGCTCGAAGTAGTAAGGGATCGCGTCACCGCTGGTTTCTTCGGTGGTGTCCACCAGCAGTTTGAGTTGCCGGGCCAGCGGCAGCTTTTCGTCCTTGGCCACTTTCAGCGCATACAGCGCCACGACGATGCCGTTCTTGTCGTCTTCGGTGCCGCGGCCATACATGCGGTCACCCACCAGCGTGACCTTGAAGGGGTCGAGGCGAGTGCCATCGTCCAGCTTCCAGTTGTCCGGGTTGACCGGCACCACGTCGGCGTGGGCATGGATGCCGACCACCTCTTTGCCTTCGCCCAGGGTGATTTCGTAGACCCGGTTGTCGATATTGCGGAACGTCAGGCCAAAGCCTTCGGCCAGGGCTTTGATCTTGTCCGCGATCTTCAGGAACTCGGGGTTCTCGTGCTGCGGTACGCCATCGACGCTGAAGGTGGGGATGGCCACCAGTTCGCGCAGGGTCTCGGTGGCGGCCTTGCCGTACTTGATACGGGTATACAGGCCCAGCAGGCGGTTGATTTCGTTCTGTTGCTCGTCGGCCAGCGGCTTGTTGGCCAAGTACGCGCTCAGCGTCTCGCCGAGGTTGTCGGCCTTGGCCAGGTCGCTGCCGTTGAGCTTGCCGATGAACTGTTTGAAGTCCGCCAGTTCTGTGCCGTCGTAGGCCTTGATGATGGCCGCGGATTGTTGCTGGGAGAGGTTGGCCTGGGCCGGTACGCTGAACAGGCCGATGCTGGCCAGCAGCAGTGAGGTAGCGGTGAGTTTTTTCAGGTACATGGGCGCGCGCATTCCTTCGCGAGTCATTGTTGGGGGTACCCGTTCGAAAAACGGGAAGGTGCCCACGCTAACACCAATGCTCTGCAGTACGGGAGTACCAGAAACGCGACATGTCGCACAAACGAAAAAGCCCCGGGAAAAATCCCAGGGCTTTCGAAGATGGCGCACTCGGCGGGATTCGAACCCACGACCCCTGCCTTCGGAGGGCAGTACTCTATCCAGCTGAGCTACGAGTGCAACGCGCACGCATGATACCCATCTGTTTCGGTTGCGTCCATCGCCTTGATCTGTAGCTGTTTTTACCCGCGCTTTGGGCATAACGCCTGTAGGAGCAGCCTTGTGCTGCGAAGAGGCCAGTGGCAGCAACGCAGACGTGTGCTGTTATCGCCGGCCTCTTCGCAGCACAAGGCTGCTCCTACCGGCCATCAGAGTGCGATCAGCTCGGGCCGCAGCCCTTCTACTCGGCGAACCACGGGTGGTAGGTAACCGCCGGCACCGGTGATTTGGTGCAGCACCTTCTCGCGCAGCCCATGCAGCGCCACGCCTGTGCGCAGGCGCGGGTGTGGCAGGTCGATTTCGACCACCGACTTGATCCGCCCCGGGCGCGGTTCCAGCACGACCACCCGGTCGGCCAGGTAGGTGGCCTCTTCCGCATCGTGGGTCACCAGCAGGGTGGTGATACCCGCACGTTCACGAATGGCCAGCAGTTCATCCTGCAGTTGCTGGCGGGTCAGCGCATCGAGCGCGCCGAAGGGCTCGTCAAGCAACAGGATCCGTGGGCTGGCCACCAGCCCGCGGGCGATTGCCACGCGCTGGGCCATGCCGCCGGAAAGCTGGTGCGGGTAAGCCGACTCGAACCCGCTAAGGCCGACCAGCAGCACAAATTCATGCACGCGCCGGGCGCGCTCACCCTGGGTCAGCTGTTCGTTGACCAGCCCCAGGGCGATATTCTGTTCCACCGTCAGCCAGGGGAACAGGCGGTGTTCCTGAAACACGATGCCGCGTTCGCCACCGATGCCACTGACCGCGCGCCCGTCGACGCGGATGCTGCCGCTGTAGTCGGTGTCGAGCCCCACCAGCAGGCGCAGCAGGGTGGATTTGCCACAGCCGGACGCACCGACGATGGCGATGAATTCGCCTTCATTGATCGACAGGTTGAAATCGTGAATGGCCTCCAACGGTTGGCCATCGACGCGGAATACCTTACCGACCCCCTCGAAGCTGACCAATGGCGGGGTGACGTCGGGTTGATTGGCCGCAGGCAGGTGCGAGGTATTGAAGGCGTTCATGCGGTTCTCCAGCGCGTGGCGCGCGATTCGAGGCGTTGTCCGAGGGTACCGAGCAGGGCGCCGACCAGGCCGATCAGGACCATGGCGGCCATCACCTGGTCCATGCGGAACAGCTGTTGGGCGCCGATCATCAGGCTGGCAATGCCGCCGTCAGAAGGCATGAAGTATTCCGCGCCGATGGTGCCCAGCCAGGCGTAGATCAGCGACAGGCGCAGGCCGGCGAAAATCGCCGGGGCAGCGCCGGGCAGCACCAACCGGCGCAAGCGTTGCCACAGGCTCAGGCGCAAGGTGCGGGCGGCCTCGCCCAGTTGAGGCGACAGCCCGGCGATACCGCGCTGGGTGGCGATCAGCAACGGGAAGAACGCCGCCAGGGCCACGAACACAGTCTTGGCGCCTTCGCCCAGGCCGAACCAGGCCGTAAGCAGAGGCACCCAGGCAAACAGCGCCACTTGGCGCACGGCCGTCAGGCTCGGGCCGAACACGCGCTCGGCGCGTTGCGAAAGCCCCAGCAGCAGGCCAACCAGCAAACCCGCGCCACCGCCCAGCACCAGGCCGGTCAAGGTGCGTTGCAGGCTCAGCAGCAACGCCTGTGGCAGCGTGCCGTCCGCCAGCCCGCTGAACAGGGTGTGCAGCACGCCCAGCGGTGACGTGAGGATGTTCTGGTCGACCCAGCCAACGTTGCTGGTGAACTGCCACAGTGCCAGCAGCGCAATTGGCAGCAGTAGGCTTTGCCAACCTTTTGGGATCGGGCCGCGCTGCTGCTCGCCGGTTGCGGGTTGCGGCCAGAACAGCAGGCGTTTCTCCAGGCGCGAGAAGCCTTGCTCCATGAGCGCCCCAACCAGGCCGATCACCAGGATGCAGAGCAGCACCAGGTCGAGCATGAACAACTGCCTGCCCCACACCATCAGGTAGCCGATGCCCTCGCTGGAGGCCAGCAGCTCCACGGCCAGCAACGACGTCCAGCCGGTAGCCAGGGCCAGGCGTACGCCCGTGAGGAAGGCGGGCAGGGCGGCGGGCAACAGCAGCCGCAGGAACAACAGGTGACGGGGCAAGCGCAACGCCGCTGCAGCTTCACGCAGCTTGGGTTGGGCATCGCGCACACCGACCAGGGTGTGCAGGGTGACCGGCACCACCACGGCTTTGACCAGCACCACCAGCTTCAGCAACTCGCCGATGCCGAAAAACAGCATGAACAGCGGTATCCAGGCCAGGGTGGGAATTTGCGCCAGCGCGACGAAGGTGGGCAGCACCAGCGTCTGTGCCCGCCGCGACGACCCCAGCCAGGTGCCCAGCAGCAACCCGCTGACAATCCCGACCGCCAAGCCCCAGAACAGCCGCTGCACACTTATCCACAGGTGCCCCCAAAGCTCCCCGGAGCCAAACTCCAGCGCGCTCTCCCACACCCGCGAAGGCGCCGGCAAAATCTGCTCGCTCATCCAGTGTTGCTGGCTGGCGACCACCCACAACACCGCGATCAACACCGGCAATACCCAAGAAAGGTACGCAGCCCTCGTGTAGGCGCTGCCTTGCGTCGCGAAAGGGCCGCGAAGCGGCCCCCGAAGCCACCCCCAACTCCTGTTCAGAATTCCATTCATCGGCATCTCTCGAACGAAGCGTTGTTATCTTATGCACTAATGGAATTAAAAATTCATAAGTGCGCATTTCAAGAGATAAGAGCATGCAACCCTTGCATGCGCAAACCCCTTACCGTTGCGTTTTCCTCATATTTTCCATGCGTTCCCCGCAAGCCCCCCGCAGGCCCGCATAGCGCCTGATTTATGCTTTCTGGTTACTAAAAAATGAAGTTTTGATCTTTGGAGGTTCTAACCAGACCTGCCTAGCTTCTGGCCAAAGCGCCGGCCTTCGTCGGTGGCAGCCTGCCAAGGAGCCTTGCCATGAAAACCCCACTACGCCACCTGATCACCGCCCTTGGGCTGGTCTTCACCCTCAACGCCCACGCTGCCGAGTCAGCCAAGCCAGCGAGCATCCGCATCGCCGTGCCCGACTTGAGCGCTGGCAGCAAACACAGCGCCGGGGGCGTGGTCGATGTGCTGCGCGACCAGCAATTGCTGGAGAAGGAATTTGCCAAGGACGGCATCCGCATCGATTGGCACTTCTTCAAGGGCGCAGGGCCGGTGGTGAACGAGGCCCTGGCCAATGGCCAGGCCGACTTTGCCTACCTGGGGGACCTGGCTGCGATCGTCGGCAAGGCCAATGGCTTGGATACGCGCGTGCTGTCGGCCGGCGTGCGCGGGGTGAAAAGCTACCTGGGGGTGGTGCCGGGGTCCGGCATCAAGACCCTGCACGACCTCAAGGGCAAGCGTGTGGCGGTGTTCCGCGGCACTGCCAACCAGCTGTCGTTCGCCAGCGCGCTGGCCAGCCAGGGGCTGTCCGAGCGTGACCTGAAGGTGATCAACCTCGACTTCAACGCTGCCAACGCCGCAATCGCCGCCAAGCAGATCGATGCCACCTGGGGCCTGTCGAACCTGCTGGCGCTGCGTGAACGCGGGCTGGTCGAACTGCCCGTCAATTCCCGCGACCTGCAAGGCGCCGGCAGCACCCAAGCGGTCTTGCTGGGCACCGGCGAATTCATCCGCCAGCACCCAGACCTGGTGCAGCGCCTGGTCAATGCCCAGGAGCAGGCTACCGCGTGGCTGCGTGACGAACACAACCGCGACGCCTATGTCGACCTGGTGGCAAACAACGCCAGCTGGCCGCGCAGCATCCTCAGCGATGACTTGGCCAAGGAAAACCTCGCGCATTACTTCGACCCACGCCTGGACGCTGATTTTCTGGCCCAACTGCAGCAGGGCGTCGACTTGGCCGCCAAAGAGCGCCTGATCCGCCGTGGCTTCCAGGTTGCCGACTGGGTCGAACCACGCTTTCTCGACACCGCACTGCAACAGCAGCAGGCCGTCCAGGCCGCCCGCTAACCCTTTGAACCGACAATAACCGCAAGGACCACGACCATGAGCAATGCCGCCCTGGCCACCGCGCCACTCGCCCTTGAACTCGACATCCATCCGGTTGCCGGCCGTATCGGCGCCGAGATCCGCGGGTTGAAGCTTTCTGCCGACCTGGATGCCGCCACGATCGATGCCATACAGGCGGCCTTGGTCGAGCACAAAGTGATCTTCTTCCGTGGCCAGACCCACCTGGACGACCAAAGCCAGGAAGGCTTCGCCAAGTTGCTGGGCGAACCGGTCGCCCACCCCACCGTACCGGTGGTCGATGGCACCAGCTACCTGCTGCAGCTCGATGGTGCCGAAGGCCAGCGGGCCAACTCCTGGCACACCGACGTGACCTTCGTCGATGCCTACCCTAAGGCGTCCATCCTGCGCAGCGTGGTGGCGCCGGCGTCTGGTGGGGATACCGTGTGGGCCAATACCGCAGCGGCCTACCAGGAGCTGCCCGAGCCACTGCGCGAGCTGGCCGACAAGTTGTGGGCGGTGCACAGCAACGAATACGACTACGCGTCCCTCAAGCCTGACGTCGACCCGGCCAAGTTGGAGCGTTATCGCCAGGTGTTCACCTCGACGGTGTACGAGACCGAGCATCCGGTCGTGCGCGTGCACCCGGTCAGCGGTGAGCGGGCGCTGCAGTTGGGGCACTTCGTGAAGCGCATCAAGGGTTATTCGCTGGCCGATTCGCAGCACCTGTTCGCCGTGCTGCAGGGGCATGTCACGCGCTTGGAAAATACCGTGCGCTGGCGCTGGGAAGCGGGGGATGTGGCGATCTGGGATAACCGCGCGACGCAGCATTATGCGGTGGATGACTATGGCACCCAGCCGCGTGTGGTTCGGCGGGTGACGTTGGCGGGTGAGGTGCCGGTGGGGGTGGATGGGCAACTGAGCCGCACAACCCGTAAAGGCTAAGTACTGCCCAGTCTGTGGGAGCAGCCTTGTGCTGCGAAGAGGCCGGTGCTGCCAGGCTCATTGCGTTTGGCATGCGCCGGCCTCTTCGCAGCACAAGGCTGCTCACACACAGCGGGCGGTAGGGTTGTTCATAGGTCGGTATCACAGGCAATCAACTGCCTGACCAACCCCTGCGCCAACGGCGACAACCCATACCCCACCCGGCTCACCACCCCATAGCGGGTATAAAACGCTTCTTCGTGCTCCGGCGCCAAGTCCGAAAGCTTCAGCGCCACCAGCCCCCCGTCACGTTGATACGGCCGCAGGTTGGCATTGCAGGCAATGCCGATGGTGTCCGAATGCATCACCACATTCAGCAACGCATAGCCATGTTCGCATTCCACCGTGGGCAGAAAGTCCTGCCGCCCGCTGAGGTCGCTGAGGACCTTGCGGATGTTCGGCGGGCGAAAGGTGGTGGCCAATGGGTATTCGAACAGGTCCCGCGCCTGCACTGCTTGCCGCGTGGTCAGCGGGTGACCAGCGCGGCAGCAGAAGTGCCAGCGCTGCGGCGCCAGCTTGTGCACGCGGTAATCCGGGTCTGACTCGAACTGGCGCGTGTCGGCGACGAAAAACTCGATCTCTTCGGCGATCAGCTTGCGGTTCAACGCCTGCCAGTTATCCACCTGAAAACACGTGCGCGCCGCTGGGTATTCGGCGACGAAGCGCGCCACTGCCCGTGGCACCAAGCCCCCCGCTGGCGCAGGGCCGGAGCCGAAGCGCACCACGCCGGTGGTAGCGCCGTTGAACTGGTGAATTTCATTGACCAGGTTGTGCGCCCCGTGCACCAGCCGCCGTGAATGCTCCAACACCAGCAAACCCTGGCGGGTGGGGGCCAGCTCTTTGCTGGCGCGGTCCACCAGGCGGCAGCCGATGTTGTGCTCGAGGGTCTGGATGCTGCGGCTGAAGGCCGATTGCGACAGGTTCACCGCAGCGGCCGCGGCCACGAAACTGCGGTGCTCGACCAGGGCAATGTAATGGCGCAGCTGACGGAGATCGATATGCATTTTCTACATTAAAACCTTCGGTCAAATGCAATTGCTGATAAGGGTGAGTCCCCTTATAAAGGCTGTTACTTATTCCACTAAATATGAATTACAAATATTTATATCACTTAAAAGAATATAAGCCCGACTGACCGCGATTCGGTTCCGCCAACGGAAATGCTCGCTCAGGGCCCATGCCCCAAGGAGCATCAGCATGTCCCGAGTTTCCCGTTGGCCTGCGCGCGCATCGCGCTTCACCCTGCAACCCTTGGCCGCTGGCGTGTTGCTGGCGGCATCCACTGGCAGCTTTGCCGAAGCGCCTGTCAGCACAGCCCCTGCCGTGGAGCAGGAGGCCAAGCTTGGCACCGTTACCGTCAACGCCCGCCGTCGCGAAGAAACCGCACAAAGCGTGCCCACGCCGATCAGCGTGCTGAACAGCGAAACCCTGGAAACCCAGCGCATCTACCGCGTGCAGGATTTGCAACAGTTGGTGCCCAGCACCAACGTCGCCTATGTGCATGCCCGTCAATCGAGCATCTCGATCCGTGGCCTGGGCAACAACCCGGCCAGCGATGGCCTGGAAGGCAGCGTCGGCATCTACCTGGACAACGTCTACCTCGGTCGCCCCGGCATGGCCGTGTTCGACCTGCTGGATGTCGAGCAACTGGAGGTGCTGCGCGGCCCGCAAGGCACGCTGTTCGGCAAGAACACCACCGCCGGTGTGCTCAACATCACCACGCGCAAGCCGACCTTCCACCGCGAGGGCAGCGTTCAGCAGTCGATTGGTGAAGATGGCTACCTGCAGACCCAGGGCAGCTTCTCCGGGCCAATCAGTGACACCCTGGCCGGGCGCATCAGTGCCTACCGCACCGAAGACGATGGCTACGTGAAGAACATCCACAACGGTGACGACCTCAACGGCGGCAAGCGCCAGGGCTTTCGTACCCAATTGCTGTTCAAGCCCAGCGAAACCTTCAACCTGCGCTGGATCGGCGAGTACAACGAAGAAGATTCCAACAACGGCATCCTCAGCTTGTACAGCACCGGCCCGACCATCAACGGCGTCAACCGCTACGAGAGCCTGGCAGCGCAGGCCGGCGCGACGCTGGTGTCGGGCAAGGACCGCAAGGTCAATTTCGATGCCGATCAGCAGGTGACGGTGTTCCAGGGTGGCACTTCGGTCGAGGCCAACTGGACCTTGCCCAACGACTTCACCCTCACCTCGATCACCGCCTACCGCTGGTGGGACTTTACCCCGCGCAACGACGATGGCCTCAACGTGCCGGTGTTCTACAGCGCTGGTGTGTCGGTGCGCGACAAGCAGTATTCGCAGGAGATTCGCCTGGCTTCGCCGACCGGTGGCGCCTTCGACTATGTGGTGGGCGCGTACTACTTCAAGCAGGACCTGGACAATAAGTCCTTCACCTATTACGGCCCTCAGGCAGACATCTGGAACATCACCCCGGCCGGCGCCCTGAACAACGTCAACACCCTCGGTGATGGCCACATCGACACCGACAGCTATGCGCTGTTCGCCCAGGGCACCTGGCACCTTACCGACCGCCTGGACTTCACCGCCGGTGTGCGCGGCACTTACGAGGAGAAAAGCGCCTGGGTGACCCGTGATGCGCCTACGGGTGGCGCGGCGGTCACCGGCGCCGCAGCGGCGGCGCGCCAGGGCAGGGTGGGTGCCTACGACTCGGGGGATCTCAACCAGTACAGCTTCAGCCCCTCTGGCCTGCTGGGCCTGAGTTACCGCTTCAACGACCAGATACTGGGTTATGCCACCCTGACCCATGGCGAGAAATCCGGGGGTATCAACCTTACCGTCGGCGCCGCGCCGCGCTTGGGCACTGACTCGCTGCTGGTCGGCACCGAGCGGGTCAACAACGCCGAAATCGGGGTCAAGAGCACGCTGCTGGATGATCGCCTGCAGCTCAACGCCAACCTGTTCTGGGCCGAAGTGCATGGCTACCAGGCCAACGTGTATGACGAGGCTAACCGCGTGCAGTACCTGGCCAACGCGGGGCGTGTGCGTTCGCGTGGCCTGGAGTTCGAGGCCACGGCACTGCCGGTGCGCGGCCTCACGGTCAACTTCAACGGCTCGTGGAACGACGTGCGCTACACCGAGTACGACGATGCGCCATGCCCGCCCGAAGTCAGCCTGGCCAATGCCACCGCCACCTGCGACCTGTCGGGCCATCAGGTGGTCGGTGCCTCCAAGTACATCGCCAACCTCAACGCCCAGTACAAGTGGCAGCTGGCCGAGCGCGTCGAGCCCTACGTCACCGCCAGCTACGCCTTCCGTTCCAAGGCGGTGGGCACCATCGACGACTCTGACTTCGGCCAGATCCCCAGCTATGCGCTGGTCAACCTCTCCACCGGCGTACGCCTGGACCAGGGCGACGGCGTGCTCGACCTGTCGCTGTGGGTGAAAAACGCCGGCGACAAAACCTACTTCACCAGCCTGTGGAACTCCGCCAACGGTGGCTATGCCGGGGTACTCGGCACCCCTCGCACCTTCGGCGCTACCGCCCGTTACGACTTCTGAGCACAAGGAGCTTTGCCATGAATGCTAAAACCGAAACCCCTGCATTGCCTGAAGGCGCCTGCCTCACAGCCAAGGTCCCCGGGCCTGATGAGGCGCTGTTGGGCGACGTGGTGGTCAACCCGTACCGCCTGGCACCGCTGACAGCCATCATCCGCGATGGCGGGCGTACGCTGAGTGCGGCCCATGTGCGCGTGCTGGGCCGCGGCGAGCGGGGCGTAGACATCGCCTACGAGGTGTCGGACCGCTCGCTGTGGACCTATGGCGGCATCCCGGTGTTCGGGTTGTACCCCGACTACGTCAACCAGGTCGAAGTGACCTACAAACTCGATGGCGAGCGCATCCGCGAGCGTTATCAGGTCTATGCGCCGGCAGTGCGCCTGCCGGTGGTGGCGAAGCAGACTGCGGCGTTGCCAGAGGTCGAACCCATCAAGGTAGCGCCCGGCTTCGAAAATCGCCTTTACCTGTTCAACCACCTGCAGGGGGATATCCCGGGCGGCCGGGCCTTCAAGTGGAATGCCCTGGGCGGTGCGGCCGAGTGGGACCAAGTGGGCAACAATTGGATCGCCGACAGTAATGGCGACGTGCGCTGGTACCTGGATATCGAGCAGATTCACGATTCCAACCGCCGGGACGGCCTGGGCGGCACCATGGGCTTCCAGCAGACCCGTGACGGCAAGCTGATCTGGGGCCAGGGCCAGACTTACTCCAAATACGACCTGCTTGGCCGGCGCATCTGGCAACGCAGCCTGCCGGACAAGTTTGCCGACTTCTCCCACGAAATCCGCGAGACCGCCAACGGCACCTACCTGTTGCGGGTCGGTACCAGCGACTATCGCCGGCCAGACGGCAAGCGCGTGCGCTCGATCCGTGACCACATCATCGAGGTGAGCGAAGCGGGTGATGTGTTGGACTTCTGGGACCTGAACCAGATCCTCGACCCGTACCGCGGCGACTTGCTGGAAACCCTTGGCAAGGCGGCGATCCAGTTGCCCGACGGCGTGCAAAAGCACGAAGACCGGCTGGCCAACGAACTGGCCGAAGGCGACCTGCCGTTCGGTGACACCCCAGGCGTTGGCACCGGGCGCAACTGGGCGCACGTCAATGCCATCGACTACGACGCAGATGACGACAGCATCATCGTTTCAGCACGCCATCAAGGCGTGGTGAAGATCGGCCGTGACAAAGCCGTGAAGTGGATTCTCGCCTCGCCGCAGGGGTGGCCGCAGCGCTTGCAGGACAAGGTGCTGACGCCGGTGCAGAGCGAAGGCTTCGATTGGTCCTGGACCCAGCACACCGCCTGGCTCACGGGCAAAGGCACGTTGACCGTGTTCGACAACGGCTGGGGGCGCGATTTTGCCCCAACCAAGCTGGCCGGTAACTACAGCCGCGCGGTGGAGTACAAGATCGACGAGGCCAAAGGCACGGTCGAGCAGGTGTGGGAGTACGGCAAAGCGCGCGGTGACGAATGGTACAGCCCGGTGACCTCGGTGGTGGCCTACCGGCCCGAGACCGATACCCAGTTCATCTATTCGGCCTCGGTGAATTTCCTCACCCCAGAGAAGCTGACTACCACCGTGCTCAATGAGGTGCGCCGCGGGACGCAGGAGGTGCTGGTGGAGCTGAAGGTGCACAGCCGGCAGCCGGGCAGTGTCGGGTATCGGGCGTTGGTGATAGACCTGGGCAAGGCGTTCTGATCCATCCCGTCTGGGAGGGCCGTCGGTCCTCCCTTCACATTTCTTCCCGCTCGATCGTCTAACCTGTATCGGCCTCTTCGCGGGCAAGCCCGCTCCCACAGGATCTCCACAATCTCCTAGGGATGTGCACTCTGTGGGAGCGGGCTTGCCCGCGAAGAGGCCGGCTGCGGTGTAAAAAATCATGAAATTTCCCCAGGCTGTTCAACCATTCGTTCTTTTTTTCGAACAGCCTATTGTCCTACACCCCAGCAGCCGCTTAGCATTCGTTTGAGATTTCAAACGCTCGATGCCCTGCTTTGGGCGCTTTTCAACAATCAACAATTCGGGAAGCCGACATGCAGCTCAAAGACGCTCAGTTGTTCCGCCAGCAAGCCTATATCAATGGTGAGTGGCTGGATGCGGACAATGGCCAGACCATCAAGGTGACCAACCCGGCCACCGGCGAAGTCATCGGTACCGTGCCGAAGATGGGCACCGCGGAAACCCGCCGCGCCATCGAAGCCGCCGACAAGGCCCTGCCGGCCTGGCGCGCCCTGACCGCCAAAGAGCGTTCGGCCAAGCTGCGTCGCTGGTTCGAACTGATGATCGAGAACCAGGACGACCTGGCTCGCCTGATGACCACCGAGCAAGGCAAGCCACTGGCCGAAGCCAAGGGCGAAATCGCCTACGCCGCCTCGTTCATCGAGTGGTTCGCCGAAGAAGCCAAGCGCGTCTACGGTGACACCATCCCAGGCCACCAGCCTGACAAGCGCCTGATCGTCATCAAGCAGCCAATCGGCGTTACCGCGGCCATCACCCCGTGGAACTTCCCGGCGGCCATGATCACCCGTAAAGCCGGCCCGGCCCTGGCCGCTGGCTGCACCATGGTGCTCAAGCCTGCTTCGCAGACCCCGTACTCCGCTCTGGCCCTGGTCGAGCTGGCTCACCGTGCCGGCATCCCGGCTGGTGTGCTGAGCGTCGTCACCGGCAGCGCTGGCGAAGTCGGCGGCGAGCTGACTGGCAACTCCCTGGTTCGCAAACTGTCCTTCACCGGCTCGACCGAAATCGGTCGCCAGCTGATGCAAGAATGCGCCAAGGACATCAAGAAGGTTTCCCTGGAGCTGGGTGGCAACGCGCCGTTCATCGTGTTCGACGACGCTGACCTGGACAAGGCAGTCGAAGGCGCGATCATCTCCAAGTACCGCAACAACGGCCAGACCTGCGTCTGCGCCAACCGTATCTACGTGCAGGACGGCGTCTACGACGCGTTCGCCGAGAAGCTGGCTGCTGCAGTGGCCAAGCTGAAAATCGGTAACGGTCTGGAAGACGGCACCACCACTGGCCCGCTGATCGACGGCAAGGCTGTCGCCAAGGTTCAGGAACACATCGAAGACGCGGTCGCCAAAGGCGCCAAGGTGCTGGCCGGTGGCAAGCTGATCGAAGGCAACTTCTTCGAGCCGACCATTCTGGTCAACGTGCCGAAGACCGCTGCTGTCGCCAAGGAAGAGACCTTCGGCCCACTGGCGCCGCTGTTCCGCTTCCAGGACGAAGCCGAAGTCATCGCCATGTCCAACGACACCGAGTTCGGCCTGGCTTCGTACTTTTACGCCCGCGACATGAGCCGTGTGTTCCGTGTTGCCGAAGCGCTGGAATACGGCATGGTTGGCATCAACACCGGCCTGATTTCCAACGAAGTCGCACCGTTTGGCGGTATCAAGGCTTCGGGCCTGGGCCGCGAAGGTTCCAAATACGGTATCGAGGACTACCTCGAAATCAAATACCTGTGCATCAGCGTCTGATCACCGGTTAAAAGGCTTTACCTCTGCCAGCGGGGCGCGAGAGCGACGTCTCGCTGGCCTTTTTTACATGCAGTACCTGGTGGCCAGGGCGTTCACGGCAGTCGATCAACGAATACTGTGCGCGAGCACTCCCAGCCACCCCCGAATAAAAGCGCCATTCTGATCGGCGCAATGAGGGCATTATGAGCAAGACCAACGAATCCTTGATGCAACGCCGTGTAGCCGCCGTCCCACGTGGCGTCGGCCAAATCCACCCGATCTTCGTAGACACCGCGAAGAACTCGACGGTGATCGACGTTGAAGGCCGCGAACTGATCGACTTCGCGGGCGGCATCGCAGTGCTGAACACCGGCCACCTGCACCCGAAAGTGGTTGCAGCCGTGCAAGAGCAGCTGACCAAAGTCAGCCACACCTGCTTCCAGGTGCTGGCCTACGAACCCTATGTAGAGCTGTGCGAAAAGATCAACAAGCTGGTCCCAGGCGACTTCGACAAGAAGACCCTGCTGGTCACCACCGGCTCCGAAGCCGTTGAAAACGCCGTCAAGATCGCCCGTGCCGCCACTGGCCGCGCTGGCGTCATCGCCTTCACCGGCGCCTACCACGGCCGTACCATGATGACCCTGGGCCTGACCGGCAAGGTCGTGCCGTACTCCGCTGGCATGGGCCTGATGCCAGGCGGCATCTTCCGCGCACTGTTCCCGAACGAACTGCACGGTGTGAGCGTCGACGACGCCATCGCCTCGGTTGAGCGCATCTTCAAGAACGATGCCGAGCCTAAGGACATCGCCGCGATCATCCTCGAGCCCGTACAAGGCGAAGGCGGCTTCCTGCCAGCGCCGAAAGAGCTGATGCAGCGCCTGCGCGCCCTGTGCGACCAGCACGGCATCCTGCTGATCGCCGACGAAGTGCAGACCGGCGCTGGCCGTACTGGCACCTTCTTCGCCATGGAACAGATGGGCGTTGCGCCTGACCTGACCACCTTCGCCAAATCCATCGCTGGCGGCTTCCCGCTGGCCGGTGTGTGCGGCAAGGCCGAGTACATGGACGCCATCGCACCAGGCGGCCTGGGCGGCACCTACGCCGGTTCGCCGATCGCTTGCGCCGCGGCCCTGGCCGTGATCGAAGTGTTCGAAGAAGAAAAACTGCTGGACCGCAGCAAGGCTGTTGGTGAGCACCTTGTGACTGGCCTGCGCAAGATCCAGGAAAAGAACCCGATCATCGGTGACATCCGTGGTCTGGGCTCGATGATTGCTGTCGAAGTCTTCGAGAAAGGCACTCACACCCCGAACGCTGCTGCTGTTGGCCAGGTTGTTGCCAAGGCACGTGACAAGGGTCTGATCCTGCTGTCTTGCGGCACCTACGGCAACGTCCTGCGTATTCTGGTCCCGCTGACCGCCGAAGACGCACTGTTGGACAAAGGCCTGGCGATCATCGAAGAGTGCTTCGCCGAACTCGCCTAATGTGACACGCTTCAGAAAAAACCCGCCTCGGCGGGTTTTTTTTGTGCCCAGAAAACGCGATGGACGCTATCGTTGACGCAGGACTTGCCTTGGAAGCTGCGACGGATTGCGTGTCAGGGATATTCAGGAGTTGGCCATGAGCGCTGTAGACCCCACCCCACCTTGCGTACTGATTGTCGAGGGCGACCCGTGGGTGCGTGACATGCTCAAGGAGATGCTGCTCAGCGTGCGTTGCGACGCCCGTCTGCAGGTCTGCGCCGACGGCTCGCAGGCGCTGAGCGCGCTGTCGAGCAAGCCCGACCTGATCATCGCTGCGCGTGAGCTGGCCGGCGTCGATGGCCTTGACCTGCTGCGCAAGGTCCGCGCCAAAGGCCCGGAGTTGCCGTTCATTCTCATGAGCAGCCGCAGCGACAGTGCCAGCGTGCGCGAAGCGTTGCCCCTGCACCCCACCGCTTACCTGAGCAAGCCCCTGAACCTGGATAACCTGCGCAAGCGCCTGGAAGAACTCCTGCTGGCCGTTGGCGAAGAAATCGCCTGCCCGGTGCCGCCTTTGCAGCCGGGTGCCAGCCTGGCCGGTTACCTCGAGCAGCGCCGCGCGACTGCCGATGGCGGACCGCTGCTGGCCGATGTGCAGGTGGCGATCAAGCGCGCGCTGAACCCTCAGGGCCTGAACCTCAAGGTGCTTGAAGAGGAAGTGCGCAACGACCCGCAGGTTACCGCAGTGCTCATCGCCGCCGCCAACAGCGCCGCCCTGCACCGCGACGCGCCCGTGCAAACGTTGCTGCAGGCGTTGAACAAGCTTGGCAGCACCCAGAGCATGAACCTCATCCTGGGCATGACCCTCAAACGCAGCGCACGGCTGAGCGACCCCTTGCTGGCGCAGCACGCGGCGCACTTCTGGAAGCTCTCGCTGCACTGCGCTGAGTACGGCCGCAGCCTCGCGCGTATGTTGGAGCTGGATGAAGGGCGTTGTTACTGCGCCGGGCTGTTGCATTGCCTGGGCGACCTGGCAGTGCTGCGCTGCCTGCAAGAGTGGCGCCTGGCCGGTGGTGAGTTGGACGAGGGCACGGTCCGCAAGTCGCTCGATGAATACGGCGCGGCATTCGGTTCGGCGCTGCGCACGCGCTGGCGCTTGCCACTGGCACTGCGTGAACTGATTGCGGCCATCTACCAACTGGGCGGTGGCGTGTATTCGCGGGAGATCCTGGCGATGAATCTGGCCGGGCAATTGTCACGGTTGCCGGCTGAGCATGGGTTGGAGCAGGTTGCCAGTAACAAGACTGCACGGCTGCTCAAGCTCGGCTTGGCGGAGCTGGGCCGGCTGCGCAAGGTCGAGAACCCGGAGGTGAAGCCGCAGCGTGAAGAATTACCTGTCGGTGAGAGCGGCGCTGATACCTGATCTTAGGTTTTTGTACGAAAAGTATGGTCATCCATCGTTGTGGGAGCGGGCTTGTCCCGCGAATGGGGCTACGCGGTGCATGGCACCGGCTTCGCCGGTGTTCGCGGGGCAAGTCGGATCGCCGCACCGCCGCTCCCACGTAATGCGTCATTTTTTAGAAATTGCGCAAGACAGTTGCTCCCATGCTCAGGGTTCATTCGTGCACGCGTTCTTGCCTAGTCAGAAATGACAAAACCCAGCCTAGGCTGGGTTTTGCAGGTCCCTCAAGGGGAATAAAACGCGAAGTGCCTCTAAGGGCTACGGGGACAAGATCATGGGGTAAGTATCAAATCAAGATGTCCTCGTCCAATTTGCCTGGGTTGATGAGCAGGCAGCTCATCGTACCACCCTCCGCTTAGCGTTCCAGCATCCCTGGTCGCGGAAAGAGGCACCACTATGCAGGCATCTGGATCGATTATTCCATTGAGAACGACTACCAGTCGGCTTTTTACCATTTCAGGTTCAAGCGATAATCGCGGCTTGGTAAGTTTACCTATCCCCGCACAATCTGATTCTTCCCCTGCCGCTTGGCCCGATACATCGCCGCATCGGCGCGGGCGAACAGGCTGTCCAGCGACTCATCCTCATCCGTCAACGCCGTCAGCCCCTGGCTCACGGTCACCCCGTAGACGTGCTCGTCGTGGCTGAAGCTCAGCCGTTGAATCTCTCGCTGCAAACGCTCGGCGATCTGCTCGGCCACTTGTGCATTACAGCCCGGGAACACGGCCGCAAACTCCTCGCCACCAATACGTCCAAACTGGTCCCCTCGGCGTAGCACGGCTTTGCCGCTGTCGGCGATACGCTGCAGCACTTGGTCGCCTTCCTGGTGCCCGTAGCTGTCATTGATCTGTTTGAAATCGTCGATGTCCAGCAGCAGGAAGGCCAGTGGCGTGCCGTCCTCGCGGGCGCTGTCGAAGGCCTGCTGGGCACATTCGAAGAAGTGCCGGCGGTTGCTGCTCTGGGTCAGCACGTCGGTGGTGGCCAGGCGATGCAGTTCGCCTTCGAGTTGCTTCTTTTCGGTGATGTCTTCGGCGATACCGACAACGATGACCCGCTGTTCGCCCTCGCGGTGCTGGTTGATGTAGCACTTGTCACTCAGCCAGCGCACCTGGCCTTCGGCATTGAGGATGCGGTATTCGCGGTCTTCCACCGAGCCTTTGAGCAGCACTTGGGCCAGGCTGCGCTCGGCGTACTCCAGGTCGTCGGGGTAGATGCTGTCGCGCCACTCGTTGTAGTCGGCCAGCACCAGGCTGATCGGGCGGCCAAAGATACGTTCGTACGCCGGGCTGACGTAGAGCACCTGGCGAGCTTCCCAGTCAAAGGCCCAGAGTACGGCATTGACGCTGTCCAGCAACGAACTGAAGAGTTGTTCGCGTTCACTCAGGCGGGCAACTTCGCCTTGGGCGTGCAGCAGGGCCAGCAAGGTCTTGGCGGCTTCTGGAGGTGGGGTGCCGGGCAGGGAAGTTGGAATGTTCTTGGCCATGTGCACGAGCGAGTCTCGACAAGTGAGCGTGCGGCCAGCATCAGGCCCGCCACGCGGGCGATGTGCCGAATTGGAGTGGTGGGCAGGGGGGGAAGTTCCAGGCGGCACGCCCTGCTAGCAGGGCGTGCCGATCAACGGCGGTCAGGCGCCAGTTGGGCGCAGGGAGTAGGTTTTCAGTTGTGCGGCGAAGTCGTGCAGGGCATGGATGCCGCTGGCTTCGGCCTCGTGCACCCAGTCCTTCATGGCCGCGAGCATGTCGTGGCCATTGGCGCTGGTGCGTGCCCAGATTTGCTGCAGGGCCAGGCGTTTTTCGTAAATGACCTTGAGGGCCTGGCTATGCGCGAGCAGCGTCTCGATGCGCACGTGGTGGCGGTCTTCCAGCAGGCTGGTCTCCCGCGACAGCAGGCGCTTGGCGCGGCGGAAACGGTGGCGCATCGACGCGTCGACCTTGGCCAGCTCTTGCTGCACCAGCGGGCCGATCACCAGCTTGCGGTACTGGGCCATGATCTGGAAGCGATTGTTGAGGATCGCCATGGCAGTGTCCATGTCCAGGTTGGCCTTGCCTTCGACCCTGTGGGCGATCGGCGCCACGCGCTGCACCTTGGCCAGGCGCAGGAAGCAGAACAGGCGTATCCAGGCCCAGCCCATGTCGAACTCCCAGCGTTTTACCGACAGCTTGGCCGAGTTGGGGTAGGTGTGGTGGTTGTTGTGCAGCTCTTCGCCACCGATGACGATGCCCCACGGCACCAGGTTGGTGGCGGCGTCCCGGCATTCGAAATTGCGGTAGCCGACGGCATGGCCCAGGCCATTGACCACGCCAGCGGCCCAGAACGGAATCCACATCATCTGCACCGCCCAGATGGTGATGCCAATAGTGCCGAACAGCAGCAAGTCGATCACCGCCAGCAGGGCAATGCCGCCCAGCTTGTACCGCGAGTAGAGGTTGCGCTCGATCCAGTCGTCCGGGCAGTTCTTGCCATAGATGCGCAGGGTTTCGGGGTTGCGTGCCTCTTCGCGGTAGAGCTCAGCGCCTTTGCGCAGGACCGTGCTCAAACCCTTGTGCACCGGGCTGTGCGGGTCGTCCGGGGTTTCGCACTTGGCGTGGTGCTTGCGGTGGACGGCGGTCCACTCGCGGGTGTTCTGCGCCGTGGTCAGCCACAGCCAGAAACGGAAGAAGTGCTTGAGCGCGCCGTTGAGCTCCAAAGCCCGGTGCGCGGAGTAGCGATGCAGGTAAACCGTGACGCTGACGATGGTCACATGGGTCATCAACAAAGTGATGCCGACCAGTTGCCAGGCCGACAAGTCGAGCAGGCCGTTGTACCACATAGGTGTTAAAACCCTCGAGAACACAGGGGAAGGGTCTGATTATCCCTTGGCAGGGAAATAAAACCAGTCACCCTTTCAGATAGGACGTCACGACATGTTTCACCCTTTATAATGCGCGCTCTTCGTTCATGGGCTATTCCACCCGACATGTCTGTTTCCGTTCGCGACGCCTTGCGCATGGCTGCGCTCTATGTGGTGCTGTCGATCCTCTGGCTGGTGCTGGCGGAGATGCTCCTGCATGGTATGACTGACGACCCGCTGGCACTGACGGTGGGGCGGCAGATCAATGTGGTGATTTGGGTCTTGTTCAGCGCGGTGCTGATTTTCGTGTCGCGGGCACGGCTGCTCAATTTCATCGGCATTGGCGCGCGCCTGCGCTGCGAAGACCGCGAGCGGCTGCGCATGGCGGCGGCGGTGTTCGACAGTACCCTCGAAGGGGTGCTGGTGACTGACCGCCAAGGCCTGATCGTGCACGTCAACCGCGCCTTCATGCGTATCACCGGCTACCAGCAGGACGAGGTCATTGGCCAGCGCCCGAACAAATTCAAGTCGGGCCGCCATGGCGCGTCGTTCTATCAGCAGATCTTTGCCACCCTGGCCAAAAAGGGCGAATGGAGCGGCGAGATCTGGAACCGCCGCAAAAGCGGCGAGATCTACCCGCAATGGCAGACGATCTGCGCCATACGCGATGACGCTGGCGAGCTGAGCCATTACGTGGCGGTTTTCAGCGACATCAGTGCGATCAAGCATACCGAGCAGGAACTGGCCTACCTGGCCCATCACGACCCGCTGACCGGCCTGCCCAACCGCCTGCTGTTCACCGACCGCGTCGAGCAGGCGCTGGTGACGGCGCAAGCCAACAAACGCGGTTGCGGTTTGCTGCTGCTCGACCTGGACCATTTCCAGAGCATCAACGACGGCCTTGGCCACACCATCGGCGATCAGTTGCTCAAGCTGGTGGGCGAGCGCCTGGGCGAGGTGGTGGGCAATGGGGTGACCCTGGCGCGGCTGGGGGGGGACGAGTTCGGTGTACTGGCCGAGAACTGCCAGCAAGTCGGCCAGGCGGGCAAGCTGGCGCAACGCATCATCGAGCGTATGCGCGAGCCGTTCGTGTTCGATGGCCATCGCCTGTTCATCAGTGTCAGCGTCGGCATCAGCCTGTTCCCCAGCGATGCGCTGGGTACCGAGCAGTTGCTGCGCAATGCCGACGCGGCACTGTTCAAGGCCAAGAGCAGCGGGCGCGCCTGCTATGCGCTGTACACCGAAGAGCTGACCGCGCACGCCCAGCACCGGGTGGAAACCGCCGGCGAGCTGCGCCGTGCCTTGGAGCAGGATGAACTGCGGGTGTACTTCCAGCCGGTGCATGACCTGGCCACGGCCGAGCGGGTAGGGGTCGAGACCCTGGTGCGCTGGGCGCATCCTCAGCGCGGCCTGGTGCCGCCGAGCGAGTTCATACCGATCGCCGAGCGCACCGGGTTGATTGCCGAAATCGACACCTGGGTGCTGCGTCAGGCTTGCCTGCAGATGGTGCAGTGGCAGCGCGAAGGCCGGCAGCTGGCGTTCGTCGCGGTGAATATCTCAAGCCGTCTGTTTGGCCAGCACGCGTTGTATCGGCAGGTGGCCGAAGTGCTGCACGAAACCGGCCTGGCCCCGGCGATGCTGGAGCTGGAAGTCACCGAGAGTGCGGTGATGGAAGACCCGGAAGTGGCGCTGGAGCAGCTGCATCGCCTGCGTGAACTGGGCGTGACCTTGGCGATCGACGACTTCGGCACGGGGTATTCATCGCTGCTGCGGCTCAAGCGTTTGCCGGTGCAGAAGCTGAAGATCGATCAGGGCTTTGTCGCGGGCTTGCCACATGACGATGACGACATCGCGATCGTGCGGGTGATCATTGCCCTGGCCCGCAGCATGGGCATGCAAGTGCATGCCGAGGGCATCGAGCAGCAAGAGCAGGCCAGCTTCCTGCTGCAGGAGCAGTGCCAGTTGGGCCAGGGTTACTGGTTCGGCCGGCCGGTGCCGGCGCAGGACCTAGAGTGGGGGTGATGGCTCAGGGCCGTAGTTTTTCCGTCATGTCGCGGATCACGCCATGGACGATGCGCCTGACCAGCCTGCTTTCACCGGCATGCCAGGCATGGACGTTTTTTTCCAGAAGGTCTCTTGCTGCATCTTCCACGCCCGGTACCAGCTCATCAATGATCTTGTTACCCAGCGGCGCGCGTACGCCAATCGCTTCACCGAGGCTGATGACGCTGGCCCTGGTAATGTCAGCGTGGGTGCGGACGCCTTCTGGCTTCCACACCAGTTCTGCCTCAAGCCATGGCGCAGCGGATTCGCCGTAAACGGCGGTGCACAAGAGGTCGTAGTGCGGTGCGAGGTAATACGCATCCGGACGCACGAAGAACGACAGGTTTTTCAAGTGGGCATCGTTGTTGCCAACGACAATGTTGAATACCAACCACCTGAATAGCTGAAGCCGCGTCTGGGCCACATTCCGGACCTGCCCGAGAATCTTTCGTAACGTTTCTGCAGTCGCTTGTTGGTACTTGAAGCTTTTGTCGAGCGTGAGCAATTGGCAAGCATCCAGCACATGCACGCGTTCGAGCCGATCATTCACCCGTGTGCGGTCGAAGCGCTCGATCAGATAGGCTGCCTCGGGTACGCGGCGAACCTTCACATCGGGTACTTGCAGCCCTACCGCTCGTGCAACACTCATCACGAACCACTCGTTCACTGCGGTCGCGTCATAGAGGTCACGGTCAGGGTGGTCGGGCTTGAGGATATGGGTCGACGGCGTGTTGCCGATCGGTTCGAACAGGGCGTCTTTTTCCATGACAATCGGCAGCTTATGCTGCGCGCCAGCGAGTGACATACGCTTCGGGGCGCCTGTGGTCAATGCGACTCGGGGCAGGTTGCGAATCCTCTCACTCAACTGAGCGTCCGAGATAGGCTTCAGCCCGCTCGCCTGCTCAAGTTGTGGCTCAGGTAGCAAGGTGATTGCACCTGCCGACTCTGAACCGTAGTAGCTGAGCAAGCCAAAAGCGTCCGCGAATTCGAGCTTTGCATCGCTGGCCAGCAATGTGCGTGCTTGCTCTTCGGGCAGCAGATTGTCGAAGAACCATTGAACAGGGCGCTCGGATGATCCATCAACCAGCAAGCCTTTGGCACGAGGCAGTGCGGGCGACAGATCATAGCCGTCGGGTCGGGCTATCCAGGCTGGCGTATATTCCAGGCTCCAGACACCTGCGTTGTCGCTGAGCGTTGCAACGTGGTGGCTGTTGATCAGGATTTGGAGGGCTCTCATTTGTCAGGCACATCCACATAAACCCGTATGCCAAGTTCCTGCATCACTTGCAGGACGCTTGCGAGTGACACACTGCCCTTGCCTCGCTCGATGTCCCTGAGCAGGACGTGGCTTTTGCCGACGATGAGGGCCAGGTCCGATTGGGTTATTGCCTGGTTTTTGCGTACCTCACGTACTGCATTTCCCAAATCGAGAGGTGTCTGGATCTGTTTGAGGGAGCCCATGGGTGTTCAGCCGGTTCGAAAGAATAGTTTCGATTATGGTCGGCGACAGGGAACATTCAAGGAAAACTAAGGTTTTATTTAGTTTTTACCGTGTGGGGAGAGGTCAGCGCTAAAAACGAAAGTATTGTTTCGATAGTTAGCGTTAGCGCCTTGATGTGGTTTTATCTCAACGATAATTTAGTTTCTGTACAACTGCGAATGGGGCCGCAAAACGGCCCCTGACAATTCACCGCTTGTTCAACCCCTTCGCCAGCCGATCCCCACCCAGTTGAATCAACGCCACCAACGCCACCAGCATGGCGATCACGGTCAGCATGATCTGGCTGTCGAAGCGCTGGTACCCATACCGATAGGCAATGTCGCCCAGCCCACCGGCGCCAATCGCCCCGGCCATGGCTGACGAGTTGATGAGGGTCACCAGGGTAATGGTGAACCCCCCGACGATGCCGGGCAGCGCCTCGGGCAGCAGCACATGCCAGACGATGTGCCAGCGCCGGCAGCCCATGGCCTGCGCCGCTTCCACCAGGCCGTGGTCCACTTCGCGCAAGCTCACCTCGGCAATCCGGGCAAAGAAGGGGGTGGCGGCGATGGTCAGCGGCACCACGGCCGCCCACACACCATAGGTGGTGCCTACCACCAGGCGGGTGAAGGGGATCAGCGCGACCATCAGGATCAGAAACGGGATCGAACGGAACAGGTTGACGAACGCGCCCAGCACCCGGTTCAGCAGCGGTGCCTCGAAGATGCCGCCCTTGTCGCTGGTGACCAGCAGCACCGCCATCGGTACACCCACCAACAGCGCGATCAGCGACGACACGCCGACCATCAGCAGGGTGTCGAGCAAACCTTCAAGCAGGCGATCAAACCACATGGCCCAGTACCTCCACGTCTTCGGCCCAACGGCGGGCACGCTCCAGCAATTGGTGGGTGTCGTGTGGCGAATGCTGCACCGACAGGATCAACTGCCCAAGGGCATGTTCACCGATGGTTTCAACGCCACCTTGCAGCAGGCGCACACGGCCGCCGAGGTCGGTGAACAGGGCAGAAAGCTCCGGCTCGCCGAGCAAGGTCAGCTTGAGCACCACGGCGCTGTCGCGGCTTTGCGGGCTGGCCTTGAGGCTGGCCTGCAAAGTCGCGGGCAGCTTGGCCTGCAAGGGCGCGAGCAAGGTCCGCGTCACTTCATGGCGCGGTGTGCCGAATACCCGCCAGACTTCCCCTTGCTCGACCACTTCGCCGCGCTCCAGCACCACCACGCGGTGGCAGATATCGCGGATTACCGCCATTTCATGGGTGATCAGCACGATGGTCAGGCCCAGGCGCTGGTTGATGTCACGCAGCAGTTCAAGGATCGAGGCCGTGGTTTCAGGGTCGAGTGCCGAGGTGGCCTCGTCGCACAAGAGAATCTCGGGGTCGTGCACCAGCGCCCGGGCGATGCCGACGCGTTGCTTTTGCCCGCCCGACAACTGCGCGGGGTAGACGTGGTGCTTTTCCTGCAGGCCGACCAGCTCCAGCAGTGCACGCACCTTGCGCTGGCGCTCGGCCTTGGGCACGCCGGCCACTTTCAGCGGCAGCTCGACGTTTTGCCACACGGTCTTGGCCGACATCAGGTTGAAGTGCTGGAAAATCATGCCGATGCGCCGGCGCAGCGCAACCAAGCGGTCCTCGTCGAAGGGCGCGATGTCCACCTGGTCGATCAGCACGCGGCCCTGGCTGGGTTGTTCCAGGCGGTTGATGGTACGCAGCAGCGACGACTTGCCGGCGCCGCTGCGGCCGATGATGCCGAAGATCTCGCCATGGCGGATGTTCAGGTCGATGCCTTGCAAGGCAGGCTGAGCCTGGCCAGGGTAGGTCTTGCCGAGGCCGATGAAGCGCACGTGGGCTTCGTTGACCTCTGGGCGCAGGGCCTGTTCCTTGGCCGTTGGCGGCAATGGTTGGGGTGTCGGCGCCCTGAGCGCGCTGGCCTGGCTCATGTCAGCCCTCCCAACCGGCCTGGTAGAGGTTGCCGTGGGCTTTGTTCAAGGCCGCGCGCACCGCGGGCGAGTGCTGGTAGATATCGACGAACTTGGCCAGGCGCGGGTCGTCCTTGCTTTGCGGGCGAATGACGAACTGGATCACGTACTCTTTGTTTTCCAGGCCATCGAACAGCAGCGCGGAGGTGGCGTCGAAGCTGTTGGCCAGGCGGATGTAGGCCGGGTAGCCCTGGACCAGGTCAGCGTCGTCATAGGCGCGCACCAGTTGCACCGCCTCGACCTGAAGGATTTTAAGGTGCTTGGGGTTGGCGATGATGTCGTCTTCCGTGGCCTTGTAGCCGACCCCAGGTTTAAGCGTGATCAGCCCCGCCTTGGCCAGTAGCTGCAGGCCACGGCCGCTGTTGATCGGGTCGTTGGCGATGGCCACGCTGGCGCCTTCGGGCAGCTCGGCGAAGCTTTTGTACTTTTTCGAGTACAGGCCGACGTTGTTGATGATGCCTGGCGCGTAGGGCACCAGGTTGAAGCCCGCAGCGGCCTTGGCGTTTTCCAGGAACGGGATGTGCTGGAAGTAGTTCACGTCGATGTCGCCGCTGTTGAGGCTGACGTTGGGGGCTATCCAATCGCTGAACTCGATCAGCTTCACGTCCAGGCCTTGCTTGTGGGCTTCTTCCACGGCGGTTTCCAGGGGAATCGCAAAGGCGGAGGTGGTACCGATTTTCAACGGCTCGGCGGCGAAGGCGCTGGCGGACAGGCCAAGGGTGACCGCAATGGCCGCGACGGGCCGGAACAGTTTCTCAAGCATGGTGCAGGGCTCCAGTCGGGGCAGGGGTTGGGGTAAAGCGGTAGCGCGAGCCGGGATGGCTGGCGGGCAGGTGCGGGTGGTCGGTATCGAACAACTTCTCGCGCAGGGTGCCCTCGGCGTAGGCGGTCTTGTAGCGGCCACGCTGTTGTAGCTGCGGGATGACCAGGTCGATGAAATCCTCAAAGCTTTCTGGTGTAACGGTGCGGGTCAGGTTGAAGCCGTCCAGCCCGGTTTCGTCGAGCCAGGCGATCAGGGCATCGGCGACCTGTTCAGGGCTGCCGACCAGGGTCACGTAGCGCCCGCCCAGGGCGTGCTGATCAAGCAGGCGGCGGCGGGTCCAGGCGTTTTCCTGCAGCTGGCGCGTGGCCGACTGGATGGCGTTGCCCTTGCTGAAGCCGATCGGCTCGTCCAGCCCATAGGCCGCAAAGTCGATGCCGGTGGAGGCGGCAAAGTGCGCCACGCCGGCCTCGGGGCTGGCATGGCGAAGGTACTCGGCATGCTTGGCTTGGGCCTGTTGCTCAGTGGGGGCGACGATCACCGTGATGCCCATGAACACCTTGACCGCCTGCGGATCGCGGCCCGCCGCCTTGGCGGCCGCGCGCACCTTGTCGACCTGGGCGCGGGTGGCGGTTTTGTCCTGGCCGCTGATGAACACGCACTCGGCATGGTTGCCGGCAAAGGCGAGGCCGCGCGGGGAACTGCCCGCCTGGAACAGCACCGGTGTGCGTTGCGCTGAGGGCTCGCACAGGTGGTAGCCCTCGACGTTGTAGAACTCACCGTGGTGGCTGACCTTGCGCACCTTGTCGGGCTGGGCGTAGACGCGCTGCTCGCGGTCGGCGACCACGGCATCGTCAGCCCAGCTGCCTTCGAGCAGTTTGTACAGCACCTGCAGGTACTCGTCGGCCTGGTCGTAGCGCCGATCATGCTCGGGTTGCTGCGCCAGGCCCATGGCGCGGGCCGCGCTGTCGAGGTAGCCGGTGACGATGTTCCAGCCGACCCGGCCATTGGTGAGGTGGTCGAGCGTGGAGAGGCGCCGGGCGAACAAGTAAGGCGCCTCGTAAGTGAGGTTGGCGGTAAGGCCGAAGCCCAGGTGGCGGGTGACGGCAGCCATGGCCGAGACCAACAGCAGGGGGTCGTTGACGGGTAGCTGGATCGACTCCTTGAGCGTTATCTCCAGCGACTGGCCATAGATGTCGTAGGTGCCGACGATGTCGGCGATGAACAGGCCGTCGAACAAGCCCCGTTCCAGCAGGCGTGCCAGGTCGGTCCAGTATTCAAGCGTCTTGTACTGGGTCGAGGTGTCCCGCGGGTGGGTCCACAGGCCATGGTTGATGTGCCCGATGCAGTTCATGTTGAAGGCATTGAGCAGAATCTGCTTGGCCATCAGATCGTCCCCCGGCGCGGCGGGTTTTCGTTGTTCAGGTAGTAGTTGCCGATGGCGTGGTACTTCCAGCGCACTGGGTCGTGCAGGGTGTGCACGCGAGCGTTGCGCCAGTGGCGGTCGAGGTTGTGCTCGGCGAGGGTGGCCTGGCTACCGGCCAGTTCGAACAGCGTGGTGCCGGCGGCGAGGGAAATCTCGGTGCTGATGGCGCGTGCTTCGGCCACGGCAATGGAGGCGGCGGCGACGTTGTCGGCGCTGCTGTCTTGCTGGGCGCGGTCGAGGTATTCACCGGCGCGTTCGAGCAGGGCTTCGGTGGCGTGCAGGCGGATCGCCAGTTGGCCGAAGCTTTTCAGGGTCAAGGGGTCTTCGCTGGCCTTGTCCAGGCCCGAGTCGACCCAGGGGCGGCTGCGGGTGCGCACGAAGTGCAGGGCATCTTCGTAGGCGGCGCGGGCGATGCCGGTGTCGATGGCGGCGTGGAGAATCTGTGCCAGTGGGCCGACCGGGGTCGGGCGTTCGAAGGCGCTCTGGAAGGTGACTACGTCTTGCGCGCTGACCCACACATTGTCGAATACCACCGAACCACTGCCGGTGGTGCGCTGGCCGAAGCCGCTCCAGTCGTCGATCACCTGCAGGCCTTGGCTGTCGGCGGGGACGAAGGCCAATTGTTGCACGCCATCGTCATCGATCACCGAGGTCGGGATGCGCTGGGCGTAAAGGGCACCGGTTGAATAGAACTTGCGGCCATTGATACGGAACCCATCACCGTCGCGGCTCAGGCGGGTGGTGCGGTCGTTGGCGGTCTTGGTGCCCAGTTCGGCCAAGGCATTGCCAAAGCGCCGGCCGGCCAGCACTTCGGCGTACAGGCGTTGCTGTTGTTCAGGGCTGCCGTTTACCCGCAGCACTTCCAGGGCATAGAAGTGGTTTTGCGGGATCTGCCCCAAGGAGCCATCGGCCTGGGCGATGCGGGCGATGACTTTGGCCAGGGTGACGTTGGACACACCGGCGCCGCCGAAGGCCTTGGGCACGCTGATGGCCCACAGGCCGGAGCGGGTGAACAGGTCGAGTTCGGCATGGGGCAGGCGACGCTCGCGGTCGCGCAGGGCGCTGTCGCGGCGCAGTTGCTGGGCGATATCTTCGGCGATGGCCAGGGCTTGGGTGTCGCTGGTGATGATGTTTGTGGTCATGGTGTTTCTCCGGGGCCTTGGGGGCCGCTTCGCGCCCCAATCGCCGGCAAGCCGGCTCCCACACGTTCGGCGGTAGCGCTCTGAAGGTGGGAGCCGGCTTGCCGGCGATTGGGCTGCGAAGCGGCCCCAGGGCCAATAATCAGATCCAGGAATGCCGCGCAGGCAGGCTGCCGTTCAGGTGGTAAGCGCCCACCGCGTGGTACTTCCAGCGCACCGGGTCATGCAGGGTGTGCACGCGGGCGTTGCGCCAGTGGCGGTCGAGGTTGAACTCGCCCAGGGTGGCGCGGCTGCCGGCCAGCTCGAACAGCTTTTCGCTGGCCTGCAAGGAGACCTCGGTGGTCAGCACCTTGGCCTCGGCCACAGCAATCGAAGCGCGGGCCGCAGAGGCAGCGTCGATCGGTGCAGCATTGACCTCATCGAGCACCCGCGCCGCTTTGCGTAGCAGCGCCTCGGCAGCGTGCAGCTCGAGCTTGAGGCGGCCGATGTAGGCGATCACGTACGGGTCGTCGCTGGCGCGCTCGACCTTGGCGTCGATCCAGGGCCGCGATTTGTCGCGCACAAAGCTGATGGCATCATCGATGGCCGCTTCGGCGATGCCGGCGTCGATGGCTGCCTGGATCAACTGCGAAGCCGCGCCCTGGATATTCGGCGTGTCACGCTGGCGCCAGTTGTCGATCACCAGTTCCGCATCGACCGGTACCTGGTCGAGCAGCACGGTGCCGCTGGCGGTGGTGCGTTGGCCGAACCCAGACCAGTCATCGACGATGCGCAGCCCAGGGCTGCCGCGGCGGACGAAGGCCAGGCGCTGGCGGCCTTCGTCGTCCAGTGCCTTGACCGCCACCCAGTGGGCGTACAGGGCGCCCGTGGAGTAGAACTTTTCACCACTGATGCGATAACCGTCGCCTACGCGGGTGATCTTTGCCTTCAGGGTCAGGGTGTCTTTGGTGCCGCGCTCGGGGCCGGCATTGCCGATGCGCCAGCCGTCCAGCACGCTGCGGAAGATCACCGCCTGCTGTGCCTCGGTGGCGGTCAGGCGCAGCAACTGCAGCATGCCGAACTGGTTCTGTGGGATCTGCCCCAGGGCCGGGTCGGCGGCACTGATCAGGCGGAAGACTTCCGCCACGGTTTCGAACGAGACATCGGGGCCGCCATAGGCCTTGGGTACGCTGATGCTGCCCAGGCCGCTACGGGTGAACTGCTCGATCTCTGCCCACGGCAGTTTGCGTTGCTGGTCGCGGCGTGCGGCCTGCTCACGGGCCACGTCGGCCAGTTCGCGTGCGGCTTGCAGGGCCTCGGCGTCGTTGCGCAGCACCTTGGCTGGCAGCAGCAGGGGCGAGCTGTCGACGTCGCTGTGGAAAAGGGTATTTGGCTGGCTGGACATCAGTACCGCTCCTTGGCTGCACTCAATGCCCTGGCGATACGCACTGGGGTGATTGTGATCCTGACCATTCCTAACCTCACAAAAGTAGATGCGTCGCTTCAGCTGATGGCGACAGACGTTTGCTGGTCCGGTGGTCCGGTGTATATACCCTAATGGCTTATTAAAAGATTATGAACTAACCTTTTGGAATATATATAGAAGTTGAGATTTGCGCAGCGGGTGCCGGCTTCTTCGCGGGCAAGTCGGACCGCGAAGAGGCCAGTACAGGTTTATTCCGAAGCTGCGGTGCCGAGGAACTTGCGCAAGAACTGCCGGGTGCGCTCTTCCTTGGGCGCGGCAAACAGCGCCTTGGCTTCACCCTGTTCGACGATCACCCCCTTGTCGAAGAAGATCACCCGGTTCGCCACATCACGGGCAAAACTCATCTCGTGGGTAACGATGATCATGGTGCGCTTTTCTTCGGCCAGGCCGCGGATGGTGGCGAGCACTTCGCCAACCAGCTCCGGGTCGAGCGCCGAGGTCGGTTCGTCAAACAGAATCACCTCAGGCTCCATCGCCAGGGCACGGGCAATCGCTACCCGCTGCTGCTGGCCACCGGAAAGGCGCCGCGGGTAGGCGTCTTCCTTGCCCGCCAGGCCTACCTTGGCCATCAGCTTGCGGCCCAGGGCAATGGCCTGGTCGCGGGGCGTCTTCTTGACGATCACCGGGCCCTCGATGACGTTTTCCAGGGCGGTGCGGTGGGGGAACAGGTTGAAGTTCTGGAACACGAAACCGGCCTGCTGACGCAACCGGCGAATCGCACTCTGCTGCCCACCCAGCGGGCGATTGGCATCGATGCTGATGGCGCCGATCTGGATCTGCCCGGCGTCGGGGGTTTCCAGCAGGTTGAGGCAGCGCAGGAAGGTGGTCTTGCCCGAGCCGCTGGGGCCGATGATGGCGACCACTTCGCCTGGCTGCACGGTCAGGTCGATGCCATTGAGCACGGTCTGGCCCTTGAACTGCTTGGACAGGCCTTTAACTACGATCATGCTCAATGCTCCTGGTCATGCTGGTTGACCCGCGCTTCCATGCGGTTCTGGAAGTGCGCGAGGATACTGCAGAGGATCCAGTAGATAACGGCCACAGCCAGGTACATGGTGAAGACTTCGAAGGTGCGCGCGGTAATCAGCTGGGCCTGGCGGAACAGCTCGGGCACCTGGATGGTCGCCGCCAGGGCGGTGTCCTTGACCAGCGAGATGAAGCTGTTGCCCAGCGGCGGCAAGGCCGTACGCAGGGCTTGCGGCAGGATGGCCCGGCGCATGGCCTGGGTGCGGGTCATGCCGATGCTGGCAGCGGCTTCCCACTGGCCACGGTCGATCGATGAAATCGCCGCACGCAGGATTTCGCAGATGTAAGCTGCCATGTTCAGCGACAGGCCGATCAGCGAGGCCGGGATGGGGTCGAGTTCGATACCGATCTGCGGCATGCCGAAGTAGATCACGAACAGCTGCACCAGCAGCGGCGTGCCCCGGAAGAACGACACGTAGATGCGTGCCAGCCAGTCCAGCGGCAACATCTTCGACAGCCGCATCAGCGCCAGGGCAAACCCCAGCACCAGGCCGAAGAACATGCCACCGACACTGAGCAGCACCGTATAACCCGCGCCCTTCAGCAGGAAGGGCGTGGAATCGACAACGAGTTGCAGGCTTTCAGGGATCATTTAGTGACATCGGCACCGAAGTATTTTTCCGACAGCTTGGCCAGCGTGCCGTCGGCCTTGAGCTTGTCGATGGCCTTGTTGAGGGCCGCCAGCAACTCAGGTTCGCCTTTGCGCAGGGCCACGCCGCTTTCCAGGCGCGAGAAGGCGTCGCCGGCAAGCTCGGTGTCCTTGGCTTTTTGCGCGTATTCCAGTGCGGCCAGGCGGTCGATCAGGATCGCGTCGATGCGGCCGTTGCGCAGGTCGGCGAATTTGCTCGGGTCGTCTTCATAGGTGCGCACGTCTGCTTGCGGAACATCTTGCTTGACCCATTGCTCGTAGTTGGTGCCCAGGCCTACGCCGACTTTCTTGCCAGCCAGGTCAGCCGCTTTGTGGATGTTCAGCTGCTCGGCCTTCTTCTTCAGGATCAGCGCCTGGATGCCGGAAATGGTGTAGGGCTCGGAGAAGTCGTACTTCTTCTTGCGCTCTTCGGAAATGGTCACTTGGTTGATCACCACGTCCAGACGCTTGGATTCCAGCGCGGCGAGAATCCCATCCCATTTGGTCGGTTGAACCTTGGCTTTGACCCCGAGCTCCTTGGCCAACAGCTCGGAGAGTTCAACCTCGAAGCCGGTCAGGTTTCCGTCTGCGTTGACGAAGCTGAACGGTGGGTAGGTGCCTTCCAGGCCGACGTTGATCACGCCCTTTTCCTGAATGGTCTTCAATTGCTCGCCGGCGAAGGCCTGGCTGAGCAGGCCGGCACCCAGCAGGATGGCCAGGCTGGCGTTGAGTAGCGGTTTGGCGAATTTCGACATGTCAGGCCCCGCGCTTGGTGTGGAAGTAGTGGGTGGCGACTATAAAGTTGGCCGCTTAGGCCAGGAAATAATAAAAAATTATCTTATTATTCCGTTTTGTTTTTTCTGCCGAGTGACATCAGCTTTGAGGGTAGGCCAGGATACTGGCGCCGTCATCGCGGCTTATGCCCGACTTAGCGCAGGATGGAATAAAGCGTTGTTTTTTCCAAGGGATGGATTTGCCGTAGAGTGGATTGCATAACGACAGATTGGCCCCAGGCAGGAGAACACCGTGAGCGAACAACCAACATCCGCGCATTGGCAGTTGCACAGCATCGTCAGTGGTTTGCGCAGCGCCCGTGAGCAATGGCGCAGCCGCAATGGCCGCAGCATTGGCGAGCAGGGCGGGCGCGAACTGCCCTCTCGCGAGGCCATGCGGCAGATTCTCGAGCAGTTGTGCGGGGCGCTGTTCCCGATGCGCCTTGGGCCGGTCGACCTGCGCGAAGAGAGTGAAGATTTTTACGTAGGGCACACCCTGGATGCCGCCCTGACCGCATTGCTGGCCCAGGCCCGCCTGGAGCTGCGCTACGCCGCCCGGCAGAGCCAGGGTGACTTGGTGTCCGTCGATGCCCAGGCACTGCGGCTGATCCAGGATTTTGCCGCGGCGCTGCCCAACCTGCGGGTATTGCTCGACACCGACGTGCTGGCCGCCTACCACGGTGACCCGGCGGCGCGCAGTGTCGATGAGGTGCTGCTGTGCTACCCAGGCATCCTCGCCATCATCCATCACCGCCTGGCGCATCACTTGTACCAGGCTGGTTTGCCGCTGCTGGCGCGTATCAGTTCGGAGCTGGCGCATTCGGCGACCGGTATCGACATCCACCCCGGCGCGCAGGTCGGCCCGAGCTTCTTCATCGACCACGGCACCGGCGTGGTGATTGGCGAGACCGCGATCATCGGCGAGCGGGTACGTATCTACCAGGCGGTGACACTGGGCGCCAAGCGCTTCCCAAGCGATGAGTCGGGTACCCTGCACAAAGGCCTGCCGCGCCACCCGATCGTCGAGGACGACGTGGTGATCTATGCGGGGGCGACGATCCTGGGGCGCATTACCATCGGCAAGGGCTCGACCATTGGCGGTAATGTGTGGCTCACCCGCAGCGTGCCGGCCGAGAGCAACATTACCCAGGCCAACCTGCAGCTGGATTGCCAGGACAAGAACTGACCTGAGGTCTTTACTGGCTGTACCGGCCCTTTCGCGGGCCGGTTCAGGCATGCACCGATCAGCACCCCGGTTCGCATCAAATCCCGATCCATGGTTAACTTGAACGCTTGTTCAATGAAAAAACGCTGGTCCGCTGCCGGTGTTCAACAGGAGGATTCCTTTGCTGAACCCGTTCATTTCGAACCTTACGTCACGTGACGAGGTGCATGCCCGATGAGTGCACCGACCCCCACCCTTGCCAACGGCAAGATGCGCATGAACCCTCCGGTGTTCTATTTCGCGGCAAGTTTCATCCTCATCTTCGGCCTCATTGTCATCACCAATCCGCAAGCCGCAGGCGACTGGTTGCTGGCGGCACAGAACTGGGCGGCCAACACGGTCGGCTGGTACTACATGCTGGCGATGACGCTGTACCTGGTCTTCGTGGTGGTCACCGCCTTGTCTGGCTACGGCAAGATCAAGCTCGGTGCCGACCACGACGAACCCGAGTTCAGCTACTTGTCCTGGGCCGGCATGCTGTTTGCCGCCGGCATCAGCATCACGCTTTTCTTCTTCTGCGTATCCGAACCGCTGACCCACATGCTGCAGCCGCCCCAAGGCGAAGCAGGCACGGCAGAGGCCGGGCGCCAGGCCATGCAGATCCTGTTCCTGCACTGGGGCCTGCATGGCTGGGGCGTGTTTGCCTTCGTCGGCATGGCGCTGGCCTACTTCGCCTACCGGCATAACCTGCCGCTGGCCTTGCGCTCGGCGCTGTACCCCCTGATCGGCAAGCGCATCAACGGGCCGATTGGTTACGCGGTGGATGGCTTCGGCATCATTGCCACGGTGTTCGGCCTGGGCGCCGACATGGGCTTTGGCGTGTTGCACTTGAATGCCGGCCTGGATTACCTGTTCGGGATCAGCCACAGCCAGTGGGTGCAGGTCGCGCTGATCACCCTGATGATGGGCGCGGCGGTGGCCGTGGCGGTCGCCGGTGTGGAGAAAGGCGTGCGGGTGATGAGCGACATCAACCTGTTCCTGGCCTGCGCGCTGTTGCTGTTCGTGCTGTTTGCCGGCCCTACCCAGCACCTGTTCAACACGCTTATCCAGAACCTGGGTGACTACCTCGGCGCCTTGCCCCGCAAGAGCTTCGACGTCTATGCCTATGGCGAAAACCGCGACTGGCTGGGCGGCTGGACGGTGTTCTACTGGGCCTGGTGGATTGCCTGGGCGCCATTCGTGGGCTTGTTCATTGCGCGTATTTCGCGCGGGCGCACCATCCGCGAATTCGTCTTCGGCGTGTTGTTGATTCCCCTGGGCTTCACCCTGGCGTGGATGTCGATCTTCGGCAACAGCGCATTGGACCAGGTCATCAACCATGGCATGACCGCGCTTGGCCAATCGGCGCTGGATAACCCGTCGATGAGCCTGTACCTGCTGCTAGAGACCTACCCCTGGAGCAAGGTGGTCATCGCGACCACGGTGTTTATCAGCTTCGTGTTCTTCGTCACCTCGGCCGACTCGGGCACTGTGGTGCTGTCGACTTTGTCGGCCAAGGGGGGTGACCCGGATGAAGACGGGCCTAACTGGCTGCGGATTTTCTGGGGCGCGATGACCGCGCTGATCACCAGTGCATTGCTGTTCGCCGGCAGCATCGATTCGCTGAAGTCGGCGGTGGTGCTGACCTCGCTGCCGTTCTCGCTGATCTTGCTGTGCATGATGTGGGGGCTGCACAAGGCGTTCTACCTGGAGTCCCAGCGGCAGATTGCGCAGATGCATTCGCTGGCGCCGTTCGCTCAGTCGCGTCGCGGTCGTGGCGGCTGGCGCCAGCGCCTGAGCCAGGCCGTGCACTTCCCATCACGCGATGAGGTGTACCGCTTCATGGACGACGTGGTGCGCCCGGCGATTGCCGATGTGCGTGAGGTGTTCGAGCAGAAGGGCCTGGTGCTGATTACCCAGGACGACCCGAGCCACGACAACGTCAGCTTGAAAGTGGGCCATGGCGAGGAGCAACCCTTCATCTACCAGGTGCAGATGCGCGGCTATTTCACGCCGTCGTTTGCGCTGGGTGGGCTGGGTGCTCAGGAGTTGAAGAACCGCCGTTATTACCGGGCGGAGGTGCACCTGAGCGAGGGCAGCCAGAACTACGACCTGGTGGGCTACAGCAAGGAGCAGATCATCAACGACATCCTCGACCAGTACGAGCGGCATATGCAGTACTTGCACTTGGTCCGCTAGAACGCTGGGGCCGCTTTGCGGCCCTTTCGCAGCACAAGGCTGCTCCTACAGGATGTGCGATCCCCTGTAGGAGCAGCCTTGTGCTGCGAATGGAGGCCAACGGCCTCCCGCGGTTCAAAACGGCGCATCCCCCAAAATCGTCGCCCGGTGCATCACCCGCCGATTCGGCCGGTAATCATCCACCGCAAAATGCTGGGTCACGCGGTTGTCCCAGAACGCTACATCATTTTCCTGCCACCGCCAGCGAATGCTGAACTCAGGCCTGGTCGCATGGGCGAACAGCAGCTTGAGCAATGCGTCGCTCTCATACTCGTTCAACTCATTGATGCGCGTGGTGAACCCTTCGTTGACGAACAGCGCCTTGCGCCCGCTGACCGGGTGCGTGCGGATCACTGGGTGTGACAGCGGCGGGTTGTTGCGCCGGGTCGCCTCCCAGCGCGCCAGGTCTTCTGGCGTGGTGCCAAAACGCTCGAGCGGGAACGACTTGGTGAAGTCATGGGTGGCCGTCAGCCCGTCAAGCATCTCGCGCAGGGGCGCCGACAAGGCTTCGAGGGCGGCAATGCCACTGGCCCACAGGGTGTCGCCGCCATACGCCGGCAGTTGTTTGGCGCTGAGTACCGCGCCTAACGCCGGGGTCGGCAGGAAGGTCACGTCGGTGTGCCAGACGGCATTGTCGCGCACGTCGGTGACCGCCGTGTCGAGCACCAGCACCTGTGGGGTTTCCGGCACGTTGGGGTAGATCGGGTGGATGTGCAGGTCACCAAAGCGGGCCGCAAAGCGGGCTTGCTGGTCTGGGTTGATCGGTTGATCGCGAAAGAACAGCACCTGGTGCTTGAGCAGCGCTTGCTCGATGGCGTCGCGCTGCTCGGTGGTGATGTCGCGGCTGATGTCCACGCCGCTGATCTGGGCGCCGAGCGCCGGGCTGAGAGGGGTGATGGTCAGGCTCATGTCGGTCTCGATCTGTTTTTACTAGGCGCCGAAATGCCGGCGTGGTCAGTGACTTTGCCCGTGCCAGGGCACCAGCTTGCGTTGCAGCGCGCGCAGGCTCATTTCCAACGCGAAGGCGATCAGGGCGATCAGCAGAATGCCCAGCACCACCACGTCAGTGACCAGGAACTGCGCCGCCGACTGCACCATGAAGCCCAGGCCGCTGGTGGCGGCGATCAATTCTGCGGCGACCAGGGTCGACCAGCCGACCCCAAGGCCGATGCGGATGCCGGTGAGGATGTCGGGCAAGGCGCTGGGCAGGATCACGTGGCGGATCAGTTGCGCCTTGGTCGCCCCCAGCGATTGCGCGGCGCGCAGTTTGGCCGGGTCGACGGTGCGTACGCCGGTGGCGGTGGCGATGGCAATCGGGGCGAAGATCGCCAGGTAAATCAGCAACACTTTCGACAGCTCGCCGATGCCGCACCAGATGACGATGAGCGGCAGATAGGCCAATGGCGGAATAGGGCGGTAGAACTCGATCAGCGGGTCGAGAATGCCCCGCGCCACGCGGTTGTAACCGATGGCGATGCCGACCGGGATGGCGGTCAGGGTGGCGGCGACCAGCGCCAGGCCGATACGGCCCAGGCTTGCCCCCAGGTGCTGCCACAGGCTGGCATCCATGTAGCCCTGGGTCAGTAGGGTCCAGGCCCTGGCCAGGATATCGCCGGGCGCCGGCAGGAACAGCGGCTGGATCCAGCCGGCGGCCGTCACCAGCCACCAGGCCAGCAGCAGGCTGGCCAGGGTCAGGGTGCTGATCCAGCGGGTAGCAAGCGGGCGGCGTACCTTTTCAGCAGGCCGGGTGTGGGCGTCGCGTTTGCCGGTAACCGGCAGATCCAGGCTGCTCATGCGCGCTCCTGCAGGCTTTGGCGTTGGGAGAAGACCCGCGCCAGCACATGCTCGCGGGTTTCGATGAAGCGGGGGTCGGACTTGATCGCCCGGGCCGGCTCGCCCGCCGCGTAGCGTTGGCCGAAGTCCAACTGCAGGCGCTCGACTACACGCCCCGGGTTGGGCGCCAGCAGCACCAGCTCGCTGGCGAGGAACACCGCTTCTTCAATGTCGTGGGTAATCAGGAACACAGGCTTTGCGGTGCGCTGCCAGACCTGCAGCAGCAGCTCTTGCATCTGCTCGCGGGTGAACGCGTCGAGCGCGCCGAACGGCTCGTCCATCAGCAGTACCCGTGGGTCGGCCGCCAGCGCGCGGGCCAGGCCAACACGCTGCTTCTGGCCACCGGACAATTGCCATATGCGCCGCTCGGCAAACCCTTCCAGGTCGACCAAGGCCAGCATCTCGCGGGCTTTGGCCTCGCGCTGGGCGCGCGGTACGCCGGCCAGCTCAAGGCCAAAGGCGACGTTGCCCAGCACGTTCTGCCAGGGCAGCAAGGCATCGTCTTGGAACACCACACCGCGTTCGGCGCTGGGGCCGTTGACCGGTGCACCGTCAAGGGTGATGCGGCCGCCGCTGGGGGCGACGAAGCCGGCGATCAGGTTGAGCAGCGACGTCTTGCCGCTGCCGGATGGCCCGAGGGCCACCAGCAGCTGGCGTGGCCCCAGGCTCAGGTTGATGTCGGCCAGCACCGGGGTGCTGGCGCCAGGGTACTGTGCGCTGATGCGCTCCAGTTCAAGCAAGGCCATGACGGGCTCCGGATCAGTTTGGAAGGAACTTGGCGCTGACGTACGGCGAGTAGTCCGGCAGCACCGCGTCGACCTTGCCTTGTTGCTTGAGGAAGGTGGCTGTGTCGGTCAGCGCTTGGGTGGTCGGTGCACCCAGGGCGTTGGCCTGGTCGGCGGCCAATGGGTAGACGTTGCCTTCCAGCAGCACCGGGATATCGCTGGCCTTGGCGCCGGACAGCTTGACCAGCTTGGCCACGTTGTCCTTGTTGGCCAGCCACGCTTGCGGGTCTTTGCGGTAGTCGGCGTAGGCGTCGAGGGTGACCTTGGCGAACGCCTTGACCACGTCAGGGTGCTTGTCGGCGAAGTCCTTGCGCACGATCCAGGCGTCGAAGGTCGGTGCGCCTTTTTCGGCCAGTTCACCGGAGGTGATCAGCACCTTGCCGTTTTCCTTGGCCACGCCCAGGGCGGGGTCCCAGACGTAGGTCGCGTCGATGTCACCGCGTTTCCAGGCGGCAATGATCGCCGGTGGCGCGAGGTTGAGGATCTGTACCTTGGACGGGTCGATGTTCCAGGCCTTGAGCGCCGCCAGCAGGCTGTAGTGGCCGGTGGAAACGAAAGGCACGGCCACTTTCTTGCCGATCAGGTCTTGCGGCGTCTTGATGCTGTCGCGTGCCACCAGAGCTTCGCCCGCGCCGATCTGGGTGGCGATCAGGAAGGTCTCGACTGGCAGTTTGCGCGTTGCCGCAGCGGCCAGCGGGCTGGAACCGAGGTAGCCGATCTGCACGTCACCGCTGGCCACAGCCGTGATCACATCGGCGCCGTTGTCGAATTTGCGCCAGTCGATACTGGCCTTGCTGGCTTTTTCGTAGTCGCCATCGACCTGGGCCACTTTGGCCGGGTCAACGGTGGTCTGGTAGGCCACGGTCAGGTCGGCGGCCTGGGCCAACCAGCTGGTGCCGGCGAGGGTCAGGGCGGCGAACAGGCGCAGCGGAGCGTGCGGGATCATGGTTGAACCTCTCGTCAGGCAATCGATGTGATGGATGGCGAGAAGACTAAATGATCTAAGAAATCTAAAATAAATAACTTTTTAGAATTAGCTTAGGAGCCAAATGCTTTAAGCCGCGCGCCGTTGATGTCGCGCAATGGCGAAATCCGACAGGGCTGCTAGGCTTTTTCGTCCCTTAGAGCAGTATGGAATTAGGTTATGAGCAAACGTTTGCAAATAACCCACAGTTATGAACGAGTGTGCCGTTTACAACAAAAGGCAGTAAAGGTTCCTAACATATTCCGGAAAAATCTTACAAATTCATAAAACGGTCATTTTGGATTTATAGGATTGTCATTATCCTGTAGCGCAGGTGGCGTCTTAGACCAAAGTCGCGAAACGTTTAGAAACGATTGACTTCATGGTCACGCTTTGGGACTAAATCGCCAATCCACGGTGAGCGGGGCAGCAGACCCCGCCTCCAGAGATACACAAGAATTAGAACGTAGAGGAGCAAAACATGTACAAGTCCAGCCTGGCTCTGGCCGTGGCACTGGGGGTTCTCGCCCAACAAGCAGGCGCTGCCGGTTTCGTTGAAGACAGCAAACTGTCGCTCAGCTCGCGCACCATGTACTTCAACAACGACAACCGTGACGGCGGTGCTGACAACCGCGAGTCTGGCCAGGGCTTCAAGCTCGACTACCTGTCCGGTTTCACCGAGGGTACCGTTGGCTTCGGCGTCGATGTTCAGGCCCTGTGGGGTATTCACCTGGATGGCGGCCGCGGCAAGCACCCTGACAACAGCAGCTTCTTCCCGAGCGATACCGACGGGTCTGCTGTAAGCCAGTGGGCGCGTGTAGGCGGTAACGCCAAGGCTCGCTTCTCCAAGACCGAAGCCCACTTCGGTAGCGCCCTGGCGCCGAACCTGCCGATCCTGGTGGCCAACGATGGCCGTCTGCTGCCGCAGACCTTCGAGGGTGGCACCATCCAGTCGAAGGAAATCGACAACCTGACCGTCAACGCCGGTCAGCTGACCCACGCCATGGGCCGTGCTTCGAGCAACCGTACCGGCCTGTCCGTGGCGGGCGCTACCCAGGACAGCAACAAGTTCCGCTACGGCGGCCTGGACTACAAGCTCACGCCAGACTTGACCCTGCAGTACTACTACTCGAACCTGGAAGACTTCTACAAGCAGCACTTCCTGGGCGCGACCCACGTGTTCAAGATTGCTGACGACCAGTCGTTCAAGACCGACCTGCGCTACTTCGACAGCAGCAGCGACGGCAAGAACGGTGAAGCCGGCTACCGCTTCAACAACAACGGCGGTTATGCCAAGAACGCTGGCGAGGTCGACAACAAGACCTGGACCGCCATGTTCACCTACACCCTGGGCGGCCATGCGCTGATGCTCGGTCACCAGCGCGTCAACGATGACGGTGGTTTCGTCTGGCTCAACCAAGGCAGCGTCGTTGATGGCAATGGCCGCAACGAAGGCGCCGGTGGTTCCAGCTTCTACCTGTTCACCGACAGCATGATCAACCAGTTCGCCAAGGCCGGTGAAAACACCACCTTCGGTCAGTACTCGTATGACTTCGCGCGTCTGGGCGTCCCTGGCCTGAAAGCTTCGGTCTCCTACCTGAAAGGTGAAGACGGCAAGAACGCCAACGGCAACGGTACCTTCAGCGAATGGGAACGTGACGCCCGCGTCGACTACGTTATCCAGGAAGGCACCTTCAAAGGCCTGGGCGCCAGCCTGCGTCACGGTGTCTACCGTGGCACTGGCACCAGCTCGCTGGCTGACCAGGATCAGACCCGTCTGATCTTCAACTACACTTACAACTTCCTGTAAGCCGTAGCTGAACCAGAAGCCTCGCCTAGTGCGAGGCTTTTTTATGTCTGCAATTCGGTATGCTCTGTGGTTATAAATAAATCAGTATTTATTCTTTTTGTTTTTAACTGAATGCAGGCACATTGAACCCCACAAGGCCAGAACACAGCACAGGAGCCGCACCCCATGAGCCTCAAACTCGGCGACATCGCCCCCGATTTCGAACAGGATTCCAGTGAAGGCAAGATCCGCTTCCACGAGTGGCTCGGCAACAGTTGGGGTGTGCTGTTTTCCCACCCGGCCGACTTTACCCCGGTGTGCACCACCGAACTGGGCCTGACCGCCAAGCTCAAAGACGACTTCGCCCAGCGCGGCGTCAAGGCCATCGCGTTGTCGGTGGACCCAGTCGACTCGCACCACAAGTGGATCGATGACATCAACGAGACCCAGAACACCGTGGTCAACTTCCCTATCATCGCGGACGCCGACCGCAAGGTGTCCGACCTCTACGACCTGATTCACCCGAACGCGAACGACACCCTGACCGTGCGCTCGCTGTTCGTCATCGACCCAAACAAGAAGGTGCGCCTGACCATTACCTATCCGGCCAGTACCGGGCGCAACTTCAACGAGATTTTGCGGGTAATCGACTCGCTGCAGCTGACCGACAACTACAAGGTCGCCACGCCAGGTAACTGGCAGGACGGTGACGACGTAGTGATCGTGCCTTCGCTCAAAGACGAGGAGGAGATCAAGCAGCGTTTCCCCAAAGGGTATCGGGCGGTGAAGCCTTATCTGCGCCTTACGCCGCAACCTAATCGTTAATGGATCCACGTTGCATTGCTCTTAGCCATAGCAGGGATTTCGGGCCGTTTCGACGGCCCTTTTTTATGCCTGAAGGAACGGTGTTGGCTTCTTCGCGGGTAAACCCGCTCCCACAGAGACCGTATTGGGGGATAGATAAAAGTGGAATAAACAAATGAAAAAATATGATTTCTAGATATATGAACGGGCTGTTAATGTCACTCCCAACAGAACACAAGGAAGCGCTCCAATGCTGGTCGTCTCAATCGGTGGTAGCCCTGGTACCCGTTCACGCTCCGGCGTGTTGCTCGAGCGCTCGCGCCAGTGGCTGCAGCACCGTGGCGTCGAAGTGGTGACCTTTCAGGTACGTGACTTCCCCGCCGAGGACCTGCTCCATGCGCGCTTCGACAGCCCGCAGGTGCAGCACTTCCAGCAACTGGTGGCCCAGGCCGATGGCCTGATCGTCGCCACCCCGGTGTACAAGGCATCGTTCGCCGGCGCGCTGAAAACATTGCTCGACCTGCTGCCCGAACGCGCCCTGGAGCACAAGGTCGTGTTGCCCATCGCTACCGGCGGCAGCATCGCCCACATGCTGGCGGTGGATTACGCGTTAAAACCGGTGCTGTCGGCACTCAAGGCGCAAGAGACCCTGCAAGGGATCTTCGCCGACGACAGCCAGGTCGCCTACGCAGAAGGCGCCAAGGCGGCACAGCTGGCACCTGCTCTGGATGAGCGCCTGCAGGACTCGCTGGAAACCTTCCACGTTGCCCTGGCCCGTCGGCCGCGCCCCGTGGCCCCCGGCGTACTCAATGAACGCCTGATCAGTGCCCGCTGGAGCATCTGACCCGGTTCAACGGCTTTATCGCGTCATCCACCTTACTCGCCCGTCAACGAGGCAAGCAGGTGCAACCCGAACCCCATTCGCACAGGAGAGCGCCATGCGCACAGTCTTCTTGCGTCGTGGTCTGGTCGCCCTGTTTGCGGCGGCTGTGTCCTTCGGCGCCATCACCCAAGCCCAGGCCGAGAGCCTGCGCATCGGTTATCAGAAATACGGCACCCTGGTGCTGCTCAAGGCCAAAGGCACGCTGGAGAAGCGCCTGGCCGAGCAAGGCGTGCAGGTGCAGTGGACCGAATTCCCCGGTGGCCCGCAGTTGCTCGAAGGCCTGAACGTCGGCTCCATCGACTTCGGCGTCACCGGCGAAACGCCGCCGGTATTCGCTCAGGCTGCCGGCGCCGACCTGCTCTACGTGGCCTACGAGCCACCGGCGCCGCACAGCGAAGCGATCCTGGTGCCGAAGGGCTCGTCGATCCAGTCGGTGAAAGACCTCAAAGGCAAGAAAGTCGTCCTCAACAAGGGCTCCAACGTCCACTACCTGCTGGTGCGTGCCCTGGAAGATGCAGGCCTCAAATACAGCGACATTCAACCGGTCTACCTGCCGCCAGCCGATGCCCGCGCGGCATTCGAGCGTGGCAGCGTCGATGCCTGGGTGATCTGGGACCCGTACCAGGCCGCCGCCGAGAAACAGCTGCAGGCACGCACCCTGCGTGACGGCAAAGGCCTGGTCGACAACCATCAGTTCTATCTCGCCACCCGTGACTATGCCACCCAGCACCCTGCAGTGATCAGCACCTTGATCGACGAAGTGCGTGCCGTGGGCGAGTGGTCCCAGGCCAACCCGCAGGAGGTCACCGATCAGGTCGCGCCCCTGCTTGGGCTGCCTGCCGACATCACCCTGACCTCGGTCAAGCGCCAAGGCTACGGCGCTGCGCCGCTCACCCCTGAGGTGGTGGCCGCACAACAGAAGATCGCCGACACGTTCCAGGCGCTGAAGCTTATTCCCAAGCCGCTGAGCATCAAGGACGTGATCTGGACACCCCCGGCCAAGGTCGCCAGTGCGCCTTGATTGAATTGCCTGCGCCGGGGCGTTGCTCCGGCTTGAGCCACCCTTGAGGAGACAACTCCAATGAGCCTTAACATTTTCTGGTTTCTTCCCACACACGGTGACGGCAAGTACCTGGGCACCTCCGATGGCGCCCGTGCAGTCGATCACGGCTACCTGCAGCAAATTGCCCAGGCTGCCGACCGCCTTGGTTTTGGTGGGGTGCTGATCCCTACCGGGCGTTCCTGCGAGGATTCCTGGCTGGTGGCTGCGTCGTTGATCCCTGTCACCCAGCGCCTGAAGTTTCTGGTTGCCCTGCGCCCCGGCATCATTTCGCCGACCGTGGCGGCGCGCCAGGCCGCGACCCTGGACCGCCTGTCCAACGGCCGTGCGCTGTTCAACCTGGTCACCGGTGGCGACCCGGACGAACTGGCCGGTGACGGCCTGCACCTGAGCCACGAAGAGCGCTACGAAGCCTCGGTCGAGTTCACCCGTATCTGGCGCAAGGTGCTGGAAGGCGAAAACGTCGACTACGATGGCAAGCACATCCAGGTGAAGGGCGCCAAACTGCTCTATCCGCCGGTTCAGCAACCGCGTCCGCCGCTGTACTTCGGCGGCTCGTCCGAAGCCGCGCAAGACCTGGCGGCCGAGCAGGTCGAGCTGTACCTGACCTGGGGCGAGCCACCGGCCGCTGTTGCCGAAAAAATCGCCCAGGTGCGCGAAAAGGCGGCCGCCCAAGGCCGCGAAGTGCGCTTCGGTATCCGCCTGCACGTGATCGTGCGTGAAACCAATGAAGAAGCCTGGGCCGCCGCTGACCGCCTGATCTCGCACCTGGACGACGAAACCATCTCTCGTGCCCAGGCCTCGCTGGCGCGTTTCGACTCGGTCGGCCAGCAGCGCATGGCTGCCCTGCACGGCGGCAACCGCGACAACCTGGAGGTCAGCCCCAACCTGTGGGCGGGTGTCGGCCTGGTACGTGGCGGCGCCGGTACTGCGCTGGTCGGCGATGGCCCTACCGTGGCTGCGCGGGTCAAGGAATACGCCGAGCTGGGCATCGATACCTTCATCTTCTCGGGTTATCCACACCTTGAAGAGTCCTACCGCGTTGCCGAGCTGCTGTTCCCGCACCTCGACGTACAGCGCCCGGAACAACCGAAAAGTACCGGTTACGTGAGCCCGTTCGGCGAGATGGTGGCCAACGACATCCTGCCCAAGTCCGTGTCGCAGAGCTGAGGGCCGGGCCATGAGTCGTGCAACTTCTTCTACCTTGGCCCAGCGCCTGGCCCCGTGGGCACTGCCGGTACTGCTGCTGGCGGCCTGGCAGCTGGCGGTCAGCGCGGGCTGGCTGTCGACCCGCATCCTGCCAGCGCCGAGCGCGGTGGTCAGCGCGGGTGTCGAGCTGGTGCGCAGCGGCGAGATCTGGACCCACCTGGCCATCAGTGGCTGGCGTGCCGGGCTGGGCTTCGTCATCGGCGGCAGCATCGGCCTGGCGCTGGGCTTTATCACTGGCCTGTCGAACTGGGGCGAACGCCTGCTCGACAGCTCGGTGCAGATGATCCGCAACGTGCCTCACCTGGCGCTGATCCCACTGGTGATTCTGTGGTTCGGTATCGATGAGTCGGCAAAGATTTTTTTGGTCGCCCTGGGCACGTTGTTCCCGATCTACCTCAACACCTACCACGGCATCCGCAACGTTGACCCGGCCCTGGTGGAGATGGCGCGCAGCTATGGCCTGTCCGGTTTCGGCCTGTTCCGTCAGGTGATCCTGCCAGGTGCATTGCCCTCGATTCTGGTGGGCGTGCGCTTCGCCCTGGGCTTCATGTGGCTGACCCTGATCGTGGCAGAAACCATCTCGGCGAATGCCGGTATCGGTTACCTGGCGATGAACGCCCGTGAATTCCTGCAGACCGACGTGGTGGTCTTGGCCATCGTCCTGTACGCCGTGCTTGGCAAGCTCGCTGACCTCGCCGCCCGCGGCCTGGAACGTGTCTGGCTGCGCTGGCACCCGGCCTATCAAGTGGCCAAGAAGGAGGGCGCATGACCGTGCTCAAGGAACAGCCGCCACGCCTGCTGCGTGGCATCCCCCTGGCATCCAACGGCCTGCGTAAAACTTTTGGCCAGCGTGAAGTGCTCAAAGGCATCGACCTGCACATCCCGGCCGGCCAGTTCGTCGCCATCGTTGGCCGCAGCGGCTGCGGTAAGAGCACTTTGCTGCGTTTGCTGGCCGGCCTCGACCAGCCCAGCGCCGGTGAATTGCTGGCCGGTGCCGCACCCTTGGCCGAAGCCCGCGAAGAAACCCGGCTGATGTTCCAGGACGCGCGCCTGTTGCCGTGGAAGAAGGTGATCGACAACGTCGGCCTGGGCTTGTCTGGCAACTGGCGGCCACGTGCGCTGGATGCGCTGGAAGCAGTCGGCCTGGCCGACCGCGCCAACGAGTGGCCGGCAGCACTCTCCGGTGGCCAGAAGCAACGGGTGGCCCTGGCGCGGGCACTGATTCACCAGCCGCGTCTGCTGTTGCTGGACGAGCCGCTGGGTGCCCTGGATGCATTGACCCGTATCGAGATGCAGCAATTGATCGAACGCCTCTGGCGTCAGCACGGGTTCACCGTGTTGCTGGTCACCCACGATGTCAGCGAGGCGGTTGCCGTGGCGGACCGGGTGATCTTGATCGAAGACGGCGAGGTCGGGCTCGACCTCACTGTCGATCTGGCACGGCCAAGGTCGCGTGGTTCGCACCGTTTGGCGGCGCTGGAAAGCGAAGTGCTCAACCGTGTTCTGTCGGCTCCGGGCACTGCGCCTGAGCCGGATCCTGTAGCCCCTTTGCCCACGCAACTGCGTTGGGCGCACTGAATCACTCACTTACCCGACTGAAGCCAAAGAGAAGGAATCAAGCCATGACTATCAAAGCCATCAACGTTCGCAACCAGTTCAAAGGCACCGTGAAAGAAATCCTCGAAGGCCCGGTACTGTCGGAAATCGACGTGCAGACCGCCTCCGGCGTTGTCACCTCGGTGATCACCACCCGCTCCGTGCGTGAGCTGGAGCTGCAGGTGGGCAGTGAAGTGATTGCCTTTGTGAAGTCGACAGAAGTGTCCATCGCCAAGCTGTGATTCTGGTGTTGAAGGGGGCTGCTCTGCAGCCCTTCGCGGGCAAGCCCGCTACTACAGGAGATCGAATTCCCATCAGGAGATCGAATCCCATGTGGGAGCGGCCTTGCGTCGCGATAGGGCCGCAAAGCGGCCCCAACCATTTCAACCCAAACGCTTAGCCAAAAACGGCGGCAAATAAAGCCCCAGATACGCCTCGAACACCCGCTTGCCTTCCTCAGCCATGCGCGCCGTGATCTGTTCATGCAACTGCACCGACCGCGCATACACCCGGTCGCTCAGCTCCATGGCCAGGGCAAACACATCCACATCTGCAGGCATCACCGGCAAGTGAAAATGCTGGTCGAACAGCTTGTACATCAGGTCGCCCAGCTCCATGTCGTGCTGCCGGTCAGCTTGCACCACTTCGCTCAGGCCATGCTGCGCCAGGATCAACTGACGCGCCGCGGCATCCCCGTTGTAGATATCCAGCATGCGTTGCTCGATCAACCGTGACAGTTCATGCCAGGTCGTCAGCGTACTGCTGTCGATCGGTGCACTCAGCGCTTCGCGAAACGCCCGGTGCACGTCGGCGGTCAACGCCTCCAGCAGGGCCGGGACGCTGGCGAAGAAGTGGTACACCGACGAAGGGGGTATCTGCGCCCGCTCGGCCACGCTGTAGATCGACAACCCCGCCACCCCCAGCTCGGCAAGCAGCTCGCGCGCGGCCGCCAGGATCGTCTCGATCCTGGCCTGGCTGCTGGCGCGCGGCTTGCGCGGGGAGGCGGTGCGGCTCATCAGTTGCTGATCGCCAGGATGCTGGCCTGGTAGGCGCCGACGAACAGGTCGAAGTCGCCGACTTCGGTCTGCTCAAGCTCGGCCTGTTTGGCCAGCGACTCGCGGGCGAGCGTTTCGAAGGCCTGCTGGCGTTCGCTGCTGAGCGGTTGCTCGCGGAAGCGCTCGGCGTGAACGCGGCTCTGGCGCAGCGAGAACTGGACAAAACTTTCGTCATGTTCGGTCATGCGTGCCAGGACTTGGGCCGATGGGGTCAGCGAGGCGTCGTCGACCTTGGCCTGTTGCTCCTGCAGGGCGTTGGCATGTGCGTCGCCGCCGTGGGCGCGGTCGAGCAGCTCGGCCAGTTGGCCAATGCGAGTGATCAACTCGGTAGCCCAGGTTTTCAGCGCGATGGCCTGACCATCACGGTGCAGTTCCAAGCCTGGGCGACGGCCTTCTTTGACTACGGTCAGGAAGTTGCTGGTGCACTGGCCACACTCGCCGTTGTCCAGTTGCGGGCTTTCTTCAAGCGCGCAGAACAGCAGGAAGGCATCGAGGAAACGCGCTTCGGTCAGGTCGATCCCGACCGGCAGGAACGGGTTGATGTCCAGGCAGCGCACTTCGACGTACTGCACGCCACGGGACGTCAGCGCCTGGATCGGCCGCTCGCCGGTGTAGGTGACACGCTTGGGGCGGATGTTCGAGTAGTACTCGTTCTCGATTTGCAGGATGTTGGTGTTCAGCTGCACCCACTCGCCATCCACGTGCGTACCGACTTCAACGTAGGGCGGGTAGGGCGTGCCCACCGCCTTGCGCAGGCTGTCGGTGTAGCTGGCCAGGTTGTTGTAGCAAGGCGTGAGACCGGCCTGGGCGTTGCTCTGGTAGCCCAGGTCGCTCATGCGCAGGCTGGTGGCATAGGGCAGGAACAACGTTTCGGCATCCAGTTCTTCGAGCTGGTGCGGGCGGCCACGCAGGAAGCCTTTGTCCAGGGTCGGCGAAGCGCCGAACAGGTACATCAAAAGCCAACTGTAGCGGCGGAAGTTGCGGATCAGTGCGATGTAGGCCGACGACTGATAATCGCGCGCGTCTTCTGCGCTGCCTTCGCTTGCGCGCAGCAAGGGCCACAACGCTTCAGGCAGCGAGAAGTTGTAATGGATACCGGCGATGCACTGCATGGTGCGGCCATAGCGCAGGGCCAGGCCTTTGCGGTACACGTGCTTGAGCTTGCCGATGTTGGAGCTGCCGTATTCGGCAATCGGGATGTCTTCCTCGGCCGGCAACGCGCAGGGCATCGACGGGCTCCACAGGTATTCGCTACCCAGCTTGGTGTAGACGAAGCGGTGGATCTCGTCGAGGTTCTCGAGCACCTGGGCCGGGTCCGCCAGGGCCGGGGTGATGAACTCCAGCAGCGACTCGGAATAATCGGTGGTGATCTGCTCGTTGGTCAGCGCCGAACCCAAGGCCTCAGGGTGCGGGGTCTGGGCCAGGCGACCTTCATCGGTCACGCGCAGGCATTCTCGCTCAATACCGTGCAGGCACTGCTTGAGCAGGGGGAGATTTGCGCCGAGCAGGCTCAGGCGGCGGTTGAGGAGTTCGCTCAAGATGTATTCCTTCACGCGTCAGTCGCCCCAATATGGGGGTAGAGATAACGGTCTACAAGGGTAGGAAGAAAGGAACTGGCGTTGTCGCCTGGTTTACGCGGTTCCGGCACCGAATTGTGGGGCCGCTTTGCGCCCCATCGCCGGCAAGCCGGCTCCCACAGAAGGTCAGCGGGGACCTTGTGGGAGCCGGCTTGCCGGCGATGCGGCACGAAGTGGCACCAAGTTGCTGCTGAAAATACCGCAGATACAGCTTGGTGAGCTAGAGAACAGCGAAGGTTCCTTGCGCTTTGGCCACAAGTTTGTCGCCTTGAACTACGTCGGCGTCGACCACCAGCGTACGCCGCCCGGCGTGCAGCACACGGGCCGTGCACAGCACCTCGCCATCACTGACCGCGCGCATGTAGTTGATCTTGCATTCGATGGTCACGCTCTGCTGGTCGAAACCATGGCTGGCCGAGCAGGCCAGGCCCATGGCGATGTCCACCAGGCTGAAGATCGCCCCACCGTGCAGTTTCTGGCCACGGTTGCGCAGTTGCGGCTCGAGCGCCAGGGCCACTTCGGCAACGCCTGTGTCCAGGCGTTGCAGGCGGCAGCCAAGCAGTTGGCTGAAGGCGCTTTCGACGTATTCGCGCGGGACGTCCATCACTTCTTCTTCAGCTGCTTGGCGTTGGCGAACAACGACGCCATGGCATTGTTGGCCGGGGCAGCAGTGGCAGTTTCACGCTGGCGCGGGGCCTGCTGCTGGCGATTGCCGCCGTTGCCACGGCCGCCGCCACGGTTGCCTTCAACCTTCTCGCCTGGGGTATCGCCCATGCGCATGGACAGGCCGACACGCTTGCGCGGAATGTCCACTTCCATGACCTTGACCTTGACCACGTCGCCGGCCTTGACCGCTTCACGCGGGTCTTTGATGAACTTCTCGGACAATGCCGAGATGTGCACCAGGCCGTCCTGGTGCACGCCGATGTCGACGAAGGCGCCGAAGTTGGTGACGTTGGTGACCACGCCTTCGAGGATCATGCCAGGCTCCAGGTCCTTGAGGTCTTCGACGCCGTCCTGGAAGGTGGCGGTCTTGAACTCAGGGCGTGGGTCGCGGCCGGGTTTGTCCAGCTCTTGCAAGATGTCGGTAACGGTCGGCAGGCCGAAGGACTCGTCGGTGAACTGCTTCGGGTCCAGGCGCTTGAGGAAGCTGCTGTCGCCGATCAGCGAGCGGATGTCGCGGTCGGTGCCAGCGGCGATGCGTTGCACCAGCGGGTAGGCCTCAGGGTGCACGGCGGAGGCGTCCAGCGGGTTGTCGCCGTTCATTACACGCAGGAAGCCGGCGGCTTGTTCGAAGGTTTTTTCACCGAGGCGGCTGACCTTTTTCAGCGCTGCACGGGTCGCGAACGGGCCGTTGGCATCGCGGTGGGCGACGATGTTCTGTGCCAGCGTGGCGTTAAGGCCGGAGATACGGGTCAGCAGCGCTACCGAGGCCGTGTTCACGTCCACGCCCACGGCGTTCACGCAGTCCTCGACCACGGCGTCCAGGCCACGCGCCAGCTTCAGCTGGGACACGTCGTGCTGGTACTGGCCGACACCGATGGATTTCGGGTCGATCTTCACCAGCTCTGCCAGTGGGTCCTGCAGGCGGCGGGCAATCGACACGGCGCCGCGGATCGATACGTCCAGGTCCGGGAACTCGCGGGCGGCCAGTTCCGATGCCGAGTACACCGACGCACCGGCCTCGGAGACCATGATCTTGGTGATTTTCAGGGCTGGGTATTTTTTGACCAGTTCGGCCACCAGCTTGTCGCTTTCGCGGCTGGCGGTGCCGTTGCCGATGGCGATCAGTTCCACCGAGTGCTTGGCGCACAGTGCGGCCATGATGGAAATGGTGCGGTCCCAGTCGTTCTTCGGCGCGTGCGGGTAGACCGTCGTGTAGTCCAGCAGTTTGCCGGTGGCGTCGACCACGGCGATCTTGCAACCGGTGCGCAGGCCTGGGTCGAAGCCCAAGGTGGCGCGCGGGCCAGCCGGGGCGGCCAGCAGCAGGTCGTGCAGGTTGTGGGCGAACACGTTGATCGCCTCGCTTTCGGCGTTGTCGCGCAGTTCGCCGAACAGGTCGGTTTCCAGGTGGGTGTACAGCTTGACCTTCCAGGTCCAGCGCACCACTTCACCCAGCCACTTGTCGGCCGGCCGGCTGCGGTTTTCAACGCCGACGTGGTTGCCGATCATCACTTCGCACGGGTGCAGGGTGCCAGGCAGTTCTTCACCGACTTTGAGCGAGGCGCTCAGGATGCCTTCGTTGCGCCCGCGGAAAATCGCCAGGGCACGGTGCGACGGGGCGTTGCGCAGCAGTTCGTCATGGGCGAAGTAGTCGCGGAACTTGGCGCCTTCTTCTTCCTTGCCAGCCACCACGCGGGCGCTGAGCACCGACTCCTGCTTGAGGAAGTTGCGCAGCTTGTCGAGCAGGGCGGCGTCTTCGGCGAAGCGCTCCATGAGGATGTATTTCGCGCCTTCCAGCGCCGCCTTGACATCGGCCACGCCCTTTTCGGCGTCGACGAAGCGGGCCGCTTCGGTTTCCGGGGTCAGTTGCGGGTCGTTGAACAAGCCGTCGGCCAGCTCGCCGAGGCCGGCTTCCAGGGCGATCTGGCCCTTGGTGCGGCGCTTTTGCTTGTACGGCAGGTAAAGGTCTTCGAGGCGGGTCTTGGTGTCGGCCAGCTTGATCTCGCGGGCCAGTTCCGGGGTCAGCTTGCCCTGTTCCTCGATGCTGGACAGGATGCTGGCGCGGCGCTCGTCGAGTTCGCGCAGGTAGCGCAGGCGCTCTTCCAGGTGGCGCAGTTGGGTGTCGTCCAGGCTGCCGGTCACTTCCTTGCGGTAACGGGCGATGAAGGGCACGGTCGAGCCTTCGTCCAACAGGCCCACGGCCGCTTCGACCTGTTGTGGGCGTACGCCCAGTTCCTCGGCGATACGGCTGTTGATGCTGTCCATGTAAACCACCTGACAATTGTGAATACGGGGGCCGCGCGCGGGTTTGCAGCCCGACGGCACTGGATGAAAGCCGCGCATTATACCCATCGTGACCGGCTTGCGGTGATGGCGCCAAGCCAGCCTGAACGGCCCGGAACTGGCGCCGGGGGAAAAATCTGCTAACAATGCTCACGGCACGCGTTGCAATGGCTACGCCATAATGCGCGGCGATACCAGAGGAGTAATTCATGACCGGCACTGCAAACACCGCTGAAGGTGACAAGATTCTCATCGTCGACGACGATCCGGGGCTGAGCAGCCTGCTGGAGCGTTTCTTCACCAGCAAGGGCTACCGTGCCCGTGCGGTGCCCAACACCGAACAGATGGACCGCCTGCTCGCGCGGGAGGTGTTCAACCTGGTGGTGCTCGACCTGATGCTGCCGGGCGAAGACGGCCTGTCCGCCTGCAAGCGCCTGCGCCAGTCGAACAACCAGATCCCGATCATCATGCTCACCGCCAAAGGCGACGAGCTCAGCCGCATCAAAGGGCTGGAGCTGGGCGCTGACGACTACCTGGGCAAACCCTTCAACCCCGACGAACTGATGGCCCGGGTCAAGGCCGTGCTGCGCCGCCAGGCGCCGAGCGTCCCGGGGGCCCCGGGCAGCGAGGACGAATCGGTCACCTTCGGTGATTACGAGCTGTCGCTGGCCACCCGCGAGCTTAAACGCGGCGACGAAGTGCACATGCTCACCACCGGTGAGTTCGCCGTGCTCAAGGCGCTGGTCATGCATGCGCGTGAACCGCTGACCCGCGACAAACTGATGAACCTGGCCCGTGGCCGCGAGTGGGATGCCCTGGAGCGTTCCATCGACGTGCAGATCTCGCGCCTGCGCCGCATGATCGAGCCCGACCCGTCCAAGCCACGGTACATCCAGACGGTCTGGGGCGTAGGGTACGTCTTCGTGCCGGACGGAAACGCCGGCAAATGATGCCGCGTCGTCCATGAGAACGCCGTTGTGGTTTCCGCAAAGCTTCTTCGCCCGCACGCTGTGGCTGGTGCTGATCGTCGTCCTGTTTTCCAAGGCGCTGACCCTCGTTTACCTGTTGATGAACGAGGATGTGCTGGTCGACCGTCAGTACAGCCACGGTGTGGCATTGACCTTGCGCGCCTATTGGGCTGCCGATGAAGAGAACCGTGACAAGATCGCCGAAGCCGCAGGGCTGATCCGGGTGACCGGCTCGGGTGTGCCGGAAGGCGAGCAGCACTGGCCTTATAGCGAGATCTACCAGCGCCAGATGCAGGCCGAGCTGGGCGAAGACACCGAAGTACGCCTGCGCATTCATGCGCCACCGGCGTTGTGGGTCAATGCGCCGAGCCTCGGCCCTGGCTGGCTCAAAGTGCCGCTGTACCCGCACCCGTTGCGTGGGCAGAAGATCTGGAACGTGCTTGGCTGGTTCCTGGCCATCGGCCTGTTGTCCACCGCCTCTGCCTGGATTTTCGTGCGCCAACTGAACCAGCCGCTCAAGCGCCTGGTGTTCGCCGCCCGGCAACTGGGCCAGGGGCGCAGCGTGCGCTTGCCAATCAGCGATACGCCCAGTGAGATGACCGAGGTGTACCGCGCGTTCAACCAGATGGCCGAGGATGTCGAGCAGGCCGGGCGTGAACGCGAGTTGATGCTGGCAGGGGTTTCCCACGATTTGCGTACACCGCTGACGCGGCTGCGCCTGTCGCTTTCGCTGCTGGACAGTGACAACGAGCTTAGCGATGACATGGTCCGCGATATCGAGGACATGGACGCGATTCTGGACCAGTTCCTCGCGTTCATTCGCGATGGCCGTGACGAGCCGGTGGAAGAGGTCGACCTGGCCGACCTGGTGCGCGAAGTGGTGGCCCCGTACAACCAGCCCGAAGAACGTGTACGGCTGTGCCTGGAGCCGATTCCGCCGTTCCCGCTGCGCCGGGTTTCGCTCAAGCGCATGTTGGGCAACCTGATCGGCAACGCCCTGCACCATGCCGGCAAGGGCGTGGAAGTGGCGGCCTATGTGTCCGGCGACGAGAGCGCGCCTTACGTGGTGCTCAGCGTGCTGGACCGGGGGACGGGGATCGACGAGTCGGAGCTGGAGACGATCTTCAACCCGTTCATTCGCGGTGACCGTGCCCGTGGTGGCAAGGGCACCGGGTTGGGCCTGGCGATCGTCAAGCGCATCGCGGCCCAGCATGGCGGGAATGTCGAGTTGCGCAACCGGTCGGGTGGCGGGATCGAGGCGCGGGTCAGGTTGCCGTTGGGGCTTTTGCTGCCGCGTAATGCGGTGTGATTGTCGGGGCCGCTTTGCGGCCCATTCGCAGCACAAAGCTGCTCCAACAAGGCTTACGCGGTCCCTTGTAAGAGCAGCCTTGTGCTGCGAATGGGCTGCAAAGCAGCCCCAACATTTCAGCCCTTACCCTTGGTCCGGGTCTGATTCGGCCCGCCATTCTTCTCCAGGTGCTCGATGATCATCCCGGCCACGTTCTTGCCGGTGGTCACTTCAATCCCTTCCAGCCCCGGCGACGAATTCACCTCCATCACCAACGGCCCATGGTTGGAACGCAGGATATCCACCCCCGCCACGCTCAGCCCCATCACCTTGGCCGCACGAATGGCGGTAATCCGCTCTTCCGGCGTGATCTTGATCAGGCTGGCGACACCCCCCCGATGCAGGTTGGAGCGAAACTCGCCGGGCTTGGCCTGACGCTTCATCGAGGCAATCACCTTGTCACCCACCACAAAGCAGCGAATGTCGGCCCCGCCGGCCTCCTTGATGTATTCCTGCACCATGATGTTCTGCTTCAGGCCCATGAACGCCTCGATCACCGACTCTGCAGCTTGAGTTGTTTCGCACAGCACCACGCCAATGCCCTGGGTACCTTCCAGCACCTTGATCACCAGGGGCGCGCCGTTGACCATCTGGATCAGGTCCGGGATGTCGTCAGGTGAGTGGGCGAAACCGGTGATCGGCAGGCCGATGCCACGGCGCGACAGCAACTGCAACGAGCGCAGCTTGTCACGCGAGCGGGCGATGGCCACCGACTCGTTGAGCGGGTAGACGCCCATCATCTCGAACTGGCGCAGCACCGCGCAGCCATAGAACGTCACCGAGGCACCGATGCGCGGGATCACCGCATCGAAGCCTTCCAGTGGCTTGCCGCGATAGTGGATCTGCGGCTTGTGGCTGGCGATGTTCATGTAGGCCCGCAGGGTATCGATCACCACCATTTCGTGGCCACGCTGGGTACCGGCTTCGACCAGGCGGCGGGTGGAATACAGACGCGGATTGCGCGACAGCACAGCGATCTTCATGCAGCACCTGTGACAGGGGAAAGGGTGGCCGGAAAGGCCGGTTTGTCTTGTACGTACTTCAGGCCAGGGTTGACCACCAAGTGGCCGTGAATAAGTGCCTTGGAACCCAGCAGCAGGCGGTAGCGCATCTCTTTGCGACAGGCCAGGGTGAACTCGACTTCCCACACGCTATCGCCCAGTGCCAGCGATGTGCGAATCACATAGCGGGTCTGGGCGTGGCCATTGGAGCTCTTGATGGTCTTCATGGTCACCAGTGGCGCTTCGCAACGGCGGTGGCGCAACTGCACCACCGAACCCAGGTGCGCAGTAAATCGGACCCACGGTTGGCCGTCACGTTCGAACTGTTCCACCTCGGTGGCGTGCAGGCTGGACGTACTGGCGCCGGTGTCGATCTTGGCGCGCAGCCCGGCGACGCCAAGGTCGGGCAGGGCTACCCACTCGCGCAGGCCGATCACAGTCAAATGGTCAAATGTCTTCACGAAGCGCACCCAGGGGATAAGGTGGTGAACTGTAAGCACGGCGTGGACTTTTTGCATCCGCAAGATACGGTAGTACAGTTCGATTAAAGACAGAATTCGAGGTAACGGGATGGCACACAAGGCGGAAGAAGACGACAAGGTTCGCCTGGACAAATGGCTATGGGCGGCGCGGTTCTACAAGACCCGCGCGCTGGCCAAGGCGGCCATCGAAAGTGGCAAGGTGCATTGCCGGGGCGAACGCTGCAAGCCGGGCAAGGAACCGAGGGTAGGGGATGAGTTTGTACTGCGCACCGGGTTTGACGAGCGCACAGTGGTGGTCAAGGCGCTGTCGGTGGTCAGGCGCGGGGCGCCCGAAGCGCAGGCGCTGTATGCCGAAACCGAAGAGAGTGTGCGCCGCCGCGAACAGGCTGCCGAAATGCGCAAGGCCGGGGCGATGGGTGTGACCACCGATGGCCGGCCAAACAAGAAGCAGCGGCGACAGATTCACCAACTGCACGGTAGCTTTGACTGAACAGGGGCTGCTTTCAGCCCATTCGCGGGGCAAATGTGGGAGCGGGCTTGCCCCGCGAATGGGCCGCAAAGCGGCCCCCGCTGTTAGCGAACCACCGCCAATCTACCGACCAACGGTAACCTGGCTGCCAGGGCAAACAACGGCGCCGTCCAGCGCATCAACGCCGCACTGCCTTTGGCCGCCAGTGGCGTATAGCAACTCCACCCCAACGCCAGCACCGCCATCAGCAACCCGCCGATGTAGTCGTCCTGGCCCCAATGGGCGCCCGCCACCAAGCGTGGCAGCATGAACACCAGCGCCAGCCCCCAGACCACCAGGTAGTGCATCAGGCGACGGCTGAACACGCTCATGAACAACGCCCAGACCAGCAGCACCGAGGCGTGATCGCCCGGGAAACTCTTGCTGGAGCGGTCCTTGAGTTCCCAGGCCGCTTCCAGGTTCGGGTAATAGTCACTGAGGTGCACGACGTCATCGAAGATCATCGACGGGCTCTTGTGTTGCCACCCCGCAGCATCCACCCACTTGGAAAACAGCGCGCGAATCACCACTAATAGGATCAGGGTCACCAGAAAGCCGAAAAACGCCTCACGCACCTGGCAGGCTTTGAACACCCAGTTGCCACGGATCAGCACCGCTAGAAGGATCAGCCCGACCACGATGTCGAACGGGCGCAGGCTGCCAAGGGTCCAGATGTAGCGCCAGGTGGTGTTGTCGGCCAGCGGCGCATTGAGGCTGTGGAACAGCCACTCGTCGAAAGTCAGGCACAGGATCTGGCCAAAAGGCCATAACCAGAAACACAGTAGAGCGATGGGCAGCAGTGTGCAGGCTGCCAAGGGCCCGAAGGACCACCTTGCTTGGAACAGTGGTCGATTGTCCATAAGATACCTCTATTGCCAACAGGAATCTGAGCGCCTTGTGAGCGCTCTGCCACGGGCTTCGCAGTATTTCGAAACGCCGTGTAACCATTTTGTCATCATTTTCAGATAGCCAGAACCTATGAGCGAATTGCCGGATACCGATTTCACCCAACGTTTCCTCTTCGACGACCGCGATATCCGCGGTGAGTGGGTAGGGCTCGACCGCAGCTATGCCGAAGTGCTGGCGCGTCACCCGTACCCCCAACCCGTAGCCGCGCTGCTCGGCGAATTGATGGCCGCCACCGCATTGCTGGTGGGTGCCCTGAAGTTCGACGGCCTGCTGATTTTGCAGGCGCGCTCCGAGGGGCCGATCCCGCTGCTGATGGTGGAATGCTCGGGCGAGCGCGAAATCCGCGGCGTGGCCCGTTACGAAGCCGATCAGATTCCTGCCGACGCGACCTTGGCGCAGCTGATGCCCGACGGCCATCTGACGCTGACCATCGACCCAGTCAACGGCCAGCGCTACCAGGGGACCGTTGACCTGGACGGTGCCAACCTGTCGGAGTGCTTCACCAATTACTTCGTTCAGTCGCAACAGCTCAACACCCGTTTCTGGCTCGAGGCCAAAGATGGCAAGGCCCGCGGCCTGCTGTTGCAGCAATTGCCACGTGATCGCCAGCCGGACGACGAAGAGCGCGAGGACAGCTGGCAGCACGTTGTAGCCCTGGCCAAGACACTCAAGCCTGAAGAGTGGCAAGAAGACAACGAAACCTTGCTGCACCGTCTGTACCACGAAGACGCCGTGCGCCTGTTCGACATCGAACCCCTGCGCTTCCACTGCAGCTGCTCGCGCGAGCGCTCCGGCAATGCGCTGGTCAGCCTCGGCGAGCACGACGCCAAGCAGTTGGTCGAGGAGTGTGGTGGCAAGGTGGAGATCGATTGCCAGTTCTGCAACGAGCGCTATTTCTTCGATGCAAGCGATGTGGCGCAACTGTTTGCGGGTGGCGGCACGGACACGGCCTCAGAAACTCGCCACTGAAACGATTAATTGCAGGGAAATCTCCTGTCTAATTGCGCAAAAGCGCGGTTACGACAGGAGGGGCCTACTTTTTTTGGGCTTTTCTGGCATAATCCGGCCACTTTTTTCGCTGTAGTAGTTTTTTACAGACAACTACAAAACGTTTGGAGCACTCGGCCTCGGGCCGGATGGGGTATCTCATGACGCAAGCCAACAACACCGTGTACACCGACCTGAGCGTCGATGAGCTGGTAAAAGAAGCGCTGCAACGCGGTGAAGGCGTACTAGCCGATACCGGCGCACTGGTCGTTGAGACTGGGCACCGTACTGGCCGTTCGCCGGCTGACCGTTTCATCGTCGAAGAACCTTCCACCCAGGATGCCATTTCCTGGGGCCCGATCAACCGCAAGTTCCCGGCCGACAAGTTCGATGCCCTGTGGGACCGCGTCGAGGCGTTCAACAACGCCCAGGATCACTTCGTTTCCTACGTTCACGTAGGGGCGGCCGCCGAGCACTACCTGCCGGTGAAGATGACCACCCAGACTGCCTGGCAGAACCTGTTCGGCCGTTGCCTGTTCATCAACCCTGAACAGTACAACCCGGCTGGCCGTGACCAGTGGCAAGTGCTCAACGTTGCCAACTTCGTGTGCGAGCCTGAGCGTGACGGCACCAACTCCGACGGCTGCGTGATCATCAACTTCGCCGCGAAGAAGGTGCTGATCGCTGGCATGCGTTACGCCGGTGAAATGAAGAAAGCCATGTTCTCGGTGCAGAACTTCCTGCTGCCGGCCGCTGACGTGCTGCCAATGCACTGCGCTGCCAACATCGGCGAAGAGGGCGATGTGACCCTGTTCTTCGGCCTGTCCGGCACCGGCAAGACCACCCTGTCGGCCGACGAAAGCCGTTACCTGATCGGTGACGACGAGCACGGTTGGGGCGAAGGCGTTGTCTTCAACATGGAAGGCGGCTGCTACGCCAAGTGCATCGACCTGTCCGAGAAGAACGAGCCGGTCATCTGGAAAGCCATCAAGCATGGCGCAGTGCTGGAAAACGTCGTACTCGACGCCAACAAGCACGCCGACTACACCGACGTCAGCCTGACCCAGAACAGCCGTGCGGCCTACCCGCTGGAGCACGTTGCCAAGCGTTCCGAAGCGAACCTGGGTGGCGAGCCTAACGCGGTCATCTTCCTGACCTGCGATCTGACTGGCGTTCTGCCTCCGGTTTCGATCCTGAACAACGAACAGGCTGCTTACCACTTCCTGTCCGGTTACACCGCGCTGGTCGGTTCCACCGAAATGGGTTCGGGCGGCGGCATCAAGTCGACCTTCTCCACCTGCTTCGGCGCGCCGTTCTTCCCGCGTCCGGCTGGCGAGTACGCTGAGCTGCTGATCAAGCGCATCAACGGCTTCAACTCCAAGGTTTACCTGGTCAACACCGGCTGGACCGGCGGTGGCTACGGCGTTGGCAAGCGTTTCAGCATTCCGACCACCCGTGCTGTGATCGCTGCGATCCAGAGCGGTGCACTGGTAGGTGCCGAAACCGAGCACTTGGACATCATCAACCTGGACGTGCCAAAAGCCGTTCCGGGCGTCGACACCGAGCTGCTCAACCCGCGCACCAACTGGGCTGACAAAGCCGCTTACGACGAAGCGGCCAAAGGCCTGGCCAAGCTGTTCATCGAAAACTTCAAGAAATTCGAAGTTTCCGACGCGATCAAGGCTGCTGGTCCACAGCTGTAAGCTGCTAGCAGTTGCAACGACAGAGCCGCCCTCAGGGGCGGCTTTTTCGTATGTGAATCAAGGCCATTTTTGCCGTGCATGCAGAATACGGATGATCTCAACGCACTCGCCCGAGACGCGGTAAATCATCACATAGTTAGGCCGTACCACGATTTCTCGAGTCTCTGGGTACCTGCCCTTTCTGTACAGAGAAGGATTGTGCGCAGCGCGCCTGGCTTTCTCCCTGAAGGATTCGTCCAGCATGATGGCCGCTTCAGGGTTATCTTGCGCAATATGGTCCATGATGCGAAAACGGTCTTTACGTGCCATCTGACGCCATACCAGGCGCATCAGCGAATGTTGGCCCTGAGCGCAGCGCGGTGCGCGGCGAACAGTCGTTCCGCTTCTTTATCCTCCATAAGCGGTGAAGTATCGTTCAGGCTTGCCTCGACCTGTTCAGTAAACCAAGCCTCATAGGCTGCGGCCTCATGGGCTTTTTTGAGGGCCTGGGCACGATCCGGCCGTTGATAGGTACTCGTTTGCACAGGATCAAACGTGGATGCATCGACTTCGAAATGCTCAATACCCAGATCGAGCAGGTAAGTCACCAGGGTTTCGAATTTCTTGAACAGCCTCACGTTGCCGCTGCGTTGGGCGGTCAGAATGTGTTCCTGCTGATTGATATCGACCTGAATGGCCCAACCTCCCGGTTGGCCCACGATGTGAGTGGCGTTGATGCGTCCTGCTTCAGCCAATCGGCTCAGGTTGGCATGGTCTACTTGATGAGTGGGCACGGGTGTTTTTCTCGGTTTCATCGGGATAAACCATGCTATGCAATCTATAGTTGATTGCGACTATATGCCTTCCGATATTGTTGTGGGAAGCTTCCTTCTGGTGTCATCAACTGTGGATAACTAATGACCGAATCTCCTCAGCGTTCCGCATTCACCCACTTCCACCCCATCCTCACCCGCCCGCAAGACAACGACCACAACGGCCATATCGCCGGTGCCACCGTGCATGGCTTCTTCGAAACCGCTATCCAGGCGTTTCTGGTGGAGCAGGCCGAATTCGACCTGCGCGAAGGTGCGCTGGCGGCGTTCGTGGTCAGTTCGGCGGCAGACTTCTTCGCCCTGCCGGGCTTTCCGGATGTGCTTGAGGTGGGGCTGGGCGTGACACGCCTGGCGGGCAGTACCGTGGAGTACCGGTTGGCCCTGTATCGCCCGGGTGAAGCGGATGCCTGTGCGGCGGGGACGGTGGTGCAGGTGTTCATCGAGCGGGCAAGCGGCCGGCCTGTGCCGTTGCCAGAGGCGCTGCAGGCAGTGCTCGCTGGCCTTCAGCTCGGGCAGCAGGCATAAAAAAGCCCCGCCGGTGCGGGCGGGGCTTTTGCTGCCAGGGCTGGGCCCTCAGGCATTAGTCGCGCCAGTGGCGCTTGTGCTTGCGGTGGCCGTAATGGTGGCCACGGTCGTAGTGACGGCGGTCGTCATAGCTGCGACGGTAGCGACGATCGTCATGGCGCTCGTCTTCGTCGGCCTTGTTACCCATGTAGTTACCCAGCGCGCCACCGGCACCACCGCCGGCTGCTGCACCAATGTAGCTACCGGTGGTACCGCCCACGGAGCGACCGACTACGTTACCGCCTGCAGCGCCCAGCGCGCCACCGATGGCGGCTTCGCCACGCTGACGTTTGTCGGCACCCAGGGCACCGCCGGCGGCGCCGCCCAAGCCGGCACCAATGGCGCCGCCTGTGCTACCACCGATGGAGTTGCCCACGACGGAGCCGAGTACCCCACCCAATGCGCCGCCAATGCCGGCCTCGGTATTGCCACCGGCCATGGCAACGCCGCTGAGCAAGCTGAAAGACAACAACAGAATCGAGGAGTACTTCTTCATCAAGAGAGCCTCATAGGGATGACGAGGCGAATTTGAGGCTCTGGAGCGCGGCTGGCAATTGAAATCCGACGAGTAGCACGAGTTGTACACAATTCTCTAAGTTACTGTATTTGCTGTGAAACTTTATCGTTTTTTGGCTGTCAGAGGTATTTATGACAAAGCCCTGAACCGTTGCGGAACAGGGCTTTTTTCGTTTTTTGGCGGTGCTGCTTTCGGCTCTTTCGCGGGCAAGCCCGCTCCATCACCATCACCCCAACACCTCTCTAAAGAATGCGCCCATTGTCCCGCGCCCGCTCAAGCTTGATGGCAATGAACTTCGACGTCGGCGTATGGCTGCCATCGCCAATGCTCTCAAGCGGCACCAGCGGGTTCACTTCGGGATAGTAAGCCGCCGCTTGCCCCGCCGGGATATCGAAGGCCAGCAATGTGAAACCGTGCACACGGCGCACATGCTCATCCCCCCACAACGAAACGATGTCGACCTTCTGCCCCGGCTGGAAGCCCAGGCGGACGATGTCGGCCTCGTTGGCGAACAGCACTTCACGCTGGCCACGCACGCCGCGGTAGCGGTCATCCAGGCCATAGATGGTGGTGTTGTACTGATCGTGCGAGCGCATCGACTGCATGATCAGGTCGGGCAACTGGCCGCTGGCCCGCACCCTTTCATCAAGCAAGGTATCCGGCAACAGGTTGGCCTTGAAGTTGGCGCGGCCGGTAGCGGTCTTCCATTCGCGGCTGGCGGCGCTGTTGCCCAGGTAAAAGCCACCCGGTTCACGCAGGCGTTCGTTGAAGCCGCTGAAGCCGGGGATGGTGTCGCCGATCAGGTCGCGGATGCGGTCGTAATCGGCCACCAGCCAGTGCCAGTCGACCGGTTGTTTGCCCAGGGTGGCGGCGGCGATACCGGCGACCACCGCAGGCTCCGAGCGCATCTGCGTCGACAGCGGTTTCAACTGGCCGTTGGAGGCATGGACCATGCTGAACGAGTCTTCCACAGTCACCGCTTGTGGCCCATCGGCCTGCAGGTCGATGTCGGTACGGCCCAGGCACGGCAGGATCAGCGCCTGCTTGCCGTGGACCAGGTGGCTGCGGTTGAGTTTGGTGCTGATGTGCACGGTCAGTTCGCAGTTGCGCAGCGCCTGCGCGGTGCGCTCGGTGTCTGGCGTGGCTTGGGCAAAGTTGCCGCCCAGCCCGATGAACACCTTGGCGCGGCCGTCGAGCATGGCGTGGATGGCTTCGACGGTGTTGTGGCCGTTGTGCCGCGGCACGGGGAAGTTGAAGCGCTTTTCGATGGCGTCGAGCAAGGCCACCGGCGGCCGCTCGTTGATGCCCATGGTGCGGTCGCCCTGGACGTTGCTGTGGCCACGCACCGGGCACAGGCCGGCGCCTGGCGCACCGATGTTGCCGCGCAGCATCTGCAGGTTGACGATTTCCTGGATGGTCGGCACCGAATGGCGGTGCTGGGTGATGCCCATCGCCCAGCACATGATCACCCGCTTGCCACGGCAGTACATGCGCGCGGCCAGCTCGATGTCGGCCAGGGTCAGGCCGGATTGCGCCTGAATGTGTTCCCACGAAGTGGCGTCGACCACGGCCAGGTAGTCATCGACGCCGTGGCCATGCTCGGCAATGAAGGCGTGGTCGAAGACCGCAGGCTCGCCCTTGGCCTGGGCTTCACGTTCCCACTGCAGGACGAACTTGGCCATGCCACGCAGCAGCGCCATGTCGCCACCCAGGGCCGGGCGGAAGAACGCAGTGTTGGTCGGCCGGTCGCTGTTGGTCAACATCTCCAGCGGGTTCTGCGGGTGCTGGAAGCGTTCAAGGCCGCGCTCTTTCAGCGGGTTGACGCACACCACCTGGGCACCGCGTTTTACCGCATCGCGCAGCGGGTCGAGCATGCGCGGGTGGTTGGTGCCCGGGTTCTGGCCCCAGACGAAGATCGCATCGGCATGCTCGAAATCGTCGTAGGTGACCGTGCCCTTGCCGACGCCGACGCTCTGCCCCAAGGCCACGCCGCTGGCCTCGTGGCACATGTTCGAGCAATCCGGGAAATTGTTGGTGCCGTAGGCGCGCACGAACAATTGGTAGAGGTACGCCGCTTCGTTGCTGGCACGGCCCGAGGTGTAGAACTCAGCCTGGTCAGGGGTTGCCAGGTTGTTCAGTTCGCGGGCGATCAGGGCGAAGGCCGCCTCCCAGCTGATGGGCTGGTAATGGTCGCGTTGCGCGTCGTAGACCATCGGTTCGGTCAGGCGGCCCTGGTACTCCAGCCAGTAATCGCTTTGCTCGCGCAGCGCGCTGACGCTGTAGCGGGCGAAGAAGGCGGCATCGACGCGGCGCTTGGTGGCTTCCCAGTTGACTGCCTTGGCGCCGTTCTCGCAGAACTTGACCATGCCGCTTTCCGGCGAATCGCCCCAGGCGCAGCCAGGGCAGTCAAAGCCGCCATTCTGGTTGGTCTTGAGCAGGGCGCGAATGTTCTTCAGCGCATTGTCGCTGCCGACCCAGGCCTTGGCCACGCTGCGCAACGCCCCCCAGCCACCGGCGGGGCCGTGGTAGGGCTTGTAGCGAGGGGAGGAGGCTGGGGCGTTGTCCGGGAGGTGCTGGTACGAGGTCACGGCTGTTACGACTCCGCCGCTGGGCTGTAGACCCGCGGTGCGCTGTGCTTGGGCAAGTGGATGAGGTTGAGGTTGTGCTTGCGTGCCCATTGCAGGGCAAGGCCGGTGGGCGCCGACAGGCTGACCAGGGTCTGGATGCCGGCACGCAGGACCTTCTGGATCAGCTCCAGGCTGCAGCGGCTGGTGACGATGGCCAGGCCGCCTTCACTGTCGATGCCTTGGCGCAGCAGGGCGCCGATCAGTTTGTCGAGGGCGTTGTGCCGGCCAATGTCCTCGCGGCCGAGCAACAGCTCGCCGTTACGGTCCATGAACAGTGCCGCATGCACCGCGCCGCAATGCTGGCCTAGCGGCTGGAAGGCGTCGATGCGCTGGCGCAGGCCAACCAACCACTGCGCGGGCGGCAGTGGCGCGCCGGGCAGTTCGGCAAGCTCTGGCAGTGCCTGCTCCAGGGCTTCGACCCCGCACAGGCCGCAGCCGCTGGTGCCGGCCAGTTGGCGGCGCTGGTTTTTCAGGTTCCAGAAGGCGCGGCTGGAGATTTCCAGGTCGGCGTACATCGCCGAACCGCTGCCAGAAAGCTTGAGGTCATAGATTTCTTGGGTGCCTTCGACAATCCCGCTGCCGACGCTGAAACCGACTGCAAAGTCTTCCAGGTCGGTCGGGCTCACCAGCATCACGGCTTGATTCAGGCCGTTGAAGGCGATGGCCAGGGCCACTTCTTCGGCCAGTGGCGTGCTGGCGCGCTCGGCGTCGCTGAGCTGGACGTATTCGTAGGTGTTGCTGGCGGCGGGCAAGGCCAAAGGCGATGAGGCCGCGCAGACCGGAGGTTTGCTGTTCATCGGGGCTGACTACCGGCGGCTTTTTGATAGCACAAGCCTAGGCCTGTGGGCCGGTCACGTCTAATCGCTAGGGTCTATGCCGTGATAGACCGCGTCGATTGGTCGCACTGGGGCAGGGTGGGCAATCCTGGCCTAGACTCCTGGCTCCGAGGTTTTATCAACAAGGAGAACGCAATGAGCCTGTTCAGTTTCGTGAAGGAAGCCGGCGAGAAGTTGATCGACCTACTGACCCCCGGCAATGCCAATGCCGAGGAGCAGTTGAAGAAACACGTGAAAGACGTCGGCCTGGGCAATCCGAACATCACCGCCACTGTAGAAGGCGACAAGATCATCCTCAAGGGTGAGGTGGCCAGCCAGGAGGAGAAGGAGAAGATCATTCTCGCGGCGGGCAACATCAGTGGTGTGGCCAGCGTTGACGATCAGATCACCGTAACAGGGCCAGTCGTTCAGGCTGCGCGGTTCGTTACCGTTAAAAAGGGTGACACCCTGTCAGCCATTGCCGTAGTCGTGTATGGGAACGCCAACCAGTACAACAAGATCTTCGAGGCCAACAAGCCGATGCTTACGCACCCGGACAAGATCTACCCGGGGCAGGTGTTGCGCATTCCCGACTGATCTTTACAGCCCGTACCACAGGGTAGCGCATCAGCCTGAGCAGCCTTGTGCTGCGAAGAGGCCGGTATGGCCAGAGTATGCCTTTTGCCATACCGGCCTCTTCGCAGCACAAGGCTGCTCCTACAGGTCGGCGCTGTACCTGCGAAAAGGAGCATCACAGGCCTGCCAGCAAATCCCGGTAATCCTCGACCGCGGCAAACTCCTGGGTGTCGCGGGGTGCCGCCTGGCTATCGGGCTGGCGCACCGCCAGCAAATGCCCCACGCCAAACCGCTGGGCACTGCGCAAAATCGCCAATGTGTCATCGATGAACAGGCTGCGCGCAGGCTCAAAGCCGATATCCGCCTGCAAGGCATCCCAAAACTGTGGGCTCTCCTTCGGGTAGCCATAATCATGCGAACTGATCAGCCGCTCGAAATACGGCGCAAGTTCGACCCGCTCCAGCTTCAGTGACAGCGAGTCACGGTGGGCATTGGTGATCATCACCACGCGTTTGCCTGCCTGACGGATGGCGGCCAGGAAGGTGTCGGCGTCGGGGCGCAGGGCGATCAGGTCGGCGATCTCGCGTTTCAGTTCGCGGATCGGCAGCTTCAGTTCACGGCTCCAGAAGTCCAGGCAGTACCAGTTGAGCGTGCCAGCATTGCGCTCGAACAAAGGCTGCAGCTCCATTTCCGCCATGGCCCGGCTCACGCCATGAAGCTCGGCATAGCGCTGGGGCAGGTGCTCCAGCCAGAAGCGGTTGTCGTAGTGCAGGTCGAGCAGCGTGCCGTCCATGTCCAGCAGGACAGTATCGATGGCAGACCAGGGAAGAACAGGCATGGGAAACTCTCGTTCAGTCGGCTAGCCACGGTATAGTAACCCGTTCACGCCAAGGAGCTGCCCCATGCGCCAGAAACCCACCGTCCTTAACCGCGAAATCGTCGCCAGCAGCCGCCTGTTCCGCGTCGAGGCCGTGCAATTGCGCTTCAGCAACGGTGCCGAGCGCACGTATGAACGCTTGGTCGGCCGGGGCAATGGTTACGGGGCGGTGATGATCGTGGCCATGCTCGATGCCGAGCATGCCGTGCTGGTCGAGGAGTACTGCGGCGGCACGGACGAATATGAGCTGTCGCTGCCCAAGGGCTTGATCGAGCCGGGCGAAGACGTGCTGGCCGCGGCGGATCGCGAACTCAAGGAAGAAGCCGGCTTTGGTGCGCGGCAGCTGGAACACCTGACCGAGTTGTCGCTGTCGCCGGGCTACATGAGCCAGAAGATCCAGGTGGTGCTGGCCACCGACCTGTATGAAGAACGCCTTGAGGGCGACGAACCAGAGCCCATGGGCGTAGACAAGGTCAACCTGCGCGAGCTGTCGGCCCTGGCCATGCACCCGCAATTCACTGAGGGCCGTGCCTTGGCGGCGCTGTACCTGGCGCGCGACCTGCTGATCCAGCGGGGGCTGCTGGAGCTATGAACGACCTGCAACTGATGCACGAAGTGGTCAAGCTGGCCCATTTGGCGGGCGAGGCGATTCTGCCGTTCTGGCGGGCCGACGTGGCGGTGACCAACAAGGCCGACGATTCCCCGGTGACCGCCGCCGACCTGGCCGCCCACCGCATCATCGCTGATGGGCTGCTGGCGCTGGCGCCACAGGTCCCCGTGCTGTCCGAGGAGGACTGCAACATTTCGCTGGCCGAGCGCCAGGGCTGGAGCCGCTGGTGGTTGGTTGACCCGCTGGACGGCACCAAGGAATTCATTGCGGGCAGTGAAGAGTTCACGGTCAACATCGCCCTGATCGAAAACGGCGTGGTGGTGTTTGGCGTGGTCTCGATGCCGACCAACGGGCGCTGCTACTCGGGTGGGCGCCAGTTGGGTGCGTGGCGTGCCGAGGCGGGGGAAGCTGCCCAGCCAATCCAGGTGCGTAACGCACCGCCTGCCGAAGGCCGTTTCACCGTGGTGGCCAGCCGTCGCCATTCCAGCCCCGAGCAAGAGGCGCTGTTGGCAGGGTTAGGGGCGGCGGTGGGTGAGCTGGACCTGGCCAATATCGGCAGCTCGCTGAAGTTCTGCCTGCTGGCCGAAGGCAGCGCCGATTGCTACCCGCGCCTGGCGCCGACGTCGCAGTGGGATACCGCCGCTGCACAGGGCGTATTGGAGGGGGCCGGTGGCGAGGTGATTGGGCTGGATGGCCAGCCGTTCACCTACCCGGCGCGTGAATCCCTGCTTAATCCGTTCTTCCTGGCCTTGCCCCGCGCAGCCGCCTGGCGCCAAGCCTTGATCGAGCTGGCGTGTAAAGAACAAAACGCTTAACCCCGCGCCTCATGATCTTGTGGGAGCGGGTTTACCCGCGAAGAAGCCAACCCGGTATCTGGCACCGGCTTCGCCGGTGTTCGCGGGTAAACCCGCTCCCACAGAGCCCCTGCTAGGTCAGCAGGCGTTGTTTCGGTCCATGCGTGTGCGTCAGCGGTGCAGCACGTACTGGCCGCTGAATTTCACGGCAGGCTCGTCACTGCCAGCATTGCTGACGGTGGTTTCCAACGTCAAACGCGCCCGCCCGCGGCGCTGGTACATCGCCACGAAGCGCTCCCAAGCCTTCTCATCCGGCGCCGCACAGCGGGCCACTGCCGCGCCGGTGACCGGCAGCGGATAGCTGATCTGCCCCTCCTGAATGACGATATGCCCGTCATCGATGCCCAGCTCGCGCAAGCGCAGGTGCAGCCACCCCCAACCCACCAGCACTGCGGCGCAGTACAGGCTGCCGCCGAACATGGTGCTCTTGTGGTTGACGTTGGCTGCCAGCGGCAGTTGCAGGCGCAGGGTGTGCTGCTGCCAATCGATGACCTCCAGGCCCATTTCGCGGGTCAGAGGGATGTCGCTGTGCAGTACGGATTGCAGGTACTGGCTGTCGCTGCTCATGGACGGTTGTCCTCCTGGTCGTCGTGCCCGCCACTGCCGCCGTCAAAATTGAGGCTGTGTTTGCGCAACTTGTCATGCAGGGTCTTGCGGGGGATGCCCAGCGCTTCGGCCAGGCTGCGCATCGAGCTGTGCGGCTGGGCAAGCTCGGCGGCGATCAGCGAGCGCTCGAACTGTTCGACCTGTTCGCTGAGGTTGCCGGTCAATACCGCCGCCGTGGGCGTTGCCGCAGCGGGCGCCTGGCCGTCGAGGGCAAGCTCCAGGCCAAGGGCGAAGCGCTCGGCGACGTTCTGCAGCTCACGCACGTTGCCTGGCCAGTCGTGGCGCAGCAGCAAGGCACGCTGGGCCGGCTGCAGGGTGTGCGGCGGCAAGCCGTGGCGCTGGCTGGCGGCGTCGGCAAAGTGCTGGAACAACACCAAAATGTCATCGCCACGCTCGCGCAGCGGGGGGATGCGCAGCGGCGCCACGTTCAGGCGGTAATACAGGTCGGCCCGGAAGCGCCCTTGGTCGGCGGACTGACGCAGGTCTTCCTTGGTGGCGGCGATGATGCGGATATCCAGCGGGATCAGCTGGTTGCCGCCCAGGCGTTCGACCACCCGCTCCTGCAGCATGCGCAGCAACTTCACCTGCACATCCAGGCTCATGCTCTCGATTTCATCGAGGAACAGCGTGCCGCCATTGGCGAATTCGAACTTGCCGATACGCCGCTTCTGCGCGCCGGTGAAGGCGCCGGGTTCGTGGCCAAACAGCTCGCTCTCGACCACCGATTCGGCCAATGCCCCGGCGTTGATGGCCACGAAGGGCCCGTCGCGGCGGCTAGAAAGGTCGTGCAGGGCGCGGGCAACCACCTCTTTGCCGGCACCAGTCTCACCCAGAATCAGCACATCGGCACGGGTGCCGGCCAAGGCGCCGATCTGCTCACGCAGGCGTAGCATCGTCGGCGACTGGCCCACCAGGCGGGTGGCCAGTTGCTGGCGGTCGCTCAAGGCCAGGCGCAGGCTGCGGTTGTCCAGCACCAGGCGGCGCAGGGCCAGGGCGCGGCGCACGCTGTCGAGCAGGGCGTCGCTGGCGAACGGCTTTTCGAGGAAGTCATAGGCACCGGCACGCATGGCCTGTACCGCCAGCGGCACATCGCCGTGGCCAGTAATCAGCAGCACAGGCAGTTCGCTGTCGCGGCCGTGCAGTTGCTCCAGCAGTTGCAGGCCATCGATGCCCGGCATGCGGATGTCGCTGACCACCACACCGGGCCAGTCGGCTTCGATGCGCTCGGCCAGGCCTTGGGCATCGGCCAGCGCCACCACCTTGAGCCCGGCAAGGTCCAGGGTCTGGCTCAGGGCTTGGCGCAGGTGCGGGTCGTCGTCGACCAGAATCACCTGGGCTTGGCTGTCGATCAGTGTCTCGGGGCTCATGCCGAGGGGTCCTCCGAATTGGGCAGGGTTGCGCCGGGTGCCGCCACGCGCAGTTGCAGGGTAAGCAGGGCACCGCCTTCTGGGTGGTTGGCCAGCAGCAGTTCGCCGCCCAGGGCGCGCATCAGGCTTTCGCAGATGGCCAGCCCCAGGCCAAGGCCCTGGGTGCGGGTCTTGGTGGTGAAGAACGGCTCTTTGGCATGCTCCAGTGCCTGGCGGCTGAAGCCTGGGCCGTTGTCGCGGATGTACAGGTAGACGTAGCCATCGCGCTGTTCGGCACTCAGCCAGAGGCGGCGCGGGTTGGCCTTTTCGGTCAGGGCATCGAGGGCGTTGGCCAGCAGGTTGCCCAGCACTTGGCGCAGGCGGGTTTCGCCGGCTTGCACCCACAACGTGGCCTCTGGCAGGTCGCGGATCAGCTCGACGGCCATCGCCCGGCGGCGCTTGGCCAGCAGCGCCAGGGCGTCGTCCAGTGCCGGCTGCAGGGCCACGCTTTCCGGGGCGTGGCGGTCGCGGCGGGCGAAGGCGCGCAGGTGGGCGATGATCGAGGCCATGCGCCCGGTCAGCTCACCGATCAGCTTGAGGTTGCCGCGAGCGTCTTCGGTGCGCTGGTGGTCGAGCAGGATCTCGGCATTTTCGGCGTAGCTGCGGATGGCCGCCAGCGGCTGGTTGAGCTCGTGGCTGATGCTCGCCGACATGGTGCCCAGCACCGACAGCTTGCCGGCCTGGACCAGTTCGTCCTGGGCCCGCACGGCCTCCTGCTGGGCGTTTTCACGTTCGAGCACGGCGCTCTTGAGGCGGGTGTTGAGGCCTTCAAGGTCGGCGGTACGTTCGGCGACGCGCTTTTCCAGCTCTTGACGGCCACGGGCCTCGAAGTCGATGCGGTCGATGTAGTGCCGACGCCGCTGCATCACCAGGCCGGCCAGCAGCACCAGCACCAGCAACGTGCCGGCGCCGATGGCCATCACCGTCTGCACCGAGCGGTCGACCAGGATGCGCGGGGCGAGGATGCTGACCTGCCAGCCGGTTTCCTTGATGTCGCGGGTCTGGGTGATCCACGCGTCCTGGTTCAGCACCAAGGGTTGCGGGGCCTGGGTCGGGTACGGCTGGATGGCGATGATCGCCTGGCGCTCGGCCTCGGTCAGCGCGCGGGTGGCGCGGAAACGCCAGTCCGGCCGAGAGGTGAGGATGACCACGCCGTTATGGTCGGTCAGCAACAGTTGCTCGGGGGTACGGCCCCAGAGGGTTTCGGTGTGGTCGAGGTCGACCTTGACCACCAGCACGCCCACGATCCGCTCGCGGTCGCGCACGGCGGCGGCGAAGAAGTAGCCACGCTTGGCCGAGGTGGTGCCCTGGCCAAAAAAACGCCCCAGGTGGCCGGCCATGGCTTCGTTGAAGTAGGGGCGGAAGGCGAAGTTGCGTCCGACGAAACTGTCGTGCTTGTCCCAGTTGGAGGCGGCCAGGGTATTGCCGCTGACGTCCATCAGGTACATGACCTCGGCACCGGTCTGCTGGACGATATCCTTGAGCAGGCGGTTGGCGTTGGTCACCGCTTCCAGGCGGAACGGGTCGGCCAGCACGCCGCGCAGCGCCGGCAGGTCGCCGAGGATTTGCGGCAGGGTTTCGTAGCGGTGCAGGGTGCCCAGCAGGTTGGCGACGTACAGGTCGAGGGTCTGGCGATTCTGCGAGGCCAGCTCTTCCTGGTAATAGCGCTCGGCCAGATGATGCAGCGGCCACAGCAGTGGGATCAGGCACACGGCCAGCAGGGCCAGGCTGCGCCAGCGGGGACGGCGTGGGGGCGTGGGTTTCGCGATCATCAGGTCAATGCGCCAGAAAAGTCTGACGCAATTATGCGCTACTTGAGGCAGTCGATCAGCGCCTGCTGCCAGTGCGGCAGGCTGATGTGCCATTGCTGGGCCAAGCGTGAGCAGTCCAAGCGTGAATTGAGTGGCCTGCGGGCGGGTGTGGGGTATTCGCTGGACGGGATCGGCTGCAGTTCGGCACAGGGTAACCCTTGCGCCTGCAACTGGTCGGCGATCGCTTGGGCGAAACCGAACCAGGAGGTCTCACCTTGCGCAGTGAGGTGGTAGGTGCCCCAGTCGCCAGCCTGCCCGGCTTGCCAGCGCTCGATCAGCGTGCGGGTGCTGGCAGCAAGGGTAGCGGCAGACGTCGGCGCGCCAATCTGGTCGTTTACCACGCGCAGTTGGGGCTTTTCCTGCAGCAGGCGCTGCATTGTCAGCAGGAAGTTGCGCCCATACAACGAATAGACCCAGCTGGTACGCAGGATCAGGTGCTGGCCGGCCACCGCGGTAATCGCCTGCTCGCCGGCCAGTTTGCTGTGGCCATAAACCCCCAGGGGGTTGGGCGTGTCTTGTTCGGTATAGGGCGTGGCCTTGCTGCCGTCGAAGACATAGTCGGTGGAGTAGTGGATGAGCGGCGCACTCAGCCGTGCTGCTTCTTCGGCGAGCACGCGGGGGCCATGGGCATTGATTGCAAACGCCAGCGCGGGCTCTTGTTCGGCCTGGTCCACCGCCGTGTAGGCAGCAGCGTTTATGATCAGGTCGGGGGCGAGCCGGCGCAGCGGTTCGCGCAGGGCCTCGGGCTGTGCCAGGTCGAGGTGCTCGCGGCCAAGCACGTGTAGCTCGCCAAGCCCGGCCAACTGCGCCTGCAGCGCTTGGGCAACCTGGCCATTACGGCCGCAGACGACGATTTTCATGGCAGCAGTTGCGCCTCGCTCAGCGGTACGCCGACCTTGTCTTTGTCCGACAACACCGGCGGCCCCGCGAGTTGCCAGTCGATGGCCAGCTCAGCGTCGTCCCAGCGGATGCAACGGTCTGCGCCAGGGTTGTAGTAGTCCGTGGTCTTGTAGAGAAACTCGGCCGATTCGCTGACCACCGAGAAGCCGTGGGCGAACCCCGGTGGAATCCACAGTTGCCGATGATTATCGGCCGACAGGTGCACCGCGACCCATTTGCCGAACGTGGGCGAGCTCCTGCGCACGTCCACGGCAATGTCGCGTATCTCGCCCTGTACCACCCGCACCAGTTTGCCCTGGGTGTTTTCCACCTGATAGTGCAGGCCGCGCAACACGCCTTTGACGGAGCGCGAGTGGTTGTCCTGGACGAAGTCCACGGTGACGCCGGTGTGCTTCGCGAACTCGCGGGCATTGAAGGCTTCGAAGAAGAAGCCACGGCTGTCACCGTATACCGTTGGCTCGATGATCAGTACGTCAGGGATCTCGGTGGGGATGATGTTCATGCAGACTCGTTTGCCAGTTTGCCCAGGTACTGACCGTAACCGGTCTTCTTGAGTTTTTCAGCCTTGGCCAGCAGCTGGTCACGGGTGATCCAGCCCTTGTTGAAGGCGATTTCTTCCAGGCAGGCCACTTTCAACCCCTGGCGGTTCTCGATGGTTTGCACATATTGCGAGGCATCCAGCAGGCTCTCGTGGGTGCCGGTGTCGAGCCAGGCGAAGCCACGGCCAAAGCGCTCCACACGCAAGTCGCCGCGCTGGAGGTAGGCATTGGTGACATCGGTGATCTCAAGCTCGCCGCGCTCCGAGGGGCGAATGCCTTTGGCGATTTCGACCACGTCGTTGTCGTAGAAGTACAGGCCCGTTACGGCATAGCTGGACTTGGGCTTGAGTGGCTTCTCTTCGATGGACAGCGCGTTGCCCTGCTCGTCGAACTCGACCACACCGAAGCGCTCCGGGTCCTTGACCCAATAGCCAAACACGGTGGCGCCGCTGGGGTGGCTGACCGCGCGCTGCAACTGTTCGGTGAAGCTCTGGCCGTGGAAGATGTTGTCACCGAGGATGAGGCAGACCGAGTCGTCACCGATGAACTGCTCACCGATCAGGAACGCCTGGGCCAGGCCGTCGGGTGATGGCTGCTCGGCATAGCTGATGCGAATGCCGAACTGGCTGCCATCGCCGAACAGCTGGCGATACTGAGGCAGGTCCTGGGGTGTGGAGATCAGCAGGATGTCGCGGATATCGGCGAGCATCAGCACCGAGATCGGGTAGTAGATCATCGGCTTGTCATAAATCGGCAGCAGTTGCTTGGATACCCCGAGGGTGATGGGGTGCAGGCGGGTGCCGGATCCTCCGGCCAGGACGATGCCCTTGGTCATGCAATGAGCTCCTTGATGTCGGTATTGCCCAGGCGTTCCCCCTGGTAGCTGCCATCCTGGACATGGCGGCACCACTGCAGGTTATCCAGGTACCACTGCACGGTCTTGCGCAGCCCGGTGGCGAAGGTTTCCTGCGGTACCCAGCCCAGCTCCCGTTCGATCTTGCTGGCATCGATGGCATACCGCAGGTCATGGCCGGGGCGGTCTTGAACGTAGGTGATCAGGTCTGCATAACGGGCCACGCCTTCAGGGTGCTGTGGCGCCAGCTCGTCGAGCAGGGCACAGATGGCGTGGACCACGTCGAGGTTTTTCTGCTCGTTGTGGCCGCCGATATTGTACGTTTCGCCGACCTCGCCGCGGCTCACCACCTCAAGCAACGCCCGGGCGTGGTCTTCGACGAACAACCAGTCGCGCACCTGCTGGCCATTGCCGTACACCGGCAGTGGCTTGCCGGCCAGGGCATTGAGGATCATCAGCGGGATCAGCTTTTCAGGGAAATGGTACGGGCCGTAGTTGTTCGAGCAGTTGGTGATCAGTACCGGCAGGCCATACGTGCGGTGCCAGGCGCGTACCAGGTGGTCCGAGGCGGCCTTGCTCGCCGAATAGGGGGAGCTGGGCGCATACGGCGTGGTCTCGTGGAACAGGTCGTTGGCGCCATGCAGGTCGCCATACACTTCGTCGGTGGAGATATGGTGAAAGCGGAACGCACGGCGCTGCTCGGCAGGCAGGCGGCTCCACCAGGCACGGGTGGCTTCGAGCAGGGCATAGGTGCCGACGATATTGGTCTGGATGAACGCTGCCGGGCCGTCGATCGAACGGTCCACATGGGATTCGGCAGCCAGGTGCATGATTGCGTCGGGCTGGAAGCGCTCGAGTACGGCACTGACTGTCGCCGCATCGGCGATATCGGCCTGGACGAATTCGTAACGGGTATTGTTGGCGATGCTTTGCAGCGACTCGAGGTTGCCGGCGTAGGTCAGCTTGTCGAGGTTCAGCACTTCGTGTTCGGTGTTGCCGATCAGGTGACGGACCAGCGCCGAGCCAATGAAGCCGGCGCCGCCTGTGACGAGTATGCGCATCTCAAGTCGCCTCTGGTAAACCAAGTTCTATGGCATGCAGCCTAGCTCGTCGGCTAGGGTGGTGGCAGACAAATATCATGGGTTTGAGCGTGATCATGATGGATATGCCGATTGATATCGATCTAATAAGGGATAAGGCTTTGCCGATCGGCTATTTTTGCTTTTAAAGCCGATATATATCGGTTATAAATTTGCCATCGCTGCTCCTACCCCCATCGACCAACGCCCCAGCGCACATCGGCTCAGGGCCTACGCAGAGGTTAACCATGAAAACCCTCAATTCTACCCCCCGTGCCGACGGCTTCCACATGCCCGCTGAATGGGCGCCGCAGACCCAGGTCTGGATGGTCTGGCCGGAGCGTTCGGACAACTGGCGCCTGGGTGGCAAACCGGCACAGGCCGCTCATGTGACATTGGCCAAGGCGATCGCCCGCTTCGAGCCAGTGACCGTGGGTGTTTCTGCTGGCCAGTACGAGAACGCACGCCGTCAGCTTGACCTGCCGAACATCCGCGTCGTGGAAATCAGCAATGACGACGCCTGGGTGCGCGACACCGGCCCGACCTTCGTCATCAACGACCAAGGCGAAGTGCGCGGCGTGGACTGGGGCTTCAATGCCTGGGGCGGCTTCGATGGCGGGCTCTACGCACCCTGGAACCGTGACGAGGAACTGGCCGCCAAGGTCCTGGAAATGGAGCGCTGCCAGCGCTACCAAACCGAGGGCTTCGTGCTGGAGGGTGGCTCGATCCACGTGGACGGCGAGGGCACGGTGATCACCACCGAAGAATGCCTGCTCAACCGTAACCGCAACCCGCACCTGGGCCGTGAGGAAATCGAAGCGGTCCTGCGTGAGCAGTTGGCCGTCGATACCGTGGTCTGGCTGCCGGACGGCCTGTACAACGACGAGACCGACGGCCACGTCGACAACTTCTGCTGTTACGTGCGCCCGGGCGAAGTGTTACTGGCCTGGACCGATGATTCCAACGACCCCAACTACGCCCGCTGCCACGCGGCAATGGACGTGTTGAAAAACACCCGCGACGCCAAAGGCCGTGAGTTCGTGGTGCACAAGATGCCGATCCCTGGCCCACTGTACGCCACGGCTGAAGAGTGTGCTGGCGTCGACCAAGTGGCCGGTAGCCAGGAACGCGACCCGTCGGTGCGCCTGGCCGGCTCGTACGTGAACTTCCTGATCGTCAATGGCGGCATCATCGCGCCGAGCTTCGATGACCCTGCCGATGCCCAGGCCAGAGCCATCCTGGCCGAGCTCTTCCCGGATCATGAAGTGGTCATGATCCCAGGCCGTGAATTGTTGTTGGGGGGCGGCAATATCCACTGCCTGACCCAGCAGCAGCCGGCGCCAGTCAAGCGCTGAGACCACCCTGAATAAAAAGGCCCGTCATACGACGGGCCTTTTTTTCGGGTGACCTTTTCAAGCGACGTCCGGCCGCCTGAGTGGCATACGTTTTGTATTGTTTTTCAATTAGATAGCTCGAATGGGTCGGGCTCTCTGATCTGTAACAATGCCTACGTAAATTAGCCGCTCACGGGCAAAGGAGTACGTGTGGAAATGAACGCAGCAAGTGAGTCGGCTTTGTGCCCATCGGCAGTTAACCACCCATCGCTCAAGCTGTTGGCGCAGTGGTTGAAGCACCATGGAAACATCCAGGTCAGGACGACCGACCCACGACGTCTGCTTGCCGGGCGATACCCGCAAGGGCTGATCAGTGAAGCAGAGATGCAGGCGCTGATGGCGGTGTGGCACTGATCTCATCGGTTTTACCGGTGCTGGCCCCTTCGCAGCACAAGGCTGCTCCTACAGGTGGCGTGCGATCCCTGTAGGAGCAGCCTTGTGCTGCGAAGAGGCCGGTACAGGCAACAAAGATCAGAAGCGGTAAGTGCTCGTCACCACAAGGCTCCGCGGGTCGCCCACCTGGATCTGCGCCGCACTGGTCGCCGAGCTGTAGTAGGTCTTGTCGGCAATGTTGTTCAACGCCGCCCGCACATCCCAGTCGTGGGTGCGGTAGCCGGCCAGCGCATCCCAGCGGCCGTAGCCTGGCAACACCGTGGTGTTCTGGTTATCGGCATAACGCTCACCCACCAACGTCAAGCCGGTCTCGGCGTACCAGCCCAATTCCGGTTTCCAGGTCACGAACAGGCTGGCATTACGCTTGGCCACGTCGTTGATGCGGTTGCCTTCCTGGTTATTGTTGTCTTTGACGATGGTCGCATCCTGCAGGCCGATGCCCCCGCGCACGTACCAGTTGCCGACGATATTGCCGGTGGCGGTCAGCTCGATGCCTCGGGAGCGTTGCAAGCCGCTGAGCAGGGTGATTTCCGGGTTTTCCGGGTCACGCGTGCGGCGGTTGTACAGCTCCAGTTCATACACGGCGAGGGTGGTGGTGAGGCGCTGGTCGAACCAGTCGCTCTTGACCCCGATCTCCTTCTGGCGGGTCAGCTCTGGCCCGGTGTCGTTGGTGTTGCCCGGCGCGCCGGGGGTGATGCCGATCAGGCCACCGCCCACTGGCGAGAAGGTCTTGCTCCACGATGCATAGAAGGAGTGGTCTCGCCACGGCGTGTAGACCACACCCAGGCGCGGGCTGGTGGTGTTGCTGTCCTGCGGCTCGGTCAGGCCATCCTTGTTGGTGGTCTCTACCTCGAACTGGTCGAAACGCACGCCAGCGAGCACCTGCCATTGATCGTTCAGGCGGACCTGGTCTTGCAGGTAGAGGCCACGGCTTTGGACCACGGTGTGGTTGTCGCTCGACAGCAACATTGGGCCCGTGTGCTGCCGGCTGCGGTCGGGGTTGCCAACGTCCAGGCTTGGCACACTATTAGGCGCAGCGGTGTACAGGGTCGGGTCACGCCGTTGGCTGCCGAACTCCAGGCCCACCAACAGCTTGTGCTCCAGCCCCACGGTAGTGAAGTCGCCCTCGGCTTCGAGGTTGTTGAACAGGTTGCGGGTGTTCAGGTCCTGTTGCCAGCGCTGGCGGGTGACAGTGTTGGTGCTGGCGTTGTAGCCCGTCGCATAGGTGTTGTCGAACTCGCTGTCGAGCTTGAACAGGCCGAGGGTGTGGCGCAGTTGCCAGGTTTCGTTCAGCTGGTAGTTGAGCCGCGAACGCAGCGACTGGGCGCGGTCATCGATGTAGTCGCGCTGGGTATCGCTGTAGGTGGTGCTGCGGCTGACGTCGGCGGGGCGGCCATTGACCCCGGGGATACCGCGGTCTGGTGTGCGGTTGTAGCGGCTGTATTCGTACTGCACCAGCCAGTTCAGGTCGGGCGAGAGCTGCCAGCTCATCGACGGGGCGAACAGCTGGCGGCTGCCATCGATGCCGTCGCGGAAGCTGTTGTTGTCCTGGTTGCCCAGGTTCAGGCGCAGGCTGATGGTATCGCTGGGGTCGGCGCTGAGGTCGGCGTACAGGCTGCGCAAATCTTCGCTGCCGCCTTGCGCCTCGATGCTCGAACGGCGGCCGTGATCCGGCGCCTTGCTGACGCGGTTGACGATGCCACCCTGGCTGCCGCGGCCATACAACACCGCTGCGGGCCCTTTGAGCACCTCGACCCGCTCGATGTTGTTCAGGTCGCGAATGTACTGGCTGTCGTCGCGAATGCCGTCCAGGTAGAAGTCGTTGCTGGCCTCGAAGCCGCGGATGCGCACGCTGTCGAAGCGCGTGTCGGCGCCGCTGCTGACGTTGGGGATGCCCTCAAGTGCCTTGCCCAGGGTGTTGTTGCCGTAGTCCAGCACGTTGGCGGTCTTGACCGTGTCGATGGCCTGGGGCACGTAGCGCACGGGCGTCGAGGTGCGCGTCGCAGTACTGACTTCCTTGACCCGCGGGTTGTCCTCCTCGCGCTCGCCTTCGGCAGTCACTGACATTTCCGGCAGGGTGGTGGTGGCAGCGGTGGCCAGGCTGGCGCTGAACAGCAGCGACAGGCCAAGCGTCAGCGGGGAGAGGCGGCAGGGTACAAGCATGGAGACATCCGGACCGTGGCAGGTGAGAAAGGGTGCGAATGGTAATGCTTGCTATTTACTGTTGCTTGGGTATTTGTAAAGGGTTGTCTTTACATATGTATCACTTTGTAACCGCCGCTGTTGTATGCTCCGCGCCCATGAAAGCTGCCGGGTTGGTCAAAGCGACATTTCTGACAGAAGAAAAAATGCCCACTGATAGCGCCAACAGGCATGGAAATGCACCAGCGGGCTGGGTGATTTTGGTTATATCAACCTGCATTTCACGATTTTTTGACATTTGTAATCGCACACCGCTAGGATTCGGCCAACGCCTGCTGGCCATGACATGGCCATGCTGCTGTAAAAGGCCACCGTGCGATTGCCGGCAAGCCTTTCAGTCTGGATCCGCATAGCGTCGAACCTACGAAGGGGCGTTGGTTCCTGGCGTCATATTGCGAAGCGTTTTTGATTAAGAAATAAGGAAAACAACATGTTGAAAACCAGGATCAGCCTGGTCGCACTGGCAATGATCGCCGCGACCCAGGCCCAGGCCAATGAGCAGGCCGACAGCAAGGGCTTCATCGAAGACAGCCACGCCAACGTTCTGCTGCGCAACGCCTACATCAACCGTGACAAGAAGCACGGTACCGATGACCAGATCGAATGGGGCCAAGGCGTCATCGCCAACTTCTCCTCCGGTTTCACCCAGGGCACCGTCGGTGTCGGTGTCGACGCATTCGGCCTGTACGCCCTGCGTCTGGACGGCGGCAAAGGCCACAACGGTGGCGGCGGCGTCGACTTCTTCAAACCGCACGACACCAAGAACGCCGACGGCAACGCCAGCTCGCCACATAACCTGGCCCGTGGCGGCGCAGCCGTGAAATTCCGCATCTCCAACACCGTGCTCAAGTACGGTGACCAGATGCCAGCACTGCCTGTGCTGCAGTACGACGACGCCCGTCTGCTGCCAGAAAGCTTCACCGGTACCCTGATCACTTCCAAAGAAATCCAGGGCCTGGAACTGAACGCCGGCCGCTTCACCCAAGAAGCGCGCAAAAGTGCCGAGCGTCGTGACGGTGGTGGCCTGAAGTCGATCAACGTCTTCGGTGGTAGCTACAAGTTCACCGACAACTTCACCGCTTCGCTGTACACCGCAGACAACGAAGACGTGATGCAGAAGCACTACCTGGGCATGAACTATGTCTTCCCGATCGCCAGCGACCAGTCCCTGACCCTGGACTTCAACGGCTACAAGTCGGACATCAACAACAAGTTCGTCAAAGCGGCCGAGCTCAATGGTGACTCCAACACCATCTGGAGCCTGGCGGCGACCTACGCCTACGGTGCGCACTCGTTCACCATCGCTCACCAGCGCAGCACCGGCAGCACCGGTTACAACTACGGCTTCTACCAGAACGCCGGTGGCGTGGGTGACGGTGGTTCGACCATCTACCTGGCCAACTCGTACTGGTCTGACTTCAACGCCGAAGACGAGCGCTCCTGGCAGCTGGGCTACGGCCTGGACTTCGGCGCCTACGGCGTACCGGGCCTGACCTACAAGCTGGCCTACGTAGTGGGTGACAACATCAACACCCGCAACGTCGCCAACCCGCAAGGTTTCGGTGAAGGTAAAGAGCGCGAAATCTTCAACCAGATCCGTTACGTGGTTCAAGACGGCCCGGCCAAAGACCTGTCGGTCAAGCTGCGCAGCTCGTTCGTACGCACCAACAATGCCGTACAGCAGAACGGCTACAACGACGACGGTAACGAAGTCCGCGTATTCGTCGAGTACCCGATCAGCATCTTCTGATCGCATGGCGTCGGGGCTGCTTTGCAGCCCTTTCGCAGCGCAAGGCTGCTCCTACAAATACATGGACATCGCGCTCGCTGCCCCTGTTGTAGGAGCAGCCTTGCGCTGCGAAGGGCCGCAAAGCGGCCCCAGCTCATCAAGCTGGGACGCTTTCCTCACGGCGCCTGCCAGTTGCCTTCGCTACCAGCACGCCCTCCCCAGTCTCCGGCGCAAAACTGTCGCTGCGCGCCATCCGCCACATCCGCGCATAAAACTCGCTTTCAATCGAGCCACTGAGCAATTCGCCAGGCTTGAGGAACGTATGCAGGTCTGAAAACAAGCCGATCTCGCTGGCGCTGACACGTCGTGCCAAATGTTTGGGCTTGAGCTCCGACGGGTGCTCCAGGCCCGCCGCCGCAAGCATCTCAGCCAATGTATGCAGGGTATTGCGGTGGAAGCTCGCCACCCGCTGAGCCTTGTCCGGCACCACTAACGCACGCTGGCGGAGCGGGTCCTGGGTGGCGACCCCGGTCGGGCATTTGTTGGTGTGGCAGCTCTGCGACTGAATGCAGCCAATGGCGAACATGAAGCCGCGCGCCGAATTCACCCAGTCGGCACCAATGGCCAGCACACTGGCGATGTCGAAGGCGCTGACGATCTTGCCCGCCGCGCCAATGCGAATGCTCGAGCGCAAATTCAGGCCGACCAAGGTGTTGTGCACGAACATCAAACCTTCGCGCATGGGCACGCCCATGTTGTCGCTGAACTCGCGTGGCGCCGCGCCGGTGCCGCCTTCCTTGCCGTCGACGACGATAAAGTCGGGGGTGATTCCCGTCGCCAGCATGGCTTTGGCAATGCCCATGAATTCCCACGGGTGGCCCAGGCAGAACTTGAAACCCACCGGCTTACCGCCCGACAGTTCGCGCAGGCTGGCAACGAACCGCAGCAGTTCGACCGGCGTGCGGAATGCGCTATGGGCGGCCGGCGATATACAGTCTTCGCCCTCACGCACGCCACGGGTGGCGGCGATTTCCGGGCTGACTTTGTGCCCGGGGAGGATGCCGCCGTGGCCGGGCTTGGCGCCTTGGCTGAGCTTGATCTCGATCATCTTCACTTGCGGCGAGCGGGCTTGTTCGGCGAAGCGTTGCGGGTCGAAACGGCCTTCTTCGGTGCGGCAGCCAAAGTAACCGCTGCCGATCTCCCAGATCAGGTCGCCGCCATGTTCGCGGTGGTACGGGCTGATGCTGCCCTCACCGGTGTCATGGGCAAAGCGCCCCAGCCGTGCACCCTGGTTGAGCGCTGCGATGGCGTTGGCGCTGAGGGCGCCGAAACTCATGGCCGAGATGTTGAAGATCGATGCCGAGTACGGTTGCCGGCACTGCGGCCCGCCAATGGCGATGCGGAACGAGGCGGGGTCGGGCGTGGCCACCGGCAGCATCGAATGGCTGATGAATTCGAAGCCGGGTTTGTAGGCATCGTTGAGCGTGCCGAAGGCTTTTTCGGCGCTCTCGTTCTTCGCCCGTGCATACACCAGGGAACGCTGGGACCGTGAAAACGGCAGCTTGTCGTCGTCACCTTCGATCAGGTATTGGCGGATTTCCGGGCGGATGGTTTCGATCAAGTAGCGGATGTTGCCCAGGATCGGGTAGTTGCGCCGCACCGCGTGGTGGCTCTGGCGCAGGTCATTGAGGCCGACCAGGCTGAGCAGGGCGGTGATCAGGGTGAATGGCCATAGCCAGGCATGTTGGGGCAGTAATGGGAGGCTGGCACAGGTGAACGACAGGCAGATGAAAAGGCAGGCGTAGCGGCTGGGCAGTGAGTGTTTCATGGGTCCATCGCAGGCAGGATGACCCGCCTAGGATAGGCAATGGCGGGCTGCGGAAAACCTGGGCAATCGGTAAAACACTGTTACCTGATCCCGTGCGCTCCTACAAAGGCGCGGTGACAGGTTATCGAGGTAACAGCACGCTGGCCCGCAGCCCACCGCCGTCGCGGTTGCACAACAGCAACTCGCCGCCATGGCTGGCCGCGATCCGCTGGGCAATGCTCAACCCCAAGCCATACCCGCCAGACGCCTGGTTACGCGACCCTTCACCCCGCACGAACGGTTCAGTAACCGTCGCCAGCAAGCCTGGCGCGATCCCCGGCCCTCGGTCATCGACATGGATATAAACCCCCGTGGTCGCGCGCTCCAGCGTGATCGAAACCTCCTTGGCATAGCGCAAGGCATTGACCAGTAAATTCTGCAGGCAACGCTGCAGCAGCAGCGCATCAACCCGCAAGCTGCCGCCCTGGCCATGAACCGGCAGTGGCTCGCGGGCTGTGGACAAGTCGGCACACTGCCGCGTCACCAGCCGGTCCAGGTCCACCTGTTGCAGGTTCTGCTGCTCCCCGGCCCGCAGGTAATCGAGCACTTGGCCAATCATGTCGTCCATCTGCGTGATGTTCTGCCGCAGGCGCTGGCGATGCTCGTCGTCCGGCAAGCGCTCCAGGCGCAGGCGCATGCGGGTCAGTGGGGTGCGCAGGTCGTGGGACACGGCAGCCAGGAAATAGGCCTTGTCGTTGACCATCGCAATCAACCGCTGCTGCATCGCGTTGAAGGCCTGGGCGGCCTGGCGCACTTCTTCCGGCCCGTCCAGCGCCAAGGGCGGCTGCTCCAGGTTGCTGCCCAGGCCGCGCGCGGCATCCGCCAGGCGCCGCAACGGGCGCAGGCACAAGCGCACCGCCACCAGGCACACCAACAGCACGGCGACGATGCGCAGGGCATACACCCGCAGCAGGTAATCGCTGATCAACACCCAGGCGGACTCGCCGCTCCAGCCCTGCAGCTCCTGGCCATCGATGGTCAGCCAATGCCCATCGGCCAGCGGCACGGCAAACGCGATATGTGCCTGCGCCGTGCGCAAACCGAACAGGCTGCGCCAGACAATCGGCTGGCCCAGTTCATCGGTCAGGTGCACCTTCAGCAGGCGCACCTCCTGGGCGTGGCCCAGCTCGTACTTGAGGGCCTGTTGCAGCAGCAGCTCGATACGCTTGCGCCCTCTGCGTTCGTCGTGTTCCGCCGCGGGCAGGTTTTCGGCACAGCGCAACTGATAGTGGGCAGGTGCCTGCATCGGGCTGCCATGGCAATTGGCACTGGCAATCAGCGGCGCGCTGCGGGCGGCAATCAGCCGAACAGGGGCCTCAAGCACCTGGGCGAAACGCACATCGAACCAGATGCTGCTCGACATCAACTGGATCACCACGGTGCCGCTGACCATGATCAGCAGCAGTTGGCCAAACAGCGTGCGCGGCCACAGCCGGCGAAGCCAGCGCATGTCAGGCATCAGCCTCGCTGCGCGCAAGGCTCAGCAAGTAGCCTTCGTTGCGGATGGTAAGAATCTGCGCTGCGCCGCCCGGCGCGCGCCGCAATTGTTGGCGCAGGCGGCTGACGCACATGTCCACCGAGCGGTCGTCAGGCAGGTGGTCGCGGCCGAACGCACTGCGGGTCAGCTGATCGCGGGACACCACGCGGTTGTTGGCCTCCAGCAGCTCGCGCAATACGCGATGGTCGGAGCGGGGCAGGGTCAGCGTTTCACCGTCAGGGCGGGTGAGCAGGCGTTTGACGTGGTCGAGCCGAAACCCGGCGAACTGCTGCGCTTCCACCGCAGGCTTTGCAACCGGCGTGTCGAGGCGCTGCGGGCGCCGCAATACCGCTTTTATCCGGGCAATCAGCTCGCGTGGCTCGAAGGGTTTGGCCAGGTAATCGTCCGCGCCCACTTCCAGGCCAATGATGCGGTCCAGCGTGCTGCCTTTGGCCGACAACATGATCACCGCCAACCCGGGCGTCGATTGCAACTGGCGGCACAGGCTCAAGCCATCCTCGCCGGGCAGCATCAAGTCCAGCACCACCAGCTCGACTTTATGCAGCGCCAGTTGCTGGCGCATCCCGTCGCCGTCAGCGGCCGCTAGCACGGTATAGCCGGCATCGGTCAGGTAATCGCAGAGAAGTTCGCGGATCTCGTCGTCATCGTCGACAACCAGCAGGGTCGTGCTCATTTCAAAAAACACCTGTTCGATGAGGGCCGGTGGCGCTCGTTACGTTCGATTACAAGCCCGTACAAGCCGGGCCTGGAGCCCCAAGGGCGGATCCCTAGAATCGTAACAAAAAATCATCTGCGAATACGAAGCCTTCCCAAATGAAACCTCGGAGCATCATGAACGACTTCTCTCCCATCAGCCGAGGCGGAAGTCGCCTCAACCCGCTGGCCTTCTTCATTGCCGTGGCCATCAGCGGTGGAGCGATGGCGGCTGACAGCCAGCCCCTGGAGCTGGATGCCACGCAGATCGAAGACAGCGCGCTGGTGCCTACCGATGAAACCGGCCAGCTAGGGTACACGGTCGAGAGCAGCCGCAGTTCAACCGGCCTCAAGCTGACGCCGCGTCAAACACCGCAGTCGGTGACCACCATCACCCGCCAGCAGATGGACGACCGCGCCATCCACACCATCGAGCAGGCGCTGGAAACCACGCCAGGCGTGACCGCAAGCAAGGCCGAGGTAGGCGGCCGCACCGACTACCGCGCCCGCGGTTATTCCATCACCAACTGGAAGGTCGATGGCCTGCAGTTCCAGGGCGGTTCCGATTTCAGCGGCGGGGGTAATGCGCTGAACATGGACCTGTACGAGCGCATCGATATCGTCCGTGGCGCCAACGGCCTGCTCGGCGGCACCGGCGACCCGTCGGCCACCGTCAACCTGATCCGCAAGGCCCCGACCAAAACCTTCGGCGGCAGCGCCTACGCCACCTACGGCAGCTGGGACAAACGCCGCCTGGGCGCCGACCTGAACCTGCCGCTGTCCGAAGACGGCCGCCTGCGTTCGCGCTTCGTGATGACCCAGCAGGACGCCAACTCGTTCCGCGACAACCAGTCCGAACGCTCCCGCGCCGCGCTGGCCAACTTCGAATTCGACCTCGACGACGCCACCACCCTGGGCGCCGGCTACCAGTACGAATACAACAAAGTCGTCGGCGGCGGCTGGGGCGCGAACATCCCGATCTGGTACGGCGACGGCAGCAAGACCGACCTGCCGCGCAGCACCAACGTAGTGCCGAGCTGGAGCTTTGGCGAATACACCACCCGCACCGCCTTCGGCTCCCTCGAACACCGCTTCGACAACGACTGGGCGCTGAACCTCAAGGCCGCGCAAAGCACCGCCGAGGCCCTCAACCACCGCGGCCTGGCCAAGGTCAACTCCGCCGGGCGCGGCAGCTTTGGCGGCTACTGGGACCAGGGCGGCAGCGGCGCCGTGCTCAACGGCCTGCACAGCTCCAGCGACACCACCCAACAGTCTGCGCAAATCGACCTGTCCGGCCCGTTCCAGTTGTTTGGCCGCACCCACCAAGCGATGGTCGGCTACAACGACAGCCGCACCGTGGCCTGGTCGCCGGAATACACCTGCAACATGGTCAGCGACAGCCAAGTCAGCGCCGCAGCGCTGGGTTGCCAGTTCCGCGCCAACAACGGCTTCCCGCTGACCGACTGGCGCAATGGCGTGGATGACGATTACGACATGCTCGCCTCGCGCACCGGCCGCCACAGCAAAACCACCACCCGCCTGCAAGGCATATACGCAGCGACCCGCCTGAGCATCACCGACCCACTGTCGGTGATCGTCGGCGTGCGTACCAGCAACTACTCGGCCATTACCCGCAGCAACGCCGGCGTGCGCACCAGCCAGGAAGAAAACGGCATCGTCACCCCCTACCTGGGGGCGATTTACGACCTCAACGACACCTACTCGCTGTACGCCAGCTATACCGACATCTTCACCCCACAAACCGCCGAGACCAGCAGCGGCAGCAAAGTCGAACCCATTCGCGGCCAAAGCTACGAAACCGGCATCAAAGGCGAGTGGTTCGATGGCCGCCTGAATGCCTCGGCCGCGTACTTCCGCACCAAGCAGGAAAACAAAGCCGTGCTGGACGGCGACCTGACCACCCCAACCGGCAACGACGCCTACAAGGCCGGTTCCGGCCAGGAAACCGACGGCATCGACCTGGAAATCGCCGGCGCACTGACCCCCAGCTGGAACGTCTACGCCGGCTACACCTACCTGCACTTCCGCCGCATCGACAGCGACGGCCGCAGCGACCCATCACACCTGTTCAAGGCCTCCACCACCTACCGCCTCTCCGGCCCACTGGACCGCCTGACGCTTGGCGCAGGGGTTACCGCGCAGAGCAACATCCGCGCGGTATCCAGCCCCGCAGGCCAGCCCACCAATGGCGTGAGCGCAGGCTCGACCGACGTCAACTGGTCGGGGTATGCGATTTGGAATGCCATGGCCAAGTACCAGCTGACGGACGAGACCAGCGTTAGCCTCAATGCCAATAACCTGTTCGACAAGCATTACTACACCCGCTACGGCTTCTATGCCGGGGCAATCTATGGCGATCCCCGCAATGTGTCGCTGACCCTCAGCACGTCATTCTGACGCCCCCCTGTAGGAGCAGCCTTGTGCTGCGAATGGGCCGCAAAGCGGCCCCTTTCCCCCCACAATCAACTGCAATGCACCCCCGGCACCTCATCAATCGGCTTATCCAACCGATCCTCAAACCTGTCCCAGTCCTCGCCGAACAACTCCACCGGATGCATGGTCCGGTCTGACCCATTGCCACAGGCCAGTGCCTTGGCTGGGCAATAGAGGTCGCAGCCCCAGCAGATGCGCTCGGGGTGGCTGGGGTGGGTGGGGAATTTTTTGGGCATGGTGTTCAGGCCTCGCAGGTGGGGGGGCTGATTTCACGCTATGCGGTTTGGTGGTTTGGGGTTTGATTGAAGTCAAGGTGGGGTTGGGTGTTGCGGTGTGGCTTTCACATTAAGGTGGTTGCAAACGCTTAGGAAGTTTATCTCGCAATATTTATAGTGGGCGAGGGTTGTGCTCTAAATGCGTAATTGGAAGTCTTTGGCGGCTCTATGGAATTAGTGTCGTCTTGTATTTTGGTGTCCGTGCTCTTATTTTTTATTGGGCTACTGGCATTTAATGGTCGGTGCTTTGCATGATTTATCGAAATAAAACGGGATCCACTGCTGGTCGCGATGACAACTATGACTATTCTAAGTGGTTTGCGGTGTAACTGCGATGAGCCAAAATTAATTTGTATTGAACGGGCTAAATTGTGTTCCATATTTTACGGCTGCGGAAGTATGAATCTCTATTGCTAAAGCCGCCAAGAATCTCGTTAAAGTAGGGTATGGCTTCGTGATTAATATGCATGCTTAAATATTGCAGCTCGGAAAGAATGTCAACCCAGTATCGAATAATCTGTAATACGTAAAGTTGCCTTTTTGGTGCGACAGCTTCAAAAACCCCTGTGCGATGGCTAGCATCTGCATAGGAGTTAATCTCAGCTCCCTGTTCCGACGTGTGCCAAACCATGCCTAGTCTGCTCATTATCTCGCCAGTGGTTTTTGAATTCTCTTGTATTGTTTGTTTTTTTCTTCTGGTGGTATGTTTATTGTATAGCTCCATGTCAACCTTAAGATACCAATCACCTGCAGGATTGGATTGTCGCCCACCCACTAAGAAGTCGAAGTTTGAATAGCGATCTCCTTTGGCGAATTTAGACAGAATCCTAATGATATTCTTATGTATCGGGCTGTCTAATAAAAGTTGGTGTTTTACTTTTAACCGTCTTTCTGTAATCAGTTTTTGCGATCTCTTATATAATTTCATGAGGTCGTGGCCTATTTTGTTTTTTAGGTGTTCTTCAGTTGGGAATTCGCCATTCGTAACAATGAAATGGTCAAGCGTGAGGCATAGTTTTCCAATGCGTTCAAGGCCTATGCTTAGGTTGCTGAACGCTTGAAAGTACATCCCCTGATTGGCGTAGTTTGCTTTGCGGATTTGCGTTGCTCCGGCCCCTAATAGTTCCTTGCAGAACATTGCTTCCTTGGAAAGTGCGTTAAATATCTCTGATGATTTCATTTTGTGAAATTGACTCGATTATGGTTATAAAGTTGTGTCGGCTGTGTTGTATAGGTGTTTTAAGTTAGCTTGGGATTATTGCGGAATTGTTAGATCGGCGGTACCTTCTCCCTAGGCATAGATGTCGGCTTGATATTGGCAACAATGCAAACAAATGCTTATACGACTGGTACCCATTGACTACTTATCTACAGTAGCGGGGCTGATAAATGTGCAATGACCGCTTTCTAGGCACTGATAAATGATTATTCAGACGTAGAGAGATTGTTAAGCACAAGCCACAATTTTCTTCCGACATCTAGGAGTAGCAAAGTTGCGAATGAAAAGGTAGCTAGCGAGATCAGTGCTGGCCAAGGGAAGAAAAGTTTAGTCATCAGCGCTCCTAAGCTTGCAATCATCGCCATAGCATATGCCGAAGAGCTGAAAAACAATGTTCTCAGTAAGTTGTCATAGTGGCCACTTTTTTTGAGCTCCTTTATGAATTTATTGCTGGATATGGAGGCTATAATTGATATGGCTGCGATTAAAAATCCAAGCATTGTCGCCGCAATCTGAGCAAATATTCCTGCGGCAACTCTGCTGTCAGGTTCTCCAAGGCTGACAAAGAACTTGAACTTTAAAGCTGTAAAGAATATCGCAAAGGTAATGGCTAGGCTAATGCGTTTCCAGTATCTCATGAGGACTACCCAAAGTAGGCGTCTAGCGATGATTCAAGTTTGATCTTTTCGGCCCAAATGGCTTTGTAAATTTCATCCGCCTTTGGCTGGCCATTGATGCTTTTTACAGTGATCCGAGCTTTGACGCGGTCTGCGAAAAGATCGACAGGATCGGCTATATCGGAGAGTTTGATCTTTAACTTTCTTGTCTGAGGGGAGTCGAGTAATTTTTTTATAGGATTTTTTACGTTTGAAAAAATACCTCTACTTTGTGCTCTAATTCCTATTTTTGCTTGGAAAGAGGTTGCCCCAGTATTGGCCATGAACTCCATCGCCTGTTGTGTCCATGCGTCATCCGGGTCCGGTGTATATTTGGTTGAGCGAGGTTTGGCTACTCTGAATTCAACCTGCTTTATCAGCTTCCCGTTCAGCAAGTCATCTAAAGATTCTTCGGTTAATATATCGTTGAACGCGACTATTCGGTCGTGGCCGGCAACTGCAGACAGGTATCGAGCGAGAGCTGAAATGCTGCCGCCTTCTAAAGACTGTTGGAATGCAAGAACTTCGTAGTTGGGATGTATGAAAAGAGAAAAATAGATCTTCTCGATTATGTTGTGGCCGTCTTCTAGTATTATTTCTTTTTCGTCCAAGCTCGCTTTTGATCCCGATACGGGAATGTCCGGTCTGAATCTTACGAAACAGCCACGGATTTCACGGTTGTTGTCATGCGCGGAAAGGCCTCTAACTTGGTAATCGGAGTTGTTTTCAACTAGATGACGAGCCGATAGCGGTGCCCCCTTTTTTATTATAGCCTCAAGCAATTTTGAGAACTTGATTTCTTTGGAGCCTTGGAATAGTTTGGCTTCATAAAATCGAATTAGAAATCTACTTGTTGTTTCGATCGCCTTACGTGGGCTTGGGCTGGGTACTGCTGCATTCATCAGATGTTCCCTATCTGTCGCTTCGATTAATTGTGATATGTGTGACCATACCCAAGCTGATGGCCATTTGTCACTACTGCCGTGGAGATGGTCTGTGAAAGCAGGAAAAATTCCGGCTTTAGACTTCATTCAGATGGCACGTCAGCGCTAGCCGCAAGGCTACGATCGTTGTTGCTCCTCCGGGCACCCACCGGTGCCATCTTGATTACCTCATTTCTACCTCGCCCCACGTCATCCGCCAAGAATGCTGAGTGTTATCAGAGATCAAGCCCCCTGCGACCTGTGGGGAATGTCCTCTTGGCGGGACTGGCGGCTCTTTACGTCCGGGAGCGAGGGCATCTCATGATCTGGCCTCCTGAGCACCGTTGCCGGTGGGCGGGTGGCGGCTGCATTAGCTGACAAGACCAGTGCCGCGAGATCCTGAGCCAGGTGCAGCAGCTATGCGATGACCGGGGCATCCCTGACTGTCAGTCAGGTGCAGTCCATTCCCTGGTCTGCGGCACCATCATCTACATGGCTGTTGCTTGTGACCTCGGCGTTTGTCACGCCGGTAGTCACGGGGGGGATTGCAGCAAAGCGTTGTGCGATCAGGGTTACAGCATTGGTAGGAGTGCCCGTTTCTATTCAGGAGAAAGAGCTGGAACAGTTGGCGCAGTTTTCGGTAAAGCGGATAGGTTGCTGGAGGACAGCGCGTTTGGTGATGACCGCGATTATGCGCAGAGTAGCAATGTCAGCCATTGCATTCGGCGTGATATTGGGAGCCTCTGGATATCAGTCATAGAGGGTTATCGCGCAGAGCATATCTCTCCCGTAGCGAGTCCCGTTGGCGAGCCCACCAATGGCGTGGGCGAGGGGGTTACCGACGTCAGCTGGTCTGGGTAGCCGTTCTGGAATGCCAGCAATCTGTTTGATAGGCATTACTACGCTGGGTACGGGTTCGATGCGGGGCCGACCTTTTGGGCGCTGGGGAAATCTCTGGTTGGCGGTGAGAACGGTGTTTTGGCGGAGGCACTTGGGGCTGCTGTGCAGCCCATCGCAGGCAAGCCAGCTCCTACACGGGGCGTGCAGTTTTCAAGGGGATGGGTGGCCTTTGGATATGGGGTAGCTCAGATTACTGAAGCTGATGCGTATCCAGTGCGCTGCAAGGTGGCAATCCCGTGAAGGGCCAATCGGGCTGCCCTGAGTGGCTAGGGGGTGTCGCAGCGGCCACACAAACAAAAAAGGCCCACCTTTCGGTGAGCCTTTTTTGATACTGCGTATGGTGCCGGCACCAGGAATCGAACCCGGGACCTACTGATTACAAGTCAGTTGCTCTACCATCTGAGCTATACCGGCAATGGGGCGTCATTATAACGATCGTTTGGCGCCTGTAAACCACTTCCTTGCGATTGTTTGCAAATGAGCTAAGTCACCGGCTTAAAAGGAGATTTTTCCTACCAGCCGCGGTGGATCGTGTTGACGCTTGGCTCGGTTTTGCCGGGGTTGAAAAACAGCTTGTCGTTGTCGCAGCCGCGCTTGCGGCACGGGGTGTCGGCGCGCAGGGGGAGGCCTCGGTCGCCGCCCAGTTGCATGGCGGGGGTGTCCCAGCCCAAATTGCTGGAAGGTTGGCTTGGGGTGCCGCCGGCACACGCGGTCAGGGCCATGGCGAGGGTCAACAGGGCAAGGGGCTTGGCTTGGGTCACGATAAGGGTCCGTTGTTCCATTGTCGGCTCTGGCGCAACGCCAGAAGGTCGCAGGGCTGGCGGTCAGCGTGCGACGTGTCTTTTTAATGATTTGGGGGGCGGATGATACACCCTGGAAGGGGAGGCGGTGCGTGACCTGTAAGGCATTTCTGAACCTGAAACCAAATGCTTCGGGGTTGGCCTGCTTCGGACCTATCCTACGCGCGCTGCCGAAGTATCGCTGTTGTCGGGGAAGTGCCTCACGGATACCGTTTTCGGGTCGTTTCGGCGACCGGGTGTGAGAACCCGATTATGAATGAGTGCTACCTCGTAATGGTGGCTGTACGCGGGCAGGCTTCGGTCTGGCCGGGCTTCCTTATTCACTCGGTTTCTCACCCCGCGTACGGCTGCCACCTAAATCCGTGAGAAAGATTCAGTGGCAGTACCTTAATTGAATAAGGACTTACGCCATGATCAAGATCGTCCCCGATCCACCCCATCCCCACATAGAGATCACGACCGCAGGCCTGGAAACCTTCCTCGAAGTCGGCAACCCACCGGTTAACCTGCTGCGCGTACAACCCGGCATCCCCATCGACGACGCCTACGAGCAGGTCTCGATCCTGCTCGGCTATATCAAGCACCTGCTCAGGGAGGGCGATATGGAAGACGACCATAAGCAGTTGGGCGCAGCCGATTACCTGGCGGCGCTGGCCAAGGCGTTGATGAACGATATCGAGCTGGCCAAGAACAAAAAGCGTTGACGCATCGGGCCGCTTTGTGGCCCCTGCAGAAAGCACAACAAAAGTTTATGCACAAGTAGCATTGCCAACTTGCGCGAAAGGCATGCCGAACCCATACGCCGCTGGTCTTTGCGCAAATGCCTGTTTTTGCGGGCCTTGAACTGCCTGCAGGAATAAGCCAAACGCTTGAAATAGCGCTTGGATCCAACCATTCATCAAAAGCTTGTGCACAGACTTATCCACAGGTTGTGCTGCGGCTAACGGTCGCGTTCCGCGAGGATGAGCAGGTTGCGCGGCGTGAGTGGATAGTCGCAGAACAAGCCAAGGCGCACGGCATAGCCTTGTTCTTCCATGAACAGGGCGCGGTCGAGTACCAGCCACAGTTCCAGGGGGCGGCGGAACAGGTTGCGCACCCGTTCGAGGTTGCGGACTTCGGCCAGGCGCTGCCAGCCGGCGGCCTCAAGGGCAGCCCAGTCTGGCGTGCCGCTTAGCGGGAGTTGCTTGAGTGCGGCCAGGTCGCGGCAATACGCCTCGAAGGGCTTGTCCAACCAGGCCACCGGCAGCGACGGGGTGGGCAGGTAATCATCACACTGGCGCTGTTGGCGTTGCAGCAGGTCGAAGCCCAGGCGACGGGCCATCGAGGTGTCGCGCTGGCGGCGCACGCGGGCGCCGGCGGTGACGGTTTCACTCAGTGGTAGGCCGAGGTCGTCCAGCGAAAGCTGTAGGCTGGAGGCCTGCGCGGCTGTGGATAACGGCTGGTAGTGCTGCGCTTCGATGCGGTTGTAGCAGCAGGGGGCCACCGCGACTTGGCGGCAGCCTTGCTGGCTGGCAAGGCGCAGCAGGCGTACGTGCAGGTCGCCGCAGGCGTGCAGGGCCACCACGGTTTTGTCGCTGTCGAGGTGGCGGGCGCTGTCGGCGGCCATTACGTCTTGATGCACATGGCGCGCGGGTAGGTGGTGGTGGTCACTCAGGGCTTGGCCGGCGGCGACGAGCTCGGCGTCGTATTCCAGGCAGGTCAGCTGCTGGCCGGGCTGCAGCAGGCGGCGGCCGAGGTGGCCTTTGCCGGAGCACCAGTCCAGCCAGTGCTGGGGTTGCTCGTTGAAGGCCAGGCGGCGGGTGAAGGCTTCGATCTGCTGCCACTTGCGGCCGGGTACGCCGACGTCGAGGCGGTGGGCGGCGGGCGGCAGGACGGCGTCGGGCAGTGTATCCAGGGCGCTGAGGTGGTGGGCTTGCCGGGCCAGTTGTGGGAAGGGCGCGGGCAGGGTGGTTGGGGCGGGCTCGGCGTCGGCATCGGCCAGGGGGGATTGGCGCAGGTGGGCGGCGAGCGTTGGGTGTTGGGTTTCCCATTCCAGGCGCAGGGCGGTGAATGGCCTGGGTTTCCACAGGTGCTGGTGCTCGGTCAGGAACTGGTCTAGGGCCTGGAAGCGGTCGCTCAGCGGGTGGCTGTGGAGGATGGGCAGTGGGGTCATGGTTGTGGTCGGCAGGGTTGGGGCTGCTTTGCAGCCCTTCGCGGGCAAGCCCGCTCCTACAGGGGGCACAAGGTTTGAGCCCTGTGGCATTCCTGTGGGAGCGGGCTTGCCCGCGAAGAGGCCAGTAAGGTTTAGCGCCCTTGGCAGGCGTCTACCCGCAACCAGCGCTCCAGCAGTTTGAAGCCTTGCACCAGCACAAACGAGATCAGCAGGTAGAACAACCCGGCAGCAAAGAAGATCTCCACCGGCAGGTAGGTGCGGGCGATGATGGTACGCGCCATGCCGGTCAGTTCCAGCAGGGTGACGGTACTGGCCAGGGCGCTGGCCTTGAGCATCAGGATCACTTCGTTGCTGTAGGCCGGCAGGCCGATCCGGGCGGCGCGCGGCAGCATGATGTAGAACAGGGTCTTGCCCCGCGACATGCCCAACGCCCGTGCGGCTTCGATCTCACCTTTGGGGATCGACTGCAACGCGCCGCGTAGGATCTCGGCGATGTAGGCGGCGGTGTGCAGGGTCATGGTCAGCACGGTGCACCAGAACGGATCGCGCAGGTAAGGCCACAACGAACTGTTGCGCACGGCGTCGAACTGGGCCAGGCCGTAATAGACCAGGAACAGCTGCACCAGCAGCGGGGTACCGCGGAAGAAGAAGATGTAGCTGAACGGCAGGGCGCGCACGTACCAGTGGCGGGACGAGCGGGCGATGCCCAGCGGGATGGCCAGGATCAGCCCGGCAACCACCGCGATGGCCACCAGCTCCAGGGTCAGGGTCGCGCCCTGCGCCAGGCGTGGCAGCCATTTGATGATGACTTCCCAATTCATGATTCAGCCCTCGCAAAGCCGCGAGCGGCGCGTTTTTCCATGAAGTGCATGCTGGTCATGGCGATGACGGTCAAGCCCAGGTAGATGCAGGCCGCGACCATGTAGAAGGTGAACGGCTCTTTGGTCATGGTCACGCCGATCTGCGCGTGGCGCATGATTTCTTCCAGGCCGATGACCGACACCAGCGCGGTGTCTTTCATCAGGATCATGAACAGGTTGCCCAGGCCAGGCAGTGCAATGCGCCACATCTGCGGCAGGATGATTCGCGACAGAATGCGCGCCTTGGACAGGCCCAGTGCCAGGCCGGCTTCGCGGTGGCCCTTGGGGATTGCCAGGATGGCGCCACGGAACACTTCGGTGGCGTAGGCGCCGAAGCACAGGCCGAGGGCGATGACGCCGGCGGCGAAGGCACTGAGCTCAAGGCCGGGCATATTGAGCGCCTCGCCGAGGCTGTTCATCATGCCGACGGTGCCGAAATAAATAAGCAGGACCCAAAGCAGTTCGGGCACGCCGCGAACCAAGGTCGAGTAGAAGCCGCCAAGCCATTGCAGTGGCTTGACCGGGGACGTTTTGGCGAGGGCACCGAGCAGGCCCAGGATCAGCCCCAGCAGCAAGGCGCAGAGCGCCAGTTTTACGGTCATCAAGGTGCCAGCCGCAAGGGCCGGACCGAATCCGTGCAGGTCGATAGTCATGGGTAGGGTCGTTCTAGGGACCAGCACGCCCAAGGGCGTGCCGGTCGGGGCGAATCAATAGATGCTGAACGGGAAGTACTTGTCGTTGATCTTTTTGTAGGTGCCGTCGGCGACAATTTCCTTGAGTGCGGCATTGAGCTTGTTGCGCAGCTCATCGTCGCCTTTGCGTACGGCAATGCCGACCTTGTCGCTGTCGTTCACCGGTTCGCCTTTGAACTCGAAGTTTTTGCCGGCAGCGGACTTCAGCCAGTCGTAGTTGGCGTACTTGTCAGCGAGGATGGCGTCGAGGCGGCCGGAGGTCAGGTCCAGGTAGGCGTTTTCCTGGCCATCGTACAGGTTGACCTTGAACTCGCCGTCCATGCCGCCGTTGTCATCCAGCCAGGTCGCTGCCTGGGTGGCGCGCTGGGTACCGATGGTCTTGCCTTTGAGCGAGGCGCGGTCGGTTTTGAAGTCGACGTTTTTCGGCGCGATGAACTGCTGCTTGTTCGAGTAGTACGGGTCGGTGAAGTCGACGGCCTGCTTGCGCTCATCGGTGATCGACAGCGACGAGATCAGGAAGTCGAACTTCTTGGCGTTCAACGCCGGGATGATGCCGTCCCAGTCAGAGGTGACCACTTCGCATTCGACTTTCATCTTGGCGCACAGTGCGTCGCCGATGTCTTTGTCAAAGCCGACCACTTGGCCGCTGGCATCCTTGTTGTTGAACGGCGGGTAGGCCGCCTCAATGCCCATTTTGAGTTTTTCGGCTGCCATGGCATTTGCCGAGAACACCAGGGTGGCGGCAGCGGCCAGGAGGAATTTCTTATAGGTCTGCATTCGTGTTGCTCCGTTAGCGGTGGCTGGACATGAATTGCTTGCAACGCGCCGAGGTCGGGTTCTCGAAGACCTGCTGCGGCGATCCTTGCTCTTCAACCAGGCCCTGGTGCAGGAAGACGACTTCACTGGACACATGGCGGGCAAAGTTCATCTCGTGCGTGACCAGCAGCATGGTACGGCCTTCTTCGGCCAATGCGCGGATAACGTTTAGCACTTCCTGGACCATTTCCGGATCGAGCGCCGAAGTTGGCTCGTCGAACAGGATGACCTTGGGTTTCATGGCCAGGGTACGGGCAATGGCGGCACGTTGTTGCTGGCCACCGGAAAGTTGCGCGGGGTAGCTGTGGCGCTTGTCGAAAATGCCGACCTTGTTCAGCAAGGCTTCTGCGGCTTCGATGGCTTCGGCCTTGCTTTGGCCGAGCACGCGGCGCGGTGCCTCGATGATGTTGTCGAGGATCGACATGTGCGGCCACAGGTTGAAGTTCTGGAAGACAAAGCCGATCTCGCTGCGCAGGCGGTTGATCTGGCGGTTGTCGGCAGCGACCAGGTCGCCGTTTTTGGCGGCCTTGAGCTTGAGTGATTCACCGGCCACCAGGATTTCGCCCTGGTGCGGGTTTTCGAGCAGGTTGATGCAGCGCAGCAAGGTGGACTTGCCGGAACCGGACGACCCCAGGATGGAGATCACGTCACCGTCGCGTGCGGTCAGCGAAATGCCCTTGAGAATTTCCTGCTCGCCGTAGCGTTTGTGCAGATTGCGGATTTCCAGCGCGGGCGTGGCCTGAGCCATGTGCGGTCCTCATGTGTTCGGGTGCGTTCCCAGCTGTTGGCGGCCTTCCTGGCGTGCGCCAAGCTAGCATAGCGGCATTATGGCGGCCAACAGGGTCGCTAGGGGCTCGGGTCGCTGTCGGGGCAGATTGTCGCATCGCTGCAGTGCAACGTCGCGAGGATGACCGCGAAGGTCTAGCCCAACACCAGAGCCTTGATGAAAAAAGGCGCGATGGTGCCAGCTTTGGCCCGCGCTTGGAAGCGGTTTTGGACCATTCGCGGGTAATCCCCCTCTAGGCCATTGCTGACGCTTGCCAGGCAGGGTTGTACCTGCCGGTTGTACTTTTCTGCATTGCAGCGGTGCATAGGTGTTACCTGGGAGCACCTTTGGTGCATTTGTAAGTGGGTATTTCAGTAATCCGGACCTTGCACGGCGATTTGGCGGCCTTTCGGTCAAGGCATGGCCGAAAGCCCTGCAAGCCGCGTCCTTTACGGTTGCCAGATTTTTCTGACGAATGCATTCAGCCGATGGCTCACTTATTGCCAGTAGGAAACCGCCGATTGCAGCGACGCCTAACTAACCCCAGGCGCGCTTCGTTCCCGTAGTCGGAGTGGTCCACTCCTTACAAAGGTAGTTTTATGAGCGGTAACAATTCCAATGACCTCGCTCAGGGGCTCAAATCGCGGCATGTCACCATGCTGTCCATCGCTGGCGTGATTGGCGCCGGTCTGTTCGTTGGCTCCGGCCACGCCATCGCCGCCGCTGGCCCGGCCGTACTGCTGGCCTACGCCGCCGCCGGTACCTTGGTCGTACTGGTCATGCGCATGCTTGGCGAGATGGCCATTGCTTCACCTGACACCGGTTCTTTCTCTACCTATGCCGACCGCGCCATCGGGCGCTGGGCCGGCTTCACCATTGGCTGGCTGTACTGGTGGTTCTGGGTGCTGGTGATTCCGCTGGAGGCCAACGCGGCTGCGGCCATTTTGCATGCCTGGTTCCCTGCTGTTGATCTGTGGGCCTTCTCCTTGATCATCACGCTGGTGCTGACCCTGACCAACCTGTGCAGTGTGAAGAACTACGGCGAATTCGAGTTCTGGTTCGCCTTGCTCAAGGTTCTGGCGATCATTGGCTTCATCGTCGTGGGTTGCGTGGCCATGTTCGGCTTGGCGCCTGGCAGCCAGGTAAGTGGTGTCAGCCACCTGTTCGACACCCAAGGCTTCATGCCCAATGGCTTGGGCGCAGTGCTGGCCGCCATGCTGACCACCATGTTCTCGTTCATGGGTACCGAAATCGTCACCATCGCCGCCGCCGAGTCCAAAGACCCGGGCAAGCAGATCAGCCGCGCGACCAATTCGGTGATCTGGCGTATCTGCCTGTTCTACCTGGTGTCGATCTTCCTGGTCGTGGCGCTGGTGCCGTGGAACGATCCGGCCCTGGCTGAGCTGGGCTCTTACCAGACTGTGCTGAGCCGTATCGGTGTGCCGAATGCCAAGCTGATCGTCGACATCGTCGTGCTGGTCGCCGTCACCAGCTGCTTGAACTCGGCGCTGTACACCTCCTCGCGCATGCTGTTCTCCCTGGGCAAGCGTGGCGATGCCCCGGCCATGTCGCAACGCACCACCAAGGCAGGTACGCCGCATGTGGCGGTGTTGATGTCGACCGCGGCAGCGTTCCTGTGCGTGTTCGCCAACTATGTGGCGCCGGCCCAGGTGTTCGAGTTCTTGCTGGCCAGCTCCGGCGCCATTGCGCTGCTGGTGTACCTGGTGATCGCGGTGTCGCAACTGCGCATGCGCAGCCAGCGTGAAGCGCGTGGCGAGAAGATCGACTTCAAGATGTGGCTGTTCCCGGGCCTGACCTGGGCGACCATCGCCTTCATCGTTGCTGTGCTGGTGGTGATGGGGCTGCGTGAAGACCACCGCGCCGAGATCATCGCCACTGCCTTGCTGAGCATTGGTGTGGTGGCGGCCGGGCTGCTGGTGCATCGCAAGCGCGAAGCGGCTGGGCGGGTGGCGCTGGATAACTGATCTGCGCTGCTTTGAATGAAAAGGCCGCGCCCTGTGTAGGGCGCGGCCTTTTTGCATGTTACGGCCTGCTAGCGAATTCTGCCTCCCGCTGTAGGAGCAGCCTTGTGCTGCGAAGAGGCCCGTGAAAGCAGCCAATAGTTGCGGTGCATTCACCGGCCTCTTCGCAGCACAAGGCTGCTCCTACCCTAGGGTCGGTGCTGGCTTCTTTAGCCGAACTGCTTCTGCTGCTGTTGTTGCTTGGCCACAACTTCTGAGGCAGCGATATACGCCTCCTGGAACTCGTCGCTTTCCAGCCAGGCCATGGTGGTGTCTTCGTCTGCGCCATCCAGCCAGGTGCGGTAGGCATTGAACACCAGCACGATGTAGTCGGTGGCGTGCTCTTCCTTGTGTCCCTTGAGCACCAGGGCCAGCAGCGGGTCGACCAGGAACACCGAGATCATCGCGACCAGGCTGGTTTCCTGTGCCGCCTTCATCTTGTCGAACAGCTCCTTGTAGCTGTCCGACTCCATGGCTTTGTTGAACACCTGCTCGATGCTGGCGCTGTCGCCGGCGCTGGCTTTGACCGCCTGGCCACTGCGCACCATGCGGTTTTGCTTGGCCTTGCTGGCGGCGCGTTTGGCGCGTTTCTGTTGCTTGGTCGTGGTGGCCATGGGTGAATCCTTGGGTGTGCCTGAAAAAGTGCGCGTATTGAATCGCACTTGCCCGCGAAACCCAAGCGACATGCGAGGGTCTCAGGCAAGCGGCCGGATGTCCGGCATCTACTCATGAGGAATTCAGGGATGAAAACACCGATCTCGCTTTGCCTGCTGGCAGTGGCGCTGGCCGGCTGCGGCAATATTGCCGCGGTCAAATCGTTCAACACGCCTTATGGCTCACCGACTTCAGGCGATACCGCACGCTTGCGGGTGATTGCCGACGGCATGGTGCGCGCTGTGCCGGGCAAGGATTGTGTTGACTGGTACAGCCCCGGCGCCGGGGTTATCGCGGTGCCGAAGGAGGGTTTTGCCGACCGCAATGGCGAAACCCTGGGCATGCCCGCCAGCGCCCCGGTCATGCAGGGCGATGCGGTCAGCGAAGTGCTGGTGCCGGCCGGCAAGCCGTTCACCTTGCACTTTCTCGATGGTGGCCGTAGCAGCTACAACAGCGTGACCAACTGTTTGGGCATGTTCTACTTCGTGCCGCAGAAAGGCGCCGATTACGAAGTGGTCGTGCGCGGTTACAGCGCCTGTGGCGTCAAGCTGCGGCAACTGGGGGTTGAGCAACCCGTACAGACCACCAAGGCTGAATACTGTAGCGCCATGGCCAACTTCTGATTGCCGCTGTCAGTGGGCGGCGGCTGGTGCTTCATCCTCTTCGAAGTCGCGTGATGCGCGTCCCACCAGCAGCGGGTCTGGGGCGTGCGCTACGGCCAGATCCTTGCCTGGGTAATCCAGCGAGTGCAGGAAGTGCCGGATGCAGTTGATGCGCGCGCGCTTCTTGTCATCGGACTTGATCACCGTCCAGGGTGCATCGGCGGTGTCGGTATGGAAGAACATCGCTTCTTTGGCGGCGGTGTAGTCGTCCCATTTGTCCAGCGACTTGATGTCGATGGGCGACAGCTTCCAGTGCTTGAGCGGGTCGTCGCGGCGTGAGATGAAGCGCCGTAGCTGCTCTTCGCGGTTCACCGAGAACCAGTACTTGAACAGCAGGATGCCGCTGTTGCACAGCATACGTTCAAGGTCGGGTGCCTGGCGCATGAACTCCAGGTACTGCAGCGGGCTGCAGAAATCCATCACCTTCTCGACCCCGGCGCGGTTGTACCAGGAGCGGTCGAAGAAGACCATTTCGCCCGCCGTGGGCAGGTGCTGGATATAACGCTGGAAATACCACTGGCCCTTCTCCTGCTCGGAAGGCTTTTCCAGCGCCACAATCCGCGCGCCACGTGGGTTCAAGTGCTCCATGAAGCGCTTGATGGTGCCCCCTTTGCCCGCCGCGTCGCGCCCTTCGAACAGGATCACCACACGCTGGCCGGTTTCCTTCGCCCAGCTCTGCACTTTAAGCAGTTCGATCTGCAGCGCGTGCTTGGCCTTTTCGTATTCCTGGCGGTGCATGCGGGTGCGGTACGGGTAGCTGGCCGGTAGGCGTGCGCGGGTGCTGTCTTCGTTACTGCCTTTGGGCGCCCTGGCCACTTCCATGGCTGCCGGTTGCTGGCTGACCTGGGTGATGACGGGGTCGGCGACGGCTTTGATGGCGGGCTTGCGGGGGCGTGCGCGGCGGTTGGGGCTGGTTGACGTGGCGTTCGGCGTGGCGTTCGAGGTGGATGTGAGTAGCAGGGTGGCGTCGTCGCTCATGGAGGTCCTGTCGGTTCTGATGTGCTTTTCCCATGCTAGGGGCGACAGGCCTGGCGCTTATTGATGCGGGTCAATTTACCCGGATAGGTGGGCTCGGCCCCAGCCTCAGGTGGGTGGTTTCCACCTGATACTCAAAGGGCGGGCGCAATAGCCTGATCTGCCCACGCTTAGGTGGGGCTAACAGGAGACGTTCCCATGAAGCATTACTTTCACCTGGTGTTGAGCTGTGTCAGCAACGACGGCACCGGTTACAACGATTGGCTTACCCTGGCCCTGGACGAGTACAAGATCACCGAGGCGGAGTTGGCAAAGGCGGTCGCATCCGTTGATGACGCCAGGGCGCTGCTGAGCATTTCCTATCGGGGGCAGATGACCCCCGAGGAATTCGATAGCCAGGCGTAATGGCTGATTTGTGACGAGGCCCTCTGTGCATTGCTCAGAGGGCTTTTTATTTGGCGGGGTTACAGATGGCCACTGCAAAAATCGCAGGCAACAAAAAACCCGCACTAGGCGGGTTTCTTGTTGTCGCTTCGGGTAACTTTGCAACCACCAGAAGCTGAAGGTGGTGCCCAGAGACGGAGTCGAACCGCCGACACGAGGATTTTCAATCCTCTGCTCTACCGACTGAGCTATCTGGGCGACGAGGTGAATTAAATAGATTTCCAGACCGTCCGTCAACGACTTTTTGAAAAAATTTTAAATTAATTCCGTCGCTTACGTTTTTTGGGGTCATTCAGCAGGCGGAACGTAGCCTTCGGCCTGGGCGTATTCTTCGCCAGCGAAAAACTTGTCCATCTCGGCCTGGAGGAATTTGCGGTCCTCGGCATTCATCATGTTCAGGCGCTTTTCGTTGATCAGCATGGTCTGGTGCTTCTGCCAGTCGGCCCAGGCCTTCTGCGAGATGTGATCGAAGATGTCCTGGCCCTTGGCACCTGGGTAGGGCGGGCGCTCCAGGCCTGGGAGTTCTTCTTTGTACTTGCGGCACATCACGGTGCGGGTCATCGGGCATCTCCTGCAATCAGTTCGTCGGCCGCGCGTTTGAGCAACTTCTTGACCGGGGCAGCGAGGCCCAGGCGCGGCGGGGTGGCGAGGTTATACCAGAGCCAGTCGGGCTCGGCCACGTGCTGGCCGACCGGGTCGACCTTCACCAACCAGGGCTCGATCGCCAGCTGGAAGTGGCTGAAGGTGTGGGTCAGGCCGTCTAGTGCGCGGCTCTCTGCCAGGCGCAGGCCATGCTGGTAGGCGAGGTCGTCGAGCTGCTCGATGTGCTCAAGCTCCGGCAGGCTCCACAAACCACCCCACAGGCCGCTGGACGGTCGGCGGTACAGCAGGATCGCGCCTTCGTGGTTGGCCAGCAGTGGCATCAGCGTCCGGCGTTGCGGCAGCGCCTTGCGTGGCTTGGGCTCGGGGTAGCGGGTTTCTTCGCCGTGCAGGTGCGCTTCGCAGCCGCGTTGCAGCGGGCAGATTAGGCAGCTGGGCTTGCTGCGGGTACACAGCGTGGCGCCCATGTCCATCATCGCCTGGGTGTAGTGGTTGGCGCGGGTTTGCGGGGTGTAGCGCTCTGCGCTGGCCCACAGCTGGTTAGCCACCTTGGGCTCGCCGGGGTAGCCGGCCTGGGCGGTAAAGCGGGCCAGCACGCGCTTGACGTTGCCGTCCAGGATGGGCGCGCGGATGCCCATGCTGATGCTGGCGATGGCACCGGCGGTGGAGCGGCCGATGCCAGGCAGTTCGGTCAGTTGCTCGACGCTACGCGGAAACTCGCCGCCATGCTGCTCGACGACGATTTTCGCGGCCTTCTGCAGGTTGCGCGCGCGGGTGTAATAGCCCAGGCCCGTCCACAGGTGCAGCACTTCGTCCTCCGGCGCTTCGGCCAGGGCCTGCACGGTGGGCAGGGCCTGCATGAAGCGGTCGAAGTAGTTGAGCACGGTGCTGACCTGGGTCTGCTGCAACATGATTTCCGACACCCACACCCGGTACGGGTTGATGCCCTGTTGCCAGGGCAGGTCGTGTCGGCCGTGCGCGTCATACCAGTCCAGCACGGCGCTGGAGAACTGCTCGGGGCTCATCGTTTGAACAGCCCCTTGAGCGCGTCTTTGAGTTCAGGGCTCACTTTGTCTCCGAGTTTTTCGTCGAGTTTTTCATCAATCTTGTCTTTCAGGCGGTTGCCGGCCAGTTTCGCGGCGACCTTGCCTAGGCCGTCCTGGTCCAGGCGGCAGGCCTTGGCGCCAAGCTCCAGCGGGCCGCGGCAGCGCAGCGGCACTTCAACGCCGACATAGCGCTCGTTGACCTGGCAGGCCGGGTCCGGCATGGCGCGTTGGTCGCCTTCGACGACCACGCCGACGTTGTAGTCCATGCCCAACACGCGCAGGTCGAGGTCGCCGTGGCCGTTGACGGTCAGGCCTGGGATGCGGGCCTTGAGGTCTGGGTTGCTGGCCACGCCATTGCGCACCACCAGGCTGCCACGCAGTTCCTCGAAGGGCGTGTCCTTGCCGCGCGGTTCGCCGCTGAGCGTTTTACGGTTCAGGGTGGCGATGGCCTGGCACAGTTGCTGTTCAAGGTTGGCATTGACCAGCACGCCATCGTTGATGGTGAAGTTGGCGCTGCCATTGAGGGTGTCGACCAATGCCTTCTGGCTGTTGCCGGTCGCGGTCAGGTCGCTGGTCAGGGTCAACAGGCCCTTGACCGGTGGCGTTTGCTCTTTGCCCTCGGCCTTGATGAAGTGCTCCACCGGTACCCGGTTGATCTTGGTATTGACGCCAAGCTGCGGCACGGCGGGGCGCACATCGACGGTGCCCTTGGCCTCGAAGCTGCCGTTGTAGAGGCCGCCGCGCAGGGTCTGCAGGGTCACCAGGCCGCCTTGGCCGGTGGCCTTGAGCTGGGCATCCTGAATGGGCAGTTTGTCCAGGGTCAGTGCGCCGAACGTCAGGTCGGCCTGCAGGTCGAGGGCGCGCAGGCGGTCCACCGGCAGCAGCTTGTCGTCGCTCCAGGCGACCTGGGTCGGGGCGTTGGGCAGCGGGGAGCTGCTGGCACCGGCCACGGCGCTGGCCTCCTGTTGCTTGACCTCGGCTTGGCGGGCGGCCGTCGCGCCTTTGGCTTGTTCGCTCTTGGCGGGCAGGTAGCGGTCGGCGTCGAAGGTGTCGGCCTTCAGTTGCAGGCGCAGGGCCTGTTTGGCGAAATCTTCGACAGCCACGCGGCCGGTGAAGGTGCTGTCGTCCAGCTTCACGGCCAGGTCTGCCAGGGCCAGGCTGTTCGACGTGCCTTGCAGGCGGGTGACCAATTCCAGCTTGGTGAACGCGGCCGGGTCGTTCGTGGCGGGCAGCGGGCGGCCGATGCCGTCGAGGAAGGTGCGCAGGTCGAACTGGGCGATCGACAGGCCGCCGCTGAGTTGCGGTGCCTTGTCCAGGTCGCGCAGGTTCAGTTCACCCAGTGCACGCAGCTGGTTGGCCGAAATTTTCAGGCCGTTCCACGAGGCGACATTGGCTGCCAGGTCGACCAGCAGTTGGCCTTGTGCGGCGAAGGTCACGGTCTTGCCGGCAAACGGCTCGCCCGAGGTTTCGCCCGACAGGCGCATGTCTTCGAAGTTGTAGCGCTTGAGCTTGCGGTCAAAGCGCAGTTCGCCGGCAAGCTCGGTGCGGGCCTTGATGCTCGGGTGGGTGGCACTGAGGAAGGCACTCGCCTTAAGCGCAATGTTCGCGCCTTCGTGGACCGGGCCGGTGCTCAGCTGGATGCTTTCGGCGCTGTAGCTCTGGCCGTTTTTGGCATCGGTGTACTGCACGCGGGCGTTGTTCACGGTCAGGCTGTCGATGTCGAGTTTGACCGCACGCTCGCTGCCGCTGTCGGCTTGCGCTGGGGCCTGTTCGGCAGGTGCCTGGGCCGGTGTATCGGTTGGGGCGCCGTTAGGGGCGGGCAATGGCTTGCCGATGTCTTCCCAGTTGCCATGGCCATTTTCGTCGCGGGCCAGGGTCAGGTTCAGGCCTTCGACGCGCACATCGCTCATCTGCACTTGGCGGCGCAGCAGCGGCAGCACGCGTACCGACAGGCCGAGCATCTTCAGGTCGGCGAACGGCTCGCTGGGTTTGCTCAAGGTCGCGATGCTCGCGTCATGCAGCTCCAGGCCCAACCACGGGAACAGGCTCCAGCCGATGTCACCGTTGAGGGTCAGCTCGACATGAGCCTTGTCGCGCGCCAGCTGGCGAATCTCGTCTTTGTAGTCGTTGGGATCAAAGAGGTGGGTCAGGGCGAAGCCCAGCGCCACGATGATCAGCAGCAACCCGAGAAGCCCCAGTCCCAGGATTTTGCCGAACGCTTTCATGGGCGAGTCCTTGTAGTCCGATTTGAATTTCAGCGGCAGAGTATAGCGCCGCAGTGCTTATCCCTGCGTATCCGGCAAGAGATACAGGGCATTTCCCTACGAATGGATCAGATGTTGCGGCTTTCGACAGTTCTCATATCTACAGTTCCAACGGCGCATGCAGCCATTGTAGGAGCAGCCTTGTGCTGCGAAGACGGCAGAGCGAACAACCCTGAATCAAGCTGATTTTTGCCGGCCTCTTCGCAGCACAAGGCTGCTCCTACAAGAATGGGGTGAACTCGAAATACCGTTTCAGCTACAGAAAAATCCACGATATCAGATTGCTTTCATCCCACCGGGTGCTGGTAACCTTGCGCCGCTTTCGGTGTGCCCGCGACCCATTGTCGCGGTGCGTCGCCCAGTAAAGGCCATACAAAAAGGATCAAACCCATGAGCAGTAACGTCACGGCGGGCACCTTGGCCGGTGCGCCGAGCTTCCTGTCGAAGGAGCGCATCATCGCCCGTCCGGGCTTCAACCGTTGGCTGGTGCCACCGGCCGCCTTGGCTATCCACCTGTGTATCGGCATGGCCTATGGCTTCTCGGTGTTCTGGTTGCCGCTGTCGCAAGCCATCGGCATCACTGCGCCGGTGGCCTGCTCGGCGGACATGGGGTTCATCGCCCGCCTGTTCAGCGCCGCGTGCGACTGGCCGATTTCGATGCTGAGCTGGATCTACACCTTGTTCTTCGTGTTCCTCGGCTGCTCGGCCGCGGTGCTTGGCGGCTGGTTGGAACACGCCGGGCCGCGCAAGGCCGGGCTGGTGTCGGCGCTGTGCTGGTGCGGCGGCATGCTGATCTCGGCGATTGGGGTGAAGACCCATCAGCTGTGGCTGATGTGGCTGGGCTCTGGTGTGATCGGCGGCATTGGCCTGGGCTTGGGCTACATTTCGCCGGTGTCGACGCTGATCAAGTGGTTCCCGGACAAACGCGGCATGGCCACCGGCATGGCGATCATGGGGTTTGGCGGTGGCGCGATGGTCGGCGCCCCCCTGGCGACCGCGCTGATGGGCCACTTTGGCAGCGCAGAAGACGTTGGGGTATGGCAAAGCTTCGTGGTGATGGCGGCGATCTACTTCGTGTTCATGACCGCCGGCGCCCTGGGTTACCGCGTGCCACCGACCGGCTGGAAGCCTGAGGGCTGGACCGCCCCGGCGAAAAAGGCCGGCAATGGCATGGTCACCGACCGCCATGTGCACGTCAGCGTGGCCTGGAAAACCCCACAGTTCGCCCTGGTGTGGCTGGTGCTGTGCCTGAACGTCTCGGCCGGCATCGGTATTCTGGGCATGGCGTCGCCGCTGTTGCAGGAAGTGTTCGCCGGCAAGTTGCTGGGCAACGAGCTGAGCTTCAGCGAACTGAACGCCACCCAGCTGGCGCAAATTGCCGCCATCGCAGCGGGCTTCACCGGCTTGCTGAGCCTGTTCAACATTGGCGGGCGCTTCTTCTGGGCGTCGTTCTCTGACTACATTGGCCGCAAGAACACCTACTTTGCCTTCTTCGCCTTGGGCGTGGGCCTCTACAGCCTGGTGCCGAACATGGGTCACCTGGGCAACGTGGCGCTGTTCGTGGCGGCGTTCTGCATCATCCTGTCGATGTACGGTGGTGGCTTTGCCACGGTGCCGGCGTACCTGGCCGACCTGTTCGGCACGCAGATGGTCGGTGCGATTCATGGGCGCCTGCTGACGGCCTGGGCGGCGGCGGGCGTGCTGGGGCCGGTGCTGATCACCTACCTGCGCGAGTCTCAGCTGGCGGCGGGCGTTGAGCGCGCGGCGGCGTATGACATGACCCTGTATATCCTCGCGGGCCTGCTGGTGCTGGGCTTTATCTGCAACATGCTGATCCGCCCGGTGGCCGACAAGCACTTCATGAGCGACCAGCAACTGGCCGCCGAGCGTGCGCTGAGCCATGACAAGGGTGCCGATGGCGCACGTTCGCTGGAGTGGCATGCCGCACCGGGCAGCTTGCCGTTGGTGCTGATCGCCTGGGCTGCGGTGGTTGTGCCGCTGGCTTGGGGGGTGTGGATTACGTTGCAGAAGACGGCTGTACTGTTCCATTGAAGGTAGGGGGGGGCGCTGTGCGCCCCTTTCGCGGCGCAAGGCCGCTCCTACAAGGGCGTGGTTGGGTGCAAGAGCCGGCGAAAGGGCTGCAACGCAGCCCCAGATTCACAGCTTGTATAGACCTGTAACGGCATCTACCCCCCGTCATTGCTTGCTTTGCCATATGTCATCCGCGTTTCAAGCTGGCGCGTTCTGGGCCTATAATGGAGCCCTTTTCGCCCAATGATTTTGCGGAGCTGGTGATGGTCGAACGTAAGGCTTCCGTCGAGCGCAATACCCTGGAAACCCAGGTCAAGTGCTCGATCAACCTAGATGGCAGCGGCAAGGCCCGATTTGATATCGGTGTGCCTTTCCTTGAACACATGCTCGACCAGATCGCCCGACATGGGCTGATCGATCTGGACATCGAGTGCAAGGGTGACCTGCACATCGACGATCACCATACCGTCGAAGACGTCGGTATCACCCTGGGCCAGGCATTCGCCCAGGCGATCGGCGATAAAAAAGGCATCTTCCGCTACGGCCATGCCTATGTGCCGCTGGACGAAGCGCTGTCGCGCGTGGTCATCGACTTCTCTGGCCGCCCAGGCCTGCAGATGCACGTGCCGTACACCCGCGCCACGGTCGGTGGCTTCGATGTCGACCTGTTCCAGGAGTTCTTCCAGGGCTTCGTCAACCACGCCCTGGTGAGCCTGCACATCGACAACCTGCGTGGCCACAACACCCACCACCAGATCGAAACCGTGTTCAAGGCGTTCGGCCGCGCGCTGCGCATGGCCATTACCTTGGACGAGCGCATGGCTGGGCAGATGCCTTCCACCAAGGGATGCCTGTAAATGCAGACGGTAGCCGTAATCGACTATGGCATGGGCAACCTGCACTCGGTGGCCAAGGCGCTCGAGCATGTCGGCGCCGGCAAGGTACTGGTCACCAGCGACGCCGCGGTGATCCGCGAGGCTGACCGCGTGGTGTTCCCAGGCGTGGGCGCGATTCGCGACTGCATGGCCGAAATCCGTCGCCTGGGCTTCGACAGCCTGGTGCGTGAAGTCAGCCAGGACCGCCCGTTCCTCGGCATCTGTGTCGGCATGCAAGCGCTGCTCGAACACAGTGAAGAGAATAACGGCGTTGACTGCATCGGCCTGTTCCCAGGCCAGGTGAAGTTTTTCGGCAAGGGCCTGCAAGAGGATGGCGAGCACCTGAAGGTGCCGCACATGGGCTGGAACGAAGTCAGCCAGGCCAACCACCATCCGCTGTGGCACGACATCCCTGACCGCGCACGTTTCTATTTCGTGCACAGCTACTACATCAATGCCGGCAAGCCGAGCCAGGTGGTCGGTCGCGGCCACTATGGCGTCGACTTCGCCGCCGCGCTGGCCGACGGCTCGCGCTTTGCCGTGCAGTTCCACCCAGAGAAGAGCCACACCCATGGCCTGCAGTTGCTGCAGAACTTCGTCGCCTGGGACGGGCGCTGGTAAATGAGCCGATCGAAGACCAAGGCCCCGATCATTACCCTGGCCCCCCTAGCAGGAGCGCGAAGCGCTCGATACGCTCAAGCGTTTTCTCGAAGACCGTTTCGAGCTGCAGTTGGGGTCGTTTGAAGTGGCCGAGGTCCTCGACCTGTTCAGCAAAGAGATTGCACCCCATTACTACAACAGGGCGATTGCCGATGTTCAGCTGCACCTCAAGGAGCGGTTCGAGAGCATCGAGAGCGACCTGTGGGCACTCGAGAAGCCCTGAAACCCAACAAATAGACAGGTTCCCAAGATGCTGATTATCCCCGCTATCGATCTGAAGGACGGTGCCTGCGTGCGCCTGCGCCAGGGCCGCATGGAAGACTCCACGGTATTTTCCGATGACCCGGTGAGCATGGCCGCCAAATGGGTCGAGGGTGGCTGCCGCCGCCTGCACCTGGTCGACCTCAACGGCGCCTTCGAAGGCCAGCCGGTCAACGGCGAAGTGGTTACCGCCATCGCCAAGCGTTACCCGACCCTGCCGATCCAGATCGGCGGCGGCATTCGCTCGCTGGAAACCATCGAGCACTACGTCAAGGCGGGCGTCAGCTACGTCATCATCGGCACCAAGGCGGTTAAGCAGCCAGCGTTCGTCGCCGAGGCCTGCAAGGCCTTCCCGGGCAAGGTCATCGTTGGCCTGGACGCCAAGGACGGTTTCGTCGCCACCGACGGCTGGGCTGAAGTCAGCACTGTTCAGGTCATCGACCTGGCCAAGCGTTTCGAGGCCGATGGCGTCTCGGCGATCGTCTACACCGACATCGCCAAAGACGGCATGATGCAGGGCTGCAACGTGCCCTTCACCAAAGCCCTGGCCGAAGCCACGCGCATTCCGGTGATCGCATCGGGTGGCATTCATAACCTGGGCGACATCAAGGCCCTGCTGGACGCCAAGGCCCCTGGCATCATCGGCGCCATCACTGGCCGTGCCATTTACGAAGGCACCCTCGATGTCGCCGAGGCCCAGGCCTTCTGCGACAACTACCAAGGCTGAGGACTGAACCATGGCACTGGCCAAGCGCATCATCCCTTGCCTGGACGTGGATAACGGCCGGGTGGTCAAGGGCGTCAAGTTCGAGAACATCCGTGATGCCGGCGACCCGGTAGAAATTGCCCGTCGCTACAACGAGCAGGGTGCCGACGAAATCACCTTCCTCGACATCACCGCCAGCGTCGATGGCCGCGACACCACGCTGCATACCGTCGAGCGCATGGCCAGCCAAGTGTTCATCCCGCTGACTGTGGGCGGTGGCGTGCGCACCGTGCAGGACATCCGCAACCTGCTCAATGCCGGTGCCGACAAGGTCTCGATCAACACGGCTGCGGTGTTCAACCCGGAGTTCGTGGGCGAGGCGGCGGACCGTTTCGGTTCGCAGTGCATCGTCGTTGCCATCGATGCCAAGAAGGTCTCCGCGCCGGGTGAAACGCCGCGCTGGGAGATTTTCACCCATGGCGGGCGCAAGCCGACCGGGTTGGATGCGGTGGAGTGGGCGAAGAAGATGGAAGGCCTGGGTGCCGGTGAGATCCTGCTGACCAGCATGGACCAGGACGGCATGAAGAACGGCTTTGACCTGGGCGTTACCCGGGCCATCAGCGATGCGCTGGGGATTCCGGTGATTGCGTCGGGTGGGGTGGGTAACCTGCAGCACCTGGCGGACGGGATTCTGGAAGGGCATGCCAGCGCGGTGTTGGCGGCCAGTATCTTCCACTTTGGCGAGTACACCGTTCCGGAAGCCAAGGCCTACATGGCTTCGCGCGGGATCGTCGTTCGCTGAGCCATTGCTGGGAGGGCATTGCCCTCCATTCGCAGCACAAGGCTGCTCCTACAAGAATACGCGCCCCCCTGTAGGGGCAGCCTTGCGCTGCGAATGGGCCGCAACGCGGCCCCAATGGCATCACCCGTGATTCTTGCCCAACAACGCGTGGTAAAGCTCGGTATCCCCAAGAATCCCCACCACCTTGTCGTTATCCTGCAGCACCAGCTTGTTGCCCGTCTGATAACGAATCTGCAGCGCCTCACGCATACCGATATCGGCGTGCACCACCGTCGGCCTGCGCTCCAGCAACTCTACATTCTGCCCTGGCGCCCAATTCTGCATATCCAGGCCGTTCTGGCCTTGGCGTGCGCGCTTGAGCGAGCCGCCTTCGCCAATGTCCAGCCATGAGTCGATACCCGGGTCCAGGCACACCGACCCATTGACCCGTTTGCAGTTGTCCAGGCTGCGCATCAGGCTGCGGCCGCACAGCACGTTCAGCGGGTTGGTGTGGGCAACGAAGGTGCGCACATAGTCGTCCGCCGGGTTCAGTACGATCTCTTCGGGCTTGCTGTACTGGATGATCCGGCCGTCCTTCATGATTGCAATGCGGCTGCCCAGCTTCAACGCTTCGTCCAAGTCGTGGCTGACGAACACGATGGTCTTGCTCAGCTTGCGCTGCAGCTCCAGCAGTTCGTCCTGCAGGCCCTGGCGGATCAGCGGGTCGAGTGCCGAGAACGGTTCGTCCATCAGCAGAATGTCGGCATCCATCGCCAGCGCCCGGGCCAGGCCCACCCGCTGCTGCATACCCCCGGACAGCTCGTCGGGCTTCTTGTTGCGCCACTGGGTCAGGCCAACCAGTTCAAGCTTCTCGTCCACCAGCTTGCGCCGCTCTTTCTCTGGGCGGCCCTGCATTTCCAGGCCAAAGCTGATGTTCTCGCGCACCGTCAGCCAGGGCATCAGGGCGAACTTCTGGAACACCATGGCGATGCGCTTGGTGCGCATCATCTTCAGCTCGGCCGGGGTGCAGTGGGCGATGTCGATGTGCTTGCCTTCATGCTCGACGAACAGCTTGCCGCGGCTGACCGTGTTCAGGCCGTTGATGCAGCGCAGCAGGCTCGACTTGCCCGAGCCGGACAGGCCCATGAGCACGCAAATTTCGCCTTTCTCGATATCCAGGTTGGCTTTTTCGACACCCACCACCAGGCCGGTCTGCTTGAGGATTTGCTCGCGGGTTTTGCCCTGGTCGAGCAGCGACAGCGCCTCGCGCGGTTTGTTGGAGAAGATGACGTCGACGTCTTCGAACCGAATGATGCTCATGCTTCACCCCTTACCGTGACTTCCGGTTGCTTGCAGATACGGTCGAGCATGATCGCCAGCAGCACGATCGCCAGGCCCGCTTCGAAGCCCAGGGAGATATCGGCGGTGTTCAGTGCGTTGACCACAGGTTTGCCCAGGCCGTCGGCGCCCACCAGGGCCGCGATGACTACCATCGACAGCGACAGCATGATGCATTGGGTGACACCGGCCGCGATGCTCGGCATCGCGTGGGGCAGTTCGATGCGGGTCAGCAGCTGACGGCGCGAGCAGCCAAAGGCCTTGCCGGCGTCGAGCAGCTCTTGTGGCACATCGCAAATGCCCAGGTAGGTGAGGCGGATCGGCGCGGCGATGGCGAACACCACCGTCGAGATCAGCCCCGGAACCACGCCCAGGCCGAACAGGGTCAGGGTCGGGATCAGGTAAACGAAGGTGGGTACCGTCTGCATCAGGTCGAGTACCGGGCGCATGGCGGTATAGAACATCGGTTTATGCGCGGCGACGATGCCCAGCGGCACGCCAATGGCCACGCAGACCACGGTGGCGAAGGTCACCTGCGCCAGGGTTTCCATGGTTTCCTGCCAGTAACCCAGGTTGAAGATAAGCAGGAACGACAGCGCAACGAACGCCGTCAGCCCCCACTTGCGCTGAATAACGTGCGCCAGGGCGGCGAACAGGGCGATGAGGACGAACGGGTTGAACCAGGTCAGGGTACTGGTGACGCCATGGATCATGAACTCCAGGCCTTGCGCGATGGCGTCGAAATAATTCGCGCCGTTCTGGGTCAGCCATTCGACGAACGACGCGATGTACTGCCCCAGGGGTATTTTCTGATCGATAAGCATGATAGCGAGCTTCCACCTGCAAAGATTGAAATCAGTCCGGGGCGGGCACGGTCCCGCCCCGAGGTAGCGCTATTGCGTGGTGCGTTATTGCGCCAGCTTGGCCTTGGCCGCCTCAAGGCCGGGTTTGCCATCAACGGTGGTAACGCCCGCCAGCCAGGTATCCAGCTTGCCGGGGTTGTCTTTAAGCCACTTCTTGGCGGCTGCTTCGGGTTTCATCTTGTCGTCCAGGACATAGCCCATCATGGTGCTTTCATCCTTGAGCTCGAACGACAGGTTCTTGAGCAGTTGGCCAACGTTGCTGCATTCCTGCACGTAACCCTTGCGGGTGTTGGTCAATACGGTTGCCTTGCCGAATTCGGGGCCGAAAAAATCATCCCCGCCGGTGAGGTACTGCATCTTGAAGCGGGTGTTCATCGGGTGCGGTTCCCAGCCCAGGAACACCACCGACTCGTTGCGTTTCTGCGCCCGGTCGACCTGCGACAGCATGCCGGCCTCGCTCGACTGCACGATCTTGAAGCCCGCGTCCTTCAGGCCGAAGGCGTTCTTGTCGATCATGCTCTGGATGGTGCGGTTGCCGTCGTTACCCGGCTCGATGCCGTAGATCTTGCCGTCCAGTTCTTTCTTGAACTTGGGGATGTCGCTGAAATCCTTCAGGCCCTTGTCATACAGCGCCTGGGGCACGGCCAAGGTGTACTTGGCGTTTTCCAGGTTGGCGCGCACGGTCTCGACGGTGCCGGCGTCGCGGTACTGCTTGATGTCGTTCTCCATGGTCGGCATCCAGTTGCCGAGAAACACGTCCAGGTCCTTGCCGGTGGCCAGCGACTTATAGGTCACCGGTACCGAGATCATGGTGGTGTGGGTCTTGTAACCCAGGGCTTCGAGCACAACGCTTGTGGTGGCTGTCGTCACCGTGATGTCGGTCCAGCCGACATCGGAGAAACGTACCGTCTGGCACTGCTCAGGCTCGGCGGCCTGGGCCAGCAGCGGGGTGGACAACAACGCAACCAACAACAGCGAGGGTGAACCTTTCATGGATGGACTCCTGTGATTTTGTCTTCGGGTTCGCGTGGGTCGCCGGGCGTTCTGAAGGTCCGGTCGACCAGGCCTGCAGAGGGCAGGTTGCGTGGCCGTGCTATACGAGTCGCTTTTGATAATCCTCCAGCGCCGGGCAATCGCCTACTGGTGGGGTCGTATCCAGTACGGAACGGGTCGTATCCAGTACTGGCGATGTCGCATATGGATTTTTCCACCCCCTCGGCCGCGTTTTTGCGTCACCAGGCCGCTGGAAAACGGCGTGAAGACGGCAGTACCTCAGGTAAAAACAGCACGGCGCAGCTGGACAAAACTACGTCGGTTGCAGACGGCGAAGGGGTAGGCAAAAGGCCGATGATGCGTGCATTCATGGCGGCTCGCAGCTTCAGCCTAGCAGTTGCCCCGCCCTGCGCATGGCGCGCAGAGACAAGCCCAGCAAGAGGTGATTCGACAATGGCCATCAGCGTGTTCGACCTGTTCAAGATTGGTGTCGGGCCCTCCAGCTCCCACACCGTTGGCCCCATGCGGGCTGGCGCTCTGTTTGTGCAGGGGCTGCGCGAGCGCGGCGAACTGGAGCAGGTAAAACGGGTCGAGGTGCGGCTGTATGGTTCGCTCTCGGCCACCGGCATCGGCCACGGCACCGACAACGCCACCATCATGGGCCTGATGGGCGAGTGGCCGGACGCCATCGACCCCACCCAGATCGTCCCTCGCATCGCCGACCTGCGCGAAACCAACACCCTGCTGCTGGCCGGCCGCCTGCCCATCGAGTTTGTCTGGGCCCGCGACATGCTGTTGCTGGACGAGAACCTGCCGTACCACCCCAACGCCATGACCTTGATCGCCGAAGGCGCGCAGGGCGAGCTGCACCGCGACACCTACTACTCGGTGGGCGGTGGCTTTGTGGTCGATGCCGCGCAGGCCGCCAGCGGTGTGCTGGACGCCGACCAGACCGTATTGCCCTACGACTTCAACAGTGCCGCCGAGCTGCTGCAACTGTGCAAGCAAAACGACCTCAGCGTGTCGCAATTGATGATGGCCAACGAGAAGGTCTGGCGCAGCGAGGAAGAGATCCACGCCGGCCTGCAGAAGCTCTGGCAAGCCATGCAGGAGTGCGTCACCAACGGCCTGAAATACGAAGGCACGCTGCCCGGCGGCCTCAACGTACGGCGCCGCGCCGCCAAGCTGCACCGCAGCTTGCAAGAGATCGGCAAGCCCAACGTGATCGGCTCGACCATGAGCGCCATGGAGTGGGTCAACCTGTTCGCCCTGGCGGTCAACGAAGAAAACGCCGCCGGCGGGCGCATGGTCACCGCGCCCACCAACGGCGCTGCGGGCATCATCCCGGCGGTGCTGCACTACTACATGCGCTTCAGTGATGTGGTGGACGAGTCGAACGTGACCGACTTCTTCCTCGGGGCGGCAGCGGTCGGCATCCTGTGCAAGAAGAACGCTTCAATTTCCGGCGCCGAAGTCGGCTGCCAGGGCGAGGTCGGTTCGGCCTGTGCCATGGCGGCGGCAGGTCTTGCGCAAGTGTTGGGGGCGACACCGCCACAATTGGAAAACGCAGCCGAAATCGCTTTGGAACACAACCTTGGCCTGACCTGCGACCCGGTCGGTGGCCTGGTGCAGGTGCCGTGCATCGAGCGCAACGCGATTGCCGCAGTCAAGGCGATCAACGCAGTGCAGATGGCCCTGCGCGGTGACGGCGAACACTTCATTTCCCTCGACCAGGTGATCCGCACCATGCGTGACACCGGCGCCGACATGCACGACAAGTACAAAGAGACCTCACGCGGCGGCCTGGCGGTCAGCGCCATCGAATGCTGATGCGCTAATCACGCGCTGCTGGTCACCACGACGCCCCACTATGGGGCGTTTGTGCATGACCGGCCGTCAGATGTCGCGATGAGTGTGGGCATTGTCGGTGACACTTAAGAGTGTCGTTTCTGGGCAACCCACCAGGCACGTGTCACCAAAGTGCTCAGCAGTTACAAGGAGCGCGCCTAGCACGGCGGTTCCAGAAGTTCAGCCAGCCCGCGCCGAAGGCCCTGATTTGCCGAGTAAAGGCGTCGTTTTCAGGTTTTTTCGGATAGCCGTTCAATTTCAGGCACGGCGTTTGCGTTGTGATTGGCAACAAGCCCCTACCTACGAAGAGGGGGCCATAACAAAAAAATCAGTGCCCGCCTGAGGCACACCCTGCATTTGTGTGAGGAGAAATCGCGATGACGTCGTACACCTCCGGGAATCCAACCCAGAACCGCACAGCTCCCCAGTCCATCGGGTTTCTTCTACTGGACAACTTCACCCTGATTTCCCTGGCGTCGGCGGTCGAGCCGCTGCGCATGGCCAACCAGCTTTCCGGCCGCGAGCTGTACCGCTGGCACACCCTGACCGTCGATGGCGGCCAGGTCTGGGCCAGTGATGGCCTGCAGATCACCCCCGACGCGGCCATGCACAATGCGCCGCCGATCGACACCGTGATCGTCTGCGGCGGTGTCGGCATTCAGCGCACCGTTACCCGTGAACACGTGACCTGGCTGCAGGCGCAGGCTCGCCAGTCGCGGCGCCTGGGCGCGGTGTGTACTGGCAGCTGGGCGCTGGCCTGTGCCGGGCTGCTCGACGGCTTCGATTGCAGCGTGCACTGGGAATGCCTGGCCGCCATGCAGGAGGCCTACCCACGGGTGAACATGAGCACCCGCCTGTTCACCCTCGACCGCAACCGCTTTACCAGCTCCGGTGGCACCGCGCCGCTGGACATGATGCTGCACCTGATTAGCCGCGATCACGGCCGTGAACTGTCGGCGGCGATCTCCGAGATGTTCGTCTACGAGCGCATTCGCAACGAGCAAGACCACCAGCGCGTGCCGCTCAAGCACATGCTCGGCACCAACCAGCCAAAGCTGCAGGAAATCGTCGCGCTGATGGAGGCCAACCTGGAAGAGCCGATCGACCTCGACGAACTGGCGGTGTATGTGTCGGTGTCGCGGCGCCAGCTCGAGCGCTTGTTCCAGAAGTACCTGCACTGCTCGCCGTCGCGCTATTACCTGAAGCTGCGCCTGATCCGCGCGCGGCAGTTGCTGAAGCAGACGCCGATGTCGATCATCGAAGTGGCCTCGGTGTGTGGCTTCGTCTCTACCCCGCATTTCTCCAAGTGCTACCGCGAGTACTTCGGCATTCCGCCGCGTGATGAGCGCGTGGGCTCCAACACCGCGCAGCAGGTGGCGATGATGCCGATCCCGCAGGCCATGACCCTGTCGCCGCACAGCGGGCCGATGGCGGCGCTGAGCCAGGCACGCAACGAGTCGACGTTCGCCAGCGTAAGGCTGTAAACGCTACGCGCCCGTTTGTAGGAGCAGCCTTGTGCTGCGAAGAGGCCGGTGAAAACAGGTTCGTTATATGAAGCTGTCACCGGCCTCTTCGCAGCACAAGGCTGCTCCTACAGGTGGGTACCGCCCGTGATCATGTATTGATAATGATTCTCGACTACGGGTAACATCGCCGCCCCCGATACTCCCTGGCATACCACCCCGTGGCGGACGACAAACTGCAGCTGTACTTGGCCCATCGGGCGGCGTTGGTCGATTATGCCCGCCCGATCGTTGGCTGCCGTGCCCGCGCCGAGGATGTGGTCCAGGAAGCCTGGCTGCGTTTCAGTGGGCAGCAGGATGATGCCGACATCCGCCACCCGGCCAGCTACCTCTACCGCATCGTGCGTAACCTGGCCCTGGATCAGACCCGCCGCACCGCCACCGAAAAAGCCCAGCCAGACGGCGACGAAATCCTCGCCGAGCTGCCGTCGAGCAGTGCCTCGCCCGAGCAGGCGGTCAGCCAGCAGAACGAACTGGACGCCATCAGCCGAGCCCTCGAAGAACTGCCGCAACGCACCCGCATCGCCTTCGAAATGCACCGCCTAGGGGGCTTCACCTTGCAGCAGGTGGCCAACCACCTGAACGTCTCCGTGAGCTTGGTGCATCAACTGGTGCGCGACGCCATGAGCCATTGCATGGCGCGGCTGGAGGACGACCTTTGACGGGGCTGTTGAAAAAACCAGGCGCTGGCGCGTCCTTTGCTCATCGGGCCGACTCTGTGCGACCCTTCGCGCCCCTCAGCCCCCAGGAGACGTGCCGGACATGACGCCAGCAGACCTCGTATCCAGCCGCCGCGAGCAGGCCCTGGACTGGCTCCTGCGCCTGCAGCAGGCCCCGCAGGATGGGCCGCTGCGTGCCGAGTTCGAGCAATGGTGCGCCAGCGATTCGGCCAACGCCGAGGCCTACCGCAAAGCCGAGCGGGTGTGGCAACTGACGGGGCAACTGGCCCCTGCCACCACCGCGCAATGGCCGCAAGCTGAGGTACTGCGTCTGCCTGTGCAACGCACATCTCGGCGCCGCTGGTGGCTGGGCGCTGCGGTCGCTGCCTGCCTGTTGGTGGCGCTGGCGCCTTCCTTGAGCCTGCGGCTGCAGGCCGACTACCGCACGGCCCAGGGCGAAACGCGCGACATCACCCTGGCCGATGGCAGCGTGGTGCAGATGGACAGCGACACGGCCATCGCTGTGGACTATGCGGGTGATCACCGTGATGTGCGCCTGCTCACCGGCCAGGCCTTTTTCCAGGTCACCCCCGACAAAGCCAAGCCGTTTCACGTGCGTGCCCAGGCGGTGCAGGTGACGGTGACCGGGACGGCGTTCAACGTCGCACTGCGGCCAGGCAGGGTAGGGGTGGATGTGCAGCACGGGTCGGTGCGGGTCGAGGACAGCGGCGATGGGCATGTGCTGTCCGGTGCGCTGACTGCAGGGCAGCGGCTGCGCTATGACGACGGGCTGGTACAGGTGCACACCTTCGTGCCCGCGCAGGCGGCCGCCTGGCGTCAAGGGCAACTGATTGCCGATGACCAGACGGTGGCCGAACTGGTTGCGGAGCTGGCGCGGTACCTGCCGGGCAAGGTGCTGCTGCGTGACGATGCGCTGGGGGCCAAGCGCGTCACCGGTGTGTATGACCTGCGCAAACCCGAGGCGGCGCTGCGTGCGGTGGTCCGGCCGCATGGCGGAGAGCTGCGTAGCTATGGGCCTTGGCTGTTGGTGCTGAGTAAGCCTTGAGATTGACGGGGGCCGCTTTGCGTCGCGATGGGCTGCGTAGCAGCCCCAAAAAGCGCGCCACAAAAAACTAATTTCACAATTTTCTGAAAAAACCCCCCACTGCCCCGTCTTCTTCCCCGCGCGCAATAACTGATACCGATTCGTATTCAATTTTGCAGCCCGGCGATTGCCCGGGGTGGGGATGTGGGATGACTGAAACAACAAGCCGTATGCCTCGCCAAGCGCGGGGGTGGTCGTTGCGCCTGAAGCATTTGGCCCGCAGTACGCTGCTTGGCGCAGGCTGTGCCTTGTTCGTGCCTGCAGTGTCGGCAAGTGAGGCCGCCGCCGCTTCGCAATTGGCGCAAGTGCATGCATTTGCTATCCCGGCGCAGGACCTTGCTGCCGCGTTGATCGCCTTCGGCCAGCAAAGCGGTCTGCAAATGACCGCCGATGCGCAGTTGCTGGAGGGCGCGCAAAACAATGCCGTGCAGGGGCGTTTCAGCAACGAAGCGGCATTGGCTCGCCTGCTTTCTGGCAGTGGCCTGACCTGGGACTACGACGGTGGTGTGGTAAGCCTGCGCCTCCTGCACAGCGATGCAGATGCCGGCCCTATGGAATTGCATGACACCTTGGTGCTGGGCGATAGCGGCGACAATGGTTACCTGGGTGCCACGGTCATCAGCAATCAGGCCATCCGTGCCTTCCCTGGGGCCAACGGCGATATCACGACCCTGCTGCAGATGCACCCGAGCGTGCAATTTTCCAGCGCGCAAAAAAGCTCCAACACCCCGGGCGAAATCGACCCCGCCGACATCAGCATCAACGGCGCCAAGTTCTACCAGAACAACTTCATGATCGATGGCATTTCGATCAATAACGACTTGGACCCTGGCGCCCATGGCTACAGTGAAAACCGCCAATTCGATGCCGCGCCCAGTAACCCCCACGGCATAGCCCTGGACGCCGATCTGCTGCAGGAAGTGAAGGTCTACGACAGCAACGTTCCAGTCGAATACGGAGGCTTCAATGGCGGCGTGATCGATGCCATCACCCGTCGCCCGAGCAGAGAACTGCACGGCAAGATCTCCTATGCACTGACCCGCTCGGAGTGGACCCGCTACCACATTACCGAAGCCGATCAGGAGAGCTTCGACCACGCCTCTTCCGAGCAGTACCAGCCGGAGTTCGAGAAGACCACGTTGCGAGGCATGCTCGAGGGCCACCTGACCGACAATTTCGGTGCCATCCTGAGCTTTTCCCAGCGCCGCTCTGTGATCCCGCTCAACCGTTACGAAAATGGTTACACCAGCCCTAATGCCGACAGCAGCGCGGACCAGACCCGCCAGCTGGACAACTACATGCTCAAGACCTATTGGGACGTCAATGAGCGGTTGACGCTGGAAGGCTCGTTCATCCACGCGCCTCAGGAGAACGTGTTTTTCCGGCAGAATTTTCTCGACTCCGATTTCACCAACACCAATGGCGGCTGGCAGGGTTCGTTGAAGGCCGTCTGGGAAGGTGACCAAGCGCGCTGGACGCACACGCTGGCGCTTACCAACCTGTACAGCTCGCGAGAGGCCGACAGCAAGGACACGGTGTTCTGGTATTACTCCGATGAGAAGAACTGGGGTAACCCCACCGGCAATACAGCCCGCAGCGGTGAGGGCTCGTTCGGCAATCTGGACCAGCGTCAGCGCGGTCTTGATTACACGCTCAAGGGCCAATGGCAGACGTTCGATTTCGCCGGTACCAGCCACGCGTTCACGACAGGCCTTGAGTTGTCGCAAAAGCACGCGGAGTGGGAGCGCGAAGCAACCGGGCAGGGCGTGAGCGGGTTTAGCCGCGACGACGAAAGCCGCTGCGCAGGCGACGATCCGTGGTGCTCCGTCAGCCCGTTGCTCAACGGGAAAAGCCGCCAGTGGGCGAACCTGCGTACCCAGTACAACGCAGGCAAGCTGGACCTGACCGAAAATGCTTACGCCGTGTTCATCGACGACCAGATGCAGATAGGCAAGCTCAGCCTGCGCCCGGGCGTGCGCTTCGAAGGCGATGACTACATGCAGCAGAAGACCCTTTCACCGCGCTTTGCCGGTGACTACGACTTCTTCGGCGACCGCAGCACGGTGCTGGTTTTCGGCGCCAACCGCTATTACGGCCGCAACCTGTTCAAGTACCGCCTTGCCGATGGCCGCCAGGGCTTCAACACCACCTATACCCGCAGCAGCCAGACCAGTGAGTGGGTTGGTCGGCAAACGCTGAACACCAACCGTTTTTCAGACATGAACATCCCTTACGATGATGAACTGATGCTCGGCCTGGAACAGCGCTGGCTGAACACTGACTTTCGCCTGAAGTACGTACACCGCAAGGGCAAGGACCAGGTGGTGCGGTCCTCGTCGCGGGTGCTTGGCCTTGATCCCCTTGAGGGCTACCAGGCCATTTACTACACCTACGTGAATGCGGGTGCGAGCGAGAGCGACAACCTGTCCCTGACCGTTACGCCCAATCAGCCATTGCGGGTGCTGGGCAGTGTCACCAGCCTGCAACTGGCACTGGATTGGTCGCGCAGCAAGAATGCCTACAGCACCTATGAAGCTGGCTTCAATGACGCCGAATACGCGGATGGTGATGTGCTCTACGACGGCAAACGCATGGCTTACAGCCAACTCCCGGCCAGCGACTTCAACCGCCCTTGGACCGCCCGCCTGACCACCATTACCGAGATCCCGCGCTGGCACCTGAGCATCAGCAACTTCTTTCGTTACCGGGGTGCGTACGACCAAATCATCGACACCGGCCGCACCGCCGATGTGGACGGCGAGGCCCTGGCCGTTTACGACACCGCTTCGGTGGCTGGCGCACCCACCTGGGATATGCGCGTGAAATGGGAAATGCCCACCGCCAGGGAGCAGGCGCTGTTTGTTGCTGTGGACGTGACCAACGTCACTGACAAGGTCAACTCAATCGTCAGCAACAGCAGCACCGTCCGCACCACGTATGAAGTCGGCCGCCAGTACTGGCTGGAAGTCGGCTACCGCTTTTGACCCCATAAAAAACCGTGGACACCCTGATGAAAAAGCTCATTGCGGGCCTGCTCGGCCCGCTGCTGCTCGGCGCCTGCACCGCGCTACCCGAACCGGACTCGCCATTGCCTTGGGATGCCCAGGTCAGCCAAGGCACCCTGGCCAACGGCCTGCAATACCGGCTGGTGCGCGAGACCGCCCAGCCTGGCCGGCTCGACCTGCGCCTGACGGTCAATGCCGGTTCCATCGACGAAACCGACGAGCAGGTGGGCGTCGCGCACATGGTCGAACACCTGGTGTTCCACAGCCGCGCCGGGCAGTCGGGCAACCTGCGCCAGCGCATGACGGCGTTGGGCTGGGTGCAAGGCCGCCACTTCAATGCGGTGACCAACTACGAACGCACCCAGTTCATGCTCAGCCCGCCGGCCGGCGTGCGCCAGGCCCCGCAGGCTCTGCAAGCATTGGCCGACCTGGCGTTCGCCGGCGACTACAGTGCTGCCGACCTTGAGCGCGAACGGCCGATCGTCATCGAGGAGTGGCGGGGCGGCCTGGGTGTGGCCCAGCGCATGAACCAGCAACGCACCGCGTCGCAACGGGTTGGCTCACGTTACCCAGAGCACCGCACCATCGGCAACGAGGCGGCCATCCGCAATGCCAGCCTGGCCAGCTTGCAAGGCTTTCAGGCGCGCTGGTACCAGGCGCCGAACATGGTGATTTCGGCGGTAGGCGATTTCGAGCCCAAGGCCATGCTGGCGCAGATCGAGCACACCTTCGGCAAGGCCAAAGGTGGTGCCAGCCCGGCTCGCGACTACCGCGACCTGCCGCTGGACAACGCGCTGAAAATCTTCCGCCTGCAAGACCCGCAGTCTGGCAGCAACCAGGTGGCGCTGTTGTTCCGCCTGCATGAACCGGACAGCCGCGGCACCACCCGCGCGGCGCTGCGTGAGCGGTTGATCGACCGCATGGCCTTGGCCGCGCTGCTCGACAGCCTGCGACGCCAGCCGCTGGCGCCCGGGGTGCGCAGCCTGGTGGCACAGAAAACCCTGATCGGCAGCCAGTCGACGGTGCTGGGTATCGCTGCCGGCGTCGAAGGCCAGCAGCACGAACAGGCGCTGCGCCAGCTGCTGACCGAGATCGAGCGCTTGCGTCAGCATGGCTTCAGCGAGCAGGACTACCAAAAACAGCAAGCCCATATTCGCGCCTTGGGCGACAAGACCTTGGCCAACCACGCGCCACGTACATTCGAGCAGTGGGTCGAACAGCTCAACAACGCCACCGCGGCAAAAGGCAGCGTGGTCGAGCGTCATGCTGCTGCCCGTCGCTACCTGCAGGTGCTGCCAGGCATCGAGCGGGAAGACCTCAATCACAGGCTGCGGCATTGGCTTGGCAGTGCCGATCGCGTGTTGCAGTTCAGCGTGCCTGGGCAGTCGCAGGTCGAGTTGCCAAGCGTGGCAGCGGTCGAGGCACTGCGGGTAGAGATCGCCAGCCAGAAGCTCTCCCCACCTGTTCAGCAGTCAGCTGAAACCCCGAGCGTAGCCAGTTACATGCCCGATGCACCGGGTACCGCAGGGCACATTGTCGACCGCAAGGCATTCCCTGCTGAGCACGTCGAACACTGGCGCTTGGGGAACGGCGACCGGCTGGTATGGCTGCGCCGTAACGGCCCAGAGGGCAAGTGGCTGTTACAAGCGGACTCGTCCGCCGGCTACCGCCTCGCCGATGCGCCTGCCTGGCGCTTACAGATGGCTGCCCAACTGGCCGTGCGCAGCGGGCCGGACGGTGCGCAGGCGTGGCGCCAGGCGCAAGGTGCCACCGTCAGCCTTGAGCATCAGCCACAGCGCCTGCAGTTGAACCTCAGCGCCCGCCCCGAGCAGCTTCCGGCCTTGCTGCAGAGCTACCGGCTGAGCCAACAGGCGAGCATCGACGCCACGTTGTTCGACGAGGCGCGCAGCGATCTGCAGCAGCGCCTGCGCAGTCGTCCCGAGGATGTGCGTGCGCGCCAGGAGCGCGAGCAGCGCGTACTCAAGTACGGCGCCGATCATTGGCGAACCCCTGACCAGGCTGCGCTGCAACAGCTCGATCGCAAGCAGTTGCAGGCGGACTGGCAGCGCCTTGCCCGTGCGCCGGTGACTTACTACCTGATGGCCGATGTGCCCGCAGAACAGCTCGAACCGCTGGTGCGCGGCTACCTGGCCAACCTGCCGCGCGGCGTCTCGCCAAACCCGCAAGCCGCGTTGCAGCAACCCGGCCAGCGCCGCAGCGACCTGGCGATAGCGCTCGAGCCCCGCGCTGTGCTGCAGGCCAGCAGCTACCAGCCGCACGCCTGGCAACCGCAGGCCGCCATGCGCGTCGCACTGCTGCGTGAGCTGGCCAACCAGCAGCTCAAACAGCAACTGCGTGGCGAGGCCTCGGGGGTTTATCGCCTGAGCTTCGATGCCCAGCTCGACCCCGATTCGCAGCGCATCGAAAGCACCCTGAGTTTTACCTGCGACCCGGCGCGTGTGGATGAGTTATGGGCACTGGCGCAGCAGACCCTGGCCGGGCTGAAGGTGGATGAGCAGTGGCTGTTGGCCGAGCGTCGCGAGCTGGTGCGCCAGGAGGCTAAACGCCGCGAAGACCCGCAAACCCAATTCAAGCGCTTGATCCTCAGTGAGCGCCACTGGCAGGACCCTCGCTACCTGAGCGAACAGGCGAGGCTGCCCGAGGCACTGACCGTGCCGGCCATGCAGCAACTGGCGCGGCAGTTGTTCCCCGTCGCCAACCAGGTGCAGCTGCGCCTGCTGCCATCGGCTGGCGCGTTGGAGCAGGCGTTGTGAATACCCTGCGCAGGTTCTACCGCCTGAGCCGGCCATTCTGGCAAGCCCGCCAGCAGTGGCTTGCCTGGCTGATGCTGGCGACGATCATCGGGCTTGGCCTGTTGATCGTGCAGATCAACGTGTTGATCAACAGCTGGAGTAAAACTTTCTACGACACGCTGGCGTCTTTCGACACCGAGGGGCTGTACGCGCTGGCCGGTGAGTACGCGCTCTATCTTGGGCTCTACGTGCTGATTTTTGTCGCCCTCGACTACCTGCGCAAAGGGCTGGTACTGCGCTGGCGCCAAGCGATGACCGGGCGTTTGATCGATGCTTGGCTGGGCGACCAGGCGTTCTACCGCCTGGGGCTCAGCGGCGAACCCGACAACCCGGACCAGCGCATCGCCCAGGACGTCGACCTGATGGTGGACCTGAGCATCGAGCTGGTGGCCTCGCTGGTGGTCAATCTGGCCCAGGTCGGCGCGTTCGTGGTGATCCTGTGGAACCTGTCCGGGGTGCAGACCTTCCACCTGTTCGGCGAACCCTTCACCGTGCATGGCTACCTGCTGTGGATCGTGCTGGCCTACACCTTGATCGGCAGTGTCCTGACCCACCTGATCGGCAAACCCTTGCACGCGCTCAACTATGCGCGTGAGCAACGGGAGGCGGACTTTCGCGCGGGCCTGCTGCGCAAGCGCGACCACGCCGAGCAAATTGCCCTGTACCGAGGCGAGGCGGTCGAGCGCCAGCACTTGGCACAGCGCTTCCAGGCGATTGCCGAGAACTGGCGACAACTCATGGGCCGTGAGCGTGACCTGAGCCTGTTCACGGTCGCCTACCAGCGCTTCAGCCTGATCGTGCCGGTATTCGCGGCGCTGCCCGCGTTCATGGCCAAGACCATCACCTTGGGTGGCCTGATGCAGATTCGCAGCGCGTTCAATGCCGTGCACGACTCGCTCAGCTGGTTCATCAAGCTGTACCACAAGCTGGTGCGCTGGAGCGCGGCGCTGGAGCGGCTCGACCAGTTCGAGCAGGCCATCGCCGCCAGCCGCCAGCAGGTGATCAAGGCGCCGCAGGGCCATTGCCTGTGCTTGCAAGGGCTGACGGTATGCCGGCCCGACGGCAGTCATTTGCTCCGCGGCCTCAAGCTGCGCGTCGGCCAGGGGCAGTGGGTGCGGCTTGCCGGGCACAGCGGGTTGGGCAAGTCGACCTTGCTGCGCACCTTGCAGGGGCTGTGGCCCCATTGCACGGGTGATTGGCAATTGCCGCCGGGGCGCAGCCTGTTGTTGCCGCAGCAGCCGTATCTGCCGCAGATGAGCTTGCGTGGCTTGCTGGCTTATCCACAGGTGCGGTCGATAGACGATGTGCAGTTGGTCGATGTGCTGGGCAAGGTGGGGCTGGGGGGCTTGATCGGTCAACTGGACAGGCACGTGGAGTGGGAACGGGTGCTTTCTGGCGGCGAGCAGCAGCGGGTGAGCCTGGCGCGGGCGCTGTTGTACCGGCCGGATACGTTGTACCTGGATGAGGCGACCAGTCAGCTGGATATCGGCAGTGCGCAGCGTTTGCTGGAGATGCTCAAGCGGGAGTTGCCGGGGTGTACCGTGGTGGCGGTGACCCACCAGGAAGGGCTGGCGGGGGTGTTTGGGAAAACGCTGGAGCTAGAGCCTGTGTGAACGTGCACCGGCCTCTTCGCGGGTGAACCCGCTCCCACATGGGGCTCACAGCCTTTGAAGGCTCTGCTGAACCTGGGCTCACAGCCTTTGCAGGCTCTGCTGAACCTGTGGGAGCGGGTTTACCCGCGAAGAGGCCGGTGCAGGATTAATCAGTCAGGTGCGCTTGCTGAACTGTGCCAGCGCAGGCAAAAGCTGTTTGTCGATCGCCTGGCGCACCGCCGGCAGTATCGTCGCGCTGCCGGTATACATCTGCTCGACCATGCCCTTCAGCGCCTTTGCATTGGGCTCGGTCAGCCCACGCACCACCGCCTCGCAGGCCTGTTCGGCGCTGGCCCCGGCGGGGATGTCGAAACCGCGCGCGCGCAGGTGGCCGGCGAGGTCGTCCTGGTCAATCAAATCCGCATGCATCATGGCTGTTGTCCCTTTTATCGCTAAGCGAGTGCTGCTGTGATTTACGACCGATTCTGTGTCCACCGCGACATGCCCGCAAGGGCAGAATGTCGCAATGGCTGCTTTGGCTAAGAACAGGTCGTTTACGGCTAAATCACCCGGCCCTGAAGTGAGCACACTCAAGCCATCTGCCGCAACGGAGGGTTTGGTCACCCTCGCTCTTGCACAGTGGATGTTGCTCGCTCTTGGCCCCGGATGCTCACGGCTTTCCGGGGTTATTTTTTGCCCATACTTCGCTGTTTTCCATGCCGCTACCTGACATTTCTGCCAGGTGACTAGCCTGCGTGTTACCTGCTCTGCTAGAGGCGATGGACTTCCAGTGGAGCGGGATTATGAAAATATCTGCCTATAGGGCATTGCTCGTCATAGCAGGGTGCGCGTTGCTCGCGGCTTGCTCGTCATCGACACCGCTAGAGAGCGGAACTTCAAGCGCGGTTACGCAACTGTTCACGCTTGAACCCACCCCAGATCGCAGTACGCTGCAGAAAACAGCCACGGGGTATCTGGCGACTCTGTTGGCGAACCCGGCTAACGAGGAAATTACGCTGGTTGACGCCAATGCGGAGTTGATCAACAACAGCACTCAGCATTTGGCAGTGACATTGCCCGATGGTAAAACAGCCCAATTCAACGTGCGCGACTTTACTTCAATGGCCGGTGGTTACGAAGGCTGGGTGGGCTATAAACCTTCAGCGTGGAAGCTGAATAACCCTTCACCTGCTGAGATCGATTTTGACCCTCGCTATTACCTGTCGATCGTGCGCCACGGCACCCAGTTGGTCGGTAACTTGATCGTGGATGACCAGCGCTATCAACTGGAATACCTAGGAGGCAGACAGCATGCGTTAATAAAAATTGACAGTTCGAAGTTGCCGCCTGAGGACAGTCAGGATCCAAAGGGGCATGCAAATGAGGTATCGACAGTCAAGACCAACCTGCCGCCAAAATCAGCACACAGTACGATCAGGTTGCTGTTTGTCACTACCAAACAGTCCCGTGCTAAGAATCCAAACTACCGCGCCGCGCTGACCCTTGGGTTGCAGGATGCCAATCAGATCACAAAAAATAGCCAGGTCGCTATAACGTATGAATTAGCCGGTTTTATGGACGCTAATCACGATGAGACCGGCAAAGATTTTGTCACGCTTCTCAATGATCTGACGTACCGGATGCCGGAGGTGAAAGTTGTGCGGGATCGGGTGCGTGCTGATCTCGTCTCGATGTTAGTGGCCAATAACGAGCTGTGTGGTGGCGGTAAACCAGGCCCAGAAAAACATTTAGGTTTTTCGGCAATCTATTGCATCCCTTCATTGTCGCACGAGATCGGTCACAACTTCGGTATGTCCCATAGCTGGGACGGTGTGAGTAATGCTTACACGCATGGATATCAGTATAAACCTGCGTCGGGCTCCCTCAGGTTCCGCACGCAGATGGCTCCCGAGTGCAGCCCTGTCTGCCCTCGGCAATTGTTCTTCTCCAATCCACGCTTGAGTTATCAAGGGCAAGCTCTGGGTACGGTAGCGAACCATGATGTTGCTAGAGCGATGAATGAACGCAGAGAAACGGTCGAGAATTTCTACCCTCCCTTTACGGGTAAGAGAATCAGGAGTGTCGAACGCGCCAAATTAGGGCTTCCAGCCTGCTTGACGGTCACATCAAGTGATGTGCTGACTTTTGCGGATTGCGGAAATATCAGTGAAGGTGATTTTTGGTACTGGAACAACAATGCGCTGACGACCATTCGCGTCCAGCAAGGCGATGTTTTATCATGCCTTCAATGGACGGCAAATGGTGAGGCGGCAGGCATGGGTGCATGCTCAGGTCTGCGGTCAAACTTTAGTTTTGCGGGGGGGATGATTAAGTTTTCAGCCTTGGGTATCTCCAACTGCATGGAAGGTAATGGAAGAAGCGCCAGCCCTAAATTCAGCTATTGTTATGACAGAGATGATGCTCGATGGGAAACTATACCCTGACCGTCTAAAATGTATATTAGGGAACAGGTGGGGCTGCGGTACCTGGTTTGGACTTCGCCCCACCTGCATTACCGTGGCAGCAGGCCAATGATGTGGCCGACGTAGACGGGTGGTGGAATGCCGTATTGGAGCTTCGTTAGGCGTTGTATGCACTCGGTGGTCACATCACCGAATGGAGATGCCTTCGACGCTTTCAAGCAGACGTGCAATAACATCTGTTCACTGGCTGCCAAAGGCCCCTCAACATTTTCGCTGTGCAAGCTGTGATAAACATGCAAGCGCTTGTGATCAAAACCGATGATCTGCGTCTGCACCCACACCTCGGTACCCAGCTTCACTTCATGCAGGTAGTTGATGTGCGCTTCGAGCGTGAACAGCGAATGCTCACTTTGCCCGCGGCTGTCGGCATCCAGGCCGATACGCTCCATCAATGCATCGGTGGCATAGCTGAAAATCAGCAGGTAATAGGCATCGCGCAGGTGCCCGTTGTAATCCACCCAGTCCTCCTGGACCGGGGTGCGGTAGGTGATCAGTGCAGGCATTGCAGTCTCCTTAATCGCCAAAGGCCATGCCGTGCTTGGCCTTGCTGGTTTTCACCGCGTCCAGCACTGCCAGCAGGGTGTCATCACGGTAGCGCTCCAGCGCCGCAATGCTGCGATCGCCCAGTTGGTCCGAGGTGCCGTCCACAACATCGTCGATCAGCTTGTCGGTCAACTCGGGGGCTGGCAAGTAGGTCCAGGGCAGTTTCAGCGCCGCGCCGAATTGCGACATGAAGTGGCGCATGCCGGCATCGCCACCGGCGAGGGTATAGGTGAGGAAGGTGCCCATGAACGACCAGCGCAGGCCGGCACCAAAGCGGATTGCATCGTCGATCTCGCCGGTGGTCGCCACGCCGTCGTTGACCAGGTGCAGCGCCTCGCGCCACAGCGCTTCGAGCAGGCGGTCGGCAATGAAGCCGGGGACTTCCTTGCGCACATGCAGCGGGCGCATGCCGAGCGCGGTGTAGATGGTTTTTGCCGCGTCGATGGCCTCTGGCGAGGTGCGCTTGCCGCCGACGATTTCGACCAGCGGCAGCAGGTAGACCGGGTTGAAGGGGTGGCCGACTACGCAACGTTCGGGGTGGGTGGACGACTCGTAGAATTCACTGGGCAACAGGCCCGAGGTGCTGGAACCGATGATCGCATCAGGCTTGGCCGCTGCGCTGATCTTCGCGTGCAGGTCGAGCTTGAGGTCCAGGCGCTCTGGTGCGCTTTCCTGGATGAAGTCGGCGTCACGCACGCAGGCTTCGATGGTGCTGACGAAGGTCAAACGTTGTGGCGAAGCGCCTGGCGCCAGGCCTTGTTTTTCCAGCGCCGGCCAGGCGTTGGCGACGCGCTTGCGCAGGGCCTGCTCGGCGCCGGGGGCTGGATCCCAGGCGACGACATCCAGGCCGTGGGCGAGGGCGCGAGCGACCCAGCCGCTGCCGATCACGCCACTACCCAGGGCGGCGAAGGTCTTGATCTCGGTGATGAAAGGCATAGCGGTCTCCAGTGGGATCAGCGGCGTTTGAGGTTCATTTTTTCCCGGCCCTCGGCCGGGGTCAGCACGCGGGCGCCGAGGCGGGAGATGATCTCCACCGCGCGCTCGACCAGTTGGCCGTTGCTGGCCAGCACGCCACGGTCCAGGTACAGGTTGTCTTCCAGGCCGACGCGCACGTTGCCGCCCAGCAGCACGGCCTGCGCGGCCATGGGCATCTGCATGCGGCCGATGCCGAAGCCGGCCCAGGTGACGTTGGCGGGCAGGTTGTCGACCATGGCCTTCATGGTGGTGGTGTCGGCCGGCGCGCCCCATGGGATGCCCAGGCACAGCTGGAACAGCGGGTCGTCGAGCAGGCCTTCCTTGATCATCTGCTTGGCGAACCACAGGTGGCCGGTGTCGAAGATTTCAAGCTCGGCTTTCACGCCCAGCTCGGTGATGCGCTTGGCACCGGCGCGCAGTTGGGCCGGGGTGGAGACGTAGATCGAATTGCCGTCGCCGAAGTTGAGGGTGCCGCAGTCGAGGGTGCAGATTTCCGGCAGCAGCGCTTCGACGTGGGCCAGGCGCTCCAGCGGGCCGATCAGGTCGGTGCCTGGGCCGAATTCCAGGGGCGTTTCGCCTGGGCCGATTTCCAGGTCGCCGCCCATGCCGGCGGTGAGGTTGACGATGATGTCCACGTCGGCTTCGCGGATGCGTTCCATGACTTCGCGGTACAGGTTCACGTCGCGGCTGAAGCGGCCGGTTTGCGGGTCGCGGACGTGGCAGTGGACCACGGTGGCGCCGGCTTTGGCGGCTTCGACGGCGGCTTCGGCGATCTGCTTGGGGGTGACTGGGACCAGGTGGCTTTTGGAGGCGGTGTCGCCGGCACCGGTGAGGGCGCAGGTGATGATGACGTCGTGGTTCATTGTGGTTCCTTGTGATGTCGGTTCTGGCCTTTTCGCGGGTAAACCCGCTCCCACAGGGGATGGTGATGTCCCTGGCATGCGCTGTACCTGTGGGAGCGGGTTTACCCGCGAAAGGGCCGGATCAGTTGGCGGTAAGCTTGAGGTTGTCCGCAGCGGGCTTGCCATCGAAGGTGGTCACACCTTCAAGCCAGCGGGCCTTGTCCTCGGGGTGGTCCTTGAGCCACTGGCGGGCCGACTCCAGCGCGTCCTTGTGGTCGAGCAGCGGCTGCATCATGCGGCTCTCGTCCTCGGCGCTGAAATTCAGGTTGGCCAGCAGGCGGTGAGCGTTGGGGCAGCGTTCGGCGTAGTCCGGCGCGGTGACCGTCCACACCGTGGCGCGGCCTTCGTCAGGGCCGAGCGCGTCCTGGCTGTCGCCCAGGTAGGCCATGTCGATGTTCACGTTCATGGGGTGCGGCGCCCAGCCGAAGAACACCACCGCCTCCTTGCGCCGCACGGCACGGTCGACCGCGGCGAGCATGCCGGCCTCGCTGGACTCGACCAGCTGGAACTTGCCCAGGCCGAACTGGTTCTTGGCGATCATCGCCTTGATCTGGGTATTGGCCCCCGAGCCGGGCTCGATGCCGTAGATTTTCCCACCCAGTTCCTTTTCGAACTTGTGAATGTCGGCGAAGGTCGTCAACCCCTTGTCGGCCAGGTACTTTGGCACTGCCAGGGTCGCCCGGGCGTCTTCCAGGCTCGGTTTGTCGAGCACCTTGACCTGCTTGGCGTCGATGAACGGGGTGATGGTCTGGGTCATGATCGGGTTCCAGTAACCCAGGAACATGTCCAGGCGTTTGTCGCGGATGCCGGCAAAGATGATCTGCTGCGAAGCGCTGGTCTGCTTGGTCTGGTAACCCAGGCCGTCGAGCAGTACCTGGGCCATGGCGCTGGTGGCGATGACGTCGGTCCAGTTGACCACGCCCAGGCGCACGTTCTGGCAGGCGGCGGGCTCGGCGGCTAGAAGCGGGGTAGAGACGATGCTGCTCACGGCAAGGGTCAACAGGCTGCGGCGGATCAAGCTGTGCATGGTGGCTCTCCATCGGCAGTGCATATTGTTATGGGGATCGGTCTCTCTGGACCGTGTGAACACGCTACGCTGCTGTCGGGGTGGAAAATCGCACCCTGGCGACCAACACTTGCACCCAGGCGACCACCTTCACTGTGGAGCACAGCAATGCCGCAGATCATTCATTTCCTGTTGTTGCCCGGCTTCTCGGCCATGGGCTTTATCAGTGCCCTGGAGCCGCTGCGTGTGGCCAACCGCTTCAAGGGCCCGTCGTATCGCTGGCAGGTGCTGAGCCTGGATGGCGGCGCGGTGCAGGCCAGCAATGGGATGTCGGTGAACGCCGATGCGGCATTGGGCGCGGGCGAGGCGGGGGGCATTTTGCTGATCGTCGCCGGCTTCGAGCCTTTGGCCTGTTATGGGCCGCCGCTGCAGCAGGCGCTGCGCCGTCTCGATCATGACGGGGTGATACTGGGTGGCATCGATACTGGGGCGGTGGTGCTGGCCGAGGCGGGCTTGCTCGACGGCCACCGCGCGACCGTGCACTGGGAGGCGCTGGAAGCGTTCAAGGAAAACTACCCAGGTTTGCAGGCGACCCAAGAGTTGTTCGAAATCGACCGGCGGCGCATCACCTGCGCGGGCGGCACCGCCTCGATCGACCTGATGCTCGACTTGATTGCGCAAGCCCACGGCAGTGAGCTGGCGGTGCAGGTGTCGGAGCAGTTCGTGCTCGGGCGTATCCGCCCGCGACAAGACCACCAGCGCATGCAGATCGCCAGCCGCTATGGCATCAGCAACAAGAAGCTGGTGAAAGTGATTGGCGAGATGGAGCGCAATACCGAACAGCCTTTGAATACCCAAGTGCTGGCTGATGCGGTGCAGGTAACGCGGCGGCAGCTGGAGCGGCTGTTTCGGCTACACCTGGACGACACGCCCAGCGGGTTTTACCTGCGGCTGCGGTTGGACAAGGCGCGGCAGTTGTTGCGCCAGACCGACATGAGCGTGCTGGAGGTGGGGGTAGCGTGTGGGTTTGAGTCGGCGTCGTACTTTACCCGCTGTTACCGGGCGCGGTATCAGCGGTGCCCGCGGGAGGATCGGCTGGCCAGAGCGGTGTGAAGTAAACCTGTACCGGCCTCTTCGCGGGCAAGCCCGCTCCCACAGGGACCGCGCCGGTCGTAAGGAATGCGCAGTACCTGTGGGAGCGGGCTTGCCCGCGAAGAGGCCGGTGCAGGTTTACTGCTGCCCGATAGACTGCAGGTACTCCGACCGGTCATCACTGCGCTGCGCCACACAGGTGCCCCACGCCGCCTCGAACGCCTTGCTGCCAGGCTTCTCGGCAAAGGTCTCGACCTTGCAATCGGCATCGCGCAGCTGGGCCCAGAGTTTTTCCGCCGCCTCCATGCGCCCCACCAAGGCATTGGCCTGATCGGCTTCGTCGGCATACTGGTCGCGAATGCGCTGGATCAAGTCATCGTAAGCCGACTTCAGCTCCCGCTCGGCCGTCTGCTTGTTGAAGGCCGCGCACGCGTACGTCTGTTGGTCGGTCTCGACGTTGTCGCACGGGGTGCTTTCTTCCTCGCCGGCCTGGGCGCCCGACACGACGGCCAGCAGTACCAGGCATGCCATTGATTTCATCCTTTATCTCCTCAACAGGCTGACGAATCGCAGGGATTCTCGCTCAGCCGAAGGCAACGCGGTAGCTCCCTGACGAAATGTTCATGAAAGCGAGCAAAATGTCGTTATCGAGACTGTCTCTCATCGCCAGATAGCGTCGCAGAGGGCCTGTTGTCGCGCATTGACGCTTTCGGCAAACCCCCTGTCGTTTTTGCATCGGGGCGCCTCGGGGCACAGGCATATGCTGGCCCCAAAGCGCTGGCACAACGTTCGGCGTGACCCAACTCAATAAAAGGGGACAGCCTGATGAGCCCAGCCGAATTACACGCCGACAGCATCGTCATCGACGGTTTGATCATTGCCAAATGGAACCGCGAGCTGTTCGAAGACATGCGCAAAGGCGGCCTGACTGCGGCCAACTGCACGGTGTCGGTCTGGGAAGGGTTCAAGGCCACGGTCGACCAGATCGCCTCCAGCCAGAAGCTGATCCGCGACAACAGCGACCTGGTCATGCCGGTGCGCACCACCGCCGACATCCGCAAGGCGAAAGAACTGGGCAAGACCGGCATCCTCTTCGGCTTCCAGAACGCCCACGCGTTCGAAGACCAGATCGCCTACGTGGACGTGTTCAAGCAGCTGGGCGTGGGCATCGTGCAGATGTGCTACAACACCCAGAACCTGGTCGGCACCGGCTGCTACGAGCGTGACGGCGGCCTGTCGGGCTTCGGCCGCGAGATCGTCGCCGAAATGAACCGCGTCGGCATCATGTGCGACCTGTCCCACGTGGGCTCCAAGACTTCTGAAGAAGTCATCCTCGAATCGAAGAAGCCGGTCTGCTACTCCCACTGCCTGCCGTCGGGGCTCAAGGAGCACCCGCGCAACAAGTCGGACGAAGAGCTGAAATTCATCGCCGACCACGGCGGCTTCGTTGGCGTGACCATGTTTGCGCCGTTCCTGGCCAAGGGCATCGATTCGACCATCGACGACTACGCCGAAGCCATCGAATACACCATGAACATCGTCGGTGAAGACGCCATCGGCATCGGCACCGACTTCACCCAGGGCCATGGCCAGGACTTCTTCGAATACCTGACCCACGACAAGGGCTACGCCCGTCGCCTGACCAACTTCGGCAAGATCATCAACCCGCTGGGCATTCGCACCGTTGGCGAGTTCCCCAACCTCACCGAGACCTTGCTCAAACGCGGCCACTCCGAGCGTGTGGTGCGCAAGATCATGGGCGAGAACTGGGTAAACGTCCTCAAGGATGTCTGGGGCGAGTAAGCCGCTCTCCAAGCCTGAAAGCCCCTGCCAGCAACGCCGGGGCATCCCAATAAAAAATTTTATGGAGTTGAGTTTCCATGGCCAAGATCGCCCCGCAATTGCCAATCGAAGTCGACAGTGAGACCGGTGTCTGGACCAGCGACGCCTTGCCGATGCTGTACGTGCCACGCCATTTCTTCGTTAACAACCACATCGGTATCGAGGAAGTGCTGGGCGCCGACGCCTATGCCGAGATCCTCTACAAGGCGGGCTACAAGTCGGCCTGGCACTGGTGTGAAAAAGAAGCCGAGTGCCATGGCCTGGAAGGCGTGGCGGTGTTCGAGCATTACATGAAGCGCCTGTCCCAGCGTGGCTGGGGCCTGTTCGAGATCCAGGACATCGACCTGGACAAAGGCACCTGCAGCGTCAAGCTCAAGCACTCCGCCTTCGTCTACGTGTACGGCAAGGTTGGCCGCAAGGTCGACTACATGTTCACCGGCTGGTTCGCCGGCGCAATGGACCAGATTCTCGCTGCCCGTGGCAGCAAGATCCGCACCGTGGCCGAGCAGGTCTATGGCGGGTCGGAAGAAGGCCACGAAGATGGCCTGTTCGTTACAAAGCCGTTGTAAGCCGGAGATAGCGTCATGGCATTCGAAGCAATGTTCCAGCCGATCCAGATCGGCAAACTGACCATCCGCAACCGCGTGCTCAGCACCGCGCACGCCGAGGTCTACGCCACTGACGGCGGCATGACGACCGACCGCTATGTGAAGTACTACGAAGAGAAGGCCAAGGGCGGCATCGGCCTGGCGATCTGCGGCGGCTCGTCGGTGGTCGCCATCGACAGCCCGCAAGAGTGGTGGGCGTCGGTCAACCTGTCGACCGACCGCATCATTCCGCACTTCCAGAACTTGGCCGACGCCATGCACAAGCATGGCGCCAAGATCATGATCCAGATTACCCACATGGGCCGTCGCTCGCGCTGGGACGGCTTCAACTGGCCGACCCTGATGTCGCCGTCGGGTATCCGTGAACCCGTGCACCGCGCCACCTGCAAAACCATCGAGGTGGAAGAGATCTGGCGAGTGATCGGCAACTACGCGCAGGCTGCGCGGCGTGCCAAAGAAGGCGGCCTGGACGGCGTCGAACTGTCGGCCGTGCACCAGCACATGATCGACCAGTTCTGGAGCCCGCGGGTCAACAAGCGTACCGACGAATGGGGCGGTACGTTCGAAGGCCGCATGAAGTTCGGCATGGAAGTGCTCAAGGCGGTGCGCGCCGAGGTCGGCGACGACTTCTGCGTGGGCATGCGTATCTGCGGCGACGAATTCCACCCCGATGGCCTGAGCCACGAGGACATGAAGCAGATCGCCGCGTACTACGACGCGACCGGCATGCTCGACTTCATCGGCGTGGTGGGCTCGGGTTGCGACACCCACAACACCCTGGCCAACGTTATCCCGAACATGAGCTACCCGCCGGAGCCGTTCCTGCACCTGGCGGCCGGCATCAAGGAAGTGGTCAAGGTCCCGGTGCTGCACGCGCAGAACATCAAAGACCCCAACCAGGCCACGCGCATCCTCGAAGGCGGCTATGTCGACATGGTCGGCATGACCCGTGCGCACATGGCTGACCCGCACCTGATCGCCAAGATCAAGATGGGCCAGATCGACCAGATCAAACAGTGCGTCGGTGCCAACTACTGCATCGACCGCCAGTACCAGGGCCTGGATGTACTGTGCATCCAGAACGCCGCGACCTCCCGTGAATACATGGGCGTGCCGCACATCATCGAGAAGACCACCGGCGTCAAACGCAAGGTGGTGGTGGTTGGCGCCGGCCCTGCCGGCATGGAAGCCGCCCGCGTGGCGGCCGAGCGCGGCCACGACGTGACCCTGTTCGAGAAGAAAGACCAGATCGGCGGGCAGATCACCATCGCCGCCAAGGCACCGCAGCGCGACCAGATCGCCGGTATCACCCGCTGGTACCAACTGGAACTGGCACGCCTGAAAGTCGACCTGCGCTTGGGCACCGCTGCCAGCGTGGACGCAATCCAGGACCTGCGCCCGGACGTTATCGTGCTGGCGGTGGGCGGCCATCCGTTCGTCGAGCAGAACGAGCACTGGGGCGCGGCCGAGGGGCTGGTGGTCAGCAGCTGGGACGTGCTCGATGGCAAGGTTGCGCCGGGCAAGAACGTGCTGGTGTACGACACCATCTGCGAGTTCACCGGCATGTCGACGGCGGACTACATTGCCGACAAGGGCAGCCAGGTCGAAATCGTCACCGACGACATCAAGCCAGGCGTGGCCATGGGCGGCACGACCTTCCCGACCTACTACCGCAGCATGTACCCCAAAGAAGTGATCATGACCGGCGACATGATGCTGGAAAAGGTCTACCGCGAAGGCGACAAGCTGGTGGCGGTGCTGGAGAACGAATACACCGGTGCCAAGGAAGAACGCGTGGTCGACCAGGTGGTGATCGAGAACGGCGTGCGCCCTGACGAGGAGCTGTACTACGCGCTGAAGGATGGCTCGCGCAACAAGGGCCAGATCGATGTGGAGGCGCTGTTCGCCATCAAGCCGCAGCCGATCCTCAGCCAGCCGGGCGAGGGCTACCTGCTGTACCGCATCGGTGACTGCGTGGCCCAGCGCAACGTGCATGCGGCGATCTACGACGCCTTGCGCCTGTGCAAGGATTTCTGATCGTTAACAGTCGCCGCCACTGAGCGCGGCCTCTGTGGGAGCGGGTTTACCCGCGAATGCGTCAGCTCTGACAACGCCGTTGCCTGACCGGACGCATTCGCGGGTAAACCCGCTCCCACAAGGGGCCAGTCTCGTCCTCAAGGCGGCGCAAGAATCCAGCTGTTGTGGGAGTCTCCCATGTTGAACACCCTTCTACCCATTCTGCTGTTCGCTGCCCTTGGCCTGGCGGTGCTCGGCGCCCTGCGCCGAGTGCGTATGTGGCGGCGTGGCCGAGCGTCCAAGGTCAATTTGATCGGCGGCCTGCTGGCCATGCCGCGACGCTACCTGGTCGACCTGCACCACGTGGTCGAACGCGACAAATACATGTCCAAGACCCACGTCGCCACAGCGGGCGGCTTTGTGCTGTCGGCGGCCTTGGCGATCCTGGTGCACGGCTTCGGCCTGCAGAGCAAGATCCTTGGCTACGCGCTGCTGGTCGCCACGGTGATCATGTTCACCGGTGCGATCTTTGTCTTCAAACGCCGCCTTAATCCACCCGCGCGCCTGTCCAAGGGCCCGTGGATGCGCCTGCCGAAAAGCCTGCTGGTGTTTGCTGCAAGCTTCTTCATCGCCACCTTGCCGGTCGCCGGTATTCTGCCTGCCAACACCGGTGGCTGGGTGATGGTCGGTTTGCTTGGCCTGGGTGTGCTGTGGGGCGTGTCGGAGCTGTTCTTCGGCATGACCTGGGGCGGCCCGATGAAACACGCCTTCGCCGGTGCCTTGCACCTGGCCTGGCACCGCCGTGCCGAACGTTTCGGTGGCGGCCGCTCCACCGGCCTCAAGCCGCTGGACCTGGAAGACCCGAATGCGCCGCTGGGCGTGGAAAAACCGGTGGACTTCACCTGGAACCAGCTGCTCGGGTTCGATGCCTGCGTGCAGTGCGGTAAATGTGAAGCCATGTGCCCGGCCTATGCGGCCGGCCAGCCGCTGAACCCGAAAAAACTGATTCAGGACATGGTCATCGGCCTGGCCGGTGGCACCGACGCCAAGTTTGCTGGCAGCCCGTACCCGGGCAAGCCGATCGGCGAACATGGTGGCCACCCGCACCAGCCGATCGTCAACGGCCTGGTCGACGCCGAAACGCTGTGGTCGTGCACCACCTGCCGTGCCTGCGTCGAGGAATGCCCGATGATGATCGAGCACGTCGATGCCATCGTCGACATGCGCCGCCACCTTACCCTTGAAAAAGGCGCGACCCCGAACAAAGGCGCGGAAGTACTGGAAAACCTGATCGCCACCGACAACCCAGGCGGCTTCGCCCCAGGCGGGCGGATGAACTGGGCGGCAGACCTCAACCTGAAACTGCTGTCGGACGTGAAAACTACCGAAGTGCTGTTCTGGGTGGGCGACGGCGCCTTCGACATGCGCAACCAGCGCACCCTGCGCTCGTTCGTCAAAGTGCTCAAGGCCTCGGGTGTGGACTTTGCCGTGCTTGGCCTGGAGGAACGCGACAGCGGTGACGTGGCCCGTCGCCTGGGTGATGAAGCAACCTTCCAGCAATTGGCCAAACGCAATATCCAGACCCTGGCCAAATACACGTTCCAGCGCATCGTCACCTGCGACCCGCACAGTTTCCATGTGCTGAAAAACGAGTACGGCGCGCTGGGTGGGGATTACCAGGTGCAGCACCACAGCACCTACATCGCCGAACTGATCGCAGCCAAGAAGCTCAACCTCGGCCAGCACAAGGGCGGCAGTGTCACCTACCACGACCCGTGCTACCTGGGCCGTTACAACGGTGAATACGAAGCGCCCCGTGAAGTGCTCAAGGCGTTGGGTATCGAAGTGCGCGAGATGGAACGCTCGGGCTTCCGTTCCCGTTGCTGTGGCGGTGGCGGCGGTGCGCCGATCACCGACATCCCGGGCAAGCAACGTATCCCCGACATGCGCATGGACGATATTCGCGAGACCCAGGCGGAGCTGGTTGCAGTGGGCTGCCCACAGTGCACCGCGATGCTCGAGGGCGTAGTCGAACCGCGCCCACAGATCAAGGACCTCGCCGAGTTGGTAGCCGATGTGCTGATCGAAGAGGAAACCCCTGCGGCCCCAAAGTCGCCAACGGTTAAACGTGAACCTGCGGAGGTGCACTGATGAGCGACATCATCCGCCGCGACCCACGCGCCGAGTGGATCGCCCGTAACCGTCTGCACCCGCTGCACGCGGCCATGCAGACGCAACAAACCAGCTGGATGGGGCCCAACGGCCTCATGCGCAAGAACCCGCATGCCATCGCCGCCGGTTTCATCGGCCCCAGTGGCATCAAGCGTATCGACCGCAGCGGTGCCCAGCAGGGCACGGGTGTGGGTGGGCGACGCACAGCGGCGGCGGCCGTCCAGTTGCCGCTGCACCAGGTGCCGGCGCCGGCGTTCTACATTGCCGTGGTGCCGGACATGGTCGGTGGCCGCCTGAGCAGCCACGACCGCGACCTGCTGGGCCTGGCCCATAGCCTGGCCGGCAACGACGGCGCAGTGTTGGCCGTGGTATTTGGTGAACACAAGGAAAGCAACTTTTCCACAGCCGGCGTCGACCGTCTGCTGGTTATCGAAGGCGAAGCGTTCGAGGGTTATGCACCGGAGCAACTTGTGCAGGGGTTGCGGGCTGTGGATAACCAGTTCACGCCGCGCCACTGGCTGCTGCCCGACAGCCGCACTGGCGGCGGCGAGCTGGGGCGGCGCTTTGGTGCCGCCTTGGGCGAACGGCCCGCGACGCGGGTTTGGCAGGTCAAGGACGGCCAATGCATCGGCCGCGCCGGCGCGGGTCAACAGGACCTGCAACGCGCCGTGCCACGGTTGATCCTGGCTGCGGCGGAATGTGCGGAGCCGGTCAGCGAAACCCGTCACGAAGCGCTGCCGGTAGAGTTGTCCACAAGCGTCGCACGCAGCCTGTCGCGTATCGAAGACCTCGGCTCGGTGGCCGTGGACCCGGCCACCATTGCCATGGCCGAGTCCGAGTTCATCGTTTCGGGCGGTAACGGCGTCAAGGACTGGGACCTGTACCACAAGGCAACTGCGGCCCTGGGCGCCACCGAAGGCGCCTCGCGGGTGGCGGTGGACGACGGCTTCATGCCGCGCAACCGCCAGGTCGGTGCTACCGGTACCTGGGTCACGGCACGGGTGTACGTGGCTGTGGGTATCTCTGGCGCGATCCAGCACCTGCAGGGCATCGGTGCCTGCGACAAGGTGGTGGCGATCAACATGGACCCTGGCTGCGACATGATCAAACGGGCTGACCTGTCGGTGATTGGCGACAGTTCGGCGATTCTCAAGGCGTTGATCGAGGCTGTGGACAACTTCCGCAGCGGCGGCCAGCGCGACGCGGCATAAGGGCACGAGCATGAGTACGAAAGTCATCAGCCTGGTTTCCATCGGTGCTCACCCAAGTTCTGGCCGCGCGCGCCGTGCCGAGCAAGATGCCCGCGCCGTGGAGCTGGGGTTGCAGCTGGCTGGGGATAACTTGCAGGTGGTGCATGCCGGTGACCCGCGGGAAGAGGCGCTGCGGGCCTATCTGGGCATGGGGCTGGAGCACCTAGACGTACTGGAACAGCCAGCCGGGGCGGATGTGTTGGGCGTGCTTGGCGACTACCTGCGCGACGCTGGCGCCCAGCTGGTGCTGACCGGGACTCAGGCCGAAACGGGCGAAGGTTCGGGCATGTTGCCGTTCCTGCTGGCCGAGAAGCTGGGCTGGCCGTTGATCGTTGGCCTGGCGGAAGTGGAATCGATTGAGAATGGCACCGCCCAGGTGCTGCAGGCACTGCCACGCGGGCAGCGGCGTCGCCTGAAGGTGCGCCTGCCGTTGTTGGCGACTGTGGATAACGCCGCGCCCAAGCCACGCCAGAGCGCGTTCGGGCCGGCGCGGCGGGGTGTGTTGGCAGCACGTAACGTGGCGATTGTCGAAGACGACCTGCTGGCCGAGGCAGAGCTGCAACCGGCCCGCCCACGGCCCAAGCGATTGAAGGTGATCAAGGCCAAAAGCGGCGCCGACCGGATGAAGGCGGCAACGGCCAAGGCCAGTGGCGGCGGGGGCAAGGTGCTCAAGGATGTATCCCCGCAAGAAGGCGCCGAGGCAATCCTCAAGCTATTGGTGGAGGAAGGGGTCCTGCGCTGAATTATCTGCCGTGCGTCATGCGCGCACTTTGTAGGAGCAGCCTTGTGCTGCGAAGAGGCCGGTAAATGCACAGTGAATCTTCGCTGCTGTCACGGGCCTCTTCGCAGCGCAAGGCTGCTCCTACAGGGCCGGTTTGCTGGGCCGTCAAGGCAGCTCGCCAGCCACATTGAAGGCCCAGAAGGCCAACCCTTCGATCACCGGTTCGAAGGTGACCCGCTCCCCCTCCAGCAGCCGCACCCTGCCCACCATCAGAATTGCACACCGTGCCACGAAATAGTCCCCGCTGCCGTCCTCAGCCTTGATCACTCCCACTCCCTTCACCTCGTGGAACCACTTCACAGTGCCGTTTAGGCGCCTGTGCATAAGTGACCTCTGGCTAAGCTCAACCTGTGGCTTTAATCAAACACAAAGGGGGGTTATGTGGAAACTGGCAGAAATGACAGGTCCGGTGGAATCTTACCCCCGGAATCTGTTCGCCAAGGTGTGGATAAAGTGTTCGTGCTTCGCTACAGCCCAAGAGGGATGCGGGATTCAAGGGCATGATCGAATAATGATCAAATAAAAGCTGGCATTGGGCTGTTTGAATGCGGGGCTAATGCGCGAAGTTCCCCACAATCGCTGTTGGCGGCTCTGTGGATAAGATGTTGGCTGTCGTCTGTAGCACACGTACATAGCGGGCTTGGCGATATCGTTCAAATAATGATCAAGTCTTCTCCGTATTGCGCAAACCGTTACCAATTGGGCCTTTCAGGCGTTTATTCACAGCCTTGAAAAGACAAATGGAGGAGTTGTTAACGAATTCTGTTCATCCACCTGTGGGCAAGGTGTTCGTGAATGGTCGTAGCCCTTGTAGGGCCTGGGCTGTAGAGTTTTGTTCAAAATTCGACCAAGGCGACTGTCATTTCTGCCAGTTTCCTAATGTGCTCACCGGTACTATCGTCTCGTTATTCCATCGAAACGAGCTCAGACTATCGATGAATAATCTTTTGCTGATGACGGATAGGCAGCGTTCAGTGTTGGCGGGGCGCAGCTCAAGCTCGATAGAAAGAGCCTTCACACCATACGGCTACGCGCCACTGGGGGCAGGCCCTCTCACGGCCTTTGCGGGACAGCGTCATGATCCATTGACAGGGTGCTATCACCTTGGCAACGGACATAGGCTGTATAGCCCTCGCCAGATGCGTTACTTGAGCCCAGATCGCCTGAGCCCCTTTGGCAGGGGCGGGTTGAATGCATATGCCTACTGTGCAGCGGACCCTGTGAACCACATCGACCCTAGCGGCAGGTTCCTGGCGGTACTGACTTCAATTGAAGCTTCCAGAGCTACGACCCTTGCGGCCTATGCCGGCCTCAATGTGGCTGCCTGGATGACGCGTGCCCCAAACAACGCGAGTGTCTGGGGGCTGCGGCAACTGGCAGTCGAAACAGCATTGGTGACGACAGGCGTGGGTATGTTGTTTACCGGCTCGCCTAGTTTGCAGCCCGTGGCGTTGGGCTTGGTTACCGCTGGCAATACAACTTCGATCTTTAAATCGTTAATAACGATCGGGCAAAGGTTGGGAAATGGGTTGGGAGAAGCTTGGAGGTCTATAGGAGACAATATCCGCAGTGTTTTCAGTATAAAGCGTGAGCAAAAACAAATTCTGCCTCCCACGCCTAGCCCAGCGTCGTCAATACCTGCTATTTCCAATACTGTCAGGGGGCTCAGAATCGATATGGACTCGGGCCATATGAGCATTCAGATGCATGAAATAGTCTCGGAGGTCAGATCTGGGGAGGTTAGTCCCCCTCAGAATTTACAGATGACTTGGCTGTGATGCGCCATACCCGCTCACGTAGCTATACCGCCTATGGTGCTGTGTGTGGGGTGGTGTCTGGCTCCCGCCTGGCATTTTGCGGGGAATACCGCGACGCATTGGCTGGGCATTACCTTCTCGGTAACGGTCGACGGGCCTACAACCCAGCGCTCATGCGCTTCAACAGCGCCGATACGCTCAGCCCGTTTGGCAGGGGCGGGATAAATACCTATGCCTATTGCTTAAACGATCCGATCAACCGGGTCGATCGCAATGGCGCATTCTCCTTTCCCAAATCAGTTTATTTTGCTGTCTTGGCGATGTCGTGGTGCCCTATCTGTGGAAATCACCAGGCCAGATACCCGGCGTGGTCGTGGACCTTATGCGGATTCAGACAGGAATTAGCCCGGTGCAGACGATTGTCAGTAACGTTGTGCAGAAGATCCGTGGAAACCCGGTGGGCACGATTGATCGTGCATGAAGGTCATAACCAGGCAGCCAATTTTCTGCCTGCCTGGTTCACTATTGTTTACTGCGCCTGCACTTCCTTCAAATACGGCGCTGGCTCCGCCCCCAGGTTCTCCAGCACCCGCTGGCTGTACCAGTCGATGAAGTTCACCACACCAAACTCATAAGTCTTCGAGTACGGCCCTGGCTGGTACGCCGTGGAGTTGATCCCGCGCTGGTTCTCTTCCGCCAGACGGCGGTCCTGGTCGTTGGTGGCATCCCACACCTTGCGCATCTGCGCAGGGTCGTAGTCGACGCCTTCGACCGCATCCTTGTGCACCAGCCACTTGGTGGTCACCAAGGTCTCCTGGGCGCTGATCGGCCACACGGTGAAGACGATCATGTGATCGCCCATGCAGTGGTTCCACGAGTGCGGCAGGTGCAGGATGCGCATCGAGCCAAGGTCCGGGTTCTTGATGCGGCCCATCAGCTTCTGGCAGGCCTGCTTGCCGTCCATGGTCATCGACACGGTGCCCTTGAGCAGCGGCATGCGCACGATGCGGTTACGCAGGCCGTGGCTCTTGTGCAGGTACGGGATTTTCTCGGCTTCCCAGGCAGCGGCAGAGGCGGCCACGTGGTCCTTGAATTCCTGGCTGGCACGCGGGTCGTTGGTGTCGTCCCATTCAAGCAGCGTCTTCAGCAGCTCGGGGTGCGAGCCGCTGCAGTGGTAGCACTCGCGGTTGTTTTCCAGTACCAGCTTCCAGTTGGCCTTTTCCAGCAACTGGGTCTGCACCGCGATCTTGGTGTTCTCCATGTCGTACGGTTCCATGTAATGGTCCAAAGTGGCCAGGAACTCGTCGATGGCTGGCGGGTTTTCCGCCAGGCTGATGAAGATGTAACCCCCCGCGACCTTCACGTTCACAGGCTTGAGGCCGTATTCCTTCATGTCGAAGTCGGCGCCCATTTCGGTGCCGGCGAACAGCAGGCGGCCGTCCAGCTCGTAGGTCCACTGGTGGTAATGGCAGACCAGCTTGGCCACCTTGCCCTTGTCGCTGGTGCACAGGCGCGAGCCGCGGTGGCGGCAGACGTTGTGGAAGGCATGCACCTTACCTTCGGCGCCACGGATGACGATGATCGGGTTCTTGCCGATCTGCAGGGTGATGAAGTTGCCTTTGGCCGGAATCTCGCAAGTCATGCCGGCGATCAGCCACTCTTTGTGGAAGATCTCCTGCATGTCGATCTGGAACAGACGCTCGTCGGTGTAGAAAGGCTGGGGCAGCGAGTAGGTGCGCTCGCGGGTTTGCAGCATCTCGGCGGTGGCCTTGCGTGCTGCTTCCAGTGGATCGCCCAGGCTCAGGGTTGCGGTGACGTCCATCGTGTGGTCCTCGGGGCCGTGTGCGGCCGGCAAAAGGTGGCTAATCATTGTTGTGGTGCCGCAAGGCTGTCGTTAAAAAAACAGCAGGTTCTTTTGCCGTGGAGTGTGCGTCCGAAGGCGTCGTGAACCGTATCCATGGGCGACATGGCCGATTTGAATAACGACGCCACAGCCCTTGTAGCATGGGGCTGGTCGCGATAAGTACGCCGATGTCGCAGGCAGGAATGTACGTCGCCTTCAGCTTGCGCATTATCGACGCCATAAAAAGGCCAATAGTCGGCTGCTGGAGATGAACATGTCCGATACCTTCCTCAATCCGGTCACCACCCAGACCTGGGCCAACGGCCGCCACATCGTGCGCTGCGTCAAGGTCATCCAGGAGACCTGGGACGTGCGCACCTTCTGCTTCATGGCCGACCAACCGATCATGTTCTTCTTCAAGCCAGGGCAGTTCGTCACCCTGGAGCTTGAGATCGAAGGCAAGCCGGTGATGCGCTCCTACACCATCTCCAGTTCGCCGTCGGTGCCTTACAGCTTCTCGATCACCGTCAAGCGTGTGCCGGGCGGGCATGTCTCCAACTACCTGCACGACACCATGCACGAAGGCGCCGAACTGCCCGTGCACGGGCCGGTGGGGTTGTTCAACGCCATCGACTTCCCGTCGGGTAAGGTGCTGTACCTCTCGGGCGGTGTCGGTATTACCCCGGTGATGTCGATGGCGCGCTGGTTCTACGACACCAACGCCAATGTCGACATGGTGTTCGTGCACAGCGCCCGTTCGCCGAAAGACATCATCTTCCACCGCGAGCTGGAGCAGATGGCCTCGCGCATCCCCAACTTCAGCCTGCACATCATTTGCGAGAAGCACGGGCTGGGCGAGCCGTGGGCGGGTTACCGCGGGTACCTGAACCAGCGCCTTATGGAACTGATCGCGCCCGACTATATGGAGCGCACGGTGTTCTGCTGCGGCCCGACGCCGTACATGACTGCGGTCAAACGCATGCTGGAAGCCGTCGGCTTCGACATGAAGAACTACCACGAAGAATCGTTCGGCGCGACGCCCGCAGAAGCCAAGGCCGATGCCGTGGAGCATGCCGAGCAGGCCGCCGATGCGCCGGAAGTGGATATTTCGGACCTCAACCTGGTGGAGTTCATTGGCAGTGAGAAGAGCATCCGCATCGCCCCGGGCGAGACCGTGCATGCAGCGGCAGCGAAAGTTGGGCTGATGATCCCCAAGGCTTGCGGCATGGGCATTTGCGGGACATGCAAGGTGCTCAAGCTGGGTGGCGAGGTGGAGATGGAACACAACGGCGGGATTACCGAGGAAGACGAGGCCGAGGGGTACATCCTGTCGTGCTGCAGTGTGCCGAAAGGGGATGTGCGGATCGATTACTGATCCGTAGATCCAAGGGGCCGCTTTGCGGCCCATTCGCGGCCGGTCCGACGCCTCGGCAAGGCCGCTCCCACAGGTTCACCGAGTACTTCAGGCTTGCGCATAACCTGTGGGAGGGGGCTTGCCCAGCGAAAGGGGCCGCAGATCAGGTGCGGAAGCGAGCTACCAGCCCATTCAAATCCACCGCCAACCGCGACAACTCGGCACTCGCCGCGCTGGTCTGATGCGCCCCGGTCGCGCTCTGCACCGACAGGTCATTGATATTCACCAGGTTGCGGTCCACCTCGCGGGCCACCTGGGCCTGCTCTTCCGCCGCGCTGGCAATCACCAGGTTACGCTCGTTGATCTGCGCCACCGCACCCGCAATGGTGTCCAGCGCCATGCCCGCACCCCGGGCGATATTCAAGGTCGACGCGGCACGTTCGGTGCTGGTGCGCATCGACTCCACCGCCTCTTCGGTCCCGCCCTGGATGCTGCCGATCATCCGCTCGATTTCGCTGGTCGACTGCTGGGTACGATGGGCCAATGCCCGCACTTCATCCGCCACCACGGCAAAGCCTCGGCCTGCTTCACCGGCACGGGCCGCTTCGATTGCGGCGTTGAGTGCCAGCAGGTTGGTCTGGTCGGCCAGGCCGCGAATCACATCCAGCACTTTGCCGATGTCACGCGACTGCTCGGCGAGGTGAGTGATCAGCGTGGCAGTGGCCTGCACATCACCGCTCATGCGCTCGATGGCGCCGACGGTTTCCAGTACCAGGTCGCGCCCGTCGCCGGCCGAACGGCTGGCTTCACCAGAGGCCTCCGAGGTGCTGACCGCATTGCGCGCCACTTCTTCCACGGCACTGGTCATCTCGGTGACCGCAGTGGCAGCCTGCTCGATTTCGTTGTTCTGTTGCTGCAAGCCACGGGCGCTTTCGTCAGTGACGCTGTTGAGCTCTTCCGCCGCCGAGGCCAGTTGGGTTGCCGAACCGGCAATCAATTGCAGGGTGTCGCGCAGTTTCTCCTGCATGCGGCCCATGGCGCGTAGCAGGCGCGCGGCTTCGTCGGTGCCTTCGGCACGGATGACGTGGGTGAGGTCGCCGTCGGCCACCTGCTCGGCGCATTTGAGCGCCTCTTCAATCGGTTTGACGATACTGCGGGTCAGCAGGAAGGCGCACAGCAGGGTCAGCACCGTGGCTGCGATCAACAGGCCAATCACCAGGGCGAAGGCAGAGGCGTACTGGCTGGCAGCCGTTTCATTGGTGGCGCGGGTCTGGTCGGTGTTGATGCGCACCAAGGTGTCCATGACCTTGTTGATCTGCTCGGAGTTGGCCAGCAGGTCGCGGTTGAGCAGGTCGCGCAGTTCGTCGGTGCGGCCTGCCTGGCTCAGGCTGCGCATGCGCGCCTCCAGCTGGCGGTACTGATTGAGCAGTTGGCTGTATTGATCGTAAGCCGTTTGCTCGTCGCGTGCGCCGATCATGGGCTCGTAGGCACGGCGCGCCTGGTCGATCTGGGTGTTGCGTTGGTCCAACAGGTTGAGAGTGTCGCGCTGCGTCTCTGGGTCGCGGTTGAGCAGCAGGCGATAGGAAAGGGTGCGCATGCGCAGGTTCAGCGCAGTAAGTTCGTCCAGCGTCTTGATGCTGGGCACGCTGATGCTTTCGATGGCAACGCCGGCCTGGCGAATGTTGCCCATCTGCATCAGCGAGAAGATGCCGAGGCCGAGCATCAACAGGCCGATCAGCGCGAAGCCGAGCAGCGCGCGCGGGGCGATATTCATGTTGCGTAGGGACATGAGGGGCGTAATCCAGGCAAGGGAAAGAGGTCGCAGGGGATGGCGACGAAATATGACTTGCCTGGCTATCGGTCGTGACTGGTCAGTCTTGAGCGAGACCGGTGAAAATTGTGAGCGCGCTAACCTTTTCCTGACCGGCGGTTGATCCAGGTCGGAACAAGCGGGCGCTTACCCTGTCAATCTGCGGGTTAGAAACCTTAAGAATCCGATATTTAATGGCGAGGACTCACGCTTTTCTTTATCGTGTGCGGCCTTTGCAACAACCTGAGATAGACCCCATGCTGGAAGCCTCCCTGAATCAAATCGAGCAACTGGTCAGCGACCTGATGCAGAAAAACGCTCAACTCACCGAGCAGAACACTACCCTGGGTCAGCAATTGGCACAGGCTAAGGAAGAAAACGAGACCCTGCAGCTGTCGCTGATGGAGCAGGAAGAGAAGAACGGCGCCACCGCCGCGCGCATCCAGGCGCTGGTTGACCGCGCCAATGCGGGTGTCGTCAACGCATGAGTCTGCAAGCGCAGCCGGTCAATGTCGTGTCGATCCTCGGCAGCGACTATTCGATCAAGGCGCCCGAAGGCCAGGAAGAAACCCTGGCGCAGGCGGTGCGGATGCTGAACACCGCCCTGGCCGAGACCAAGCGTTCGTACCCGACCCTGATCGGTGACAAGCTGCTGGTGCTGGCGGCCCTGAACCTGTGTTCCAAGCAGGTTGAGCTGCAGAAAGAGCATCAACAGACGCTGGCGCGTACCCAGGCGCAGATCGACGCCACGGTGGACGCGATCGTTCGGACTATCGCCGAACAATAAAGCACTCCGCGATCCCTTGTAGGAGCAGCCTTGTGCTGCGAAGAGGCCGGTGAAAACGCAGTGATTTCCGCTGCTGTCACCTGCCTCTTCGCAGCACAAGGCTGCTCCTACAATGTCCCAGATCACTGGAATAACTGGATACGTAAGTGTATACACTTCCCCCAAAACAATAATTGGCGGGGAGCACGGGCATGCGTATCTGGCGGCAAAGTATCCAGTGGCAATTGATCGCAAGCATGGGCGCAGCCCTGCTGGCGAGCATCCTGGTGGTGGTGATCATCTTCACGGTGGCGCTCAACCGCCTGACCGAACGCTACCTGGTCGACACAGCGCTGCCAGCCAGTGTCGAGGCAATCCGCAACGATATCGAGCGCATGCTCGGCCAGCCGCTGGTGGCGGCCGCCGACATAGCCGGCAATACCCTGCTGCGCGATTGGCTTGCGGAGGGCGAAGACCCCGCTCAAACCTCACGCTTTATCGAATACCTCGAGGCTGCCAAGCAGCGCAACAACGCCTTTACCACGCTGTTCGCCGCCACCGAAACCGGCCACTACTACAACGAGAAGGGGCTGGACCGCACACTCAGCCGGGCCAACCCGAAGGACACGTGGTTCTACGGCTACATCGACAGCGGCGCCGAGCGCCTGATCAATATCGACATCGACGGCGCCACGGGCGAGTTGGCGCTGTTCATCGACTATCGCGTGGAAAAAGACGGCAAGCTGGTTGGCGTGGCGGGTATGGGCTTGCGCATGACCGAGTTGTCGAAGCTGATCCACGATTTCAGCTTTGGCGAGCACGGCAAGGTATTTTTGGTACGCAATGATGGGCTGATCCAGGTGCACCCGGACAGCGCCTTCAGCGGCAAGCGCCAGCTTGTCGACCAGCTTGACGCACAGGCCGCGAAAGCGGTGATGAGTGGCGACCAGGGCCTGCGTACCAGCCGCTTCCAGCGTGATGGCGAAAGCTACCTGGCGTTAGGCTTGCCACTGCGCGACCTGAACTGGACCTTGGTCGCCGAAGTGCCTGAGGCCGAAATCTACGCGCAGATGCATCAGGCAGTCTGGCTCACCACCTTGATCGGTGGTGGCGTGGCGCTGTTGTCCTTGCTGCTGGTGGTGTTGCTGGCGCGCGGCTTGGTACGGCCGATCCGCCGCGTCACGGCCGCACTGGTGCAGATCGGCAGCGGCGCGGGAGACCTCAGCCACCGCCTGGATGATTCGCGCCAGGACGAACTGGGTGACTTGGCTAGAGGCTTCAACCGCTTTCTCGACAGCCAACGGGGGTTGATCGGCGAGGTGCTGCGCACGACTGAACGCTTGCACTTGGCCGTCGAACAGGTGACCCAGGTGGTGGACAACACGGCCGAGCGCTCCGGTCGCCAGCAGGAAATGACCGAAATGGTCGCCACCGCCGTGCATGAGATGGGCCTGACCGTGCAGGACATCGCCCGCAATGCCGGCAATGCCGCTGAAGCGTCACAATCGGCGCGCGACGAAGCCTTGCAGGCGCGTGACGTGGTGCGGCGCTCGATCCAAGGTATTGAAGGCATGTCCGGCGACATTGGCAAGGCGGCGGATGCGGTCGGACAGTTGGCCGACGAAGTCGCCTCGATCGATGAAGTATTGGCGGTGATCCGCAGTATTTCCGAGCAAACCAACCTCTTGGCGCTGAACGCTGCGATCGAGGCGGCGCGGGCAGGGGAGATGGGGCGTGGCTTTGCCGTGGTCGCCGATGAGGTGCGTACCCTGGCGCGGCGCACGCAGCTGTCTACCGATGAAGTGCAGCAGATGATCCAGCGCTTGAAGCAGGGCGCAGGCTCGGCGGTGACGTCGATGCAGGCAGGGCAGCAGGCGACGGGTAGCGGCGTTGAATCGAGCCAGCGCACCGGTGCCTCGTTGGGGGCGATTACCGACAAGGTCGAGCACATCAGCGACATGAACCATCAGGTGGCGACGGCGACTGAAGAGCAGTCAGCGGTGACGGAGGAGATCAACCGGACGGTACAGGGGATTTCCGACCTGGCCAGGGAGACAGCGGCGGAGGTGCAGGGGTGCCGGGCGGAGTGCCAGGCGTTGCGTGGGTTGGCTGATGATTTGGCGCGGCAGATGGGTGGGTTCAAGCTTTAGAGGGTTGGAGCTGCTGCCATCGCATTCGCGGGGCAAGCCCGCTCCCACAGGTCCCGCACAGTTTCAGCATCTGTGAGGACCCTGTGGGAGCGGGCTTGCCCCGCGAATGCGATCTATCAGGCAGTGATGATCGTGCGGATATCCGCCGCCAGCTCACGCACCCGGTCTTCTTCAGTATCCCAGGAGCACATGAACCGCGCCCCGCCACTGCCAATAAAGGTATAGAACCGCCAGCCCTTGCCCCGCAGCGCTTCAATCGCGTGCTCAGGCATTTGCAGAAACACCCCGTTGGCCTCCACCGGGAACATCAACTCCACCCCCGGCAGGTCGCTCACCAGCGACGCCAGCAGCTGCGCGCAGTGGTTGGCGTGCGTGCCGTGGCGCAGCCAGGCGCCATCTTCCAACAGCCCGACCCAGGGCGCAGACAAGAAGCGCATCTTCGACGCCAACTGCCCGGCCTGCTTGCAGCGGTAGTCGAAGTCTTCGGCCAGCTGGCGATTGAAGAACAGGATCGCCTCGCCCACCGCCATGCCGTTTTTGGTACCGCCAAAACACAGTACATCGACGCCGGCCTTCCAGGTCAACTCCGCCGGGCTGCAACCGAGGAACGCGCAGGCATTGGTGAAGCGTGCGCCGTCCATGTGCAGGTTAAGGCCCAGTTCCTTGCAGGTGGCGCTGATCGCCTTGAGCTCGTCGGGGCGGTACACGGTGCCCACTTCGGTGGCCTGGGTGAGTGTTACCACACGTGGCTTGGGGTAGTGGATGTCCTGGCGCTTCAACGCCACTTCACGGATCGACTCAGGCGTCAGCTTGCCGTTGATGCTGGGCGCGGTGAGCAGCTTGGAGCCGTTGGAGAAAAACTCCGGCGCGCCGCATTCATCGGTTTCGACGTGGGCGGTCTCGGAGCAGATCACGCTGTGGTAGCTCTGGCACAGCGAGGCCAGGGCCAGGGAGTTGGCTGCAGTGCCGTTGAAGGCGAAAAACACTTCGCAGTCGGTTTCGAACAAGTTGCGGAAGTACTCGGCGGCGCGCTCGGTCCACTGGTCATCGCCATAGGCGCGTTCGTGGCCCATGTTGGCCTTGGCCATGGCGGCCCAGGCTTCGGGGCAGATGCCGGAATAGTTGTCGCTGGCGAATTGTTGGCTCTTATCTGTCATGACACGGTCCTGTGAACGACGCAGAACAGCACTCTAAACCATCGATTCAGCAGTTGCCTATACAACCCATACATAAGCTGATTTCAGGGTTGTCTGAACGGGCCTCTTCGCGGGTAAACCCGCTCCCACAGGGATACCCAAAGGCTTCAAGCACCGCCGTACCTGTGGGAGCGGGTTCACCCGCGAAAGGGCCGGCACAAACAGCAAATCAGCGAATGTCGTAAACGCGCCATTGCAAGGCGTGCGCAGGCATCTGACCCACCCCGGCCAGTCATACCATCGCCACAAAGGGCCACAGTGCTCTACAGACAAGAAACGATCGCTGCCGGGAGACAACAAGATGTTCAGCAAGCAAGACCAGATCCAGGGTTACGACGACGCACTGCTGGCGGCGATGAATGCCGAAGAACAGCGCCAGGAAGATCACATCGAGCTGATCGCCTCGGAGAACTACACCAGCCAGCGCGTCATGCAGGCCCAAGGCAGCGGCCTGACCAACAAATACGCCGAAGGCTACCCAGGCAAGCGCTACTACGGTGGCTGCGAGCACGTGGACAAGGTCGAGGCACTGGCCATCGAGCGCGCCAAGCAGCTGTTCGGTGCCGACTACGCCAACGTCCAGCCGCACTCCGGCTCTTCCGCCAACGGCGCGGTGTACCTGGCCCTGCTGCAGGCCGGTGACACCATCCTGGGCATGAGCCTGGCCCACGGCGGCCACCTGACCCACGGCGCTAAAGTGTCGTCCTCGGGCAAGCTGTACAACGCGGTTCAATACGGCATCGACACCAAGACCGGCCTGATCGACTACGACGAAGTCGAGCGCCTGGCGGTCGAGCACACGCCGAAAATGATCGTCGCCGGCTTCTCGGCCTACTCCAAGACCCTCGACTTCCCACGCTTCCGCGCCATCGCCGACAAGGTCGGTGCGCTGCTGTTCGTCGACATGGCCCACGTTGCCGGCCTGGTTGCCGCTGGCCTGTACCCGAACCCGATCCCGTTCGCCGACGTGGTCACCACCACCACCCACAAGACCCTGCGCGGCCCACGTGGCGGCCTGATCCTGGCCAAGTCCAACGAAGAAATCGAGAAGAAGCTCAACGCTGCCGTGTTCCCCGGCGCCCAGGGCGGCCCGCTGATGCACGTCATCGCCGCCAAGGCCGTGTGCTTCAAGGAAGCGCTGGAGCCAGGCTTCAAGGCCTACCAGCAACAAGTCATCGAAAACGCCCAGGCCATGGCCCAAGTGTTCATCGACCGCGGCTACGACGTGGTTTCCGGCGGCACTGACAACCACCTGTTCCTGGTCAGCCTGATCCGTCAGGGCCTCACCGGTAAAGATGCCGACGCCGCCCTGGGCCGCGCGCACATCACCGTCAACAAGAACGCCGTACCGAACGATCCGCAGTCGCCGTTCGTCACCTCGGGCCTGCGCATCGGCACCCCGGCCGTCACCACCCGCGGCTTCAAGGTCGCTCAGTGTGTGGCCCTGGCCGGCTGGATCTGCGACATCCTCGACAACCTCGGTGACGCTGACGTCGAAGCCGATGTGGCGAAGAACGTCGCGGCGCTGTGCGCAGACTTCCCTGTTTACCGCTGAGTGGAGTAAACGACCATGCAACGCTACTCGGGCTTCGGCCTCTTCAAACACTCCCTCAGCCACCACGAAAACTGGCAGCGCATGTGGCGCACGCCGACCCCTAAAAAGGTCTACGACGTGGTCATCGTTGGCGGTGGCGGCCATGGCCTGGCCACGGCCTACTACCTGGCCAAGGAACACGGCATCACCAACGTCGCAGTGATCGAGAAGGGTTACCTGGGCGGCGGCAACACCGCCCGTAACACCACCATCGTGCGTTCCAACTACCTGTGGGACGAATCGGCGCAGTTGTACGAGCACGCCATGAAGCTGTGGGAGGGCCTGTCCCAGGACATCAACTACAACGTGATGTTCTCCCAGCGCGGTGTCTACAACCTGTGCCACACCTTGCAGGACATTCGTGACTCCGAGCGCCGCGTCAGCGCCAACCGCCTCAACGGCGTCGATGGCGAACTGCTGAACACCGCCCAGGTCGCGGCCGAAATCCCGTACCTGGACTGCTCGAAGAACACCCGTTACCCGATCCTCGGCGCGACCGTTCAGCGCCGTGGTGGCGTTGCCCGTCACGACGCCGTGGCCTGGGGTTACGCCCGTGCTGCCGACGCCCTGGGCGTGGACCTGATCCAGCAGACCGAAGTGATCGGTTTCCGCAAGGAAAACGGCGCGGTCATCGGTGTCGAAACCAACAAAGGCTTCATCGGCGCCAAGCGTGTCGGCGTGGTCACTGCGGGTAACTCCGGGCACATGGCCAAACTGGCCGGCTTCCGCCTGCCGCTGGAATCGCACCCGCTGCAAGCCCTGGTGTCCGAGCCGATCAAGCCAATCATCGACAGCGTGATCATGTCCAACGCCGTGCACGGCTACATCAGCCAGTCCGACAAGGGCGACCTGGTGATCGGCGCCGGTATCGACGGTTGGGTCGGCTACGGCCAGCGCGGTTCGTACCCGGTGATCGAGCACACCCTGCAAGCGATCGTCGAGATGTTCCCCAACCTCTCGCGCGTGCGCATGAACCGCCAATGGGGCGGCATCGTCGACACCTCGCCGGACGCCTGCCCGATCATCTCCAAAACCCCGGTCAAGAACATGTTCTTCAACTGCGGTTGGGGTACCGGTGGCTTCAAGGCGACCCCGGGTTCGGGCAACGTCTTCGCTGCCAGCCTGGCCAAAGGCGAGATGCACCCACTGGCCGCGCCGTTCTCCATGGACCGTTTCTACAACGGCGCACTGATCGACGAACACGGCGCCGCCGCCGTCGCCCACTAACCGGAGACACCGTCATGTTGCATATTTTCTGTCCCCACTGCGGCGAGCTGCGCTCCGAAGAAGAGTTCCACGCCTCTGGCCAGGCGCACATCGCCCGCCCGCTGGACCCTGCCGCCTGCTCCGACGAGGAGTGGGGCACCTACATGTTCTTCCGCGATAACCCGCGCGGTATTCACCATGAACTGTGGGACCACGTTGCCGGCTGCCGTCAGTACTTCAACGTCACCCGCGACACCGTGACCTACGAGATTCTGGAAACCTACAAGATTGGCGAGAAGCCGCAGGTGACCGCCAACGGCAAGCAAAACAGCGCACCGTCGACCGTCAAAGGCCAAGGGGAAAAAGTATGAGCCAGACCTATCGCCTCGCCAGCGGCGGCCGTATCGATCGCAGCAAGGTCCTGAACTTCACCTTCAACGGCAAGACCTACCAGGGTTATGCCGGTGACAGCCTGGCCGCTGCGCTGCTGGCCAACGGCGTCGACATCGTCGGCCGTAGCTTCAAGTACTCGCGCCCGCGCGGCATCATTGCCGCCGGTACCGAAGAGCCGAACGCCATCCTGCAGATCGGCTCCAGCGAAGCCACCCAGATCCCTAACGTGCGTGCCACCCAGCAGGCGCTGTACGCCGGCCTCGTCGCCACCAGCACCAACGGCTGGCCTAACGTCAACAACGACGTCATGGGCATCCTTGGCAAGGTGGGCGGCAGCATGATGCCGCCGGGCTTCTACTACAAAACCTTCATGTATCCGAAATCGTTCTGGATGACGTACGAGAAGTACATCCGTAAAGCGGCCGGCCTTGGCCGTGCACCGCTGCAGAACGACCCGGACAGCTACGACTACATGAACCAGCACTGCGACGTGCTGATCGTCGGTGCCGGCCCTGCTGGCCTGGCCGCCGCCTTGGCTGCTGCCCGCAGTGGCGCCCGCGTGATCCTCGCCGATGAACAGGAAGAGTTCGGTGGCAGCCTGCTCGACACCCGCGAAACCCTCGACGGCAAGCCTGCCGCTGAGTGGGTCAATGCGGTGGTCAAAGAGCTGGAAAGCCTGCCGGAAGTGACCCTGCTGCCCCGTGCCACGGTCAACGGCTACCACGACCACAACTTCCTGACCATCCACGAGCGCCTCACCGACCACCTCGGCGACCGCGCCCCGATCGGCCAGGTGCGTCACCGCGTGCACCGTGTGCGTGCCGGCCGTGTGGTACTGGCCGCTGGCGCCCACGAGCGCCCGCTGGTGTACGGCAACAACGACGTCCCGGGCAACATGCTGGCCGGCGCTGTGTCCACCTACGTACGCCGCTACGGTGTGGCCCCGGGCCGCAAGCTGGTGCTGTCGACCAACAACGACCACGCCTACCGCGCCGCGCTGGACTGGCACGACGCTGGCCTGCAAGTGGTCGCCATCGCCGACGCCCGCCACAACCCACGCGGCTCGCTGGTTGAAGAAGCGCGTGCAAAAGGCATCCGCATCCTCACTTCCAGCGCCGTGGTCGAGGCCAAAGGCAGCAAGCACGTGACCGGCGCCCGCGTGGCCGCCATCGACGTGCAGGCCCACAAAGTCACCAGCCCAGGCGAAACCCTCGAGTGCGACCTGATCGCCAGCTCCGGCGGTTACAGCCCGATCGTCCACCTGGCGTCCCACTTGGGCGGTCGCCCGGTCTGGCGCGATGACATCCTCGGCTTCGTGCCGGGCGATGCACCGCAAAAACGCGTTTGTGTCGGCGGTATCCATGGTGTCTACGCCCTGGGCGATGTGATTGCCGACGGCTTTGAAGGCGGCGTTCGCGCAGCCACCGAAGCCGGCTTCAAGGCCACCACCGGCACCTTGCCGAAAACCGTGGCACGCAAGGAAGAGGCCACCGTGGCGCTGTTCCAGGTGCCACACGACAAGGGCAGCAAAGGGCCTAAGCAGTTCGTCGACCAACAGAACGACGTGACCGCTGCCGGTATCGAGCTGGCCACCCGCGAAGGCTTCGAGTCGGTCGAACACGTCAAGCGCTACACCGCGCTGGGCTTCGGTACCGACCAGGGCAAACTGGGCAACATCAACGGCCTGGCCATCGCCGCCCGTTCGATCGGCATCACCATCCCGGAAATGGGCACCACCATGTTCCGCCCCAACTACACGCCGGTCACCTTCGGTGCGGTAGCGGGCCGTCACTGTGGTCACCTGTTCGAACCTGTACGCTTCACCGCCCTGCATGGCTGGCACGTGAAGAACGGCGCCGAGTTCGAAGACGTCGGCCAGTGGAAACGCCCGTGGTACTTCCCCAAAGCCGGTGAAGACATCCACGCCGCCGTGGCCCGCGAGTGCAAGGCCGTGCGTGACAGCGTCGGCCTGCTCGACGCCTCGACCCTGGGCAAGATCGACATCCAGGGCCCGGACGCGCGTGAGTTCCTCAACCGCATCTACAGCAACGCCTGGACCAAGCTCGACGTGGGCAAGGCCCGCTACGGCCTGATGTGCAAGGAAGACGGCATGGTCTTCGACGACGGCGTGACCGCCTGCGTTGGCGACAACCACTTCTACATGACCACCACCACCGGCGGCGCCGCACGCGTGCTGCAGTGGCTGGAGCTGTACCACCAGACCGAATGGCCAGAGATGAAGGTGTACTTCACCTCGGTCACCGACCACTGGGCGACCATGACCCTGTCCGGCCCCAACAGCCGCAAGCTGCTGAGCGCGCTGACCGACGACATCGACCTGGACAAGGACGCCTTCCCGTTCATGACCTGGAAGGAAGGCACCGTCGCCGGCGTACCGGCCCGTGTGTTCCGCATCTCGTTCACCGGTGAGCTGTCGTACGAAGTGAACGTGCAGGCCAACTACGCCATGGGCGTGCTGGAAAAGATCATCGAGGCGGGCAAGCAATACAACCTGACCCCGTATGGCACCGAGACCATGCACGTGCTGCGTGCCGAGAAGGGCTTCATCATCGTCGGCCAGGACACTGACGGCTCGATGAACCCAGACGACCTGAACATGAGCTGGTGCGTCGGCCGCAACAAGCCGTTCTCGTGGATCGGCCTGCGTGGCATGAACCGCGAAGACTGCCTGCGCGACAACCGCAAGCAGCTGGTCGGCCTCAAGCCGGTGGACCCGACCCAGTGGCTGCCAGAAGGCGCGCAACTGGTGTTCGACCCCAAGCAACCGATCCCGATGGACATGGTTGGCCACGTCACCTCCAGCTACGCGGCCAACTCCCTGGGGTATTCGTTCGCCATGGGTGTGGTCAAAGGCGGCCTCAAGCGCATGGGCGAGCGGGTGTACTCGCCGCAGGCTGACGGCAGCGTGATCGAGGCGGAAATCGTGTCTTCGGTGTTCTTCGATCCGAAGGGTGAGCGGCAGAACGTTTAAGGCCCCGGATGGTGGCGTCGAACCCTGTGGGAGCGGGTTTACCCGCGAATGCGATGTTGGCCTCACTGGCCTCTTCGCGGGTGAACCCGCTCCCACAGGTTCGGCGTTGCTCGGAACTACAGAATTCAAGGCAGGTAAGAAATGAGCGCTATCAACGTCTTCCAGCAAAACCCCGGCGCCGACGCCAAGGCCCAGTCGCCGCTGCACCATGCCGACCTGGCCAGCCTGGTTGGCAAGGGCCGCAAGAACGCAGGCGTGACCCTGCGTGAGAAAAAATTCCTCGGCCACCTGACCCTGCGTGGCGACGGCCATGACCCGGCCTTCGCCGCAGGCGTGCACAAGGCCCTGGGCCTGGAGCTGCCGGTGGCCCTGACCGTGGTCGCCAACAGCGACATGTCGCTGCAGTGGATGGGCCCCGACGAGTGGCTGCTGATCGTCCCGGGCGGCCAGGAGTTTGCCATCGAGCAAAAACTGCGCGCGGCCCTCGACGGCCTGCACATCCAGGTGGTCAACGTCAGCGGCGGGCAGAGCCTGCTGGAACTGCGCGGCCCGCACGTGCGCGAAGTGCTGATGAAGTCCACCAGCTATGATGTTCACCCAAACAACTTCCCGGTGGGCAAGGCCGTCGGTACGGTGTTCGCCAAGTCGCAACTGGTGATCCGCCGCACCGCCGAAGACACTTGGGAACTGGTGATTCGCCGCAGCTTCGCCGATTACTGGTGGCTGTGGCTGCAAGACGCTTCGGCCGAATACGGCCTGAGCATCGAAGCCTAAGGAGAGCCGCACATGAGTCGGGCACCGGATACCTGGATTCTCACCGCCGACTGCCCGAGCATGCTCGGTACCGTGGACGTGGTGACGCGTTTCCTCTACGAGCAGCGCTGCTACGTCACGGAGCACCACTCCTTCGATGACCGGCAGTCGGGGCGTTTCTTCATTCGCGTCGAATTCCGCCAGCCGGACGATTTTGACGAGGCGGGCTTCCGTGCCGGCCTCGCTGAACGTAGCGAAGCGTTCGGCATGGCCTTCGAGCTGACCGCGCCTAATCACCGCCCCAAGGTGGTGATCATGGTGTCCAAGGCCGACCACTGCCTGAACGACCTGTTGTACCGCCAGCGTATTGGCCAACTGGGCATGGACGTGGTCGCAGTGGTGTCCAACCACCCAGACCTCGAACCGCTGGCGCATTGGCACAAGATTCCTTACTACCACTTTGCACTCGACCCCAACGACAAGGCTGGGCAAGAGCGCAAGGTGCTGCAGGTGATCGAGGAGACTGGCGCGGAACTGGTCATCCTTGCCCGCTACATGCAGGTGCTATCGCCCGAGCTGTGCCGGCGCCTGGACGGCTGGGCGATCAACATTCACCACTCGTTGTTGCCGGGGTTCAAAGGCGCCAAGCCTTATCACCAGGCCTACAACAAGGGCGTGAAGATGGTGGGCGCGACCGCGCACTACATCAATAACGACCTCGATGAAGGGCCGATCATTGCCCAGGGGGTCGAGGTGGTGGACCACAGCCATTATCCCGAGGACCTGATTGCCAAGGGGCGGGATATCGAATGCCTGACCCTGGCGCGGGCGGTGGGGTATCACATTGAGCGGCGGGTGTTTCTTAACGCCAACCGGACTGTCGTTCTCTGACTATTTTGGGGCTGCTTTGCAGCCCATCGCAGGCAAGCCAGCTCCTACAGGTGCACCGCCGCTTTCGAATGCGGCGCTGTACCTGTGGGAGCGGGTTTACCCGCGAATGGCCCAACACATTATCCCCTGCCGTAAAAAGGCATCCCCCTGTCGTTTTCAGTCAGCGCAACTCGCCCCATCAGGCCCACAATTCCCCTCATCCCAGTAACACATGCCGCCCATGGATGGCGGCGCTTCAACCAACGCTGCATAAATAAAAATCAAGCGAGGTAAGAGCATGTCTGGCAATCGTGGAGTGGTGTATCTCGGCGCCGGCAAGGTCGAGGTGCAGAAGATCGACTACCCGAAAATGCAGGACCCGCGCGGCAAGAAGATCGAACACGGCGTCATTCTCAAGGTGGTCTCCACCAACATCTGCGGCTCCGACCAGCACATGGTCCGCGGCCGTACCACTGCCCAGGTCGGCCTGGTTCTGGGCCACGAAATCACCGGTGAAATCGTCGAGTTGGGGCGTGATGTCGAACGCCTGAAAAAAGGCGACCTGGTGTCGGTACCCTTCAACGTCGCTTGCGGCCGCTGCCGCTCCTGCAAAGAAATGCACACCGGCGTCTGCCTCACTGTAAACCCGGCACGCGCCGGCGGTGCCTACGGCTATGTCGACATGGGCGACTGGACCGGTGGCCAGGCCGAGTACGTGCTGGTGCCGTACGCTGACTTCAACCTGCTGAAACTGCCAGACCGCGACAAGGCCATGGAAAAAATCCGTGACCTGACCTGCCTGTCCGACATTCTGCCGACTGGCTACCACGGCGCCGTGACGGCGGGCGTAGGCCCAGGCAGCACCGTTTACGTCGCGGGCGCCGGCCCGGTTGGCCTGGCCGCTGCTGCCTCGGCACGCCTGCTGGGCGCTGCCTGCGTGATCGTCGGTGACCTCAACCAGGCCCGCTTGGCGCACGCCAAGTCGCAGGGCTTCGAAGTGGTCGACCTGTCCAAGGACACCCCGCTGCACGAGCAGATCATCGACATTCTCGGTGAGCCGGAAGTGGACTGCGCCGTCGATGCCGTTGGCTTCGAGGCCCGCGGCCATGGCCACGAGGGTGCCAAGCATGAGGCCCCGGCCACCGTGCTGAACTCGCTGATGCAGGTTACCCGCGTTGCCGGCAGCATCGGTATCCCGGGCCTGTACGTGACCGAAGACCCGGGCGCCTCCGATGCCGCTGCCAAGATCGGCGCCCTGAGCATCCGCTTCGGCCTGGGTTGGGCAAAATCGCACAGCTTCCACACCGGCCAGACCCCGACCATGAAGTACAACCGCCAGCTGATGCAGGCGATCATGTGGGACCGTATCAACATTGCTGAGGTGGTGGGTGTGCAGGTGATCAACCTGGACCAGGCGCCGGAAGGGTATGGCGAGTTTGATGCGGGTGTGCCGAAGAAGTTTGTGATTGACCCGCATAAGATGTGGGGTGCGGCGTAATTTAAGTTGAGCTAAAAGCCCCTCGAATGAGGGGCTTTTTTCTAGACACACATGCTATTCATTCATGGCGATGTGACGGCGCCCTTGGAAACTCGTCAGTGGGTTGCCTAATGTAGCTAGCCTTTGAACTGAAAGTACTATTCTGTGCTGCATTCCAGGTCATGACGGGGTACGGAAGTTGGGACAGTGAGTCGGGGCTAGGGGGGCGTGAGCCTGAAGGGGTGCTATCGCTTGATACCACTGGCGATGCTATAGGCGCGTCGCGCCTTTGTGTATTTCGCCTGGTCGTGGTCTGGGCGGCAAGTTGCGGTTTAGCAGGTGGCTGAGGAGCGACCTGGGGCGAGTTTAAGTAATGGCCTTGCGCAGGGTCATGCTGGGAAGCGGGTGACGGTGTGGGCTTCGGTGGTGCTGTGGGTTTTGGACCAATAGCAACGGCCATATTCTCGTTGACTTTGTATAATTGGCCGTTTTTTAAAGCAATGCGCTTCATATATCCACTTGGGCGCTCCATATGTCCACTTGGGTCGACAAAGTTGATGGGGTCACCCCCGCAGTAGCAATAAGCATTCAAGCCACCTTTTCCGAATGGGCTCCAGTTGTCTGCAGCACAAAAGCGTCTAAGGCGAGGAGAGTAGCTACGCAATCCAAGGCCCAGCAGGTAACTGGCCAAAACTGACTCGTAAGCTTCGCCATTAAAGCCAGTCGTTGTTCGCATCGAGGGCAAGGTCGGATCGTGGCCGTAGGCTGAGAAGTTATGGCCTTCCAGGCCATCCACATCTTGAACGCTGAGCACGGACCCCTTGTCATCGGTTGCGAGTACCCCGCCGCCAGACATTTCGCCCGTCTGCACCTCGGCCAGGGGCATATCCGCATGGCGGAAGATGGCGTGGTGGTGGTCGCCTTGGTTGACGGTGATCAGCTTGTTGCCCTGGTAGAAGAAAAGCGAGCGGTTCGATGCTTTGCTCATGATTCAGGTCTCTGCTGCTCTGGATGTATGGGGTGTGCCTGACGCCCATTCTGAACAGTCGCAAGAATTTCGATACTGGCAGAAATAACAGTTTTACAGCTTCCCCAGCACTGTCTCATAACCTGTGGGGTTTGCCCGCGAAGAGGCCAGCCCTGCCAACCCATGACTCAGTGCATCATCCCCAGCTCGGCATCAGATCGGCACGCTGAGCTTCCGCTTCGTCTTGAACTGGGTTGAATCGCATAGTTTCCACGCCAGCGGGACCCAGACCTTCGAAGGGTTTTTGTGGTCAGCATCGCCGAATCTATGTGTTACTGATTTCTCATGAAAGAAATTGTATTCTCCAAACTGTTTATTTTTCTATCTAGAGATGTAATTTTTAGATCAAGTTTTAGGTTGTTATTATAGAGTTCGTACATTTTCTGAACTCCTGGATTTACGTTGTAATAATGTTTTACGGCGCTTTCAGCTTGTTGTGCGTCGACGATTTGCCTGAACGCATCGCCAGGGTTCCAGTGACCTTCCTCTGCTATTTTATTTTTAAATCGAGCGGTTTGTATAAGGTCATGCGCTTGTTGAAGCTTGCCTCGGTGTTTGAGTGAATAGTTCAAAACTGCTTGATTGTCTTCTTTTAGGCTAGGGTTATCCAGCTCCAGCTGGGCGCGCTCTTGTTTTAATTTATTTAGCCGAAGCGTCATGGGGCTTTCTGACGGCGAAGGTGCGAAGGTTACTTTGCGGGTGCTAGTGCCTGCCGAATCGTGTTTTTTCCCTGGGGGGGCATGACCTGAGGGGTCTAAGTGATTAATGGGGTCTCCGGCACAATAGGCATATCCGTTAATGCCTCCGTCATCGAAGGGGCTTAGCGAATCAGGAGATAAAAATCGCATCAGTATGGGGCTAAACACCCGGTAGCCATTGCCCAGTACATAGCTTTCAGACCCTGTGTCGAGCCGTTCTGCATTAAAACCTAAGACAGTGCTTGACGAGGGGAGAGTTGGATCGTAACCGTATGCAGTGAATGCATGGACTTCTGTATTTGGGGGGGCATGCAACCTGAGCACCGAACCGCCATTTTCTACTGCCAACAGTCCAGTACCCAATAGTGTATCGGTATTTCGTTGTGCAAGTGGAATGTCAGGAGTTTGTATGCTCCTGGATATTTGGCCACCTTGCTGTACGCTGGAGAGCTTGCCGCTTTGGTAGAAGTAATGGACAGTGCCTTCGCGTTTCATGGTACATCCATAATAATTTGTGAGAAATGTAATGCTTTGATAAATGTAGCTATGCGTTATTGGTTTAACAACTAGCAAAAATGATAGGTGCTTGGGTCGAGCGATCACCACCAGGCTGGGAGCTAGGTCTACGGTCCCGGAATGAGAGGGTGCGGATTGACAGTGAGGGTTGGGCCTGTCAGTTAGCGGGGCCGCTGCGCGGCCCTTCGCGGGCAAGCCCGCACACGGAGGGTACGCGACATACCCCGATACGCGGCCTGGAACAAACCACCAATCCTCCAGTCGAATGCCTCGTTTCCCAGGCCATCCCGGCCCACGAGGTCCCTCCCGATGAAAGCATTCACCCTGGCAACCCTGATGACCCTGGCCGCAAGCCCGGTGTTCGCCTTCAACCTCAGCGATGCCGCCAATGCCGTGTCGGCCATGCAGAACCAAAAACAACAGGGCCAGGTCCAGGCGCCCGAGGCGCAGGCCAATTTGCTCAATACCTTGGGTAGTGAACTCAAGATCACCCCGGAACAGGCCGTGGGCGGGGCGGGGGCGATGCTGGGTTTGGCGCGCAATAACCTGAGTTCCGACGACTACGGTCAGTTGACCAAGGCCGTGCCTGGGTTGGACTTGCTGTCCGGTGCCAATGCGCTGGGCGGGTTGAGTGGGTTGGGTGAGCTGCTGGGCAAGAACAGCGAAAGCCAGTCGGCGTTGAACAATGCGCTGGGCAACAACGTGGAGAACCGCAGTGACCTGGACAGCGCGTTCAAGGCGCTGGGCATGGATACCGGGATGATCGGGCAGTTTGCGCCGTTGATTCTGCAGTACCTGGGGCAGCAGGGGATTGCAGGCTCGTTGCTGCAGAACCTGGGTAGCCTGTGGACTACCCCGGCGCCTCTGACCCAACCTTCGGTCTGAAGGCAGGACGCGGGCCCTGTGGGAGCGGGTTTACCCGCGAATGCGATAGTGACTTCACCGCCGCCTTCGCGGGTAAACCCGCTCCCACAGTTACAATGTTGCTCAAGTGGCTTCTGTGAAGTCCACCAAGCGCACCGGGCGGCGGAAGCCGCTAGTCAGTACGGCCAGGTACGCAAGGCCCAGCGCAAACCAGCACAGCCCAATCACCAACGTCAGCGCCGACAGGCTGGTCCATAGCCACAGCGTCAGGCCCAATCCCACCAGTGGTACCGCGCCATAGCACAGCAGGCCTTTGAGGTTGCGCTGTGCGCTGTCACCCATCAGGTGGGTCTTCACCACCGCCAGGTTCACCGCCGAGAACGCCACCAGCGCGCCAAAGCTGATCAGCGAGGCGAGGGTAGCCAAGTCGATCACCAACGACAGCAGCGAGAACGCCGACACCAGGGCAATGGCGAACACTGGCGTACCGAAGCGTGGCGACAGGTAACCGAAGCTGCGCCGTGGCAGCACATTGTCGCGCCCCATGGTGAACAGGATGCGCGACACCGCGGCCTGCGAGGCCAGTGCCGAACCCAGGCTGCCGGCGACGAAGGCGGCGGTGAAGAAGTTGGCGAGGAATTGCCCGCCTGCCTTGAACATCACTTCATTAGCCGCCGCATCGGCGTTTGCAAACGTGCTGCCCGGCAGCACCAGCTGGCTGACGTAGGCCAGCGCGGTGAACAGTACGCCGGCGAAGAGCGTGGTGAGGATGATTGCCCGTGGTACGTCGCGGCGGGCATCGCGGCATTCTTCGGCGAGGGTGGAGACGGCATCGAAGCCGAGGAACGACAGGCACAGTACTGCGGCGCCCGCCATCAGCGGGCCGAAGCCAGGTTGTGTGCCGTCACCCATCAGCGGCGAGAGCAGGTCTACCGGCTGGCCGGCCAGGGTCTGGCAGGACAAGGCCACGAACACCCCGATAAACACGATCTGCGCACCGACGATCAGGTTGCTGGTTTTAGCCACCGAGTTGATGCCGACCACGTTGAGCACGGTGACTAGGGCGATGGAGGCGAGCACGAAGGCCCAGGCGGGCACAGCCGGGAAGGCGATGTTGAGGAACAGGCCGATCAGCAAGTAGTTGATCATCGGCAGGAACAAGTAATCGAGCAGCAGCGACCAACCCGCCAGGAAACCAACGTTCTGGCCGAAGGCCATGTTGGTGTAGGAGTAGGCCGAGCCCGCGACCGGGAAGCGTTTGACCATGAAACTGTAGGACGCGGCAGTGAACAGCATGGCCACCAGCGTAACCAGGTAGGCGCCAGCGGTGCGGCCACCGGTGAGTTCGGTGACGATGCCGTAGGTGGTGAAGATGGTCAGCGGGACCATGTACACCAGGCCGAAGAAGACCAGGGCGGGCAGGCCCAGGACGCGACGAAGTTGGGCGGGGGTGGAGCAAGGTTGGTTGGCCATCGATCGATCCAGGCAATTTTTTGTAGTTGTGCTTTGATCGATTTTTATCCACTTAGGTGGAGGGTGACAAAGAAGTAATCCTTATGTTGATTATTAGCCTGGGTTTTAATCGGATTTGTGCTGTGCCTGTGCTGGCCTCTTCGCGGGCAAGCCCGCTCCCACAGGTTCACTACAGGTCTTGAGAGCGGTGGTAGAACTGTGGGAGCGGGCTTGCCCCGCGAAGAGGCCGGACCAGCCAACATGGCCTAGCGCAATTCTCCGCGCAACTCCTCGATACGCTGATCCTTCTCCAGCCACAGCTGGTTCACCCAAGCCTGCACGGTCTGCCGGAAGGCCGGGTCATTTTCATAATCCCCATCCCACAACGCCGGGTCCAGCTCACGCACCTGAATGTCGATAATCACCCGGCTAATGCTGCCATTGAGCAAGTCCCAGAACCCCGGCGCCTGGTTGCCCGGGTAAACGATGGTCACGTCCAGCAGCGCATCCAGCTGCTCGCCCAGCGCCGCCAGCACGAATGCCACGCCGCCGGCCTTGGGCTTGAGCAGGTGGCGGTAAGGCGACTGTTGCTCCTGGCGCTTGGCCTCGGTGAAGCGCGTGCCTTCCAGGTAGTTGACCACGGTTACCGGCTGGCGCTTGAACAGCTCACAGGCTGCCTTGGTGATCTCCAGGTCCTTGCCCTTGAGCTCGGGGTGCTTGTCCAGAAACGCCTTGCTGTAGCGCTTCATGAACGGGTAATCCAGCCCCCACCAGGCCAGGCCCAGCAGTGGCACCCAAATCAGCTCCTTCTTGAGGAAGAACTTGAAGAACGGCGTGCGGCGGTTGAGGCTTTCGATCAGCGCGGGGATGTCGACCCAGGTCTGGTGGTTGCTCACGGCCAGGTACGAGGTGTCCTTGCGCAGGCGGTCGACGCCCCGGATATCCCACTGGGTGGGGATGCACAGGGCGAAAATCGCCTTGTCGATCTCTGACCAGGTTTCGGCGACCCACATCACCGCCGCAGAGGCGTAGTCACGGCCACGGCCCGGCAGCACCAGCTTGAGCAGGGCAAAGACCAGCAGCGGGCAGATCAACACCACGGTGTTGAGCAGCAGCAGGAGGGTTGTGAGAATGCCGGTCAGCAGGCGACGCATAAAGGAACTCTTGTAGTGAGATAAAAACAGCCGGCAATGATAAGCAGCGATGCGGCCTACGCCAAATGCCCAATGCCCAGCGGCGAGGACAAATGTTTCACATTGTGTTGATTACCGTGTACAGACGAACCTATTCAACTCATGCAGTCTAAGCACTGTCTGCACTCAAGGAAGCGTAACCCGTGAAATCACTGCTTGCCCTGTTGTCACTGTTCGCCTTGCCGGTCATGGCCGCCGAGCCGACGATTTATGGCCGTTACGAAAACATCGCCCTGCCGGAGATTGGCGAGACCTTAAAGGCCAAGATGGACACCGGTGCCTTCACCGCATCGCTGTCGGCCAAAGACATCGAGCTGTTCACCCGCGATGGCGATGAGTGGGTACGCTTCCGCCTGGCGACCAAAGAGTCCGACGGCAAGGTCTACGAGCACAAGGTCTCGCGCATCAGCAAGATCAAAGGCCGTGCCGACGAAGAGGAAGAGGGCGATGCGCCGGAAATTTCCAAGCGCCCGGTGGTCGACCTGGAGCTGTGCCTGGGTGATGTGAAGCGCACGGTTGAAGTGAACCTGGTGGACCGCAGCAGTTTCAACTACCCGCTGTTGATTGGTTCCAAGGCGTTGAAGAAGTTCAAGGCGGCAGTCGACCCCGCCAAGAAGTTCACTGTTGGCAAGCCTGAATGCTAATTTTCGGCCGTTTGTGAATGCCCGTCGAGGGGCTGCTTTTGAAAAATATACGCAGCACTTGACGGGCGGGAAAATGGACGAGCGGCCTTGCCTTCTGAGTCGTTCGTAAAATGAGATGAGGTGAGTGGAATTGCGCTAAACATTGGATTGTAGCCTGTGCGATTCTCTTGCCCTAAATCACCTGATGAGCAGTATCGAGTGGTGCTGCTATTAAGGTGTGTACGGAGGCAGAATAGGGCGGTGATAGTTTGCAATCATTTGCATTCGGATACTTTCCTGCGTTTCGCTTATCGCATTAAATACTTGCGTGCTATTGGCGGTGTGAGGCTGGTTACCTGTGCGCAACTGTGCTTTCTGCATGATAAGGAGGTCGTATATTTTTGCAAGAGAAGTAAGGTCTTCTTTTATCTCTTCGAGCGTCCCTGGTCTGTGGACGCCGTGACGATCAAATGAAATATTTTTTGTAGATTGTCCGACCGTCGGAAGTTCGCTATATTTGGGTAAGTCTAACCAGGAGCGTCCTTCAGGAGGGGGGATGGCATGTTGGTAGCGGGGTAGTTCGGGTTGAATTTGAGTTATATGGATTGGAACTCCATCCAGGTCGCTCGGCGTAAATAACCTTTGTGATTGTGTTGGTGTTTTTTTTGACCATGACCATGACCATGACCATGACCATGACCATGACCATGGCAATTCCCAGCGACCCGTTGGGTCAATATTGTTTACAGGATCGTTTAGGCAATACGCAAAGCTATTAATACCTCCTGCGCCAAATGGGCTATGCCTGTCAGGGCTAATAAACCTGCGTAAAGTTGGACTGAATGCGCGGTAGCCATTACCTAGCAGATAATACTCGGTCAACCTATCTGGCAATTCTCCATTGAAACCAGGGATAGCATATGTACGAAGGTGAGGCTCATGGCCATAAGGCGCGTATGCCATATTTTTTTCGGGGTTCGACACTCGCGCGCGTAGTGTAGAGCCCTGGGTGTCAGCCATCAATAACTTGCTGTGATGAGCGTCTTGGGTAGCCAATACGTGCCTACCTGATCTCATTAGCAGTAGAGCGTTATCGCTCAGGATCGTCCCTAGATAATGGCCTTGGTAAAAAAATAGGGAGCGAAGTTCTTGAGTTTTCATGGTGTCAGACTTTAGTCTTCAGTTATTCCGGAGTCTAGAGTGGTCTGCGTATTTTTAAAACTGACATAAATAACAGTTGCAAAACTTTGCCAATTAAAGTCGGTATATGAACTGTCTTCGGTTCGAATGTGCTACAGAGGCGCGGGGCTCAACGTGATCAACGTGGGTGTGGGCTTACCCGCAAAGACTCCGGTGCGCACAACCCACATCCCGCTGCTTGCCACAGCCCTTGAATCCCCTAAGAATCCAGCTATGCCCCCAGCCAGGCCGGACACCATGCTCCATATCCTCATCGTCGAAGACGAAGCCGCCATCGCCGACACTCTGGTCTACGCCCTGCAGGCCGACGGCCACAGCACCGAGTGGGTGACCCTGGGCAGCGCCGCCCTCGACCAGCAGCGCCAGCGCCCGGCCGACCTGATCATCCTCGACATCGGCCTGCCTGATATCAGTGGTTTCGAAACCTGCCGCCAACTGCGCCGCTTCAGCGAGGTGCCGGTGATGTTCCTCAGCGCCCGCGATGGCGAAATCGACCGGGTGGTGGGCCTTGAGATCGGCGCCGACGACTACGTGGTCAAACCCTTCAGCCCCCGCGAGGTGGCGGCACGGGTGCGGGCCATCCTTAAACGCATGGCACCACGTGTTGAGCCCGTCGCGGCGGCAACGCTGTTCCAGCTCGACCCCCTGCGCATGCAGATCAGCTACCGCAACCAGCCGCTGAGCCTGACCCGCCACGAGTTTCGTTTGCTGCAGTGCCTGCTGGAACAGCCCCAGCGGGTGTTCAGCCGCGAGCAACTGCTCGATGCCCTGGGCGTGGCGTCTGACGTGGGCTACGAGCGCACCATCGACAGCCACATCAAGAGCCTGCGGGCCAAGTTGCGCCTGGTCGCCAGCGAGGCAGAACCGATACAGACCCACCGCGGCCTCGGCTACAGCTACAGCCCGGATCACGCCTGATGCGCCTGGGCATCCGGATCTTCCTGGTGTACTTCCTGTTCGTCGGGCTGGCGGGGTACTTCCTGCTTAACACGGTGCGCGAACAGATCCGCCCGGTGGTGCGCCAATCGTCCGAAGAAACCTTGGTCGACACCGCCAACCTGCTGGCGGAGATTTTGCACGATGACGTCAAGGCCGGTACCCTCGGGCAAAGCCGCTTGCCCGAAGTACTCAAGGCTTACGGTTCGCGCAGCCCGGGCGCGCAGATCTGGGGCTTGGCGAAGAACCAGGTCAGCCACCGCATCTACGTGACCGACGCCAAAGGCATCGTGCTGCTCGACTCCAGCGGTGAGGACCTGGGCAAGGATTACTCGAAGTGGAATGACGTTTACCTCACCCTGCGCGGCGAGTACGGCGCCCGCTCCACGCGCAGTGTCGCCGATGACGAAAGCACTTCGGTGATGCATGTGGCCGCGCCGATCATCGAAGACGGCCAGATCATCGGCGTGGTTACCGTGGCCAAGCCCAACAGCTCGCTGCAACCCTACATCGACCGCTCCGAGCAGCGTTTGCTCACGTTGGGCCTGGGCTTGATCGGCCTGGGCTTGTTGATTGGCGCAGCGCTGTCGTGGTGGCTGGCGCGCTCGCTGCGCAGGCTGGCCCGTTACGCCCAGGCGGTCAGCGAAGGTGAGCGGGCGGCGCTGCCGCATTACAAGGGCGGTGAGCTGGCGCACCTGGCCAATGCAGTCGAGCGCATGCGCACGCAGCTGGAAGGCAAGGCCTACGTCGAGCGCTATGTGCACACCTTGACCCACGAACTGAAAAGCCCACTGGCGGCCATCCGCGGAGCCTCCGAGCTGCTGCAGGGCGATATGCCGGCCGAACAGCGGGCGCGCTTTGCCGGCAACATCGAGCGCGAAAGCGAGCGCCTGCAGCAGATGATCGAACGCCTGCTCAACCTCGCCCGCGTGGAGCAGATGCAGGCGCTGGAGGATGAACAGCAGGTGGCGTTGGCGGCACTGGTCGACGAATTGCTGTTGGCCCATGCGGCACGCATCGAAGCGGCGGGCCTGCAGGTGCGGCAGCGGGTGCCGGCCGGTTTGCGGTTGTTGTGCGATCCGTTTCTGATGCGCCAGGCGTTGGCCAACCTGCTCGACAATGCGCTGGACTTTACCCCGGCCGGTGGGGCGTTGTTGTTCGAGCTTGAGCGCGACGGTGGGCGGGTGGCGTTGAGCCTGTTCAACCAGGGGCAGGCGATACCGGCGTATGCCATTGGGCGGGTGAGTGAGCGGTTTTACTCGCTGCCGCGGCCGGGGAGTGGGCGCAAGAGCACCGGGCTGGGGCTGAATTTTGTGGCCGAGGTGATGCAGCTGCATGGCGGTTCGCTTGCAGTAGATAACGTCGATGGCGGTGTGCGGGTGCGGTTGTGGCTGCCGGTGCGGCGTATCAGCTGAGATTGCCGGGTCCGCTGCGCGGCCCATCGCCGGCAAGCCAGCTCCCACAGGTACTCCACAGCTTGGGACCTTATGTTGTACCTGTGGGAGCTGGCTTGCCGGCGATAGGGCCCTTGAAGTACACACAATCTCCACACAGTCTCCCCAAGGTCTCCACGCAAGGCGCAGACACTGCGCCCACTGCCAAAGGAGGCCCTATGAACAAGACCCTTGGATTCAAGCTCGGCATGATTGCCCTGCTGATGGTGCTGTTGCTGATCCCGCTGCTGATGATCAACGGCCTCATCGACGAGCGCCAGACCCTGCGTGACAGCGTGGTGCGTGACATCGCCCAGAGCGCCAGCTTCGACCAGCAACTCAGTGGCCCGCTGCTGGTGGTGCCGTACCGCAAGTACCAGCGCCGTTGGATCGACAAGGACGGCGAGCGTACCCAGGAGACCAGCAGCATCGCCGGCCACCTGTACTTCCTGCCGGAAACCTTCGAGGCCGACCTGGGTGTCGACACCGAGCTGCGCTCACGCGGCATCTACCAGGCGCGGCTGTTTCACGCCAAAGGCCGCATCAGTGGCCGCTTCAAGCTCCCCGAACGCTGGGGCATCGACAAGGATTTTGAAGACTACCGGTTCGACAAGCCCTTTCTGGTGGTGGGCATCAGCGACATTCGTGGCATCGAGAATGGCCTGGAGCTGACGCTCGACGAGCGCAAGTTGCCCTTTGAAGCGGGGACCGGGCTCGACTGGATGCGCGGTGGCGTGCATGCCAGCGTGCCAGGGCTGGATGGCTTGCAAGCGCGGGAGTTCAGCTACGGCTTCGACCTGGCGCTGCAAGGCACTGGCCAGTTGCAGGTGTTGCCGGTTGGCCGTACCAGCAGTGTGGATATGCACGCCAACTGGCCGCACCCAAGCTTCATCGGCAGTTACCTGCCCAGCCGTCGCGACATCGATGCCCAAGGCTTCACTGCCCACTGGCAGACGTCGTTCTTCGCCACCAACCTTGAAGATGCCCTGCGCCAGTGCGCCACGGCCGGGCACTGTGAGGACTTCAGCGAGCGCACCTTTGGCGTCAGCTTTGTCGACCCGGTTGATCAGTACCTGAAGAGCGAGCGGGCGATCAAATACGCGCTGCTGTTCATTGCCCTGACCTTTGCCGGCTTCTTCCTGTTCGAGGTGCTGAAGAACCTCAGCGTGCACCCGGTGCAGTACATCCTGGTGGGTGTGGCGTTGGCGTTTTTCTACCTGCTGTTGCTGTCGATGTCCGAACACATCGGCTTTGGCCCGGCGTATGGGCTGTCGGCTTCAGCCTGTGTGTTGCTGATTGGCTTCTACCTGAGCCACGTGCTGCGCAGCCTGGGGCGTGGGGTTGGGTTTGCGGCGGGGTTAGCGGCGTTGTACGGGATGCTTTATGGGCTGCTCAGCGCCGAGGACTACGCGCTGTTGATGGGGTCGTTGCTGTGCTTTGGTTTGTTGGGCGTGTTCATGGTGCTGACCCGGCGGCTGGACTGGGCGCGGGTGGGGAGGGCGGCATGAGGGAGGATAGAGAAGTCGGGCGGTGGTTGGCACGCAGGATTGGGCAGTTGTTCCCTGCGATACCGAGGTAAGGCATTCGCAGCACAAGGCTGCTCCTACAGGACGCGCGCTACCGTGTAGGAGCAGCCTTGTGCTGCGAAGAGGCCCGTCAGGCCACAGGAGATGTGGCAACCATCGACGGCCGTTGGGCCACCTCGGCATACCACTTCGCCAGCCCAGGCTGGCGCTCACGCCAACCAAATTCAGGCTGGCGCAAATCCAGGTACCCCAGCGCACAGGCAACACCAATGGCAGCCAGATCAAAGCCCGAGATCAGCTCCGCCAGATGTTCCTGTTCCAGGTTGGCCAGGCTGCGGCGGATCTTGTCACCCTGCGCCTCGAGCCAGCCATCCCAACGCTTGTCCTCAGGCCGCAGGAAGCTCTCATAGCGGCTCGACACCGCCGCATCCATGATCGCATCGGCCTGCGACGCCAAGGTCATGCGCCGCCAGCGCGCCGAGCCCTCACGCGGCAGCAAGGGCAGGCCGACGTGCTGCAGGTCGAGGTACTCGCAAATCACCCGGCTGTCGTGAAGCACCGTGCCGTCATCCAGGCGCAGGGCCGGGATCTTGCCGATCGGGTTGCCCTGGTTGAGCTGGTCATTACCACTCACGGGGCTGATGTTCACCGGCTGCAGGGTGACGCGGTCAAGCTGGCCGGTCTCGTGCAGCACCACCATGACCTTGCGCACGAAGGGCGACAGCGGCGAGTGGAACAGGGTCATCGTGGCCATGGTTCAGTTGCCCTGCAGGCTGGGTGGCAGGCACACACCGGTACCGCCAATACCGCAGTAGCCGTCCGGGTTCTTGGCCAGGTACTGCTGGTGGTAGGCCTCGGCGAAGTACACGGTCGGGGCCTGGTCGATCTCGGTGGTGATCTCACCGAAACCGGCCTTGTTCAGCTCGGCCTGGAAGGCGTCGCGGCTGGCCTTGGCTTCTTCGAGTTGCTGCGGCGAGGTGCAGTAGATGGCCGAGCGGTACTGGGTGCCGACGTCGTTGCCCTGGCGCATGCCTTGGGTCGGGTTGTGCAGCTCCCAGAACATGGCCAGCAGCTCGCGGTAGCTGACCTTGTCCTTGTCGAACACCACCAGCACCACTTCGGTGTGGCCGGTCAGGCCCGAGCAGACTTCTTCGTACGTGGGGTTGGGGGTGAAGCCGCCGGCATAGCCGACCACCGTGCTGACCACGCCTTCACGCTGCCAGAAGCGGCGCTCGGCGCCCCAGAAGCAGCCCAGGCCGAAGATGGCGAAGTCGATGGCACCTTCGAAGAAGGGGCCGAGCAGGGGGGTGCCTTCGAACACATAGTGGAACTCGGGCAGCGACATTGGCGTTTCGCGGCCAGGCAGGGCCTGCTCCGCGGTTGGCATGACGTTTTTGTTCACCAGGATTTCCGAACGCAGGACCATGGCCGTTCCTCTGTGTTTTTTCAGTTGGATTGGTGGTGAGGCCTTCGCAGCACAAGGCTGCTCCTACAGGGAGCGCGCACTGCTGCAAAAGGGCCCGAATGGACTCTATAGTGCCCGAGGTTAACGCTGCTGTCAGGCCATTGGACCGCGCGGATAGCGCTTCAGTCGCTCGGCCAGTTCACGCCCCGGAATCGGCCGATCGAACAGGTACCCCTGGCCCACGTCGCACCGGTGCCTGCGCAGAAACGCCAGCTGCGCTGGGGTCTCGATCCCTTCGGCGACCACCTTGAGCTTGAGGTTGTGGGCCATGGCCACCACCGCCGAGGTGATTTCCATGTCGTCCTGGTTATCCGGGATTTCGTTGATGAAGCTGCGGTCGATCTTGATGATGTCGATCGGAAACTTCTTCAAATAGCTCAACGACGAATAGCCCGTGCCGAAATCGTCCATCGCCAGGGTCAGGCCCAGGGCCTTGAGCTCGTCGAGCTGGCGGTGGGTGTCTTCGGTCGCTTCCAGCAGCAGGCCTTCGGTCAGCTCCAGCTCCAGCAGGTGCGAGGGCAGCGCTTCTTCCTTGAGGATCGAACTGATCGAGGCTACCAGGTCCGGGTCGGAGAATTGCTTGGGCGACAGGTTGATGGCCACGTGCAAGTTGCCCAGGCCGGCCTCGCGCAGTTGCTGGCTCATGCGGCACGACTGGCGCACCACCCACTTGCCGATGGGGATGATCAGGCCGGTTTCCTCGGCCACGCTGATGAACTGGTCCGGGCGGATCATGCCGCGCTCGGGGTGGTTCCAGCGCAGCAGTGCTTCCAACCCCAGCAGGCGGCCGCTGCGCAGGCACAGCTTGGGCTGGTAGAACACTTCCAGTTCGTTCTGGGTCAGGGCGCGGCGCAGGTTGTTCTCGACGAACAGCTTGTAACTGGCCTCGGCATTGAGCACTTCGGTAAACACCTGCACCTGGTGCTTGCCGTTGGCCTTGGCCTTGTGCAGCGCCAGGCCTGCGTTTTTCATCAGGCTCGCCGGGTCGATGCCGTGCAGCGGCGCACAGGCAAGGCCCACCGAGGCGGTGACGTTGATCAGCTGGTTGTCGACGAACATTGGCTTGTCGAGGGTGTGCAGCAACTGCTGGGCGACGTCCTGGCCGTCTTCCAGGCGGGTGTCGTCGAGCAGCACAGCGAACTCATTGCTGGCGAAGCGCGCCAGGATGCCACCGGCGCTGAGGCTGTTGCGCAGGCGGCGGGCCAGGCTGACCAACAGCTTGTCGCCGGTCTGGTGGCCAAGGCTGTCGTTGATGCGCTTGAAGTTGTCGATGTCCACAAGCAGCAGGCACATCGAGCTCTCGCTGTTACGGGCAAAGCGCTCGTCGAGGCTGCGGATGAACGCCGGGCGGTTGCCCAGGTTGGTCAGGTTGTCGGTGTAGGCCAGGCGCTCAATGCGCTGTTGGGCCAGCTTGGTCTGGGTGACGTCTTCGTAGATGCCGATGTAGTGGGTCAGCTCACGGTTGTCGCCATACACCTTGGATATCGACAGTTGGCCCCAGTAGGGCTCAAGGTTTTTGCGCCGGCTCTTGAATTCACCTTGCCAGCTGTTGCCCATGGCCAGGCTCGATGGCGAATCGAACAGCAGCTCGCTGAGGTTTTCCAGGGCTGGCAGCTCGGCCAGTTGGCGGCCCTGGACTTCATCGGTGCTGTACTGGGTGATCGCCGTGAAGCTTGGGTTGACGTATTCCACCACGCCGTCGCGGTTGACCAGCAAAAAGGCACTGGCGCTTTGTTCCACCGCGCGCTGGAACAGGTGCAGGGCGCTGGCCGCGGTGCGTCGGTTGTGGTTGGTGATGACCTGGGCGAATTGGTCGGCCAGCTCACCGGCAAAGGCGATTTCATCGGACTGCCAGGCCCGCGGCTGGCCGCTCTGCTCCAGGCACAACACCCCGATTACCTGGCCATCGACGCGCACGCTGGCATCGAGCATGGCTTTGTTGTCGGGGCACAGGCTCTGGGTCAGGGCGCGGGTGCGCGGGTCGTGGTTGGCGTTATGAGCGTCGATGGCGCGGCTGGCGTGCAGTGCGTCGAGGTAGTCGGGAAAGTGGCTGGCATCGATGGCTTCGGGCAGGCGATGTTCCTGCTCGTGGCGGTACCAGGCACTGATCGGCTCCAGGCGCTGGCCTTCCAGGTGCCAGATGCTGGCGCTGTCGACCTTGTAGATTTCGCAGGCGCTCTGGGTGATCAGCTCGGCGGCTTCGAGCAGCGAGTTCTCTGCGCTGTAACGCTGGCGGGCCAGGCGCAGGATCAGGTCTTGCTGGCCACGCACACGCTCCAGGTGTTCAAGCTGTTCTTGCTGGGCGCGCTGGTTGAGCTGCAGGGCCAGTTGCAGGCGGTTGTTGCGCGATTCCAGGTCACTGGCGTCGGGGTCGGCGGCGTCTTCGGGCGGGTCGTCGAGTACGCTCAGGTAGCCGCGCAGCAGTTGCCGGTTGTGTTGCCTGTAGGCTTCCCCGGCCTCCAGCAGGCGCAGTGACGCGCCAGGGGCATGCAAGGTGTAGCGCACGCGGTAGTAGCCACGCCGGGCAAGCTGCGACTGGATTTCGTCGTGCAGCCTGTAGCGGGCTTCGGGCTCCATCAGGCTGGCATAGGGCGAATCGACCAAGGCGCACAGCTCGCCTGCCTGCAGGCCGAACTGGCGTTCGCAGGTGGGGTCGAGGTAGAGCATGGCCCAGGTGGCTTCGTTGAGCCTTTCGAAACGCAGCATGCCGAGCCGCGAGGGCACGGGTAGCTGCGTGACGACCTCGGCCGCCACACGGCTGGCGGCATCGGGTTGGCTTTTCATCGAAGACTCGCTTGAAGAGGGAAACACGGCCTGGTCGGCGGCGTATCTGGCAAGGTTGCATCATGTCCCGAGGGCTGGCAAGCGGCCATGTGTGATGCTGTGTACGGGTTATCGGCAGAGGTACCACAAACTATAGGCGCACCCCTTGTAGGAGCAGCCTTGTGCTGCGAAGAGGCCCTGCCAGGCGCTGCAAATGTTGGCGGTGGTACCCGCCCTTTCGCAGCACAAGGCTGCTCCTACAAAAAAACCGGTGAGGTGTGAGCCGCAGGCAAAAAAAAGCCCCGCCAAATGACGGGGTTGAGGTACGAGCGTGGCAGCTCGAAAAGGGTACTGCCCCTCTTGCGAGGGGCAGCGTGCCGCCTTACAGCAGCAGGGTGCGGATATCCGCCAGCACGTCGCCCAGGCGCTTGGTGAAGCGCGCGGCGGCAGCGCCGTTGATCACACGGTGATCGTAGGACAGCGACAGCGGCAGCATCAGCTTCGGCTGGAAGGCTTTGCCATCCCAGACTGGCTGCATGGTTGCCTTCGAAACGCCCAGGATCGCCACCTCAGGCGCGTTGACGATCGGCGTGAAGCCGGTGCCGCCAATGTGGCCGAGGCTGGAGATGGTGAAGCAGGCGCCTTGCATGTCGTCGGCCGACAGCTTTTTGGTGCGCGCTTTCTCGGCCAGTGCAGCGGCTTCGGCAGCCAGTTGCAGCAGGCTCTTCTGGTCGACGTTCTTGATCACAGGGACCAGCAGGCCATCCGGGGTGTCCACGGCAAAGCCGATGTTCACGTACTTCTTGCGGATGATCGCCTTGCCGCTTGGCGCCAGCGAGCTGTTGAAGTCCGGCATTTCCTTGAGCAGGAATGCGCTGGCCTTGAGCAGCAGTGGCAGCACGGTCAGCTTGACGCCAGCCTTCTCGGCCACGGCCTTCTGCGCCACGCGGAAGGCTTCCAGCTCGGTGATGTCAGCGGAGTCGAACTGAGTCACGTGCGGCACGTTCAGCCAGCTGCGGTGCAGGTTGGCGGCACCGACCTGCATCAGGCGGGTCAGGGCCACTTCTTCCACTTCACCGAACTTGCTGAAGTCCACGGCAGGGATTGGCGGGATGCCAGCGCCGCCGGTTGCGCCGGCGGCTGCCGGGGCTTCCTTGGCCTTCTGCATCATCGCTTTGACGTAAACCTGCACGTCTTCTTTCAGGATGCGGCCATGCGGGCCGGTGGCCGCGACAGCGCCCAGCTCGACACCGAATTCACGGGCCAGCTGACGGACGGCTGGGCCAGCGTGCACCTTGGCGTTGTTGCCAGCCGCCGGCGCAGTAGCGACCGGAGCAGGGGCAGCAGCCGGGGCGGCAGCGGCAGGTGCGGCAGCAGGCGCAGCCTCAGCCTTGGCCGGTGCAGCAGCGGCCGGAGCCGGTGCGGCAGCCGGCGCTGCGCCAGCAACCTTCAGCTTGAAGATCAGGTCGCCAGTGCCGACTTCATCTTCCAGCTTGCACAGCACTTCTTCGACCACGCCAGCAGCAGGCGATGGGATCTCCATGGAGGCCTTGTCGGACTCCAGAGTGATCAGCGACTGGTCGGCTTCGACGGTGTCGCCGACCTTGACCAGCACTTCGATGATCTTGGCCTTGCCCGACGAGCCGATGTCCGGCACGTGGATGTCTTGCACGCTGGCGGCAGCCGGGGCTGCAGCAGGCGCAGGCGCGGCTTCGGCGGCCGGCTTTTCAGCGGCGGCCGGCGCAGCGGCAGGGGCAGGTGCGGCGGCTGGCGCCTCGGACGCCGCAGCGCCCTCGGCTTCCAGCACCAGCAGCTCGTCGCCTTCTTTCAGGCGATCGCCCAGCTTGACCTTCAGCTCTTTGATCACGCCGGCCTTAGGGGCCGGGATCTCCATGGAGGCCTTGTCGGACTCCAGGGTCAGCAGGCTCTGGTCAGCCTCGATACGGTCACCGACCTTGACGAACAGCTCGATGATTTCACCTTCACCGCTGCCGATGTCAGGTACGCGAATGAGTTCGCTCACTTAAAAATACTCCTCAGCAGTCCAGTGGGTTGCGCTTGTCCGGATCGATGCCGAACTTGACGATAGCGTCAGCCACCACTTTCGGTTCGATCTCGCCACGGTCAGCCAAGGCTTCCAGGGCAGCCAGCACCACGAAGTGGCGGTCAACTTCGAAGAAGTGACGCAGCTTCTTGCGGCTGTCGCTGCGACCGTAACCGTCGGTACCCAGGACTTTGAACTCTTTGCTCGGCACCCACTGGCGAATCTGTTCGGCGAACAGCTTCATGTAGTCGGTGGAGGCGATGACCGGGCCTTTGCGACCGTTCAGGCATTCTTCGACGTAAGTCAGCTGAGGCTTCTGGCCAGGCTTGAGGCGGTTGGCGCGTTCCACGGCCAGGCCGTCGCGACGCAGTTCGTTGAAGCTGGTGACGCTCCACACGTCGGCACCGACGTTGAACTCTTCACGCAGGATCTTCGCTGCTTCGCGGACTTCGCGCAGGATGGTGCCGGAGCCCATCAGCTGAACGTGGTGCGCGGCTTCGCGGGTGTCTTCTTCGAGCAGGTACATACCCTTGATGATGCCTTCCTCGACACCGGCCGGCATGGCTGGCTGCTGGTAGGATTCGTTCATCACGGTGATGTAGTAGAAGATGTCCTGTTGCTCTTCGGTCATCTTCTTCATGCCGTCCTGGATGATCACCGCCAGCTCGTAGCCGTAGGTCGGATCGTAGGTGCGGCAGTTCGGGATGGTGCCCGCCATCATGTGGCTGTGACCGTCTTCGTGCTGCAGGCCTTCACCGTTGAGGGTGGTACGGCCGGCGGTACCGCCGATCAGGAAGCCACGGGTGCGGCTGTCGCCAGCGGCCCAGGCCAGGTCGCCGATACGCTGGAAGCCGAACATCGAGTAGAAGATGTAGAACGGCAGCATCGGCTGGTTGTGGCAGCTGTACGAGGTACCGGCAGCGATGAACGACGACATGGCGCCGGCTTCGTTGATGCCTTCCTCGAGAATCTGGCCCTTCTTGTCTTCGCGGTAGAACATCACCTGGTCTTTATCGACTGGCTCGTAGAGCTGGCCGACGGACGAGTAGATGCCCAACTGGCGGAACATGCCTTCCATACCGAAGGTACGGGCTTCGTCCGGGATGATCGGGACGATGCGCTGGCCGATTTCCTTGTCCTTGACCAGCTGCGCCAGGATGCGCACGAAGGCCATGGTGGTGGAGATTTCGCGGTCGCCCGAGCCGTCCAGGATCGCTTTCAGCGTTTCCAGGGATGGGGTCGGCACGCTGAAGCTCTTGGCGCGACGTTGCGGCACGAAGCCACCCAGGGCAGCGCGGCGCTCGGCCAGGTACTTGGCTTCGGCAGAACCTTCTTCCGGCTTGAAGAACGGCAGGTTCTCAAGGTCAGCATCCTTGACCGGGATGTCGAAGCGGTCACGGAAGTGACGCAGGCTGTCGACGTCGACCTTCTTGGTGTTGTGCGCGGTGTTCTTGGCTTCGCCTGCACCGGTGCCGTAACCCTTGATGGTCTTGGCCAGGATGACAGTCGGCTGCTCTTTGTGGTTCACCGCCTGGTGATAAGCCGCGTAGACCTTGTACGGGTCGTGGCCGCCACGGTTGAGCTTCCAGATCTCTTCGTCGGACAGGTCTTCGACCATGGCCTTGAGCTCTGGGGTGTTGAAGAAGTTCTCACGCACGTACGCGCCGTCTTTGGCTTTGTAGTTCTGGTACTCGCCGTCGATGACTTCGTCCATGCGGCGCTGCAGGGCACCGTTGGTGTCCTTGGCCAGCAGTGGGTCCCAGAAGCGGCCCCAGACGACTTTGTTGACGTTCCAGCCACCGCCACGGAACACGCCTTCGAGTTCCTGGATGATCTTGCCGTTGCCGCGAACCGGGCCGTCGAGGCGCTGCAGGTTGCAGTTGATGACGAAGATCAGGTTGTCCAGCTTCTCGCGGCCAGCCAGGGCGATTGCGCCCAGGGATTCCGGCTCGTCGCACTCGCCGTCGCCCATGAAGCACCAGACCTTCTGCTTGCCGGCCGGGATGAAGCCACGGGCTTCCAGGTACTTCATGAAGCGCGCCTGGTAGATCGCCTGGATCGGGCCCAGACCCATCGAAACGGTCGGGAACTGCCAGAAGTCAGGCATCAGCCATGGGTGCGGGTACGAAGACAGGCCGTTGCCGTCCACTTCCTGACGGAAGTTGTTCATCTGGTCTTCGCTGATGCGGCCTTCCATGAAGGCACGGGCGTAAACGCCTGGCGAAGCGTGGCCCTGGAAGAACACCAGGTCGCCGCCGTGTTCTTCGGTCGGGGCCTGGAAGAAGTAGTTGAAGCCGATGTCGTACAGGGTGGCACTGGAGGCGAAGCTGGAGATGTGGCCGCCCAGGTCCGAGTCCTTCAGGTTGGTGCGCATCACCATGGCCAGCGCGTTCCAACGCACCAACGAGCGAATGCGGCGTTCCATGAACAGGTCGCCAGGCATGCGTGCTTCGTGGGTGACAGGGATGGTGTTGCGGTATGGCGTGGTGATCGCATACGGCAGCTGGGAGCCACTGCGGGTGGCCAGCTCGCCCATACGGGTCATCAGGTAATGAGCGCGGTCTTCGCCTTCTTTGTCGAGGACCGACTCCAGGGCATCCAGCCATTCCTGGGTTTCGATTGGATCGAGGTCTTGCATGGCTTGCTCCAGGGCGGAAAGGCAACCAGAATCGATTGCCTGAGTTTGCGACTGGCCTTATGGGCAGACGTCGTGAATTCTTGGATTACCGGAGTGTGATCCGGCGCCGTGTAGTTTTACTACAAATGCATTCGCATTTCATGCTTTTAGACAGTCGGGGTAGTAGTAAAACTACACAAATGCGGCTTTTGGTCGCACCCCGGCTTGTGGGGAAAAACGTTCATGTTGGTTGGCGATGTGTCGCGAACGGGTGATTCTTGATGTTTTTTGCCAGTGATTGCTTTTTTTCAGCTATTTCCAACTTTTGTATGACAGTCCAACCGTGGTCCGCCTTCCATTTGGCCGCCTTTACCCCTCTCTTTCACGCCGATCAAGGATAGTCCATGCGCCTGCCTTTGCCGCTCGATCTGCCCGCCACCCTGCAACCGCTGGTCGCTCGTAATCAGCAGTTCCTCAGCGAAGCTGTGGCTGGCCACCCCGAACTCGACCTGAACGGTTGCAGCCCGGCCCATCGGCAACAGTTTGACCAAGTTGCTGCCGCCAGCGACTTCGTCCTTGGCCTGGCCCAGCGCGAACCGGCCATGCTGCTCGCCCAGGTGGCCAGTGGTGAACTGGACCGCCGCTATGCGCCCGGCGAGTTGCGCGGGCAGATCGCCGCAGTGGCCCAGGCAGCGCAAAGCGAAGACGAGCTGGCGCGTAACCTGCGGCGCGAGCGCAATCGCCAGCAGTTGCGCATCATCTGGCGCGACATTACGCGCCAGGCCGAGCTGGGCGAAACCTGCCGTGACCTGTCCGACCTTGCCGACGCCGCCATCGACGAAGCGTATCAATGGCTGTACCCACGCCATTGCCAGCAGTTCGGCACGCCCATCGGCCACCGCAGCGGCCTCGCGCAGCACATGGTGGTGCTGGGCATGGGCAAGCTGGGGGCGGTGGAGCTGAACCTGTCGTCGGACATCGACCTGATCTTCGCCTTCCCCGAGGGCGGCGAGACTGAAGGGGTGAAGCGCTCGCTGGACAACCAGGAGTTCTTCACCCGCCTGGGTCAGCGCCTGATCAAGGCCCTGGACCCGGTCACCGTCGACGGTTTCGTGTTCCGCGTCGACATGCGCCTGCGCCCTTACGGTTCGGCCGGTTCGCTGGTGCTGAGCTTCAATGCCCTGGAGCAGTACTACCAGGACCAAGGCCGCGACTGGGAACGCTACGCCATGATCAAGGCGCGGGTGGTGGCCGGTGACCAGGCGGCAGGCGCTCAGTTGCAAGAGATGCTGCGCCCGTTCGTCTACCGCCGTTACCTGGACTTCTCGGCCATCGAAGCCCTGCGCACCATGAAGCAGCTGATCCAGCAGGAGGTACGGCGCAAGGGCATGTCCGAGAACATCAAGCTGGGTGCTGGCGGCATCCGCGAGGTGGAGTTCATCGCCCAGGCCTTCCAGCTGATTCATGGCGGGCGAGACCTGAGCCTGCAGCAACGGCCCTTGCTCAAGGTGCTGGCGACCCTCGAAGGGCAAGGTTACCTGCCACCTGCGGTGGTGGCCGAGTTGCGTGAAGGCTACGAATTCCTGCGTTATACCGAGCACGCTATCCAGGCCATCGCCGACCGCCAGACGCAGATGCTGCCGGACAATGAAATTGACCAGGCGCGGGTCGCCTACATCCTCGGCTTCGCCGACTGGCAGGGCTTCCATGACCAATTGATGTACTGGCGCGGCCGGGTCGATTGGCACTTCCGCCAAGTGATCGCCGACCCGGATGATGAGGACGGCGAGGGCGAACTGGTGGTCGGTGGCGAATGGTCGCCGCTGTGGGAGCAGGCGCAGGATGAAGACGCCGCCTGTCGTCAGCTTGAGGAAGCCGGGTTCAAACAACCCGCCGATGCATTGCGTCGCCTCGCCGGGTTGCGGGGCAGCCCGCAATTGCGCTCGATGCAGCGCATTGGGCGCGAACGTTTGGACGCCTTTATTCCAAGGCTCCTGGCCCAGGCCGTGGAGCACCAAGACCCTGACCTGGTGCTTGAACGCGTGCTGCCGCTGGTCGAAGCGGTTGCGCGGCGGTCGGCCTACTTGGTGCTGCTCACCGAAAACCCGGGGGCCTTGCGCCGCCTGTTGACCCTGTGCGCGGCCAGCCCCTGGATCGCCGAGCAGATCGCCCGCTACCCGTTGCTGCTCGATGAGTTGCTCAACGAAGACCGGCTGTTCAGCCCGCCATTGGCGCCGGAGCTGGCCAGCGAACTGCGCGAGCGTTTGACGCGCATCCCCGAAGACGACCTGGAACAGCAGATGGAGGCGCTGCGCCACTTCAAGCTAGCCCACAGCCTGCGTGTGGCGGCCTCGGAAATCAGTGGCAACCTGCCGTTGATGAAAGTCAGCGATTACCTGACCTGGCTGGCCGAAGCCATCCTCGACCAGGTGCTGGCCCTGGCCTGGCGCCAGACCGTAGCCCGCCACGGCCAGCCCAAGCGCAGCGACGGCAGCCTGTGCGACCCGGGCTTCATCATCATTGGTTATGGCAAGGTCGGTGGGCTTGAACTGGGCCATGGCTCGGACCTGGACCTGGTGTTCATTCACGATGGCGACCCCCAGGCCGAAACCGATGGCGCCAAGCCGATCGACAGCGCGCAGTTCTTTACCCGCCTGGGCCAGCGCATCATCCACTTGCTGACCACCCAGACCAACTCTGGCCAGCTGTATGACGTGGACATGCGCCTGCGCCCGTCCGGCGCTTCGGGGCTGTTGGTCAGCTCGCTCGGTGCCTTCGAGCGCTATCAACAGAATGAGGCCTGGACCTGGGAGCACCAGGCCTTGGTGCGTGCGCGTGTGCTGGTCGGCTGCAAACAGGTGGGCGCGGCGTTCGAAGGCGTGCGCGCCAACGTCCTGGGCCAACCCCGTGACCTTGAAACGTTGCGCACCGAAGTCAGTGAGATGCGCGCCAAGATGCGCGGCAATCTTGGCACCAAGGCCACGGCTGCCGGCACCGCAGCCAATGCCTTCGAGGCCGGTGTACCCTTCGATATCAAGCAGGATGCCGGCGGTATCGTCGATATCGAATTTATGGTGCAATACGCGGCTTTGGCCTGGTCTCACGACCACCCGGCCATACTCCGATGGACCGATAACATCCGCATTCTGGAAGAGCTGGAGCAGGCAGGTTTGATGCCGGCCAGTGACGCGGTGCTGTTGCGTGAAGTGTACAAGGCGTTCCGTTCTGCCTCGCACCGCCAGGCCCTGCAGAAGCAGGCCGGGGTGATCGATGCGGCGCAGTTTGCCGATGAACGCCGCGAGGTGCGGCGGATCTGGGGCGAGCTGGGTTTGACTTGATACCGCTGGGGCCCCTGTAGGAGCGGCCTTGTGCCGCGAAGGGCTGCAAAGCAGCCCCAAAGGTCCATGCCCCACCACCGGTGTTACACTGTCCGCCACATAGCCTGAATATAAAGAGGGGAGGCCAGGCTGTACCGCAGCCTGTAGCCTCCCCGAGCGTTTCTGGACTAAGCATGAGAATACTGATCATTGGCCCCAGCTGGGTCGGCGACATGGTAATGGCGCAGACCTTGTTCCAGTGCCTGAAACAGCAGCACCCCGACTGCGTGATCGACGTGCTGGCGCCCGAATGGAGCCGGCCGATCCTCGAACGCATGCCCGAGGTGCGCCAAGCGTTGAGCTTCCCGCTCGGCCACGGTGCGCTGGAACTGGCCACCCGACGTCGCATCGGCAAGTCCCTGGCCGGCCAGTACGACCAGGCAATTCTGCTGCCCAACTCGATGAAATCGGCGTTGGTGCCGTTCTTTGCCGGTATTCCCAAGCGCACCGGCTGGCGCGGCGAGATGCGCTTCGGCCTGCTCAACGACGTGCGCAAGCTGGACAAGGCACGCTACCCGTTGATGATCGAGCGCTTCATGGCCCTGGCCTACGCGCCGGGCGTCGAGCTGCCACAGCCTTACCCGCGCCCCAGCCTGCAGATCGAACCGCAGAGCCGTGACGCCGCCCTGGCCAAGTTCGGCCTGGCACTCGACCGCCCGGTGTTGGCGCTGTGCCCCGGTGCCGAGTTTGGCGAGGCCAAACGCTGGCCGGCCGAGCACTACGCCGCCGTGGCCGAGGCGATGATCCGCCAGGGCTGGCAGGTGTGGTTGTTCGGTTCGAAAAGCGATCACCCCGTCGGCGAGCAGATCCGCGACCGGCTGATCCCGGGCTTGCGTGAAGAATCCTACAACTTGGCCGGCGAAACCTCGCTGGCCGAGGCCATCGACCTGATGTCTTGCGCCGATTCCGTGGTGTCCAACGACTCCGGGCTGATGCACGTGGCGGCCGCGCTGAATCGCCCGCTGGTCGCCGTGTATGGCTCGACCTCGCCGGGTTTCACGCCGCCGCTGGCCGAGCAGGTGGAAGTGGTGCGCACCGGCATCGAATGCAGCCCGTGCTTCGACCGCACCTGCCGCTTCGGCCACTACAACTGCCTGCGCCTGCTCGACCCGCAGCAAGTCATCGCCGCCTTGCACAGCCTGGGCGGTCCGAACCTGATCGATACCGTGGCCGAGGTCGACTAAGTGCGGGTACTGATCATCAAGACATCGTCGCTGGGGGATGTGATCCACACCCTGCCGGCGATCACCGATGCCGCCCATGCGATACCGGGCATTCGTTTCGACTGGGTGGTGGAAGAAGGCTTTGCCGAGATCCCCAGCTGGCACCCGGCAGTCGACCAGGTGATCCCGGTGGCGATCCGTCGCTGGCGCAAGAACATCTGGCAGACCCTCAAGAGCGGCGAGTGGAAGGCGTTCAAGCAGCGCGTTCGCGCGCGCAAGTACGACCTGGTGATCGATGCCCAGGGCCTGGTCAAGTCGGCCTGGCTGACCCGCTACGTCAAGGCACCGGTGGCAGGGTTAGACCGCTACTCGGCGCGCGAAGGCCTGGCCAGCCGTTTTTATGACCGGCGCCTGTCGGTCGCCACGGGCCAGCACGCGGTCGAACGTGTGCGCCAGCTGTTCGCCCTGGCCCTGGCCTACGACTTGCCGGAAGGCATCGGCAACTACGGCCTCGACCTCGATCGCCTGCAATTGCCGCCCGCTGCGCCCTACGTGGTGTTCCTGCACGGCACCACCTGGGCCACCAAGCATTGGCCCGAGGCTTACTGGCGCGAGCTGGCCGAGCGCATGGGCCGGCGCAAGCTGCAAGTGCGCCTGCCGTGGGGCAACCCGGCCGAGAAGGCACGCGCCGAACGTATCGCCCAGGGCTTGAATAACTGCCAGGTACTGCCCAAGTTGAACCTTGTCGGCGTTGCCCGCGTGCTGGCGGCGGCCAAGGCCTGCGTGGCGGTGGACACCGGCCTGGGCCATTTGGCTGCGGCGCTGGATGTGCCGACCATTTCACTGTTCGGCCCGACCAACCCGGGCCTGACCGGCGCCTATGGCCGCGCCCAGGTTCACCAGGCCAGCGATTTCCCCTGTGCGCCGTGCCTGCAGAAAAAGTGCACCTACAAGCCGAGCGCCGATGACCTGCGCCGGTTCGATCTCAAACGCGAGTGGCCGCTGTGCTTCACTCGCCTGAATCCCGAGCATGTGGCGAGCCGCTTGAGCGCGCTGCTGCTGGCTGAGGATGTTCGTTGATGCAACTGGCTTTCGTGCTTTACAAATATTTCCCCTTTGGCGGGCTGCAGCGCGATTTCATGCGCATTGCCCTGGAATGCCAGAAGCGGGGCCACCAGATCCGTGTGTACACACTGATCTGGGAAGGTGACATTCCGCCTGGCTTCGAAGTGCTGGTGGCGCCGGTCAAGGCGCTGTTCAACCACCGCCGCAACGAGAAGCTCAGCGCCTGGATGGAAGCCGACCTGGCCAAGCGCCCGGTCGACCGCCTGATTGGCTTCAACAAGATGCCGGGGCTGGACGTGTACTACGCCGCCGACGGCTGCTTCGAGGACAAGGCTCAGACCCTGCGTGGTGGCCTCTATAAGCGCTGGGGCCGCTACCGGCACTTTGCCGAGTACGAGCGGGCGGTGTTCGCCAAAGATTCGAAAACCGAGGTGCTGATGATCTCGGAGGTGCAGCAGCCGCTGTTCGTCAAACACTACGGCACCCCGGCTGAACGCTTCCACCTGCTGCCGCCGGGCATTTCCCAGGACCGTCGGGCGCCGGCCAACGCCGCCCAGATCCGCGCCGAGTTCCGCCAGGAATTCAACCTGGGCGACGATGACCTGCTGCTGGTGCAGATCGGTTCGGGCTTCAAGACCAAGGGCGTCGACCGCAGCCTCAAGGCTTTGGCCGCGCTGCCGTCGGCCTTGCGCAAGCGCACCCGGTTGATGGTCATCGGCCAGGACGACCCCAAGGTCTTCCAGTTGCAGAGCGCCACCCTCGGCCTGGGCGACCAGGTGCAGTTCCTCAAGGGGCGTAGCGATATCCCACGCTTCCTGCTGGGCGCTGACCTGCTGATCCACCCGGCCTACAACGAAAACACCGGCACCGTGCTGCTCGAAGCGCTGGTGGCAGGCCTGCCGGTGCTGGTTTCCAAGGTGTGTGGCTATGCCCATTACATCGCCGAAGCCGACAGCGGCTTGGTGCTGGACGAGCCGTTCGAACAGGAACAGCTCAACGGCTACCTGCAACGCATGCTCGAAGACCCGCAGGCCCGTGCCGACTGGTCGCGCAACGGCCTGGCCTTTGCCGATACGGCCGACCTGTACAGCATGCCGCAGCATGCTGCTGATGTGATCCTGGGGCAGGAGACCGCATGAAGCTGATACTGGCCGAACCCTTCAAGCGCTTGTGGGCCGGGCGTGATGCCTTCGAGGCCGTGGAAGCGCTGCAAGGCGAGGTGTACCGCGAGCTGGAAGGGCGCCGCACGCTGCGCACCGTCGTCGAGGGCGAGGGGTTTTTCGTCAAGATCCACCGCGGCATCGGCTGGGGTGAGATCTTCAAGAACCTGTTCAGCGCCAAGCTGCCGGTGCTCGGTGCCGGCCAGGAATGGCGAGCCATCCAGCGCCTGCACGAGGTCGGCGTGCCGACCATGACCGCCGTCGCCTATGGCGAGCGCGGCAGCAACCCGGCCACTCAGCATTCGTTCATCGTGACCGAAGAACTGGCGCCGACCATCAGCCTGGAAGACTTCAGTATCGACTGGGTCAAGCAGCCGCCCGCGCCACGCCTCAAGCGTGCGCTGATCGCCGAAGTGGCGAAGATGACTGGCGGCATGCACCGCGCCGGGGTCAACCACCGCGACTGCTACATCTGCCACTTCCTGCTGCACACCGATCGCCCGGTGACGCCAGAAGACTTCAAACTGTCGGTCATCGACCTGCACCGTGCCCAGACCCGGGCGACAATCAGCCGCCGCTGGCGTGACAAAGACCTGGCCGCGCTGTACTTCTCGGCGCTGGACATCGGCCTGACCCGGCGCGACAAGCTGCGCTTTTTGCGTGGCTACTTCCAGCGCCCGCTGCGCCAAGTGCTTGCCGACGAGGCCGCGCTGCTCGCCTGGCTGGAACGCAAGGCGCAGAAACTCTATGACCGCAAACAACGCTATGGGGATGCACTCTGATGGCGGGTTGGACACTGGCGCCAGGCTACGAACACCTGGCGGCGGATTTCGGCAGCCTTGACGCAGTCTTCGCCCTGCAGGGTGAACGCCTGACCCGCGACCCGCTCAGTGAAGTGGTGCGCATCGAGCGCGAGGGCGTCAATTACTACGTCAAGCGTTACACCGGGGCGGGCAAGCACATGCGCCGCTACCTCGGCCGGCCGCGCATCAAGGCCGAGTGGCAAAACCTCAAGCAGTTCGCCAAGTGGGGCATTCCCACCGCCGAAGTGGTCGCCTGGGGCCTGGAGCGCAATGGCCTGGCGTTTGGCCGCGGGGCGATGATCACCCGTGAGTTGCCGCGCACCGAAGACCTGTCGGCCTTGGCCGAACGCAAAGACCCGCGCCTGGCAGACCCCGCCTGGGTCGACCACGTCAGCCGCCAACTGGCGCGCCACACCCGGGTCATGCACGAGCACCGTTTTGCCCACAACGACTTGAAGTGGCGCAACCTGCTGGTCGACGACCAGGGCACGCTGTTCTTCATCGACTGCCCGACCGGCGACTTCTGGCGCGGCTTCATGTGGCGGCACCGGATGATCAAAGACTTGGCGTGCCTGGACAAGGTCGCCAAATACCACCTGTCGGCGACCCAGCGCCTGCGTTTCTACCTGCAATACCGTGGTCGCGACAGGCTCAACGCCCGCGACAAGCAGCGGATTCGCCAAGTGCTGAGCTTTTTCGAGGGAAGGGAATGACCGATTACCTGGCCAGCGCGGACCTCGCGCTGCTCAAACGCCACGGCTTGAACGATTTCGACGCGCTGTGGGCGCTACAGCTCGATGCCGTGGACGAGCCCAACACCGGGCGTGGGGGCTGGAGCAGCGTGTTCCGCCTGGAACTCGAAGGCAAGGGCTACTACCTCAAGCGCCAGAGCGACTACCTCACCCGTACCTTGCACCGGCCATTCGGCGAGCCAACCTTCGCCCGCGAATTCCGCAACATCAGCCGCTACCAGAAGCTGCACATTCCGGCCTTGCAAGCGGTGTTCTATGGCGAGCGCAAGCAGGCCGGCGAGCACCGGGCGATCCTCATGACCCGTGCCCTGGACGAGTGGGCCGACCTGGACAGCCTGCTGGCTCAGTGGCCGCAGTTGGGCGATGCCGAACGCAACGGCATCCTAGAGGCCTGCGGCCAGTTGGCGCGCACGCTGCACAGCGCTGGCCAGGTGCACGGCTGCTTCTACCCCAAGCACATCTTCCTACGGCAACGCCGCGAAGGCTGGGATGCCCAGCTGATCGACCTGGAAAAAACCCGGCCCCTGCTGTTCGGCATGCGTGACCGGCTCAAGGACCTGGAGCCCCTGTTGCGCCGTGCGCGGGCCTGGAGCGAGGCGGATGTGCGCCACCTGCTGGCAGCCTACCTGGTGCAGCCGGCGGACAGCACGCTGGTCGGCACCTGGCTGCAACGCCTGACGCAACGCCGTCGTGAAAAAGAGGCCCGCTGATGCGTTTGTCTGAACTGAAAGAGGCCGGGCGCGCCCCGGCGTTGCCCCTGAACGTGAGCTTGGCCGATGCCGCCGGCAGCGCCGAGCTGCAACTGCTCAGCCTGCTGCGCGTGCTGCCCGGCCAGCGTTATGTGGGTGCTGGTGTCTGGCGCGGCACGCCGGTGCTGGCCAAGCTGTTGGTGGGCAGCAATGCTGCCCGGCACTTCCAGCGCGAGCTGCAAGGCGTCAAGTGGCTGGCCGAGCAGGGCCTGACCACGCCGAAACTGCTGGCCGATGGTTTGAAGGAAGGCGAGGGCGGCTGGCTGCTGTTCGCGTTTCTGGATGGCGCCGAAAGCCTGGCTGATGCCTGGGCCGCCGTGGAGCACCTGCCCGTACTGGCAGACGAGCAACATGCGGTGTTGGGTGAGGCGCTGACTGCGGTGGCGCAGATGCACGCCAAGGGCTTGTGGCAGGAAGACCTGCACCTGGACAACCTGCTGCGCCATGGCGGCAAGCTGTACCTGATCGACGGCGCGGGCATCAAGGCCGAGACCCCGGGCCAGCAGTTGTCGCGCCCGCGGGTGCTGGAAAACCTCGGCGTGTTCTTCGCCCAATTGCCCAAGCGCCTTGAGCCGTTCATCGAAGAGCTGCTGGTACATTACCTGTTGGCCAATGCCGAGCACGCGCTGCCACTCGAAGCGCTGCAGAAGCAGGTGGACAAGGTGCGCAGCTGGCGCCAGAAGGACTACCTGGAAAAGGCCGGCCGCGAGTGCTCGCTGTTCAGCGTCAAGCGCAGCCTTTCGGGCCTGCGGGCGATTCGCCGCGCTGAGGTGCAGGCCATGCTGCCGGTGCTGGAGCATGCCGATGAGCTGATCGACAAAGGCCACCTGTACAAGACCGGTGGCGCCGCCAGTGTGGCCCGCATCGAGGTCGATGGCCGGCAACTGGTGCTCAAACGCTACAACATCAAGAACACCGCGCACTGGTTCAAGCGCTTCTGGCGCCCTAGCCGTGCCTGGCACTCGTGGATCGAAGGCCACCGCCTGGAATTTCTCGACATTGCCACGCCACGCCCTCTGGCAGTGCTAGAGGAGCGTGTCATGGGCCTGCGCAGCCGTGCCTACCTGGTCACCGATTATGTCGATGGCCCGGACCTGACCGCGTGCTTCGCGCCCTATGTGGAAAACGGCGAGGCACCTGAAGAGCAGGTCGACGCGCTGGTGAAGGTCATGCAGCAACTGATCCGCGAGCGCATCAGCCATGGCGACTTCAAGGGCCATAACCTGTTCTGGGATAACGGCCAGTGGTCGCTGATCGACCTCGATGCCATGTGCCAGCACGCCACCCAGCTCAGCTTCGCCCCGGCCTATGCCCGTGACCGGGCGCGGCTGCTGCGCAACTGGCCGCGTGACAGTGCCTTGCATCAGCGGCTGGACCGGTTGCTGCCGCGGTTGTCCGAATAAGCTGCCGGCAGCGCCAGCCAGTTGCTGCTGCGGCCGGTCTGGCGCACGCGGATGCGCCATTGCGCATCCTGCCAGCGCAGCACTGCCCACGCGGGCACCGCGCCGCGCAGCGTCTCAGGCAGTACCAGGTGGTAGTGAGCGGCGAGCAGATGGCGGCGCACGGGTAACTGGTGGCTGCCTAGTTGCAGGTACAGCGTGGTGTTGTCCTGAATCAGCTGGGCATCGTCTTCGCTCGCGGTGCCTTGTAACGGGGTGGACAGGCGGCAGTCTTCCAACAGTTGCTGGATATTCGGCAACCCGTCGTACCAGAGCACTGGGGAGTCGACCACCCAACTGCCATCCAGGCAGCGCTTGATCGGCAGCTTCAGGTAGGTGTTCGGCTGGTTCGGGTCGGTGGCGCGCCAGCGTGTGCCGTCGAAGGTGACATTGAAGTAGCGGCCCAGGTTATCCCTCACGTAGTACTGCGACAGGCCGGGGCTCGCCGACTGCTGTTCGTACACGGCCTCGTCGTGCAGCGCGTCGATGCGGTAGCGCAGCTTTGCAACGTCAGGGGTCGCCTCGTAATGCCGGGGCAGCGGCACCGGTGGCGGCTTGGGCAGGCCGCGCATGACCCGGCGCATCAGCCCAGAGCCTGCCATGTCGTTGATCCCCGCGGTGGCGTGGCCAAGAGCGGCGACTGCGTGATGGAGCGCGCCGTTATGGTCGGCCCGGTCGAGCGCTTCGAAACCGTCCCAGATGGAAATGCCCATGCGCCCGAACGCCAGTGCGGTCGAGCCCGCCTGCGGCAGCACCAGGGTGAGGATATCCAGCACCAGCCTGAGCACATTGACCGAAAACTCCCCCAGCAGCTCTTGATTGCTGCGGGTCACGGCATTGGCTTGGGCCATCAGGGTGTTGACCTCGGCGCGGTAGAGGGCGTCGTACAGGTTGCCGGTGATGGTCTGCAAGCTGATGTGTGAGCCCAGGCGGCCCTGTACCAGCAGTGCCTCCAGGCTTCTTCGGTTGCCCAGCGGCAAGCGTTGCAACACATAGTGGCGCAACTTCGCATCGCTGCGCACGGCGCGGATCAGCGCCCGAGCGTTGTTGTATTCACGCCAGGGGCGGCGGTCTGGCGCGTCGGGGCTGTAGACCACGATGCGGTAAGCGTGCTCTGGCGAGACCAGCAGCACGACACCTTGCAGGGTTTGCCCCTGGATCAGCATCTGCCGGGCGATCACCTGTTGTTCGTTGCGGTGCGGCCGATTGTGGCTGTCGGGTGAGTGAATGACGCAGTCGGCCCAACCATACCCCTGCTCGATCGTGCTCGGCTGAAAATGCCCGGCATAACGCGCCTTGACCGCTTCGGCGTGCATGCGCGTGCGGCACAGTTGCGCGTAGGCTTGCTGGCGCCAGCGGCCATGGGGCGAATCGAGCAGTTGGGTGCGCAGGTAGGCTTGGTAGCCGCTGCCGGCATTCAGGCGCCGTACGATCTGCTTGACCCGCAGTGGCGTCAGGGCTGGCAGCGGCTGATCCGCGTCGAGGTGCACGCGGGCGGTCAGCCAGTAATCGACGTCGAACCAGGCGATATTGAGCAGTGCCAGTTCATCCAACCGGTAGCTTTGGTTGACCAGTTCAATCGTCCCGCCAGCGTGCGGGCGGCTGGCCACGGGGATGTAGGCGCTGGTGTCGAGCGGGTTGCTGACGGGGCCGACCTGGCGCGCCAGGGTCACGCTGATCGAGATCTGCTCGGGTGCGGTGTCGATGCCGGGGTCTTGCTGCAGAAACTCGCGCAGCCGCTGGCGCACCCAGGCCAGCAGGGTGTGGCGTTGGTTGAACTGCTCCAACGTGAGGATGCCTGGCGCGGCGGCGGCCTTGATGGCCGCCACCTGCTCTTGCATGGCTTGCATGATGTGGGCAACGCCTTGCTGCGAGGTCGAGCGCAACCAGTCGGGCATGTGCTTTTCCAGCAACAGGCCATAGCGGGTGGCTACTGGACCTTGGCTGCCGAGCTCGCGGTGCAGATCCAGTGCGTTGCCCAGTTGGGCGTCGAGGTGTTCGATATTGCGTTGCAGCCCCTGCGCCCAGGCGGCCTGCCAGGCGGCGGTCAGGCGCTTGCCATGGGCCTCGCGAATGGCCAGTGCCTGCGCTTCGGCGAGGTCCTCGCTGAACCAGTCGTAGCGCAGGCGTTCGGCCCGCTGGGCTCTTTGGCGTTCTTCGCTCACCACCAGCAGTCTGGTCAGCGGTTCGCTCTGCACCGGGTCTTCGAGGCGTTCGCATAATTCCACGTGCAAGGCGGCCAGGCTGTCGAACGCTTCGATGCCATGCACGATGCTGCACAAAAGCACCCGCCCGACCGGTTCCTGCGCGTCGAGCAAGCGGCCCTCCGGGCCGTTCTCGGTGAGGATCAGCACGCCTGGCAAGTGGCTGCGCCAGTTGGGCGCCGAGCCCGACAGCAACGGGCGGTACAGCTGCGGGCGGCTGGCGGCGGGCAGGTGCTGGCGTTGCCAGGGCTGTGGGTATTCAAGGCAAGTAGTCAGCAACCGGGCGTGCTCCACAGACAAGGTCTGGTCGTGGCTGCGCAAGCGCATCTCGGTGAGCAGTTGATCGCGGCGCAGGGTGGCCAGGCGTGTTTGCCGGCTCAGCCCTTTTTCGTCACGCGCTAGCCAATAGCTGGCCAGGCGCGCATGCAAGCCTTGGCGAAGCGTCGCGCAGAAGCGTTCGATGTGGGCGTTGAAGTCGCTTGGCAGGTTGAGCGGGCGGTCGTCGTGTCGGGCTTGCGCACCGGCCGGTGGCTTGAAGGCGCCGCCGTCGAACAGGTGAAAGCCGACCAGGTCCAGCAGGCGCAAGCGCCCGAAGTACAAGGTTCGGGCGGTGATCGCTGAGTTGGGGAACAGGGTGTTCAGGGCTTGGTCGAGGCTGTGTTCCACACCCGGCAAGGGGGGCAGTAGTGCGTCGAGTTGGCTGTCCAGCGACTGGAGGCGCAGCAGCGGTGTCATGGCCTATCTCCTGGTGAAAGAGGACCATGCTGCACCGCGTTGGCCGGGTGGCTGCGTTAACCCGTTACCTCAGCGCCGCCAGAAGCCGCGCAGTGCCAAGTACGCCGGCAGGCCCAGGCCCACCCAGGACAAGCCATCCCACGCGCCGTCGCCCAGCAGCGCAGCGAACAGGCCCAAGGCACCGAGCAGGGCGATGAGTGCCGGCCAGGCGAAAATCTTAGTGGTCGATCGCGACGCGTGGCTCATGGCTTGGCCTCCCGTGGTTTGCGCTGCTTGCCCCACCACAGGTACAGGCCGCTGCCGAGCACGATGAGGGTCAGCACGTCGAGCACCGCCCAGAGGATCTGCATGGGGCGCCCGCCGTAGTCACCGAAGTGCAGCGGCTGCGACAGGCCCATGGCGTCCATGTACCAGGGCCGCTCGCCGACGGCGGTCACCTGCAGGGTCTGCGCATCGATCAGCACCGGGGTGAGCAGGTGCGAGGTCAGGTGCGTGGCGCCTTTCATGAACACGGCGTAGTGGTGCTCGCTGGAAAAGCGCGTGCCAGGGAAGGCGATGAAATCCGGGCGCATGCCGGGCGCCGCGTGCTCAGCGATGGCCAACAGGCGGCTGGCCGGAGCGCGTTCGGTGAGCGGCGGGGCATCACGGTAGGGGGCGACCATGGCGGCCAGGCTGTCGTTGCGCCAGGCGGCGATGACCAGGTCGGACAGTGCACTGATCACACCGGTGACGCCAACCGTCAGCGCCCAGGCCAGGGTCACCACGCCGATCAGGTTGTGCAGGTCGAGCCAACGCAAGCGGCGGGACTTGTCGTGGCGCACCGTGGCGAAATCCAGGCGGCGCATGAACGGCGCGTAGAGCACGGTGCCAGAGACGATCGCCACGACGAACAGCACGCCCATGAACGCCAGCAGCAACTTGCCAGGCAGGCCGGCGAACAGGTCCACGTGCAGGCGCAGCATGACCATCATGAACCCGCCGTTCGCAGCCGGCATGGCAACGGCTTCGCCGGTGCGGGCGTCGAGCATGAAGGTGTGCGACGCATTGGGCTCGGTGCCGGCGGTCGCGGCCATGATCGCCACCACGCCGTTGCGCTCGTCCTCGTCATAGCCAAAGTACTGCATCACCTCGCCGGGGCGGTGTTGCTCGGCCTTGAGCACCAACTGTTGCAGGTCGAGGTGCGGGGTGCCGGCGGGCATCTCGCGCAGTTCAGGAGCGTCACCGAGCAGGTGTTCCAGTTCGTGGTGGAAGATCAGCGGGAGGCCGGTGAGGGCCAGCAACAGTAGGAACAGGGTGCAGACCAGGCTGCTCCAGGTGTGGATGAAGGACCAGCGGCGGATGGTTGAGCTTTTCATTTCATTTTGTTTCTCGACGTCCAGAAAGACCAAAGCCGCCCCTTGAAGGACGGCTTGGTCGGCGCGCGTGGGTCGTCAGGTCATCACCATTTGTAGGTGGCGCTGGCGACGACGCTGCGCTCATCTCCGTAGTAGCAGTAGTAACTGTCACAGGTGGAGAGGTAGTCCTTGTTGAACACGTTGGTCGCGTTGACCGCCACCGACGCACCTTTGAGGCTGTTGTTCAGGCGGCCGAGGTCGTAGTGCACCGAGGCATCGAACACGGTGTAGGCATTGGCCTTGCCCAGGTAGGTGTTGGCCTGGTCGCCATAGGTATTGCCGGTGTAGCGCGCGCCACCGCCGATGCCAAAACCGTCAAGCACGCCGCTGTGCCAGGTGTAGTCGGCCCACAGCGAGGCTTGCTGGTTGGGCATCAGTTGCAGGCGGTTGCCTTTGTAGTCGCCCTTTTGCACTTCGGACTTGGCCAAGGTGTAGGCAGCGGTCAGCTTGAGGTTTTCGCTGACGTCGGATACCGCTTCCAGCTCCAGGCCGCGCACTTTCACTTCGCCAGTCTGGCTGGTGACGCTCACGTTGCCGATGGTGTTGGTGACCGAGACGTTTTTCTGGGTCAGGTCATACACGGCTGCCGACAGCAACGTGTTGGAACCTGGCGGTTGGTATTTGATACCCAGCTCCCATTGCTTGCCTTCGGTCGGTTTGAACGACTCCGTGGCAGACACGGCGGCATTGCTGACCGGCTGGAACGACTCCGCATACGACAGATACGGTACAAAGCCCGAGTCGAACACATAGCTGATCGCCGCGTTGCCGCTGAACTGCTTGTCACGTTGGGTGTTGGTGGCATCGCCCTGGTTGAGGTACTTGGTGCCGGTGTGCACCCAATCTTCCCGGCCACCCAGGGTCAGGCGCCAGTTGTTCAGTGCCATCTGGTCCTGGACATACAGGCCCGTCTGACGGGTTTTCTGGTTGTAGTCATAGAACGCCGTGGAGCGATCCGGGCGGGTGATCGGCAGCCCGTAAACCGGGTTGTTGACGTTGCTGTTCGGTACGTTGAAGCCGTAAATCGACAGGTAGTTGGTGTTGACGCGCTGGTGGTCCAGGCCGATCAGCAGGGTGTGGGTAATGTCCCCGCTGGCGAAGTCAGCCTGGAAGTTGTTGTCCACGGCGAATTGGCTGATGTCTTCGTCGACGTTGGTGGACATGCGGCTGACAGTCCCATCGTCTTGCACTGGCCCACCGCCCTCGTAGTAGCTGCCGGGGGTGATGGTCTGGAACGCCAGGTCCGACTTGGTGTAGCGCAGGTTTTGGCGGAACTGCCAGACATCGTTGATGCGATGCTCGAAGGCATAGCCCAGCGCGTAGTAGGTGCGGTCGTAGAACTCGTAGTCCGGATCGCCCAGGTTTTTGTGGTGGGAGACCTTGCCGAACGGCATGTCGATCTTGGTGCCCTGGATCGGCCGAAACTGGCTGGTGGCGCCGGTATCGTCGCGGGTGAACTGGGTCAGCAAGGTCAGCGAGGTGTCGTCGTCGATGTTCCAGGTCAGGCTCGGGGCGATGTTGTAGCGCTTGTCGTCGATATGGTCGATCTGGGTGCCGCCATCGCGGATCACGCCACTGACGCTGTACAGAAACTGGCCCTGGTCGTCGATTTTGCCGGTGCTGGCGAAGTTGATCTGGCGGTGGTTGTCGCTGCCATACTGCAGTTCGATTTCGTGGGCGCTTTCAGCTTGAGGGCGACGGCTGACCATATCCAGCAGGCCGCCCGGTGGGGTTTGCCCGTAGATCGAGGACGCTGGGCCGCGCAGCAGTGCGAGGCGGTCGAGGTTCCAGGTTTCGGCTTTCGGGTTGGCGTACACGCCACGGGGCAGCGGCAGGCCATCGAGGAACTGGGTCGGCTCGAAGCCACGCACGCGCATCCAGTCATAGCGTGTGTCGCTGCCGAAGCTGGCAGACACGATGCCGGGCATGTAGCGCACGGCATCATCCAGGCTGTGCACGCCGCGGTCGGCCATTTGCTGGCGCGTGGCAACAGAGATGGAGCGGGGGACTTCGACCAGCGCGGTATCGGTCTTGGTGCCGGCGGCGGTGCGCTGGGCGAGGTAGCCCTCTACCGGGCCCCAGGCGCTTTCGCTGACGCTGTCGGCGTTCACGGTGGTTTCCGGCAGTGCCAGGGTGCCGTCCGGGACGGCCACCAGGCTGTAGCTGCCAACGCTGCTCTGCTGCAGCTGCAACCCAGTGCCGCGCAGGGCGGCCTGCAAGGCGCCGATGCCGTCGTACTGGCCGTTGACCGGGGCCGAGGTGCGGCCGCTGACCAAGGCCGGGTCGATGGCCAGGGCGATGCCTGATTGGCTGGCGATCTGGTTGAGGGTGCTGGCCAAGGGCGCGCTAGGCAGGTCGTAGGCGCGCTGGGCGGATTGCTCGGCGGCGAACAGGGCAGGGCTGGCCAGCGGCGCGGCCAGGCCAATGGCCAGGGCCATCAGGCTGGGGCGCAGGATACGATCGACAGTACGGGACATGCAGCGGCTCCAAGACGGATAAGTGCTAACTGCTTCCTTGCCGAGCGAGATTTCAAAAGTGACAGGGCTTGTCGAAAAAAAAGTAAAAAGACTTCAAGAACCGGCGATGCCCGTTCAAACGCCATCCGCTGTAGGAGCAGCCTTGTGCTGCGAAGAGGCTAGTGAAAGCAGCGAAGATCCACTGTGTTGTTGCGGGCCTCTTCGCAGCGCAAGGCTGCTCCTACAGCGGATGGCGTTTGAACAACAGATCGCTATTTGGCCTTGACGGTCACCCACCACGGCGTATGCCGCTCGATCTGCACCGGCAGTGCCGGCTCCAGCGACGCCAGGGCTAGGTCGGTGTCGGTCAGCGGGAAGCTGCCGGTGACACGCAGGTCGGCAACTTCGTCAGCCACCCCGAGATGGCCGCTGCGGTAATGCCCAAGCGCGGCCAGCAAGTCAGCCAGGCGCACGTTGTCCACCACCAGCATGCCGCGGGTCCAGGCATCGGCGCCGACGGCGACTGTGCCGACCTGGCCAAGCCCGTTGGCATCCATGAGCACCTGCTGGCCTTCGCGCAACACCTGCTCGTCGCCACTGTTCAGCGGCATGGCCGCGACCGAGGCCTGCAGCACTTCCAGGCGTGTGCCCTGTGCCTCACGGCGTACCAGGAAGCGTGTGCCCAGCGGGCGCAGGCGACCGTCGTCGGTGCGTACCAGCAACGGGCGTGGGTCTTGGTGGCCAGTCTCGACCGAGATCTCGCCCTGGTGCAGCACGATCACCCGTTGCTCGCCTTGGTAGTCGATATCCACCGCGGTATGGGTGTTCAGGCTCAGCAGGGTTCCGTCTTCCAGGCGCAGGGTGCGCAGCTCGCCGGTGGCTGTGCGTTGGTCGGCGAGCCAGTAGTTCGGTGACAGCGAGGGGGCGCCGACCCAGGCCAGCAGCGAACCCAGCAGCAACATCCCGGCCAGGCCGCTGCCAACCTTGCCGATGCGCCGCCGCAGCCCGGCCCGCGACTGCAGCAGTGCCTGGCGCGCAGGCCCGGCAGCGGCGCTCACGCGCTGGTCGAGGCTGCCCAACTGGCGCCAGGCGCGGGCATGCTCTTCGCTGGCGGCGTGCCAGCGCATGAACGCGTTGCGCTCATCAGGCGTGCCACTGCCTTCATCCAAGCTCAGCTTCCAGGCGATGGCCGCTTCCAGGACGCGGGACGATACCGGTGAGCCGTTCACGTCGGCTCCCCGTACAAGGCCACATAGCACTGGCGCAAGCCTTGGGCGATGTACTGGCGTACCCGCGAGACCGAAACGCCAAGGCGCTCGGCGATGTCGGCATGGCCCATGCCGTCCAGGCGGTTGTACAGGAAGGCCGCCCGCGCTTTGCTCGACAGCTTGCCCAGCAGGCGGTCGATGGCTTTGAGGTCTTCGAGAATCAGGTGTTGGGTTTCCGGGGAGGGGTGTTCGGCTTCGGGCAGCAGGGCGAGCTCGGCCAGGTAGGCCTGCTCCAGCGCGGTGCGGCGGAAATGGTCGAACATCAGCCCCTTGGCCACGGCGGCCAGAAAGGCGCGCGGCTCGCGGGGCGTTTCCAGCCGATCACGGCCGAGCAGGCGCACGAAGGTGTCCTGGCTCAGGTCTTCGGCACGCTGACGGCAGGCCATGCTGCGTTGCAGCCAGGCGAGCAGCCAGCTGCGATGGTCGCGGTAAAGCGCACCGACCAGCTCGGCGTGTGGGCTGTGTGCAGAAGACAAGCAGCGTCCCCCCGGAACGAATGCATTAACTAACGATAATTATTCGCGATTGTTGCAGAGGCAGGGGGCGGGGCGCAATGGACGCTTATCGGATTGCCACTATGGTGCTGTGTTTCCTATGCCGGCCCCTTCGCGGGCAAGCCCGCCCACAGGATCTCACTGGCTTCAAGGGCAGCGCATTCCCTGTGGGAGCGGGCTTGCCCCGCGAAAGGGCCAGTGGGGCCATCATAAAATTCACAGGCCGTGACTATGCACCTTGCGCCGACGCCACCCCCGCAACCGCTGCTCCAGCTGCAACGGGCTGTCCAACTGCTGGCGGCGGGCCTGGCTGAACAGGATCAAGGCCAGCTCAGCAGTCACCTGGGCATCGGCACTGGCATGGTGGCGCTCTTCCACCTGCAGGCCAAAACGCGCAACCCAGTCATCCAGCCCGGCTTCGCGCAGCACCGTGTCGGGGTTGAGCATCGGCGCCAGTTCGGCAACATCGAGAAACGGCAACTGCAGGCGATAGCCCAGGCTTTCTTTCAGCGCACGCGCGAGCATGCGCTGGTCGAAGGGCGCATGGAACGCCAGCACTGGGCTATCGCCAATGAAGTCGAGCAGGTCGAGCAAGGCCTCGACCGGGTCGCAGCCGGCCGCCAGGGCACTGGGCCCCAGCCCGTGGATCAACACGCTGGCGTTGGTCTTTTGGGTCGGGCGGTACAGGGTGCGTTCAAACTGCTGGGCAAAGTCGATGGCGCCGTCTTCAATGGCCACCGCGCCAATCGACAACACCTGGTCACGGTTGGGGTTGAGGCCGCTGGTTTCCAGGTCCAGCACCACCCAGCGCTGTTCACGCAACGTGCACACCCCCAGCGCCGACGGCTTGGGCAACTGCGCCAGGCGCTGGCGCGAGGCGTCGTCCAGGTCGGGCATGCTGGGGCGTAGCCAGGCGAACAGGCTCATAGCTGGTACCGCAAGGCCAGGCTGCTTTGCAGGCGCTGCGCCTGGCGCAGCGACTCCCGCAGAATGCGCCGGTCCAGGTGGTTGAGGCTGTCGGGGTCGACGCGGTTGGAGTAGGGCAGGTTATCGCGGGTCTGGCGCTGGTGCTGCTGCATGCGGGTTTGCTGGATGAAGTGGTAAGCCTCTTCATACGCTGCGCCGTCGAGTGGCTCGATGACGCCTTTCGTCACCAGTTGGCGCAAGCGCTCGAGGGTGTTGCAGGCACCGATGCCATTGGCCAGGGCCAGCAACCGCGCGCCATCGACGAAGGGCGTCAGGCCCTGCACCTTGAGGTCGAGGGTGGCGGCCTTGTCATTGCCTTGGCGGGTCAGCACGAATTCACGCAGGCGGCCCACGGGTGGGCGCTGGCGCAGGGCGTTGTCGGCCATCATGCGCTGGAAGAGGCGGTTGTCGGCCACCTGCGCCAGCAGGCTTTGGCGCAGTTGCTCACAGCCTTGCTCGTCACCCCAGACCACGCGCAGGTCGAAATAGATGCTCGAAGCCAGCAGGTTTTCCGGGCTGGCCTCGCGGACGAAGCCGGCAAAGCGCTGTGCCCATTCGCTGCGTGACAGGCACAGCTCGGGGTTGCCGGCCATGACATTGCCTTTGCACAGGGTAAAACCGCACTGGGCCAGGCATTGGTTGATGTACTGCGCCAGTGGCAGCAGGCGGGCTCGGACCGCGTCGGCTTCGGCGCTGTCGCGGGCTTCGAACAGGATGCCGTTGTCCTGGTCGGTGTGCAGGGTCTGCTCGCGCCGCCCTTCGCTGCCGAAACACAGCCAGCTGAAGGGCACGCCTGGGTCGCCGCGCTCGGCCAGGGCCAGTTCGATGACCCGGCAGACGGTGTGGTCGTTCAGCAGCGTGATGATCTGGGTGATCTGCGTCGACGAGGCGCCGTGGGCGAGCATGCGCTCGACCAGTTGGCTGATTTCACCGCGCAGGGAAACCAGGGTTTCCAGGCGCGGTGCATGACGAATGGTACGCGCCAGGTGCACCAGGTCGACCCGTTGCAGGGAGAACAGGTCACGTTCGGAGACCACCCCGCACAGGCGCTGGTTGTCCACCAGGCAAACATGGGCGATGTGCCGCTCGGTCATGGCCATGGCGGCGTCGAAGGCGCTGGCCAGCGGGCTGAGGTAGAACGGTTTGGCGGTCATGTGCTGCTCGATCGGCGCACCCAGGTGGGCATCGGCGGCGGCTACCACCTGGCGCAGGTCGCGCAGGGTGAAGATGCCGATCGGGTAGCGTGCGGGGTCGACCACGACAATGCTGCCGACCTGCTGCTCGTGCATCAACCGCACGGCGTCGCGCAGCGGCATGTCGGGGCTGCAGACCACCGGGTGACGCATGGCCAGTTCGCCCAAGGGGGTATTCAACGAGTACTGGGTGCCGAGGGTTTCCACGGCACGTTGGCGCACTTGCTGGTTGACCTGGTCGAGCAGGCTGCTGACCCCGCGCAGGGCGAAGTCGCGGAAAGCTTCCGACAAGGAGAACACGCGGATGAACGCGGCCTTGTTCAGTTGCAGGCAGAAGGTGTCCTCACCGGCCAGGTGCTCGGTGCGGGTGGCACGCTCGCCCAGCAGCGCGGCCAGGGGGAAGCACTCGCCGCTGGTGATCTCGAAGGTGGTTTCCACCCCGGGTTTGACCAGGTGCTGGCGCTCGCCCACGACGCGCCCCTGCTTGACGATGTAGAAGTGTTCGACTGGGCCATCGGCGGGTTTGACGATGCTTTCGCCGCTGGCATAGAAGCGCAGCTGGCACTGCTCGACCAGATACGCCAGGTGGCCGTGCTCCATCTGGTTGAACGGGGGGAAGCGCTGCAGAAACTGCAACGTGCCTTGTATGTTCTGTAGCACAGCCGTCCTGCCCGCCTGGCTGTAGGCGTCCTTTTTACTCATGAAGCTGACCGTATCGCTACGCCGAACTATATATATCTATATATAGGTGCCGGCCTTGTTGTTCTCGGTCCCCATGGTCGGCTGGCTGCGCTGTGGTGCCCATTGGACGTAAGTCTATGAGCGGCGTGTGATCAATATCGCAAGATGCGGTCTTACCGTGAGCACGACTTTTTGACGAGATGACCATGGTTGAGCATGACGACCTCCTGAGTGACGCCGAACGCGAGGCACTGGCCGTGGTAAGTGCGCCTGTTGCGCCCCGACCGGTGGTGCTGGTGGTCGATGACAATGCCGTGAACAGGAAGGCGCTGAGCTACTACCTGAAAAGCAGAGGCATCGATTGCATGACGGCCGACGGTGCTCTTGAAGCGCTGTGGAAGCTGCACTGGGAACCCAGAATTGCCCTGATGATTACTGATCTGCGCATGGAACCCAAGGATGGAATGGCGTTGATCCGGCAGATTCGTGAGTCGAGGTGGGCTGCGTTGTCGATCATCGTGGTGTCGGGTGACACCGATGTGAAAGAGGCGGTGGATGTGATGCACCTTGGGGTGGTGGATTTTCTGCTCAAACCTGTGGATCTGGAGAAACTGCTGGGGTTGGTAAAGAAAGAGTTAAGGCTCAAGTAGGTCGGTTGCTTGTGCCATAGCATTCGCGGGCAAGCCCGCTCCCACAAGTACCCCATCGCATTCGAGCTGAGTGGGGTACCTGTAGGAGCGGGCTTGCCCGCGAATGGGCCGCACAGCGGCCCCTTGCGATTTACAGCCCGTTACGCGCCTTGAACTCGCGACGGCGGCGGTGCAGCACCGGCTCGGTATAACCGTTCGGCTGCTTGCCACCTTCGATCACCAGCTCTACAGCCGCCTGGAACGCGACGTTATCGTCGAAGTTCGGCGCCATCGGGCGGTACAGGGCGTCGCTGGCGTTCTGCTGGTCAACCACCACCGCCATGCGCTTGAGGCTTTCCAGCACCTGCGCCTCGCTGACCACGCCATGGCGCAGCCAGTTGGCCAGCAACTGGGCCGAGATGCGCAAAGTGGCGCGGTCTTCCATCAGGCCGACGTTGTTGATGTCCGGCACTTTCGAGCAACCCACGCCCTGATCGATCCAGCGCACCACGTAACCGAGGATGCCTTGGGCGTTGTTGTCCAGCTCGTTGCGGATCTCTTCGTCCGACCAGTTGGTGTCGGCAGCCAGCGGGATAGCCAGGATGTCGTCGACCGACGCCGGGGTGCGCGTAGCCAGCTCGCGCTGACGTGCCTGCACATCGACCTTGTGGTAGTGCAGGGCATGCAGGGTCGCGGCAGTCGGCGAAGGTACCCAGGCGGTGTTGGCCCCGGCCAGCGGGTGAGCGATCTTCTGCTCAAGCATGGCGGCCATCAGGTCGGGCATGGCCCACATGCCTTTGCCGATCTGCGCACGGCCTTGCAGGCCGGTGGCCAGGCCGACGTCGACGTTGTTGTTCTCGTAAGCGCCGATCCACTTCTCGTTCTTCATGGCGCCTTTGCGCACGACAGCGCCGGCTTCCATGGAGGTGTGGATTTCGTCACCGGTGCGGTCGAGGAAGCCGGTGTTGATGAACGCTACGCGCTCGGCGGCTGCCTTGATGCAGGACTTGAGGTTGACCGTGGTGCGGCGTTCCTCGTCCATGATGCCGACCTTGACGGTGTTGCGCGGCATGCCCAACAGGTCTTCGACCTGGCTGAAGATTTCGGCGGCAAAGGCCACTTCTTCAGGGCCATGCATCTTCGGCTTGACGATGTACACGCTGCCGGTGCGGGTGTTCTTGCGGCTGGTGTTGCCGTTGAGGTTGTGCAGGGCGATCAGGTTGGTGAACAGCCCGTCCTGGATACCTTCCGGGATTTCGTTGCCCTGGGCATCGAGGACCGCCGGGTTGGTCATCAGGTGACCCACGTTGCGCACGAACAACAGCGAACGACCGTGCAGGGTGACGCTGCCACCGTTAGGCGCGGCGTACTCGCGGTCTGGGTTCATGGTACGGGTGAAGGTCTTGCCACCCTTGTTCACGCTTTCGGCCAAGTCGCCTTTCATCAGGCCCAGCCAGTTGCGGTAGACGATGACCTTGTCATCGGCGTCTACAGCCGCAACCGAGTCTTCGCAGTCCATGATGGTGGTCAGTGCCGATTCCATCAGGATGTCTTTGACGCCGGCGGCATCGGTGCTGCCGACCGGGGTGCTGGCATCGACCTGGATTTCGAAGTGCAGGCCGTTGTGCTTGAGCAGCACGGCGGTCGGCGCGGCGGCGTCACCGACGAAGCCGATCAGTTGTGCGTCGTCACGCAGGCCGCTGTTGCTGCCACCCTTGAGGGCGACCACCAGCTTGCCGCCCTGGATGCTGTAGGCGGTGGAGTCGACATGCGAGCCCGCAGCCAGTGGCGCGGCTTCGTCGAGGAAGGCGCGGGCGAAGGCGATGACCTTGTCGCCACGCGCTTTGTTGTAACCCTGGCCTTTCTCGGCGCCGCCTTCATCGCTGATGGCATCGGTGCCATACAGGGCGTCGTAGAGCGAGCCCCAGCGGGCGTTGGCGGCGTTCAGGGCGAAACGGGCGTTCATCACCGGCACGACCAGCTGCGGGCCGGCCATGCGGGCGATTTCTTCGTCCACGTTTTGTGTGGTGGCCTGGAAATCGTCGGCTTGTGGCAGCAGATAGCCGATTTCCTGGAGGAAGCTTTTGTAGGCTACGGCGTCATGGGCCTGGCCTTTGCGTGCCTGGTGCCAGGCGTCGATCTTGGCTTGCAGCTCGTCGCGCTTGGCGAGCAGGGCTTTGTTCTTTGGAGCGAGGTCATTGATGATCTTCTCTGCACCTGCCCAGAACTGCTCGGCGACGATGCCGGTCCCTGGGATGGCTTCGTTGTTCACGAAGTCGTACAGGACCTTGGCGACCTGAAGGCCACCGACTTGAACGTATCCAGTCATTGCTTGCCTCACTCTGCTCAGCTATTTCGCTCTTCTGTATTAAGCCTGTAGCGCTTCTCTAAACACGGCACCAGTGCATGCCCTGGGTGAATGAACCCTAGGGCGGCTGGGTGCGGCCTGCCAGACGGGCTGGCGGGCAGTGTGCGTATTTTCACAGGCGCCTTGGCAGACATCCAAACGACGTTTTGTAGTCCGCGCCACGGGATACTACATGAAGCAGTAGGCGGGGCAAAATCAGACTAAAAGCGTCGTTGTGCGACCCGTTGGTCGCGTATGGTCACGCTGGGAGTGGGTATGTTCGCAAAAAACAGGTGGATTGTTCCAGATAAATCTTGAAACAGTACACGATTCGTTATGTCGATTGCCCTGCGGCAGGTTGCCGCGCCTTGCCTATACTCAATCGATCCCCCGGTTTATCGCCGCCCAGCGCGGTTCGACGCAGAGGAAGGGCTTGTGGATCATCTTGTACTCACTGTGATTGCCCCTGACAAGGCCGGCCAGGTCGAACGCATTGCCCAATGCATCGCCGACCACAGCGGCAACTGGCTGGAAAGCCGCATGTCACGCATGGCCGGGCAGTTTGCCGGCATCTTGCGGGTGGCGGTGCCGGCAGAAAATTACACAGAGCTGGTGGCGTCGTTGCAGGGCTTGGCGCGGTATGACATTCGCGTGCTGATTGCCGAGAGCGGCATCGAGCCCTCGTGCACCTGGAAGCCGATCGCCATGGAGCTGGTGGGCAATGACCGGCCGGGGATCGTGCGTGATATCACCCGGCTGCTGGCCGAGCTTGGGGTGAACCTGGAGCGCTTTACCACCGAGGTGCGGCCTGCACCGATGAGCAGCGAGCCGCTGTTTCATGCCAATGCGCTGTTGGCGCTGCCGTTGACGTTGTCGCTGGATGAGCTGCGGCAGCGGTTGGAGAGTTTGGCGGATGATTTGATGGTGGAGTTGGAGTTGCGGGCGGAGGATTGATTTGGGATTGCCGGGGTCCGCTTTGCGGCCCATTCGCAGCACAAGGCTGCTCCTACAGGTACCACGCAACCTCTGTAGGAGCAGCCTTGTGCTGCGAATGGGCCGCGAAGCGGACCCCAGGGTTATCCCCCATTTCACAGGTACGGCCCTGTGGATAACCTGGGGGCGCACCTCTCCAGCCCAGGTAACATGCGCCTTGCAAGGTTTTGATCAAAAAACATCCAAATATCAGCGGCTTGTGCACAAAGCACGGGGACGAGGGTGTGGATAACCTCTGGAGATGTCTCTGCAAGCCATGGCTGGCGTACCTTGCAGAGTTTTGATCATTTTTTGATCAGGCGCGTTTGCGCAAATTCAACCAGGCATCGACGCTATAAATCGCCAAACCCGCCCAGATGAACATAAACGCCACCAACGTGCTCGACGACAAATGCTCGTCAAACAACAACACTGCCTGCAGCAATACCAGCGTCGGCGCCAGGTACTGCAGGAAGCCCAAGGTGGTATACGGCAGGTGGCGTGCGGCGGCGTTGAAGCACACCAGCGGTACCAGGGTCACTGGCCCTGCCGCCATCAACCACAACGCTTCGCTGCTGGTGTAGAACGCGCCCTGCGCGCTCAGGGCAGCGGGGTGCAGCAACATCCAGCCAAGGGCCAGCGGCACCAACATCCAGGTTTCCACTACCAGGCCCGGCAGCGCTGCCACCGGCGCCTGTTTGCGGATCAACCCATAGAAGCCGAAGCTCAGCGCCAGCACCAGAGACACCCAAGGCAGGCTGCCCACTTGCCACACCTGCTGGGCCACCCCCACGGCCGCCATGGCCACCGCCAGCCATTGCAGGCGGCGCAGGCGCTCGCCGAGGATGAGCATGCCCAGCAACACGTTGATCAGCGGGTTGATGTAATAGCCCAGGCTGGCTTCGAGCATGCGGCCGTTGTTCACCGACCACACATACGTCAGCCAGTTACCCGCGATCAGCGCGCCGCTCAGGGCGAGGATGGCCAGCCTGCGCGGGTTGTCGCGCAGTTCGCGCCACCAGCCTGGGTGCTTCCAGACCAGTAGCAGCAGCGAACCGAACAACGCCGACCAGAGCACCCGGTGGACGATGATCTCCACGGCGGGGACGCTCTGGATGGCCTTGAAGTAAAGGGGGAACAGGCCCCAGATGATGTAGGCGCTGAGGCCCAGGATGTACCCGCGTTGCGGGTTTGCGGCGTGCATGCAGAATCCTTGCTTAGGTAGCTAAATAAAGCGACGCCTATTGTAGACAGAGGTCAGCACACATCTAGAACATTTTCAGCGGTTGTTCATCGAGGGCCGCCATCTGCTCGCGCAGTGCGAGAATCTGGTCGCCCCAGTAGCGCGGTTGGCCAAACCAAGGGAAGCTGCGCGGGAATGCCGGGTCGTCCCAGCGACGGGCCAGCCAGGCGCTGTGGTGCAGCTGGCGCAAGGCTCGCAAGGGCTCGATCAGGGGCAGTTCGCGTGGGTCGAAGTCGTGGAACTCGTTGTAGCCGTCGATCAACTCTGCCAGTTGGCCGAGGCGTTCCTCGCGGCTGCCGGCGAGCATCATCCACAGGTCTTGCACCGCTGGGCCCATGCGGCAGTCGTCGAGGTCGACGACGTGATACACCTCGTCGCGATGCATCAGGTTGCCGGGGTGCAGGTCGCCGTGCAGGCGCATCACTTTGTGCGGGGTGCGCGCGTAGATGTCCTCGACCCGTTTCAGCAGGTCGCGGGCGACGGACTCGAAAGCAGGTAGCAATTCCCGCGGTACGAAGTTGCCCTCAAGCAGGGTTTGCAGTGACGCGTGGCCAAAGTTGTCCACAGCCAATGCTTCGCGGTGCTCGAACGGGCGCGTCGCAGCCACGGCATGCAGGCGGCCGAGCAACTGGCCGAGGCGATACAGCTGGTCGAGGTTGCCGGGCTCCGGGGCATGGCCGCCGCGGCGGGGGAACAGGGTGAAGCGAAAACCCTGGTGCTCGAACAGCGTGCGGCCGTCATGTTGCAGAGGCGCGACCACCGGCACTTCACAATCGGCAAGCTCAGCGGTGAAGCGGTGCTCTTCGAGGATGGCCTCATCGCTCCAGCGGCCTGGGCGGTAGAACTTGGCGATCAGCGGCTGTGAGTCTTCGATGCCCACCTGATAGACGCGGTTCTCGTAGCTGTTCAGGGCCAGGATCCGGGCGTCGCTGAGAAAGCCGATGCTTTCAACGGCGTCCAGGACCAGGTCGGGGGTGAGGGTGTCGAAGGGGTGGGACATGAAAGCTCCGCAGGGGGAATGGGGCATAGCGCCCGCATTGTAATGACGCTCTGAGCGTCCAGCCTCCCTCAATCGGTTCGCAGGCGCAAGCAATCAAGCGCCGCCCACTTGCCGAGTACCTAGCATTTCTGCCAGTACCCACAAAAAGGATGCTGGATTACCGTCCTGCTCATCGCTCTCGCATATCGGCAGTCGCGCACGAACGGTTCAGAGATCCCGGATTCGGCTGGTCATATTGGCCACTGGAGCACCGGGGCGGTTGTCACCTGCGCATGTGCGCGGGGTGGCTTCGACAAGGAGACGATTCATGCGCCGTCTTGCTGCGTTCGGTCTTGCTGCACTGCTGATAAGCCTGGTGGGATACTTGATCCTTGTACCTTCGGGGGAGCGCTCGAAAACACGACAGGCAACGCCTGAACAGTGTCAAGCGCCTGCCTATGAAAAGCCCGCCGCTGGAGAAACCCCCTACAGCCAGGACAGTTTGGTGACCAATGTTGGCAGGGCCTTCCAATGCAAAAACGACAGAGAAGGTACTGTCGGTGCCTGGCAGTGGTGTAATCAGCCACCTTACTCCCCGGGTGAAGCATTCAACGGTAGCGAGCTCTGGCGCGATGCGTGGAACGACCTCGGTGCTTGTAATGCTCAGCCCCAGACCAACACACTGGAGCTGTCATTCAGCACAGTGACGGGCAAGGTACCGTTCACGGCATCGACGCAAGGGGTCGGGCCGGCAGGGCGGCGCAACCTTGAGGTCAGTGGCGTGCTGCGCTGCAAAGAAGAGACGATTCCGTTCTCCGGGCGTTCTGATGAAGTGCTGACTTTGCCTGACCTTCCTGCCTGCAAGTACGACCTGATCATGAACGAGGCTCAGGGTTACCTGCCGCTGACCACGCCTACCCAGGTCGAATTCAAACCTGACACGCCAGAGAAGATCAGCTTCGAGGTCAAGTTTCGCCAGCCACTGGACCTGAGCAGGCTAGTGACGCTGCCAGGTGTGAAGGTGGAGCTGTTTGCCAGCGGCCTGTATCAACCGCGGCAGATGGCGATGGGCAACCGGGTGCTTTACGTCGGCTCCAGTGCCATCCCCGTCTACACCTATGAAGCGCGCACGGCAGGGTTCGTCTATGCGATCCCGCTGGACGAGGCCGGTAAGCCAACAGGGGTGTATCTGCTGGCCTCAGGGCTGGAAGAGCCCCATGGCGTGGTGTACCGCGATGGCGACCTGTATTTCTCGACCTCCGGCAAGTTGTATCGGGTTCGCAATGTCGATGAGCACTATCGTGATGCTAAGCCTGAGGTGGTGATGAACTTCCCCGCCGACGAAGCCGATTTCCCGCTGGGGCGGCCTGGTCAGCGTATCTGGCACCAGAAGCATCCTTTGCACTTCAACCCGATCGACCCATCGGACAAGGGCCTCTATACCGCCGTCGGTATCCCCTGCAATACCTGCATCATTCCGCCAGATGGGCGTTACGGCACAGTGCTGCGCTATGACATCGAAAACGGCACCTCCCGGGTGCTGGCCAAAGGCGTGCGCAATGCGGTCGGCTTTACCTGGCACCCGGACGGCAAAATCTGGTTCACCGATAACAACCGGCAAGGCTACCTGAACTCCGATGAAGTCAACTTGATCAGCCAGGAAGGGCAGCATTTCGGCGTGCCGTATTTCTACGGCCGCGATGTGCCTGGGTTTACCCAGGAGGAATACCAGGAGCCAGGCTCCATCGTGCCGCCATTGGCCGATGGGGCGATCGTTTCGGACAAGCCATTGCACCTGCTCAAACCTGAAGATTATGAGGCGCCCGCCTATGAACTGGGTAGCAACACCGCGCCGCTGGGCATCGAGTTCTGGGAAGGGTTCTACAACGATGGCGATAATCTGCAGCGCCTGCTGGTGGCCGTGCATGGGACGGGGACCAAAGCCAGCCCAGGCATGGAACTGCGGATGCTCACGGTCAAGGACGGACGTGAGGTTATCAACCAGATCCCGCTGGTAACGGGCTGGGGAGGCTCGACAGAGCACTTCAATGTGTATTGCCTGGACGACTCGTGCCTGGGCCGCCCAGCCGACATGTTGCCATTGAGCGACAACTCGCTGCTGGTGTCTGACGACTTGGCCGGGGTGATCTATCGCATCACCTTCGACATGGGGCAAGTGGTGGGCAAGAGCCTGCTCAAACTGCAACCCACTGTGGCGCCAAGCCCCGAGGTTCGGCCACTGATGATCAGTGGCACGCTCACGGGCAGCGATGGGCGCAGCCGGCGTTTCGATGTCGCCTGGGGTGAGTCGCCACTGAGCATCAAGGGCCTGGCTGCCGGCACGTATACGGTCACACTGGACAACGTCGGTAAGCTGATACCCAGCCAGCGCCAGCAACAGGTGACGCTGAGTGACTCGCCGGACGCGCAGGTCGTGCAACTCGCCTACATCGAGCGGCCACCGTTCCAACCCGTCAAGGCCACTGTGGTTGCACCGGCCAAGCCTGCATTCAGTGGCGAGGCGCCGGCGCAGTGGGAAGTCACCCTGATCAGCGACGGCGAGGCGCAGGTTATCAAGGTGCCATGGGGCAGCTCCCAGGACGTGCTGCTGCCAGTCGGCGAGCACAAATTCAACTTCCCGTACTACCAGGGCGAACTGCCAGAGCCGACCCAACAGGTCGTGAACATCGATGAAGAAAGCCGGGATGCAGTAAAGGTTGAGATGCGCTACCAGCACGTCGCCGAACTCGGCAAACAGGTCGTGGCGACCGCCTGTGCGAAGTGCCACACCGTGCAGTACTTCCAGGATGCCAACAAGGCCATCAACTGGAGCCTGGCGGGCAAGGAAGCCCTGGTTCAGCAGATTCTTGGCATGAGCGTGAGCGGGCATTGCGATGCGTCTTGCTCGGGGCAGATTGCCGACTACTTCTACGACGAGTTGTGGGCCGGCTATCTGGACCCTGGGCAAGCATTCGGCAAGCGGCAACTGCGCTTGCTGACCCGTGACGAGTATGTGAACAGCGTGCACGACCTGTTTGCCGTGCAAGTGCAGGCCGATACGTTGCCGGCTGACAAGTTTGATAAAGAATTCAAGTACGTCGGGGAGGCAGATCTGGGGATGATCAACGCCGAAGACCTGAAGACGCTGTATGACGTGGCGTGGAATGTGGCAGGCAAGGTCGAACCGCAATGGCTGGCTCAACAGAGCGTCGAAAGCCTAGGCCATCGCGTCTTCCGACGGCCACTGAGCCCGGCTGAGTTGAGCCGGTATGAGGCCGTGAAGGCTGACCATGATGATGCCTCGCTGGTCGCAGCATTGCTGCTGTCACCTCACTTCCTGTATCGCTCTGAATTGGGCGTAACAGATGGCCGGACATCCGGTACCTATCAGTTGACCGCCAACGAACGAGCGACAGCGCTTTCGTACGCAATGCTGGGTACCACGCCGAGTGAAGAGCTCATGCGCATGGCCGAACAAGGTCAGCTCGAGACGCCCGAGCAGATGGGTGCGCTGGCTCAGCAGATGCTGATGAGTGAGCAGGGCATCGCACAGTTCAACCGCTTCATCAGCTACTACATCAAGACCAGCCGCGACATCCAGGAAAAGCCCGGGCTGAAGCCTGAGGTCATCCAGAGCATGCGGCAGGAGCAGGCACGTCTGGTGGGTGAGGTGCTCAAAAGCGGCGGGGCATTCAATGCACTGTTCAACCCTGGGTATACCTTCCTCAATCAAAGGCTGGCAGAACATTACGGCATTGCCGGGGTGACCGGAGGCGACATGCGTAAGGTCACGGTCGATGAGCGACGGGGTGGGCTGTTGCACCTGGGCGCTACCCAGGCGGCCACCTCTGACTACCAGGCTACCTCACTGGTCAAGCGGGGCATCATGATCCGCGAGCAGTTGCTGTGCCGCGAGTTCGGTGCGCCGGTCGATGCCGACCCGCAAGAGCCGCAGTATCCGCCAAGGGCGATCTCGACGCGCGAACGTTGGGACCTGGTCAACGGTGAGCAAGCCTCGGAGGGCCGTTGCTGGCAGTGCCACAAGTACATGAACGACACCGGTTCCAGCATGGAAAACTACGATGCTTCCGGGCGCTACCGCGAAACCGAGCCGGCTTACAACCATGCGCAATTCCCGGAGCAGTTGAAGATTGACGCCTCAGGGCCGTTCATCAGCAACACGGGCCTGGAGAACTGGGCAAGCGTCCACAACGTGCGCGATATCGCTCAGCTGCTGCCCACTAACCTGACGGCGCAAACCTGCATGGCCGACAGCTATTTCCGTTTCATGTTCGGCAACAAGGTTTCTGCAGGGTCGGTCGGCACGTTGAAGTCTGCCGCCGAATCGCTCAAGACCAACGGTTCGTTGATCCAGATGATTCGCGAGCTGGCTACCTCACCTGTGTTCCTCAAGCGCCAAGAGGAGAATTGACATGGACATCCTGAAGAGCCGCCGGCGTTTCCTGATGCAATTGGCTGCGGCGGGTACGCTGTTGCCGCTTAGCAGCAGTGGGTTTGCTCAATTTCTGCTGCAAGGGCAGCGGCAGGCGCCGCGTTTGAAGGTGGTGTTCTTTATCACGCCAGACGGGCTTGCGGTCGATTCGTACAAAGGCGTCTATAGCGACGGGCTGTGGTTTCCGCGTGCCGTAAGTGATGACACCGCAGACTTTGAACTCAACGTAGTCAGCCAGGAGTTGGCAGCCTATCGAGACCAGTCATTGTACTTGCAGGGTATGATCGTAGCCTCGGGTCAAGGCGGTCATGCAGGCTGGAACTACGTATTGCGTGACAGAGAGGGGAAAAGTAGTTCCATAGACAAGATTCTGGGAGATGCGATGCCTGGCACTCAGCCAACCCATCGCAGCCTGTTTGCTGGCCCGCATGCGGGCATCGACGACAATCCTTGGTATGTGTCTTGGGAGGGGGACAAGATCAGGGCGCCTCAGCAGAACCCCGTGCGTCTTTACGAGTCGGTGTTTGGTGCGACCTCCCGCGAGGTGCGCGATCGTCAAACTCGCAATGCCCATGTTTTCGACCCGATCCGCGCCGATATCGCAGAACTCAGAGGGCGCGTGGCAGGCGCCCAGCGAGAAAAGCTGGTGACTCATCTGGATGCGTTAGAGCAGGTCGCCAAGGATCTGGAAGGGGCGATACCCTCAGTTTGTGAACCGTTGTTGTTGGAAGATCACCCGATCAGTTCGGCGCAGTTCCGCAATGAAGTTCAGGCCGGCCATCACAAGGTGGTGGCCGCTGCCTTGGGGTGCGGTGTGACCCGTGTTGCGACGGTGCAGGTTGGGCGTTCTGCCGAGTCGCTGAATATTCTCGATGTCAGCGCCAGCACCAACCCCCATGACTGCGCTCACCGTTATGCTGGCGAGGAAGTTTGGAGAGGCTCCAGGCAGTGGTACACGCGGCAGGTGAAATTGTTCATGGATGAACTGGCCCGTTACAGCGACCCTGATGTACCTGGGGACCGCTTGCTCGATCATACCTTGGTGGTTTTCACCAGTGAGATGGCCGACGGCGCGCCAGAGCACATGATGAACATGCCCATGGTACTCATGGGTGGTGCCAGTGGCCTTCTGCGCAATGGCAGCGGAAATGGCCGCTATTTCAGTATCAAGAGCCAGTGGGATCGGGAATTGTACTCGGATGCAAAACTCAGGTTTGTCGACATGCAACGCATCTGGTCAACGATCGCGCTGGCCGCCGGGACCTCGGTTCCTTATGCCGGCAACGTGTCGCCGGTGACTGGCATCTTCACCAACGTAACCTGACCTAGACCGGTACCCCCAGCAGGACGAAGGACGGGTGAAACTGCACCCTGGCCTCGTCACCCGCCTTCAGGCCCTGCTGGGCCAGCCACGCTGTTTCGGCGAGTGCACACAGCGTCTGGCCATTGCCCAGTGCCATGCGCAATTCACTGCTGCCCCCTTCCTCAGCCAGGACTTCCTCGATACAAGCCGTCAGGCAGTTACTGCCTGGCTCCGGCTGATCATCAGCCCCCAGCAGTTGAACCCATCCGGCCTTGAGCAACGCCACTACCATGCGGCCCAAGCTCAGCTCCAAACGCTCGGTACTGCCGCGGGTGATCAAGGCTTCTATCACCAGCCCACCGCCCAGTGCCAGGCTGACGCGGTCATGGCGCCCCTCCCTGCGCAATGCGCTGACCTGGCCTTGCAGCTGGTTGCGGGCACTGGTGCGCAACATCAAACGCCCGAGCAGGTCGAGGTCGCTGGAGTCTTCGGCAGCTTCCAGGATCTGTGCCTGCAAGGCCTGCAAACGCTGGTACAGCCGCAGCACCCGCTCGCCTTCGGCCGACAGGCGTGCGCCACCGCCGCCACGCCCGCCGGTGCTGCGCTCGACCAGCGGCTGGCTGGCCAGGTTGTTGAGCTCATCGATGGCGTCCCAGGCGGCTTTGTAGCTGATGCCGGCAGCCTTGGCGGCGCGGGTGATCGAGCCTTGCTCGGCGATGTGCTGGAGCAAGGCAATGCGTTGCGGGCGGCGGGCGATGTGCTGGGTGAGGAGAGCGGGCAGGGACATGATGGCGCCTATCTGAGACTGACCCGTCAAGCTTGCCCCGGTTTTGCCGTGCGTGCCAGGCAATACACATCGATACGTCGCGCACCGGCTTCTCGCAGCAGCGTGGCAATGGCCTGTGCGGTGGCCCCGGTGGTCAGCACGTCGTCGACCACGGCCACATGCAGGCCCTTGAATGCGCCCGCTTCAATCAGGGCAAAGGCCCGCTGCAGATTGCGCCGACGCGCCTTGGCATCCAGGCTTTGCTGCGCCGGTGTGTCGCGTGTGCGCTGGAGCAAACGCTCGTTGAAGTTGATTGCCAGGCGCTGCGACAGCCAGCGCGCCAACATGCCGGCCTGGTTGAAACCGCGCTCGCGCTGTCGACGCCTGGCCAGTGGTACGGGTAACAGCAGGTCAGGCCTGGCCAAGCCTTCCGCGTAGCGATGCTGCAGGCCGTGGCTCAACATTTCGGCCATTAAACGCCCCAGCGGCCATTGGCGGTTGTGCTTGAAACGGCTGATCAGCGTATCCGCGGGGAAGCCGTAATGCCAAAGCGCGACGACCTGATCGAAGGCTGGTGCGCGGCGGCTGCACTGGGCGCAGGTGAGCTCGGCCATTGGTAGCGGCAGCGCACAGCGCAGGCAGTATTCACTTAACCACGGCAGCTCCTGCTCGCATGCGACGCATAAAGGGTAGGGCTGTTCGGCAGTTTCATCGCACAGTAAACAGCTATGGTTAATATTTGCACACTTGTAAACCAGTGCTTTTATCCAAGGTTGACAGTTCATAGGCCTTCCATGACTATGCGAGCTATCCGTGATGCGCTGGCGGCTTTCCTGTCCCGGCGCCAGTTACAGCCTAAACAAGGAAACGCCGATGAGCGCCAGCACAACTGCAACAACACGTCACGACTGGACCTTGGCTGAGGTCAAGGCGCTGTTCCAGCAACCGTTCAATGACCTGCTGTTCCAGGCGCAGACCGTGCACCGCGCGCACTTCGACCCGAATCGCGTTCAGGTTTCGACCCTGCTGTCGATCAAGACCGGCGCCTGCCCAGAAGATTGCAAATATTGTCCGCAGTCCGGCCACTACAACACCGGGCTGGAAAAACAGAAGCTGATGGAAGTGCAGAAGGTGCTGGAAGAAGCTGCCCGCGCCAAAGCCATTGGCTCGACCCGCTTCTGCATGGGCGCGGCGTGGAAGCACCCGTCGGCCAAGGACATGCCCTACGTGCTGGAAATGGTCAAAGGGGTGAAGGCCATGGGCCTGGAAACCTGCATGACCCTCGGCAAGCTCGACCAGGACCAGACCCAGGCCCTGGCCCAGGCCGGCCTCGACTACTACAACCACAACCTCGACACCTCGCCGGAGTTCTACGGCAGCATCATCACCACCCGCACCTACAGCGAGCGCCTGCAGACCTTGGCCTATGTGCGCGATGCCGGGATGAAGATCTGCTCTGGTGGCATCCTGGGCATGGGCGAGTCGCTGGACGACCGTGCCGGCCTGCTGATCCAGTTGGCCAACTTGCCGGAGCACCCAGAGTCGGTGCCGATCAACATGCTGGTCAAGGTCGCCGGCACGCCGCTGGCCGAGGAAGAAGATGTCGACCCGTTCGATTTCATCCGCATGCTGGCGGTGGCCCGCCTGCTGATGCCCAAGTCGCATGTGCGCCTGTCGGCCGGCCGTGAGCAGATGAACGAACAGATGCAGGCCCTGGCCTTCATGGCTGGCGCCAACTCGATCTTCTATGGCGAAAAACTGCTGACCACCGCCAACCCGCAGGCTGACAAAGACATGCAGCTGTTCGCCCGCCTCGGCATCAAGCCTGAGGCCCGCGAAGAGCATGCCGATGAAGTGCACCAGGCGGCCATCGAGCAGGCGCTGGTCGAACAGCGCAGCAGCGAGATGTTCTACAACGCAGCATCGGCCTGAGATGGCCTTTGACCTGGCGGCGCGCCTGGCCGAACGGCGCGCCGCAGACCTGTATCGGCAACGGCCCCTGCTGGAGAGCCCGCAAGGGCCTGAGGTGGTGGTCGATGGCCAGCCGCTGTTGGCGTTTTGCAGCAATGATTACCTGGGCCTTGCCAACCACCCCGAGGTGATTGCTGCGTGGCAGGCGGGCGCCGAGCGGTGGGGTGTCGGTGGCGGGGCGTCGCACCTGGTGGTTGGCCACAGCACGCCGCACCACCAGGTCGAGGAGGCCTTGGCAGAACTCACCGGGCGCCCGCGCGCGCTGTTGTTCTCCACCGGCTACATGGCCAACCTGGGTGCAATCACCGCCCTGGTGGGGCAGGGTGACACGGTGTTGCAGGACCGCCTTAACCACGCGTCCTTGCTCGACGGCGGGCTGCTGAGCGGCGCCCGTTTCAACCGCTATCTGCACAACGACCCGGCCAGCCTGGAAAGCCGCTTGGACAAGGCCGTCGGCAATACCCTGGTGGTAACCGACGGGGTGTTCAGCATGGATGGCGACCTTGCCGATTTGCCGGCGTTGGCCAAGGTTGCCCGCGCCCGCGGCGCCTGGCTGATGGTCGATGATGCCCATGGCCTGGGCACGTTGGGTGCGCAAGGTGGCGGTATCGTCGAGCACTTCGGCCTGGGCATCGATGATGTGCCTGTGCTGATCGGCACGCTGGGCAAGGCCTGCGGTACGGCGGGTGCCTTTGTCGCCGGCAGCGAAGCGTTGATCGAAGCGCTGGTGCAGTTTGCCCGGCCCTATATCTACACCACTAGCCAACCCCCGGCGCTGGCCTGTGCCACGCTCAAGAGCCTGGAGCTGCTGCGCCGCGAAACCTGGCGCCGTGAGCACCTGGCTGCGTTGATCCGCCAGTTCCGCCTAGGTGCCGAACAGATCGGCCTGCAGCTGATGGACAGCCCGACGCCGATCCAGCCGATCCTGATTGGCGACAGCGCACAAGCGCTGCGCCTGTCGCAGATGTTGCGCGAACGTGGCTTGCTGGTGACGGCAATTCGCCCGCCCACCGTGCCCGCTGGCAGCGCCCGCCTGCGGGTGACGCTGAGCGCCGCGCACAGTGAAGCGCAGGTGCAGCTATTGTTGAATGCATTGGCCGAGTGTTATCCACAGCTGGAGGCCGCCGATGCGTAACCGACTGATCCTTCTCCCCGGATGGGGCCTGGGTACTGCTGCGCTGGAGCCGTTGGCGGCCAGCCTGCGTGCCCAGGATGCACGCCTGCAGGTCGAACTGATGCCCCTGCCGGAGCTGGCCGACGCCGACGTACAGGCGTGGGTCGACCACCTTGACCGCAAGTTGCCCCGTGATACCTGGCTGGGCGGTTGGTCGCTGGGCGGCATGCTCGCCAGCGAACTTGCGCGCAAGCGCGGCGACCACTGTTGCGGATTGCTGACTTTGGCCAGCAACCCCAGTTTCGTGGCGCGGCCAGACTGGCCCCACGGCATGGCCGAAGATACCTTCGGCACCTTCCTCGACGGTTGCCGCAGCCACACCCAGGTAACCCTCAAACGCTTCCGCACCCTGTGCAGCGACGGTGCCCAACAGCCTCGTACCTTGCTGCGCCAGCTGGGCGTCGGTGTGCCGGATACCGACCCGCTGTACCTCGCCACCGGGCTGGAAGTACTGGCCCAGCTGGATACTCGCGAGGCACTGCAGGCTTATGGCGGTCCGCAACTGCACTTGTTCGCCGGCAGCGATGCACTGGTCCCGGCAGAGGCGGCCAAAGGGCTGAGCGAGTTGTTGCCCGACGTGGAGGTCGGGCTGGTTGAAGACAGTTCCCACGCGTTCCTGCTGGAATATCCACAGGAGCTGGCGGCGGGTATCAAGAGTTTTCTGCATGAGAGTGGCGATGACTGACCTTTCCCGTCCGACCCTGCCCGGCGCGCTGCCGGACAAGCGCCAGGTGGCCGCCTCGTTTTCCCGCGCGGCGGCCAGCTACGACAGCGTCGCGGCGTTGCAGCGCGACGTCGGCCTGAACCTGCTGGGCCAGTTGCCAGAGGGCTTGGCACCGTCGCGCTGGCTGGACCTGGGCAGCGGCACCGGCCACTTCAGCCGGGTGCTGGCCGAGCGCTTCGCGCAGGCCAGTGGCGTGGCGGTGGATATCGCCGAAGGAATGCTGCGCCATGCCCGCAACGAACAGCGCGGCGCGCAGTACCACGTGGCCGGCGATGCCGAGCGCTTGCCGCTGCGCGATGCCAGCGTCGATCTGGTGTTCTCCAGCCTGGCGGTGCAGTGGTGCGGGCAGTTCGCCAGTGTGCTGGACGAGGCGCGCCGGGTGTTACGCCCAGGCGGGGTGCTGGCATTCAGCAGCCTGTGCGTCGGCACGCTCGATGAGCTGCGTGCCAGCTGGCAGGCTGTGGATGGCCTGGTGCATGTCAACCGCTTCCGCCGCTTTGACGATTATCAGCGCCTGTGCGCGGGCAGTGGCTTCGAGCAGGTAGCGCTGCAGCAGCGCGCGCACGTGCTGCACTACCCCGATGTACGCAGCCTGACCCACGAGCTGAAGGCGCTTGGCGCGCACAATATTAACCCGGGCCGGCCTTCGGGCCTCACTGGCCGTGCTCGCATGCAGGGCTTGTTGCAGGCGTACGAGGCGTTTCGCCAGCCTCAGGGGCTGCCCGCCACTTACCAAGTGGTCTATGGTGTGTTGCGCAAGCCACAGGCGTAAGGGGAGTCAGATGAGCCAGGCCTATTTCATTGCCGGTACCGATACCGATGTCGGCAAGACCACGATTGCTGCCGGCCTGCTGCATGCAGCGCGGTTGCAGGGCATGAGCACATTGGGCGCCAAGCCGGTGGCGTCGGGTTGCACGGTAACCGCAAAGGGGCTGCGCAACAGCGACGCACAGGCGCTGATCGATGAAAGCACGATCAAATTGCCGTACGAACAGGTCAACCCATTCGCCTTCGAGCCTGCGATTGCGCCGCATGTGGCCGCGCGCGAGGCGGGCGTCACGCTGGGTGTACCCGAGCTGCTGGCGGCGATGCGCAACGTGCTGCAGCAAAATGCCGACTTCACCTTGATCGAAGGCGCCGGTGGCTGGCGTGTGCCGCTGTCGGGCCAGGCCAACCTGTCTGACCTGGCCATTGCCCTGCAACTGCCGGTGATCCTGGTGGTTGGGGTGCGCCTGGGCTGTATCAGCCATGCCTTGCTCAGCGCCGAAGCGATTGCCCGCGATGGGCTGCAACTGGCGGGCTGGGTGGCGAATATCATCGAACCGCGCACATCGCGCCTGGAAGAAAACCTGGCCAGCCTCGCCGAGCGCTTGCCGGCGCCTTGCCTGGGGCGGGTACCGAAGTTGAAGCTGGCGAGTGCCGATATGGTGGCTGAGCATTTGCAGCTGGATTTGCTGGATTAGTGGCCGCTGCCTATCGACTGGCACTGGGCCATTGACGATTTAAACGGGCCTTTTCTGCCATCTGCTGCTTTAATGAGGCCTGTTCGTCATCCAGCGTCAATGGAGTCCTGACATGGAAATCACCGGCAGCTCCGCCTATTACGCGGGCCTCAGCGCAATCCAAAGCGGCCAGAACCGCGTCGATCAAGCCGCCAGCCAGATCGCCAACAGTACCGCCGAACGCACCGCCACCAGCCAGTCGAGCGACTTCCAGGCTGAGCGTCTGCGCGCTGTTGATCGCAGCCAGCAGATGGACTTGGCCACCAGTACCGTGCAACTGGCACTGGGTAAACATGAAGTGGAGCTTGGCGCGAAAGTCGTCAAGGCATCCGACGAAATGCTCGGTCGGATCATCGACACCTACGCCTGATCCCTCGCGGCACTCAACTTAGCGACTCTTCCTTTGTGGGCGCGGGCTTCCCTTGCGCCTCATTGCGCCCCTGCGCGCCCTCTGTAGGAGCAGCCTTGTGCTGCGAAGACGGCCGCTAAACACCCAGGGAATGTTCGTTTTTATCGCTGGCCTCTTCGCAGCACAAGGCTGCTCCTACAAGGGGTTGTGTTGATTTCATGTGTGGGGTGGCGTAAACGCCATTTTTCGTGGCGTAAATGGCACTATCGTCCCTCCTTGACATCCGCTCGCGCTAAACGTAAGTTTCAAACAACTGTTTGATCGACGGCCGCCAAGCCTTGCCGGCAGTTCCGATCACCCCCGAACTCATCACAGAGGTTCATCGCAATGCCTGACTACAAAGCCCCCTTGCGTGATATCCGTTTCGTTCGCGACGAACTGCTCGGCTACGAAGCGCATTATCAGAGCCTGCCGGGTTGCCAGGACGCCACGCCCGACATGGTCGACGCGATCCTCGAAGAAGGCGCGAAGTTCTGTGAGCAGGTACTGGCCCCGCTGAACCGCGTTGGCGATCAGGAAGGCTGCACCTGGAGCGAGTCGGGCGTGAAGACGCCGACCGGTTTCAAAGCGGCCTACGAGCAATTCGTCGAAGGTGGCTGGCCGAGCCTTGCCCACGACGTGGCCCACGGCGGCCAAGGCCTGCCAGAGTCGCTGGGCTTGGCCCTGAGCGAGATGGTCGGTGAGTCGAACTGGTCGTGGGGCATGTACCCAGGCCTGTCCCATGGCGCAATGAACACCATTTCCGAGCACGGCACCGAAGAGCAACAGCACACCTACCTGACCAAGCTGGTCAGCGGCGAGTGGACCGGCACCATGTGCCTGACCGAGCCGCACTGCGGTACCGACCTGGGCATGCTGCGCACCAAGGCCGAGCCACAGGCCGACGGGTCGTACAAAGTGTCCGGCACCAAGATCTTCATCTCCGCCGGTGAGCACGACATGGCCGATAACATCGTCCATATCGTCCTGGCCCGCCTGCCCGATGCACCGGCCGGCACCAAAGGCATCTCGCTGTTCATCGTGCCCAAGTTCCTGCCCAACGCCGAAGGCGCTATCGGTGAGCGCAACGCGGTGACCTGTGGCTCGATCGAGCACAAAATGGGGATCCACGGTAACGCCACCTGCGTGATGAACTTCGACGGCGCTACCGGCTACCTGATCGGCCCGGCCAACAAAGGCCTGAACTGCATGTTCACCTTCATGAACACTGCTCGCCTGGGCACCGCGCTGCAAGGCCTGGCCCACGCCGAAGTGGCGTTCCAGGGTGGCCTGAAATACGCCCGTGAGCGCCTGCAGATGCGTTCGCTGACCGGCCCTAAAGCCCCTGAAAAGGCGGCTGACCCGATCATCGTCCACCCGGACGTGCGCCGCATGCTGCTGACCATGAAGGCCTTCGCCGAAGGCAACCGCGCCATGGTCTACTTCACCGCCAAGCAGGTGGATATCGTCAAGTACAGCCAGGACGAGGAAGAGCGCAAAAAAGCCGACGCCCTGCTGGCCTTCATGACCCCGATCGCCAAGGCCTTCATGACCGAAGTCGGTTTCGAGGCTGCCAACCACGGCGTGCAGATCTACGGTGGCCATGGCTTCATCGCCGAGTGGGGCATGGAGCAGAACGTGCGCGACAGCCGTATCTCCATGCTGTACGAAGGCACCACCGGTATCCAGGCGCTGGACCTGCTCGGCCGTAAAGTGCTGATGACCCAAGGCGAAGCGCTGAAGGGCTTTACCAAGATCGTGCACAAGTTCTGCCAGGCGCAAGAAGGCAACGAGGCGGTCAAAGAGTTCGTTGAGCCGTTGGCGGCCATCAACAAGGAATGGGGCGAGCTGACCATGAAAGTGGGTATGGCGGCCATGAAGGATCGCGAAGAAGTGGGTGCCGCTTCGGTCGATTACCTGATGTATTCCGGTTACGCCTGCCTGGCTTACTTCTGGGCCGACATTGCTCGCCTGGCTGCCGAGAAGCTGGCTGCCGGTACTGAAGAAGTGGCGTTCTACACCGCCAAGCTGCAGACCGCGCGCTTCTACTTCCAGCGCATCCTGCCGCGCACCCGTACCCATGTGGCGACCATGCTGTCGGGTGCTGGGAACCTGATGGCGATGGACGAAGAGCACTTCGGCCTCTCTTACTGATCCACCGCGTGCACAAAAACCCGCCTGCCCTCACCGGCAGGCGGGTTTTTTTATTCTGCAGCCAGATGCCTGTGTAGGAGCAGCCTTGTGCTGCGAAGAGGCCATAACGGCCACAGAAAATCGTTTGTCATACCGGCCTCTTCGCAGCACAAGGCTGCTCCTACAGAGGGGCGGCATCAGATCTGTATTCAACTGTTCACGCGCGCTGCCGATGAAATAAGGGCACAATGCCACTATTGATCTGCCGGGTTGGAGATTACCCTTGTTTCGTCTTGATGCTGTACGCGTAACCCACTTCCTGCCTTCGCTGTTTCTCTTGCTGGCAGGCCTTGCGGCGGCTTACGTAAGAGACCTCAGTGTCTTTTTCACATCGCTGTTCAATGTCTTGCCCACCTTGGTCCTGCTATTGGGCGGTGCTTACTGTGCTGTTTACCGACGCCAGCGTGAGCTGTTTCTGATGGTCACGGTGTACATCGCCTACTTCCTGCTCGACACCCAGACCGACTTCTACCGCGACAACGGCCACGTGCGTGCGGACGCTGCGGTCATCTTCCACTTGGTGTGCCTGCTGCTGCCGGCCCTGTTCGGGCTGTATGGCGCCTGGCAGGAGCGCACCCACCTGCTGCAGGACCTGGTCGCCCGCTTCGCCGTGTTGTTCGCCGTTGCGAGCGTTGCGGTGGCACTGGAGCAAAGCTACCCCGACGCGCTGCTGGCCTGGCTGGCAGAGATTCGCTGGCCGGCCTTGCATGGCCAGTGGATGAGCCTGATCCAGATGGTCTACCCGCTGTTCCTCGGCGTGTTCATCCTGCTGGTGGTGCAGTACCTGCGTGCGCCCAGGCCGTTGCATGCGGCGCAGGTCATTGGCCTGATCGGCCTGTTCTGGATGCTGCCGCAGACGTTCATCCTGCCGTTTACCCTGAACATCATGTGCAGCCAGGTGATGTTGATGATTGCCGCGGCCGTGGCGCACGAGGCCTATCAGATGGCCTTCCGCGACGAGCTGACTGGCCTGCCGGGGCGCCGTGCCTTGAATGAGCGTATGCAGCGGCTGGGGCGCAACTATGTGATCGCCATGACCGACGTCGACCACTTCAAGAAATTCAACGATACCCACGGCCACGATGTCGGCGACCAGGTGTTGCGCCTGGTTGCCAGCCGGTTGTCCAAGGTCACTGGTGGCGGCCGCGCCTACCGTTATGGTGGCGAGGAATTTGCCCTGGTCTTTGCGGGCAAGACGGCTGAAGAATGCGTGCCGCATGTGGAAGCTGTGCGCGGGGTGATTGCTAACTATGCGATGCAGCTGCGCGACCAGAACAGCCGACCGCAGGACGATTCGACAGGGCGTCAGCGCCGTGCTGGCAGCGGCGCGGGTACGGTGTCGGTGACCATCAGCATCGGTGTGGCCGAGCGCCAGGCCGATCATCGCAACCCGGAGGCGGTGCTCAAGTCGGCCGACCAGGCGCTGTACAGCGCCAAAGAGGCCGGGCGCAATTGTGTCATGGTGCATGGGCAACAATCGCAACGTGGGGCGGTCCGCATGGCGTGACCAAACAAGACTATACGGTCAGCTGATGACCCTATGTCTCGTAAAAGTTGTTCGGTTACACTGCCTGCAACCCAGTGTCGCGGTTCCCCGAGACCGCCCCGACCCTACTAGTGAGAGGTTGTCATGGCCGACTATAAAGCGCCCCTGCGCGACATGCGCTTCGTTTTGAATGAAGTCTTCAACGTGACCGAGCAATGGGCGCAGTTGCCCGCGCTGGCCGAAGTGGTGGATGCCGAGACCGCCCTCGCTGTGCTGGAAGAGGCCGGCAAGGTGACGGCCAGGACCATCGCCCCACTCAGCCGCGCCGCCGACGAAGAGGGCTGCCACTGGGACAACGGCGCGGTCAGCACGCCGGCCGGCTTCATTGAGGCCTACAACACCTACGCCGAAGGTGGCTGGGTGGGCGTTGGTGGCGATCCCTTGTTCGGCGGCATGGGCATGCCCAAGGTTATCTCGGCCCAGGTCGAGGAAATGGTCAACGCGTCGAGCCTGGCCTTCGGCCTGTACCCGATGCTGACTGCCGGTGCCTGCCTGTCGATCAATGCCCACGCCAGTGAAGCGCTCAAGCAACAGTACCTGCCCAACATGTATGCCGGGGTCTGGGCTGGCTCCATGTGCCTGACCGAGCCCCATGCCGGCACCGACCTGGGCATCATCCGCACCAAGGCCGAACCCCAGGCCGACGGCAGCTACAAGGTCAGTGGCACCAAGATCTTCATCACCGGTGGTGAGCACGACCTGACCGAGAACATCATCCACTTGGTGTTGGCCAAGCTGCCGGACGCGCCCGCCGGGCCGAAAGGCATTTCGTTGTTCCTGGTGCCCAAGTTCCTGGTTAACGAAGACGGCAGCCTGGGCGCGCGCAACCCGGCCACTTGCGGCTCGATCGAACACAAAATGGGCATTCAAGCCTCCGCCACTTGTGTGATGAACTTCGACGAAGCGGTCGGTTACCTGGTCGGTGAGCCCAACAAGGGCTTGGCGGCCATGTTCACCATGATGAACTACGAGCGCCTGGGCGTCGGCATTCAGGGCCTGGCATCGGCTGAGCGTTCCTACCAGAACGCCGTTGAGTACGCCCGTGACCGCCTGCAGAGCCGTGCCCCGACCGGCCCACACGCCAAGGACAAGGTTGCCGACCCGATCATCGTGCACCCTGATGTGCGGCGCATGCTGCTGACCATGAAGGCCTTGATCGAAGGCGGGCGCGCCTTCTCGAGCTACGTGGCGCTGCAACTCGACAGTGCCAAGTACAGCGAAGACGCCACCACGCGCAAGCGCAGTGAAGAGCTGGTGGCCTTGTTGACGCCGGTGGCCAAGGCCTTCCTGACCGACCTGGGCCTGGAGTGCACGGTGCACGGCCAGCAGGTGTTTGGCGGGCATGGTTACATTCGTGAGTGGGGCCAGGAGCAACTGGTGCGTGATGTGCGGATTACGCAGATCTACGAAGGCACCAACGGCATCCAGGCCCTCGACCTGATGGGTCGCAAGGTAGTTGCCAGTGGTGGCGCGTACTACAAGCTCTTCTCGGACGAGATCCGCCGCTTCATCGCCGGTGCCGACAGCGCGCTGGACGAGTTCGCCAAGCCGCTGGGCGCGTACCTCGACCAGCTGGACGGGCTGACCGAGTGGGTGCTGGAGCAGGCCAAGGGCAACCCCAATGAAATTGGCGCGGCCTCGGTCGAGTACCTGCATGCCTTTGGTTATGTGGCCTATGGCTACATGTGGGCGCTGATGGCGCGTGCGGCGCAGGCGGGTGAGGGGGATGAGGCGTTCTACTCGGGCAAGCTGGGTACGGCGCGGTTCTACTTTGCACGGTTGCTGCCACGGGTGGATTCGCTGGTGGCGTCGGTGAAGGCGGGGAGCGAGTCGCTGTACCTGCTGGACGCTGAGCAGTTTTGATAGCTTGTGGGGCCGCAAAGCGGCCCCCAGTATTGGCATGTCTGGGAATGAATCCCCTTTGTAAGCTTTTTCCTACACGACGTGGTGACTTTTCACCACTGTTCTCAGATTGGATCCACAGGTAATCTTTACCACATGGACGTTGCGCAGGAAGCGCAAAGGACAGATCAAGGAAGACGACGAAGGACCACCTGCCAGGATGGCGGGGCGATACGGATGTCACAGGGAAACAGTCTGGAAAACCCCGCTTCGGCGGGGTTTTCTTTGTGCGCGTGTTTTGTCAGCCCAGCACATCCAGAGGCGAGCCCCCCAGCTGGCGCGCGTCTGTCTCTTCTTCCAGTAACGTACGCAGCAGCTCCACCGAGGCTTGCTGGCGCTGCGCATCGCGGAACACCAGCCCGACCTTGAGCGGCACCCGCGGCTCGCTCAATGGCTTCCACAGCAGCCCCTGGTCATCCTCGGCCGCGTCCTTGGCCCGCCCCGGCAAGATGGTAGCCAGCGCCGTATGGGCCAGGCTGTCGAGAATCCCCGCCATGTTGTTCATCTCTGCCTGCACCTGCGGCCGACGGCCCTGGCTGGCCAGTTGCGCCTGCCAGATCTGTCGAATCTGAAACTCTTCGCCCAGCATCAGCATGGGCAGTTCAGCGGCCTGGCGGATCGACACCTTCTTGAAGTCCTTCAAGGGATGGGTGTCGGGGATGACCAACTGCAGTTCATCTTCGTACAGCAACAGGCCATGCAGCCCGGGTTGGCGCGGTGGCAGGTAACTGATGCCGATGTCCAGGCTGCCATTGAGCAGGCGCCGTTCGATTTCCAGCCCCGACAGCTCGTAGATTTGCACCACAAGGTGCGGCTGGGCCTTGCGCAAGCGTTCGAGCAACTGCGGCACCAGGCTGGGCCGCACGGTCTGCAGCACGCCGATGGCCAGGGTACGCAAAGACTGGCCCTTGAAGTTGCGCATGGCCTCCTGGGCGCGTTGCAGGCCATCGAGCAGCGGCAGGGCATGGTTGTACAGCGTGTGGGCGGCCAAGGTCGGCAGCAGGCGCTTGTTGCTGCGCTCGAACAAGCTCAGGTCGAGGCTGTGCTCCAGTTGGCGGATCTGCTGGGAAAGCGCGGGTTGGGACAAAGACAGGCGCTCGGCGGCGCGGCCGACATGGCCTTCTTCGTACACCGCGACGAAATAACGCAGTTGGCGGAAATCCATAAGTAACACTTATCGAAAATGCTGGAAAAACGAAATGGTCGAAACCCGTCGTGGCGCCTAGTCTATCGCCGTATTCCAGTGGGTTACAGCGGTCATCGGGCCGGATTGTTACCCCGGATGAAAAACACTTTTGATAGGCAAGGCTGAATATCAAGTGCCGGCATCAAGACCGCACATTGGCCGCCCTTTACCGTGATTGGTTGGAGCCCTGATGAACCTGTTCAACCTGCGTCGCTCGGCTGCCGCCGCCGTCGCCGAGCCCGAGCGTGCGCCGGTGACCGTGGCGGATGCGCCGCAGTTGTCCCGTGAGCGCCTGATGCCGAGTACCGAACGTGCCCCGCAGGTTTTCGTGCGCGGCCAGGGCTCGTGGTTGTGGGACAGCGAAGGGCATGCCTTCTTGGACTTCACCCAGGGCGGCGCGGTGAACAGCCTCGGCCACAGCCCCAGCGTACTGGTCAAGGCGCTGGGCAATCAGGCCCAGGCGCTGATCAACCCGGGTTCGGGGTTTCACAGCCGCGGCCGGCTGGCGCTGGTCAACCGCCTGTGCCAGAGCACCGGCAGCGACCAGGCCTACCTGCTGAACAGCGGCGCCGAAGCGTGCGAAGGGTCGATCAAGCTGGCGCGCAAATGGGGCCAGCTGCACCGCAATGGCGCCTATCACATCATCACCGCCAGCCAGGCTTGCCACGGCCGCAGCCTGGGCGCGCTGTCAGCCTCTGACCCGCTGCCGTGCAATCGCTGCGAGCCTGGGCTGCCGGGCTTCAGCAAGGTGCCTTTCAATGATCTGGCGGCACTGCATGCGGAAGTGAACTCGCGCACCGTGGCGATCATGCTTGAGCCGATCCAGGGCGAGGCGGGCGTTATTCCCGCCACACAGGCGTACCTCAAAGGCGTCGAAACGCTGTGCCGCGAGCTGGGCATCCTGCTGATTCTGGATGAAGTCCAGACCGGTATCGGCCGGTGTGGTGCGCTGCTCGCCGAGCAGATTTACGGGGTACGTGCCGACATCATCACCCTGGGCAAGGGCTTGGGCGGTGGGGTACCGCTGGCCGCCTTGCTGGCACGCGGCACCGCTTGCTGCGCCGAACCGGGTGAGCTGGAAGGCAGCCACCATGGCAACGCGCTGATGAGCGCGGCAGGCCTGGCAGTGCTGGACACCGTGCTGGAGCCTGGTTTTTTCGAGCATGTGCAGGACAGCGGCCGCCACCTGCGCGAAGGCCTGAGCCGCCTGGCTGGCCGTTATGGCCAGGGCGAGGTGCGTGGCCTGGGGCTGCTGTGGGCCCTGCAACTGCACGAAGGCGTCGCCCAGAACCTGGTAACGGCCGCCCTGCATGAAGGCCTGCTGCTCAATGCACCGCAGGCGGATGTGGTGCGTTTCTCGCCGGCGCTGACCGTGAGCAAGGGCAACATCGACGAAATGCTCCTGCGCCTGGCCCGCGCCTTTGCCCGCCTGCATGCACAGCAGCAAGCCCGCCGCGAAATGCCGGCGTAACCGAATTCAACGAACCGTCTGGCGTTCCTGCGCATCGCCCCTGGCCTGTTTCATTTGGCCCGGGGCGTTTTTTTTGGGGTGCTTGTCGCTGGATCTTCTGCGCCTGGAAGATCGAGCGCCGCCCGCGCGGCGCTCGATTTGCGCACCACCTCAAAAACCAAGACAAGCACTTGGCAGCCTTCACCCTATCTTTACCTTTTTACCTGGCGCCCAACGTGGAACCTCTACGACGCGCGGCTAGTCTCTGTTGTAACCCTTCAGGAGAGACTTGCATGGACTTCATTCGCATCATCATCGCCATCTTGCTGCCGCCGCTTGGGGTGTTTCTGCAGGTGGGTTTTGCCGGGGCGTTCTGGCTGAATATTCTGCTGACGCTGTGTGGGTACATTCCGGGGATCGTGCACGCGGTGTATATCATCGCCAAGCGCTAAGAAACGCGGGGCCGCAGTGCGGCCCCCTTGGCTTTACTGGCCCAACACCCGGCAATAAAACGCCCATTCCTCTTCCAACGCATGCGCCAGGTTCTGTGCATTACGGAACCCGTGCCGTTCTCCCGCATAGAAGTGCCCCTCGGCTGCAATGCCATTTGCCTTCAGGGCGTCCAGCATCAGGCGCGTCTGCTCTGGCACCACCACCGCATCCAGCTCACCCTGGAAGAAAATCACTGGCACCTTGATCTGAGCTGCATGCAGCAGAGGCGTGCGTGCGCGATAACGTTCGGCGTCCTGCAGCGGGTCGCCGATCAACCAGTCCAGGTAATCCCCTTCGAACTTGTGCGTGGCGCGGCCCAGTGCGACAGGGTCACTGACGCCATACAGGCTGGCGCCGGCCCGGAACACATCATGGAAGGCCAAAGCACATAGCGTGGTGTAGCCGCCCGCGCTGCCGCCGCGAATGAAGGCGTTGCTCGGGTCGATCAGCCCCAGACTCGCTAGGTGCGCAACCGCCGCGCAGGCATCCTCGACATCGCTCTCGCCCCAGCGCAGGTGCAGCGCCTGGCGATAGGCCCGGCCATAACCCGTGCTGCCGCGGTAATTGAGGTCGGCGACGGCGAAGCCGCGCTGGGTCCAATACTGGATGCGTGGGTCGAGCGCTGGGTAGCACGCCGAGGTCGGCCCGCCATGGATAAACACCACCAAGGGCGCGGGCGCTTTGGCGTTCATGGCCGGGTAGAAGAAACCATGGGCGATACCGTTGCCGCTGGCGTAGCGCATGGCCTGCGGCTTGCTGATGCATTCGGCGGGCAGCACCTCGGCACCACCGGCCAGTACCCGCACCTCATGATTGCTCAGGTCGATGGCAATGACGGCGGGTGGGCTGACGGGCGAGGCGGCGATGGCATAGAGCTGCCCGGCATCCATCGCCAGGCTGCGAAAGCGGGTGTAGGCGCTGGCAAAACGCTCCACTTGCTGGTTCGCGGTTATCAGCCCTAACTGCGCAAAGCCATCCTCGAACCAACTGGCTACATAGCGTTGCGGCCCCAGGGCGAGCCAGGTGCTGGTACCCAGTTGCCAGGGCGCGCCGGCATGGTCGGCGGGTTCGGCAGGCAGGGCCTGCCAGTGCCCGGCGATCTCCCCCCAGGGCTGCCAGAAGCCATTGCGGTCCGACAGGCAATACAAGCGGCCTTGCGCATCGAAACGCGGTTGTTGCAGGGATTCGTCCAAGCCCGCCACGCAGCGCGCAGGCCCCCAGGCGCCGCTGCTATCACGCTCGCGCAGCAGCAAGCGCGTCTGTGTCCAAGGTTGCGCCGGGCGGTCCCATTCGACCCAGGCCAAGCGCTGCCCGTCGCTGCTCAAGGTGGGTGACGCGTAGAAGTCGGCACCTTCAGCCAGCACCTCGCGGGCGCCTTCGCGCAGGGCAACCAGGCGATGCTCCACGGTTGGCCCATGGTGCTCCTCGACTGCCAGCACCTGGCCGTCATGCCAGTGCACATCGCCGTAGCGGCAGTCGTCAGCCTGGGTCAGCGGGCGCGGCACTTCGCCGTCCAGCCCTTGGGTATACACCTGTTGATCCGTTTCGTTGACGAAGACCAGCCCGTCACCGCCGACGCAGAAACTGCCGCCGCCGTATTCGTACACCCGGCTGCGCACACTGAAGCCACCCGGTGTCAGGCACTGGGCTTGGTACTGGTGCCAGTGCCAGATTCGGCAGGCACCATCGGCCGGGCGAAATTCGTTCCAGAACAGCCCGGCTGGGCTGACCTTGAGCTCGGCGAAGTCGGTGCCTGCAGCAACGGCCTGGGCTGCGCTGAATTCAGCCGCGAGCGATGACACGGGAGTTTCGTTCATTGCGGAAGGTCATCTCTTCAATCGCGAGTTGGGCGGTTTCTGCCTCCTCGCGGGCCTTGAGGATGATGCCGTGGTCAGCCGATTTTGCGCACACCGGGTCGGCGTTACTGGCATCGCCGGTGAGCATGAAGGCCTGGCAACGGCAACCGCCGAAGTCCTTTTCCTTCTCATCGCACGAGCGGCAGGGCTCAGGCATCCATTGGTAACCGCGGAAACGGTTGAAGCCGAACGAGTCGTACCAGATATGCCGCAGGTCGTGGTCACGCACGTTGGGGAACTGCACCGGCAGTTGGCGGGCGCCGTGGCAGGGCAGGGCGGTGCCGTCCGGGGTGATGGTCAGGAACAGGCTGCCCCAGCCATTCATGCAGGCCTTGGGGCGCTCTTCGTAATAGTCCGGGGTGACGAAGATCAGCTTGCAGGGGTTGCCCTCGGCCTTGAGCTTGTCACGGTATTGGTTGGTGATGCGCTCGGCGCGCTCCAATTGCGCGCGGGTCGGCAGCAGGCCCAGGCGGTTGAGGTGCGCCCAGCCATAGAACTGGCAGGTGGCGAGCTCGACGAAGTCAGCTTCGAGGGCGATGCACAGCTCGATGATGCGGTCGATCTTGTCGATGTTGTGCCGATGGGTGACGAAGTTGAGCACCATCGGGTAGCCGTGGGCCTTCACGGCACGGGCCATCTCCAGCTTCTGCGCGAAGGCCTTTTTCGAGCCGGCCAGCAGGTTGTTCACCTGCTCGTCGCTGGCCTGGAAGCTGATCTGGATATGGTCCAGGCCGGCTTTTTTGAATTCGGCGATGCGGGCTTCGGTCAGGCCGATGCCGGAGGTGATCAGGTTGGTGTAGTAGCCCAGCCGACGGGCCTCACCGATCAGCTCGGCGAGGTCCTGGCGCACCAGCGGTTCGCCGCCGGAGAAGCCAATCTGCGCGGCGCCCATTTCTCGCGCTTCGGCCATCACCTTGAACCACTGCGCGGTGCTTAGTTCTTGGCCTTGGGCGGCAAAGTCCAGCGGGTTGGAGCAGTACGGGCATTGCAGCGGGCAACGGTAGGTGAGCTCGGCCAGCAGCCACAGCGGCAAGCCGACCTCGGGCGTGGCCGGCAACTCAGGCGAGGACGATCCAGTGTTCGCCACGGGCCACCTCCATGAACTGCTCGATGTCGTCGGCAACTTCCGGCACATCGGGGAACTGCCGTGCAAGTTCGGCAATGATTGCCGCGACGTCGCGCTGGCCATCGATCAGGCCACCGATCAGCGCAGCGCTTTCGTTGAGCTTGATCATGCCCTCGGGGTACAGCAACACATGGCCTTTCTGTGCCGGCTCGTACTGGAAGCGGTAGCCGGGGCGCCAGTTGGGCACTTGCTTGCGATCGAAACTCATAGGGCGATCCCCTTGTGCCAGACCCGTTCCTGGGTGACCGAATGATAAGGCGGGCGGTTCAGCTCGTAGGCCATGCTCATGGCATCGAGCATGCTCCAAAGAATATCCAGCTTGAACTGCAGGATCTCCAGCATACGCTCCTGGCCCGCACGGGTGGTGTAGTGCTGCAAGGTGATTGCCAGGCCGTGCTCGACATCACGCCGCGCCTGGCCCAGGCGCGTGCGGAAGTATTCGTAGCCGGCGGGGTCGATCCAGGGGTAGTGCTGTGGCCAGCTGTCCAGGCGCGACTGGTGGATCTGCGGGGCGAACAGCTCGGTCAGCGAGCTGCTGGCCGCCTCTTGCCAACTGGCGCGGCGGGCGAAGTTGACGTAGGCGTCGACGGCAAAGCGCACGCCGGGCAGTACCAGCTCCTGGGAGCGCAGTTGATCAGGGTCCAGGCCCACGGCCTGGCCAAGGCGCAGCCAGGCCTCAATACCGCCGTCTTCGCCAGGCGCGCCGTCATGGTCGAGCAGGCGCTGGATCCACTCACGGCGTACTTCGCGGTCCGGGCAGTTGGCCAGGATCGCGGCATCCTTCATCGGGATGTTGACCTGGTAGTAGAAGCGGTTGGCTACCCAGCCCTGGATCTGCTCGCGGCTGGCGCGGCCCTGGTACATCGCCACGTGATACGGGTGATGAATATGGTAGTAGGCACCTTTGGCGCGCAGGGCCTGCTCGAATTCGGCAGGGGACATCGGCAATGGGTCGCTCATCAGGCCTCCTTAAAGCTCGATGCTCATGCCATCGAAGGCGACTTCAACGCCTCGACGCTGGACCTCAGCCCGTTCTGGCGAGTCTTCATCGAGAATCGGGTTGGTGTTGTTGATGTGGATAAGTACCTTGCGCTGGCGCGGGAAACCATCGAGCACCTCGAGCATACCGCCGGGGCCGTTTTGCGCCAGGTGGCCCATCTCGCGACCGGTGCGGGTGCCGACACCACGGCGCTGCATTTCATCGTCTTCCCACAGGGTGCCGTCGACCAGCAGGCAGTCGGCGCCGTGCATCATCGCCAGCAGCTTGTCGTCGACCTGGCCCAGGCCCGGGGCGTAGAACAGCTTGCCACCGGTGCGGGTGTCTTCGACCAGCAAGCCCAGGTTGTCACCCGGGTGCGGGTCGAAGCGGTGCGGCGAATAGGGGGGCGCGGCGCTGCGCAGGGGGAAGGGCGTGAACCTGAGGTTGGGGCAGGCGTCGATAACGAAGCTGCCTTCGAGCTCGATACGGTTCCATTGCAGGCCGCCGTTCCAGTGGCTGAGCATGTTGAACAGCGGAAAGCCGGTGGTCAGGTCTTGGTGGACCATGTCTGTGCACCACACCGGGTGCGGGCAGCCTTCGCGCAGGCTGAGCAGGCCGGTGGTGTGGTCGATCTGGCTGTCGAGCAGGACGATGGCATTGATGCCGGTATCGCGCAGGGCGCGGGCCGGCTGCATCGGCGCGAAGGCCTGCAGTTGGGCGCGGATGTCGGGCGAGGCATTGCACAAGACCCAGTGCTCGCCATCGTCGGACAGCGCGATGGACGATTGCGTGCGCGCCGTGGCCCGCAGGCTGCCGTCGCGGTAGCCCTTGCAGTTGACGCAGTTGCAGTTCCACTGGGGGAAGCCGCCGCCGGCGGCAGAACCGAGAATCTGGATGTACATGGCCACTCTCTACCGGGAAACCGTATCCAAAAAACACAAACGCCCCGGCGGGCCGAGGCGTCGAACCGTAAGCAGGGCTTAGCGGTTGGCGAAGTACATGGTGACTTCGAAGCCGATACGCAGATCAGTGTATGCAGGTTTGGTCCACATGGGATGACTCCTTCCGAACGGGGTTGAGTTGGTCAGCTACTTATTGGGTACCGCCGTACGCCGGAGGTTCCCTTGACTGAGATTGCGCTATCTTACAAGAAAAATTTGTACCGAAAGGTTAATTCTTCGAAAAGCGCCCTTGCAGTTAACGTAACAATCCTCGTTTTTGCTATTGCCAGGATGGGTCTGGCGGTGCGCTGTTGGCCAGGCAGAGCCAAGGGGCATGAGGGGCCAGAAGACTGCCAAGTAGCGCATCAAGGTCCGCTTGCCGAGCCATGAGGATAGACCACTGTAGGTCATTCAGCCTGTCGGGTCGTGTCGCCAGGTGTGTCTGCCACGCCCATTCGGCCACCTCGGCATTGGCCATCGCAGGCTCGGCGAACTGCTCGGCCAGCGCCTGCTGTGCTGCGCTGTCGAGCACCACGCCTTTGCTTAGGACCGGTTGCAGGTGAGCGAGAATTTGAGCAGGGGTGGCATGGGGCGATTGCACGCCAAACAGCAGGCCAGCGCAGCCTTCAATCTGACGGAAGGCGCTGAACACCGCGTAGCCCAGTTGCAGTTCTACCCGTAGGCGTTGATACACCGGCCCCTGCAACAGCTGCGCGAGCAGGCGGCCGATGGCTTGCTGGTCAGCGGGCACTGGGCAGAACAGCAACACCGCGTTTTCGCTGCCGGCCAGTGCAGCGTCTACCCATCGACGGGCCTGCCACTGGGGCGGCGCAGTGGCCGTGGCGCCTTGCCCGGGGCAGTGGGCCAGCACGGTGCCGAGTGGGCCCGTGTCTTCAAAGCCCAGTGCCAGGCCATGCCAGCGGGCCTGTTCCCACGCCTGCGCAAGCTGCCTCGGTTCGAGCGAGCCCGCGGGTAGCGGTTCGGCCTTGTGGGTATGCATGGCATCAGGCAGTCGCTTGAGCAGGGCTCTGATCGGGATCAGGGCGGGCGCGGGCGGCGGCTGGGTGTGCCAATCGGCAGGTGAGGGCGCGTTCAGCAGCGCGAGGGCTTCGGTGACGGCGTTCATCACTGCCGACGGTTGGCCGGCGCACTGTAGCTGCCAGTATTCGCCAGCTTCGCTGAACTGTAGGTGCAGCCCGGCGCGTTCGGCGCGCTCCTGCAAGGGGCGCAGCGCCTGGCAAAGGATTGGGAACACGCCATGGCGCAGGCTTGAGGGCAGGTGCCAGCGCAGATAAAGGGCGGCGTATTGGCGTGATGCCGGGAGCATGTCGCTGATGGCCAGTGCGTTGGGTAACGGCGCGGTCGCGGGGGGCGGTGCGGCGGTCAGCAGAGCGTCTGCGGTGGGTATCTGCCATTGACCATGCTCGCCGCTGGGAAGGCTGGCAAGCAGTGCCTTCAGCGCACTCAGGCCTTGTTCGTCGAGTGCGGCGAAGGGCTGGCCTGAGCTGTCCCGTCGTGCCAGCTCCAGCGGGCTGGCGGCCCACTCACGGCTGCGCTGCAATTGACTGAACGCGGCGTTCAGCCGCTGCGGATCGGCCTGACGGATAAAACCGAACCAGCTGTGCAGCAATGCGATCGCCTCATCCTTGCAGGCATCAGCCCCGAGCTGCAGGTCGATGTGCCAGAGCAACTGCCCGGCGAACGCATACAGCGTTTCGGCTTTGAAGCCTTGCAGCCAACCGCGCTGGCGAAGCGCACTCAGCCATCCGCCTGGTCGGCTGTCGTCGAGCAGGTCGATCAGCAACCCCAGTGCGCGCTCGGCACCTTCTGGCAGGCTATCGTGGGCGAACGTCAGTGGCTGCCCGGCCCTGCGCAGTGGCGGCGGCGATGCCTGCGCTGCACGGCTACCGGCCTGGAACAGGCTGCCAAATTCCCGGCCCAGGCGTTCCAGTGCTTCCAGCGGTTGTGGGCCGCACAGGCTCAGTGTGATCTGCCCACCTTGGTAGAAGCATTGGTGAAACAGGCCAAGGGCGCGTTGAAACGCAGGATCTTGCAGGGCGAGGGTGTAACGATTGCCCGCCTGAAAACTGCTCAGCGGATGCTGGGGCGAAACCGACTGCAGCAGGGCGAATTGCTGCTGAGCCTGCGGGTTACGCGACCAGGCGATGAACTCGGCATGAATGACCTCACGCTCCCGGCGCTGGCGCTCGATGCCAAGGTCGGGTTCGGCCAGCATCTGGCACAGGCGCTCCAGCCCGCCGGCCAAAGCCGCGGGGGGGACCTCGAAGAAAAAGTCGGTGGTGCGCTCACGGGTGCTGGCGTTGACCTGGCCACCGAGGGCCTGCACATACCGCATCAGGCCGTCTTCCAACGGGAAGCGCGCTGTGCCCAGGAAGAACAGGTGTTCGAGAAAGTGCGCCATACCTGGCCATTTTGCCGGGGCATCGTGGCTGCCTGCCTGCACCCGCAACGCGGCCGCCGCACGCTTGAGGCGCGGGGCATGGCGCAGGGTCAGCTGCAAGCCGTTGGCGAGGGTGAGGTGCTGCGTGGCGTCAGGCATGAGGGCTCCAGGTACGCGTTCATGCTAACGCATTTGTGCTGCCTGGCCTGGCCCAATCGCCGGCAAGCCGGCGCCTACTGGGCCAACTTCAAAAAAATCCTCAAAGACAGTTGCTCTCACAGGTGCGGCGCTAGCCTTTGAGGCTACACAGTTCGGGTGGGAGCCGGCTTGCCGGCGATTGGGCCGCAACGCGGCCCCTGTCAGCCCTCGCGCACATGCAGCTCCTGGCGCAAATCGGTCAGGTAAGGAAACGCCTTGCGCCCTTCTACCACCTGCTCACTCGCAAGCTCGGCCAGCAACTGGCACTCGTCCCGACCGGCCATGGCCAGCAGGCTGCCATCTGGGCCGATGATGCTGCTCTGCCCGCAATACTGGATGTTGCCCTCGGCCCCACAATAGTTGGCATACACCAGGTAACACTGGTTCTCCTGCGCCCGCGCTCGCACCGTCACCTGGCAGATGAAATCGTAAGGCGCCATGTTCGCCGTCGGTACCAGGATCAGTTCGGCGCCGTCCAGCGCCAAGCGCCGGGCGTTCTCCGGAAACTCGATGTCGTAGCAGATCAGCAGGCCGACCTTCCAGCCTTCCAGTTCCACAACGGGGAAATGGTCGGGGCCTGCGCTGAACATCGAGCGGTCCAGCTCACCGAACAGGTGCGTCTTACGGTAGTTGCACAGGCTGCGACCATGGGCATCGATCAACTGCACGCTGTTGTAGAACGCGCCATCATCGCTGCGCTCCGGGTAGCCATAGGCGATGGCGATGCGATGCGCCTGGGCGATCTCCACCACGTGCATGGCCGCGGGGCCATCACTGGCCTCGGCCAGGCGCTCGACCTGGGCCAGGCCAATGTTGTAGCCGGTCAGGAACATCTCCGGGCATACCAACAGCTGGGCGCCGCGTTCAGCCGCCCGTTGCGCCTGGTGCTGCAGCCGTTGCAGATTGCCGGGCACGTCCAGTGGGTTGGGCGCGCCCTGGAACAGAGCGATGCGCATGGCGCCTCCTTGTCTTAGTCGGCCAGGGCGATCGGGCCGATTTCATCGAACACATCGCCTGGGCCTGGGTTGTCCGGGTGGGTCTGGCCACCGAAGTGATTCATGATACCCCACACGGCATTGAGCGACGTCTGCACCGCGCCTTCCACCCACGCCGGCGTCCACGACACGTCGTCGCCGGCGATGAACATGCCGCGCTGTTCGGCGGGCATGTCCTGCTGCATGAAGTGCGCGTACATGCGCTGGTTGTAGCGGTAATGGCCCGGCAGCGCGCCCTTGAAGGCACCGAGAAAGTGCGGGTCGGCCTCCCACGAGATGGTGATCGGGTCGCCGATGATGTGCCCGGCGATATCGGTCTTCGGGTAGATTTTCTTCAGTGCGTCGAGGGCCAGCTGCACGCGTTTTTCCACCGGGTGCGGGAGCATCTTCAGGGCATCGCTCATCCAGGCGTAGGACAGGCAGATCACCCCCGGCTTGTCGTCGCCGTTGTCGAATAGGTAGGTACCGCGGGTGAGGCGGTCGGTGAGCGTCATGCTCATCAGGTCACGGCCGGTTTGCGGGTCTTTGTCCTTCCAGAACGGGCGGTCGACCATCACGAAGGTTTTCGACGATTGCATGTAGCGGGTACGGTCCAGGGCCATCCACATCTTCTGCGAGAACAGCGACTCTTCGCAGTCGATCTGCGTGGTCAGCAGCCAGGTCTGGCACGTTGCAAGCACGGCGGCGTAATGGCGGGTATCGCCCCAGTTGTCGGTCACCGCCAACTGGCCATCGGCGGCGCGGGCAATACGTTTGACCCCGGTGCGCGGCGCACCGCCGTGCAGCGAGCTGAGGCTGGTGCCTTGCGGCCAATGGGCGCAGCGCTCCGGCACATGGCGCCAGATGCCTTGCGGCACCTGCTCGACGCCGCCCACGACCAAGTGTTGATGGTCGTCGCAATTGGTCATCACCACGCGGAAGATTTCCAGCATCGAGTTGGGGAAATCCGAGTCCCAGCCTCCGGTGCCGAAGCCGACCTGGCCGAACACCTCTCGGTGCTGGAAGCTCAGCTTGGCGAACGAGCGCGAGGTGGCGACGAAGTCGTAGAACGTGCGGTCGTCCCACAGGGGCACCAGCGTGTTCCACAGCGCTTTCAGGCGCGGTACATCACGGTCCCGGATCGCCTGCTGGATATCGGCAAATTGAGCGCCGCTTTCCAGGGCGTCGGCCCAGGCGTCGGCCACCTCGTGGAAAAGGTCGGGCAGGTCCGCGGCCTTTTCGGCGTAGTAGGTCTGGCCTTCCAGGTCGATCACCGTGCTGCCCGAGGCCGGGGTCAGCGGGTTGGGGAATGGCTTGGTCTCCAGGCCCAACTTGTCCACATAGTGGTAGAAGGCCGTCGAAGAGACCGGAAAGCGCATGCCACCCAACTCGGCGATGATCCCGTCGGTGCCGTTGAAGGCTTGCGAACGCAGCCGGCCACCCAGTTTCGACGCTTCATAGACGACAGGCTTGAGGCCCAGCTTCATCAACTCGTAAGCCGCTACCAGGCCAGCGATCCCGGCCCCGACAATCGCCACTTCCTCACCCTGGCGCTCGGCCGGGATGCTGCCCAGGCCGGCCGGGTGTTCCAGCCAGTCATCGAAGGCGAAGGGGAAGTCAGGGCCGAAGATGGTGATGGGCTTTTTGCCGTCGGCGGGGTGGCGGTTCTTGTTGTTCATGAAGTGACCTTGCCAGAGGGGCTGCGCAGAGAGCGGAGCCTGAGTATAGGAGATGCCTGGGGGTCATTTTAGGGCGTGGGGGGTTCGTAATTAAGATGCAGAGTGTTGGCCAAATGTAATTAGATTCGTCGTATTCGAGCTGCTTTAAGTCATTTCGACGAATTAGGTCAGCGAAGCCAGATGATCTACGGTCTCCGGAAACCTCTGTACCAGGCGAATCAATGTGACTGCCTGTGCATTCGGCTTGGAACGGCCTTGTTCCCAACTCTCAAGCGTTCGGGCATTGGTCCTGAGGTAGTTCGCAAAAACTGCCCTCGACATGTTCAGCCGCTGCCGCAGCTCTAGTAACTCGTTAGGGGCAAGCGGAGGGAGCTGGGAGAAGCTGACCTTATGCGAGCGCAGTGTCTTTTTGCCTTGGCGTTCCTCGGCTAACGCGTGCAGACCTTCGGTGAGCTCAGTGAAGAGGTTGCGGGGCATGGTTTGTCCTCGACAGGCACTCGCGTTCGAGCAGAGTTTTTAGCGCCTTACGCTGAAGATCAGTCAGATCATCCTGAATGTCTTTTCCGTAAATGGTGAATAGCCAGAACTGTGCGCCAGAGAGCCAATAGTAGTAAATGATCCGGGTGCCGCTTCGCTTGCCTTTGTGGCGCTGCGTATCAGAAAACCGGAGTTTCCTGAGGCCGCCTGTTCCTTTGATGACATCACCTGCAAGTGGATGCCTCAACAGAAATTGCTGCAAGGCGTGAAAATCCTTGTCGCTCAGGTAGTCGGTTCGATGACGTTCGAACGGCGGTAGCTCAACAAATATGGCATCCATTTTGTGTACGTTATCTGCGTATAGTTTGGGGTGGGCGAGCAGGCCCGTCAATAGGGCCGCCTTTCAGGCTATACACATTGGCGCCGTGCTGGGATGCCAGTGAATTGCAGCATGTGACTCGGGTTAGAGATTCCTGAGTTGCTGCGCCTCAACGGCATACTCGAAGGCCAAGGTATGATCGACGGCCTCTCTTTCAAAGCAACTGCCCCCGGTCCACCTTGCTGCTCAAAATGATCGACGTGGTGGTTTTCTCCACCCCATCGACACTGCCGATCTGGTCAAGCAACTGGTCCAGTTGCTCCGGCGAGTCGGTCCGCAGCCAAGCCACATAATCGAACTCGCCACTCACCGCGCACAGTTGCTGCACCTGCCCCATGGCACTGAGACGCCGCACCACCTCCTTGCCGGAACGGGGCTGCACCTTGATCCCGACATACGCCTGCAAGCCACCGCCCATCACGTGTTGGCCCAGGCGCACACCATAGCCTGAGATCACCTTGTTCTTCTCCAGCCGCTCCAGGCGTGAGTTGACCGTGGTGCGCGCGATACCCAGCAGGCGGGCGAGGGTGGCAACGCTTTCGCGGGCATTGATTTGCAGCAGGGCGATCAGCTGGCGGTCGATTTCATCCAGCGAAATGTGGCGGGCATCCGACATGGCAAGTCTCTACAGTGGGCCCGCTAGCCTAGCCAGCCAATGGCAACCAGGGCAAGGCTGCGTCACTGGCTTTCTTTCGGCATCATGGCAGGCCGACCGTACTGGACCCACGCCGTGAACCTCGCAAACCTGCTCGAATGCTGGCGACTGGAAGTCTCCAACAAGAAAAAGCCCGGCCGCTGCATCAGCCTGCTGTTCAACGTGCTGCGCCGCGCCCGCAAGGACAACAAGCTGCGCTTTCTCTTTGCCTTCCGCCTGGCCCAGTACCTCGACGCACGAGGCGGTCTGGCCCAGCGTCATGCCGCGCGCATGCAGCAACGGCTCAATCTGAAGTACGCCGTGGACATCGACATCGGCGCCCAAATCGCCCCCGGGCTGCGCATCGCCCACCTGCCTGGCGTGGTGATTACCCGCCACGTGAGCATCGGGCGTAACTTTTTCATCCGGCAGAATTGCTCGATCGGCATCAAGACCCTAGGGCTGGAGGCGTATGCGTTGCGCATTGGCGATAACGTCAGCGTGGGCGCCAACAGCTGCATCGTGGCGGACCGGATCAGCATTGGCGACGACGTGGTGATTGGTGCCATGTCGCTGGTGATGCGGGACATTCCGGCGGGGACCACGTTTTACAATGCGCGGCAGGTAGAGATGCAGCCTCGGGTGATCACAAAATCTAACGGTTAACTGTTGTCATGATCGCCATTGCTGAGCGGACAATGAGGTTTTTGAGGCAGCGACATCCAAGGGGTATTGCTGCCGCTCGGATGGATTGAATCCATGACCAACAAACACTTCCGGCTGACAGAGCTCGCTGTCACTGCCCCCAACGAGTTACTGCTGACCTTCGCCGATGGAAAGCAATATCCAGTGAGGCTGGACGCTATCATCGCGAAACACCCAACGTTGCGACGGCTATCTGACCCCGAGGTTTTTGCGACCGCTGCAATTGGCGAGTGGAGCGATACCGTCATCTGGGCCGATGACGACGAATTGGAGCTTGCTGCCGACAACCTCCGCGCCAGAGCAGTGGAGCAAAGCGGTGAGTGTTCGCATGAGCTGGTTTGGAATTGGATGGCCAAAAACGGGCTTACGTTGGACCGTGCCGCGCAGGAATTGGGCCTTAGCAGGCGTATGCTGGCTTACTATCGCAGTGGCGAAAAACCTGTACCGAGGACGGTCGCTTTAGCGATGAAGGGCTGGGATGCGCTTTGTACTAGGCAAGAGGAAGCTCTAGAGGCTTCTAGGCGCCGGAAGGTGTCACTCAACAAGGGCGCCAACGGGTTTGCGAATGCAGGCCAGGCATCCAAGAAACGGGCCTAAGCGGCATGTCCTTAATCAGGACGGGACAACAGGTACAGAAAAGCCGCGCGATTGCGCGGCTTTGTCGTATTTGGTGGGCCCACACGGACTCGAACCGTGGACCAAAGGATTATGAGTCCTCTGCTCTAACCAACTGAGCTATAGGCCCTCAGTAAGTGGCCGGATTATAACGAGGGTTTTGAAAGGGTGCCATCCGAAAGATCGGATAGTGCTATACGAAGAAACGTCGCGGCGAACTCCTCCGGGGGTAAGGGCAGGCTGACGATGTAGCCTTGGATCTGTTCACAGCCCTCGGCTGCCAGGAAGCGCTGCTGGGCCTGGTTCTCCACACCTTCGGCAATGATCGTGAACTGCATGCTGCGGCCCAGGGCGATGATCGCCCTGGCGATGGCGGCGTCGTGGGGGTCGTCAGGTAGGCCGCGGATGAACGACTTGTCGATCTTGAGGATGTCCAACGGCAAGCGTTTAAGGTAGCTGAGGGACGAATAACCCGTGCCGAAGTCGTCGATGGCCAGCTGCACGCCCAGTTTTTTCAACTGGTGCAGCACGGCCAGGGCTTCTTCTGCCTGGCTCATGATGAAGTTCTCGGTGATCTCCAACTGCAGGTCGCCGGCCTTGAGCTGGTAGGTCTTTAACAACTGTTCGATGCGCCGTGCCAGGTGGGGGTGGCGCAGTTGGGCGCCGGCCAGGTTGATCGACAGTGGGCCAAAGTCTTCGTAGTGCATCTTCCAGATGTGCATCTGCTGGCACGCCTTTTCAAGCACCCAGTCACCGAGCTGCAGAATGGTGCCGTTCTCTTCCGCCAGGTGAATGAAGTGCTCTGGCGGCACTTCGCCAAAGGTCGGGTGGCTCCAGCGGATCAGCGCTTCGGCGCCGACCAGGCTCTGGGTCTTGAGGCTGAGCTTGGGCTGGAAGCACAGGCTCATTTCGTTGCGTTCGACGGCGCGGCGCAGCTCATGTTCGAGGGCGATGCGCTCGCTGGCCTGGGCGGTGAGGTCGCGGGTGTAGGCTTCTACGCGGTTGCGGCCTTTGGCTTTGGAGCGGTACATGGCGGCGTCGGCATTGCGGATCAGTGTGGAGACGTCGCTGCCGTCCTGTGGATAAAGGCTGATACCGATGCTGGCGCTGGTGAAAAACTCGTGCTCGCCGGCCTGGAAGGGCGCGCTGAAGCAAGCCAGCAGTTTGCCGGCGATGCTGTTGGCGTCGCTGGGCCTGTGCAGGCCGGGCAACAGGATGATGAACTCGTCACCGCCCAGGCGCGCCACGGTGTCGACGTCGCGCACCTGTTCTTTCAGGCGCTGGGCGATGCCTTTGAGCAACAGGTCGCCGACCGGGTGGCCGAGGCTGTCGTTGATGTGCTTGAAGCGGTCGAGGTCGAGGAACAACACCGCGCCCTGGCGGTTCGAGACTTGGGCGCAGGTGAGTACGGCCTGCAGGCGGTTCTCGAACAGTGCGCGGTTGGGCAGGCCGGTGAGCGGGTCGTGGTGAGCCTGGTAATCCAGCTTGGCCTGGGCGTGCTTAAGGCTGGAGATGTCGGCGAACACGGCGACGAAGTGGGTAATCTCGTAATCGCTGTTGCGCACCGCGCTGATGGTCAGCCAACTGGGGTACAGCTCGCCATTCTTGCGTTTGTTGTAGATCTCGCCCTGCCAGTGCCCCTCGTCGGTCAGCTGATGCCACATGGCGGCATAGAAGGCGCTGTCGTGCTGGCCGGAGGCAAGCAGGCGCGGGGTTTGGCCGAGCGCCTCGATCTCGCCGTAGCCGGTAATTTCGCTGAAGGCGCGGTTGACCGCGCTGATGCGCTGGTCGATGTCGGTGATCAGAACGCCCTCGGCGGTGTTTTCGAACACGGTGGCGGCCAGCTGCAGTTTTTCCTGCATGAGGTGGCGCTCGGTGATGTCGCGGGCAATGGTCAGCATGCAGTCGACACCGCCAATCGGCAGGGGCCGGGCGGACAGTTCGCACAGGCGGATCTGCCCATCGCTGCGGCGGATGTGGCAGCTGAAGTCACGTACGAAGCCATCACGCTTGAGCTGGTCGACCAGCCGCTTGCGCTCGTTGAGGTCTACCCAGATGCCCAGATCAAGGGAGGTCTGGTCGATGGTCGGGTTCAGGTCGTAGCCGGTGAGGCGGCAGAAGCCTTCGTTGACCTCAATCAGCAGCCCGTCGCTTTGGCGCGACAGCAGCAGGCCGTCGGGCGATGCGTGGAATGCCTTGGCGAACTTCTCTTCCGAGGTTTGCAGTTGCTCCTGGGTTTCTTTGAGCTGGCTGATGTCGCGCACGGCCACGACCAGCGCCGGCGTGCCATCGAGCTCGAATGTTTCTGCCGAGGTCAGGCCTGTGAACAACTGGCCATTGCTGCGGCGGAAGCTCATTTCCAGGTTGCGGATGCCGCCTTGGTGCAGGCGTTCGAGCAGCCGCGGCCCGGTGCCGGCGACGGCCCACAGGTTCAGCTCGGTGGCGGTGCGGCCGATCACTTGACCTGGGGTGAGGCCGATCTGTTCTTCGAAGGCTTCGTTGACCTCCAGCAGGCAGCCGTCGCTATGGCGGGCGATCAGCAGGATGTCCGGGCACTGCTGGAACACCGAGGCGAACTTCTGCTCCGACAGGCGCAGGGCGTCTTCGGTGCGTTTGGTCTCGCTGATGTCGATCATCAGCCCGCGCATCACCGGCCGGTGGCCATGCTCGATCATGCTGACGATGTTGCGAATCCACAGGGGCTGGCCGTCGGCGCGGATGACCCGGTAGTCGAGGCTGTGATCGCGGCCGGCTGCGGTTTCACTGTCGCAATAAGCCTGGGCCCAGAGCGCGTCCTCCGGGTGCAGGATGCTGCGCCAGAAGCCGGGCTTGAGCCAGTCATGCAACGGGTAGCCAAGCAGGTCTTCGGCATGGGGCGAGACATAGTTGTAGGTGAAATCGTTGGCGTCGGCTTCCCAGGCGATGGCCGACAGGCTCTCGACCAGGCCGCGGTAGTGATACTCGCTGCTGCGCAGCTCTTGTTCGAGGGCGATGCGCCGGGAAATTTCCGAGCTGAGCCTGCGGTTGATGCGGATCACCACGGCAAGAACCGCCACCAGCAACAGCACCGCAGGCAGGCCATACACCAGCATGTCGGACCAGAACAGGCGCTGGTCCACCACGTTACCGACCCAGCGCTGTTGAATACGGTTGATCTCGGCGCTGCTCATGTCGGCCATGACTTTGTCGAGAATGCCCACCAGGACTTTGTTGTCCCGTGGTGCGGCCATGGCCAGTTGGTAGCGGTAGGGCGTTTCGCCACTGACATAGAGGCCGTCGAGCTTGAGCTGGCGAAGGCTCCAAATACTCGAAGCGAGGTCGCCGACCACGGCGTCGACTTCGTCTGTGGCCAGTGCCTGCAGGGCCGAGCTGACATTGGGCATGGCCACCAGGTTGAGGTCGGGGTGGTGGGTGCGCAGCAGTTCGTGCGGGGCGTAGTTTTCGACCACGGCGATCTTCAGGCCGTACAGGTCCTTCAATGAGCGGGGTTGCGCCCCGCCTTTGTGGGCCAGGATGACAATCGGGAAGTCGAGGTAGGGGCGCGTAAAGGCCAGGTAACCCTGGCGCTCGGGAGTCGACATGATGCCGGGTAGCAGGTCGAGCTGGTTATTGCGCGCCTGCGCCAATACCTCGGTCCAGCTCTTGGGCTCGACCGGTTTTAGCGTCACGCCCAGGCGTTCCTGGATCGTGTCGATGTAGTCGGCGGCCAATCCCTGGTACCGGCCCTCCTGGTCGCGAAACTCGAACGGTGGCCAAGAGGCGTCTACGCCCAGGCTTAACTGCGGGTGGGCAGCCAGCCAGGCTTTTTCCTCGTCTGTCAGGGTCAGGGCGCCGGCCGTTGTGGTCCACAGGATAAGGAGCAGCAACAGAATGGCCGGCATTAGGGGCATAGCGGCCTCGCTATCAGAGTGTCTGACGTCGAGTGTAGACGGGCATTCAGGGGGATGTGGGGCAGAAATCAGGCATTGTGTCGCCGCTTTGCCCACAAAAGAAAAACCCCGGCCTGGGCCGGGGTTTGTCATCACTCGTCGAGGAAGGAACGCAGATGCTCGCTGCGCGTCGGGTGGCGCAATTTGCGCAACGCCTTCGCTTCGATCTGACGGATCCGTTCACGGGTCACGTCAAACTGCTTGCCTACCTCTTCGAGGGTGTGGTCGGTGTTCATGTCGATGCCGAAGCGCATACGCAGCACTTTGGCTTCGCGGGCGGTCAGGCCCGAGAGCACGTCACGGGTGGCTTCCTTGAGGCTTTCGACCGTGGCTACATCGATCGGGGACTGCATGGTCGAGTCCTCGATGAAGTCGCCCAGGTGCGAATCTTCGTCGTCACCAATCGGGGTTTCCATGGAGATCGGCTCTTTGGCGATCTTCAGTACCTTGCGGATCTTGTCCTCAGGCATTTCCATGCGCTCGCCCAGCTCTTCCGGGGTCGGTTCACGGCCCATTTCCTGCAGCATCTGGCGGGAAATACGGTTGAGCTTGTTGATCGTCTCGATCATGTGCACCGGAATACGGATGGTGCGGGCCTGGTCGGCGATCGAGCGGGTGATCGCCTGGCGAATCCACCAGGTGGCATAGGTCGAGAACTTGTAGCCGCGACGGTACTCGAACTTGTCCACCGCTTTCATCAAGCCGATGTTGCCTTCCTGGATCAGGTCGAGGAACTGCAGGCCACGGTTGGTGTACTTCTTGGCGATGGAGATCACCAGACGCAGGTTCGCTTCGACCATTTCTTTCTTGGCGCGGCGGGCCTTGGCTTCACCGATCGACATGCGACGGTTGATTTCCTTGATCTCCGCGACGGTCAGGCCAGTCTCGGTCTCAAGGTCGATCAGCTTCTGTTGGCAGGCGACGATGGCAGCGTCTTTTTCACCCAGGGCAGCAGCCCACTTGGTGTTACGCTTGGCCAGGTCACCGCTCCAGGTCTGGTCGGTTTCGTTGCTTGGGAACATGCGCAGGAAGTCGGCACGCGGCATGCGAGCGTCACGGACGCACAGTTGCATGATGGCGCGTTCTTGCTGACGCAGGCGGCTCAGTGCATCACGCACGCGCTCTACCAGTACCTCGAACTGCTTGGGTACCAGCTTGATCGGCATGAACAGATCGGCCAGCGCCTGCATGGCGCCGATGCTCTCGGCATGGCTGCGGCCATGCTTTTTCAGCACCTTGAGGGTGACGGCAAGCTGATCGGAAACCGCACCGAAACGCTGAGCGGCAACGACTGGGTCCGGGCCACTTTCGGCCTCTTCCTCATCGTCGCTCTCTTCGCTTTCTTCTTCGTCGTCCGTTTCTTCCTTGGCAGCCGCAACCTTGGCACCTGGAACAGGCACTTCTTCGGTCGGGGCAGCGATGTTGTCATCAGGGTCGATATAACCGCTGAGCACATCGGACAAACGGCCACCTTCGGTGGTGACGCGGTCGTATTCGCTGAGAATGTAGTCGACAGTACCCGGGAAGTGAGCGATGGCGCCCATGACTTCACGGATGCCTTCCTCGATACGCTTGGCGATTTCGATCTCGCCTTCGCGGGTCAGCAGCTCGACAGTACCCATTTCACGCATGTACATGCGCACTGGGTCGGTCGTGCGGCCGATATCGGTTTCAACTGCCGCCAACGCAGCAGCGGCTTCTTCGGCCGCGGCTTCGTCGGTGTCGGCTTCCGCCAACAGAAGGGCATCCGCATCCGGAGCACTCTCGAATACGTTGATCCCCATGTCGTTGATCATGCGGATGATGTCTTCCACCTGTTCAGGATCTGAAATATCCTCAGGCAGGTGGTCGTTGACCTCCGCGTAAGTCAGGTAGCCCTGCTCACGACCGCGGGTGATCAACTCTTTGATACGAGACTGCTGTTGCGCTTTTCCGGACATAACACCCTATCCACTGAAGGTCTTGGCGGGCAAAAAACAAGCCGAGGATTATACCCGAGCATGGGCCTCACGCGCCAGATGAGGTCGGCGTTTGTGCGGGAACATTCCTGCTAAGCAGGGCGAGAAGCTGCGATTTTTCCTCACTGCTCAACTCGCTTTGACGTGCTTTCCTGAGCAGATGTTCCAGGCTGCGCTCGCGTTGGCGGGCGGACAAGCTAGTTATAGTGTCGAAAAACTGTTGTTCAAGGTTGTCGGCTACGATCAGCCATTCCTTCTCGGCCAGCGCCCGCAGCAAACGGCCCTGTTCGGTGCCGTGCCAACGTGCGATCAACTGCATTGAGCTTAGCCCAGGATTCTTCTGAGCGGCTTCGATCAATGCCACCAGCAACTGGCTGTACAGGTGCTCTTCGTCGGCGAAGTGGCTGGCATCTTCCACCTTGCCGGCCAGTAATGGGTGGTGCAGCAACGTGCGCAAGGCCGCCAGGGTCGGGGGCTCCACGGGGGCCGGGGTGCGCGGTGGGGCCTCGTCGCGTTGCTGCCAGGGCTTGCCGCCTTTGCGGTTTTTGTCCCAGGGCTTGTCGCTCCACGGCTTCTTGCCGCCCGCCTTGTTCGGCTTCCATTGTTGCTCTTGCTGCGCCGGCGCGTAGTCGTGCTGCGGCATGTCGCCGTAGTCAGGCGTGTAACTGGCCATGGCGTCGTAGTCATAGCCCGGATCGTAGTCCGGGACGCTGCTACTGGCTGCCGGTTGTTGGGCCAGTTGCTCGACTTGCTGAGGGTCGAGGCCGGTGATTTCCTTCAGGCGGTTACGCATCAACTGACGCAAGTTGGCGCCAGGGATTTTTTCGATCAACGGTGCAGCCAGGGTCGCCAAATGCGCCTTGCCTTCTAGCGAGCGCGGGTCAGCTTCGGCGCTCAGTTGCTCGAAAAAGTAATCTGCCAGGGGTTGGGCATGCTGGTTGATGCGTGCCATGAAGGCATCGGTGCCTTCGGCGCGCACCAGGCTGTCCGGGTCTTCGCCTTCGGGCAGGAACAGAAAGCGTGCGCGGCGGCCGTCCTGCAGGGCCGACAGGGCGGACTCCAGCGCGCGCCAGGCCGCCTTGCGCCCGGCCTGGTCGCCGTCGAAACAGAACAGCACGCTGGGCACCACGCGGAACAGGCGCTTGAGGTGCTCTTCGCTGGTGGCGGTGCCGAGGGTGGCGACAGCGTTGCGCAGGCCCTGCTGGGCCAGTGCGATGACGTCCATGTAGCCTTCGACGACGATGATTTCGTCGAGGTTGCGGTTGTGCTTGCGCGCCTCGTAAAGCCCGTAGAGCTCCTGGCCTTTATGAAAAACCGGGGTTTCCGGGGAGTTGAGGTACTTGGGTTTGTCGTCACCCAGTACGCGGCCGCCGAAGGCGATCACGCGGCCACGGCTGTCGCGGATCGGGAACATCACGCGGTCGCGGAAGCGGTCATAGCGTTTGCCGGTTTCGGCGTTCTCGATCAGCAGGCCGGCATCGATCATGACCTTTTGCTGCAGGGTGTCGGCACCCAGGTGCTTGAGCAGGTTGTCCCAGCCGGGTGGCGCGAAGCCCAGGCCGAAGTCCCGGGCAATCTCCCCAGACAGGCCGCGGCCTTTGAGGTAGTCCACCGCCGCTTTGCGGGTGGGGTGGTTGCGCAGGGCCTGGCGGTAGAATTCGGTGGCGGCATCCAGTAGCGGATACAGCGGTGAATCGGTTGGCTGGCGCGGCTTTTGTGCGCGACGGCCTTCCTCGCGGGGTACTTCCATGCCAGCGGCGCGGGCCAGTTCCTCGACGGCCTGGGGGAAGTCCAGGTTGTCGTGGTCCATGACAAAGCCGAGGGCGTTGCCACCGGCGCCGCAACCGAAGCAGTAATAGAACTGCTTGTCGGGGCTGACCGTGAAGGACGGGGTCTTTTCCTTGTGGAACGGGCAGCAGGCCGAGTAGTTTTTGCCGGTTTTTTTCAGCTGGACGCGCGAACTCACCACGTCGACAATGTCGAGGCGGTTGATAAGGTCGTCAATGAAACTCTGGGGAATCAGCCCGGCCATGGCAGTCTCGTCATCTGGCAACTGGCAAGTCTAATCGCTCACGCGCCGGTTGGGGCGAATGCTGCAAGGGGAAGTGCGAGGGAAGTATGTGCTCGTCGCCAGCCAATTAAGGCTCGTCAGACAGGACGTGCACGATCTGGTCAATGACCAGCTCTGACGTTTCAGGCAGGTTGCCCCCATGCAGTTCGCATGACGCGAGTGCATAAAAGGCCTTGAGCTAGCTGCCCAAGTTTGAAGCAGTTGTGAAGCAACCGCTGCCATCGGCCCGGCGGTGAGCCGGGCAGGGCAGAAGCTTTGCGTAGAACGTCTGTATTAGTACAGACGAACGGCGCGGCGCTGTTCGCGCTGAACTTTCTTGGCGTGGCGCTTAACAGCAGCAGCTGCTTTACGCTTACGCTCGGCGGTCGGCTTCTCGTAAAACTCGCGGCTACGAACTTCAGCCAGTACACCGGCTTTTTCGCAGGAGCGCTTGAAACGACGCAGAGCTACGTCGAAGGGTTCGTTCTCTTTAACTTTGACGGCTGGCATCCAGGGCTACCTTAATTCATTACCGGGGTAGACGTGCTCCTGGCAAAACAAAGGTGTGCTGGAGAACGTCGGTTTTCAAGGGTTGCGGATGTTAACCCTTAGCTGGCCGGAATGCAAAGCCTCTGATCGAAAACCGCTGGTCGGCACCCGACACGGCGACTATCATGCGCGGCTTCGAATTCAGCCCCCACAAGGGACGAGCCCATGCTAGTACTGGGATTGGAAACATCCTGCGACGAAACTGGCGTCGCATTATATGACAGCGAACGCGGTTTGTTGGCCGACGCGCTGTTCAGCCAGATCGACCTGCACCGCGTGTTCGGCGGTGTTGTGCCGGAGCTTGCCTCACGCGATCACGTCAAGCGCATGCTGCCGTTGATTCGCCAGGTATTGGACGAGGCTGGCTGCGTCGCCACCGAGATCGATGCCATCGCCTACACCGCGGGTCCTGGGCTGGTCGGCGCACTGCTGGTCGGCGCGTCCTGCGCCCAGGCCCTGGCGTTTGCCTGGGACATCCCGGCCATTGGTGTGCACCACATGGAAGGCCATCTTCTGGCGCCCATGCTGGAAGAAAACCCGCCCGAGTTTCCGTTCGTCGCTTTGTTGGTGTCGGGTGGCCATACCCAGTTGGTCAGGGTCGATGGCATCGGCCAGTACGAGCTGTTGGGCGAAAGCCTGGACGACGCAGCCGGTGAGGCGTTCGACAAGACCGCAAAGCTGATCGGCCTGAACTACCCCGGCGGCCCGGAAATCGCCCGGCTGGCCGAGCAGGGCGTGCCAGGGCGTTTTGTTTTCCCGCGGCCGATGACCGATCGCCCGGGGCTGGAATTCAGCTTCAGTGGCCTCAAGACCTTCGCCCTGAATACCTGGCAGCAGTGCCGTGATGCTGGCGACGACGGTGAGCAAACCCGTTGCGACGTGTCGCTGGCATTCCAGCAGGCGGTGGTGGAGACTTTGACCATCAAGTGCAAGCGGGCCCTGAAGCAGACGGGCCTGAAGCGGCTGGTGATTGCCGGTGGTGTCAGCGCCAACAAGGCGTTGCGTGCCTCGCTAGAGGAAATGCTGGGTGGCATGAAGGGCAACGTGTATTACGCGCGCCCGCAGTTCTGCACCGACAACGGCGCGATGATCGCCTATGCCGGCTGCCAGCGCCTGTTGGCCGGGCAGCAGCAGGACCTGGCGATCAGCGTGCAGGCCCGCTGGCCGATGGAGCAGTTGCCGCCGGTCTGAAAGTTGTCAGAAGTGGCGTTCACGCCCGGCGAACAGGTCGCGTAGGTTGTTGCGGTGGCCCCAGACGATCATCAGCGTGAGCACGCTGATTGGCAGCAATGCCTCGGGTTCGCGCCAGGCGAGCAGGGGCAAGGTCAGCGGCGTGGCAATAAGCGCCGCCAGTGAGCTGGTACGTGTGAGGTAGAAGGTCAGCAACCAAGCAGCGATGGCCAGCAATGCCGCCGGGAAGTACAGGCCCATGAGCATGCCGGCCGCCGTTGCCACGCCCTTGCCGCCCTGGAAGCGAAAGTACAGCGGGAACAGGTGGCCCAGCACCGCGCACACGCCAACCCAGGCCTGCTCCTGCAGGTCGAGGCCGGCAGCGCGGGCAAGCAATACGGGCAACAAGCCCTTGCACAGGTCGCCAAGCAGGGTCAGGATCGCCAGCTTGCGGCCTGCCAGGCGAAGCATGTTGGTGGCCCCGGCATTGCCTGAACCGCTGGCACGGGGGTCCGGGCTGCCGAAAAGGCGGCTCAGGACAATGGCGAAGGACAGCGAGCCGAGCAGGTAGGCGAGCAGCGCCAATAACCAAAACATGCTAACTATTCCGGGCGAGGACGCCCTGATTCTAACGGCGCCAGTCGCCCTTGTCGTGCTGTGGAGAGAAGTGCTTGGACAGAGTGTTCATCGAAGGCCTGGAAGTCGATACCGTCATCGGTGCCTATGACTGGGAGCGGGATATTCGCCAGTGCTTGCGCCTGGACCTGATTTTTGCCTGGGACAACCGCCCGGCGGCGGCCGGCGACGATCTCAGCCTGGCGCTGGACTACGCCAGTGTTTCGGCGCGTATCCAGGCATTTTCCGAACAGGCACGCTTCGAGTTGGTAGAAACCTTCGCCGAGCGCCTGGTCGCGGTGCTGATGGAAGAATTCCAGATTCCGTGGGTGCGGTTGAAGCTGACCAAGCCAGGCGCGGTTCCGGCTGCCCGTGGCGGTGTTGGCGTGGAGATCGAGCGCGGATGTCTCTGAACACGGTTTACCTGGGCTTGGGCAGTAATATCGACCGGCATGCGCACTTGTGTGCCGGGCTCGATGCCTTGGCGGGCATTCTTACCGACATGCGCTGTTCGCCAGCGTTCGAAAGCCAGGCGGTCGGGATCAAGAGTGGGCCGTTCATCAACTTCGTGGTGACCGGCAAGACCGATTTGCCGTTGATGGAGCTGGACCGCCGCCTCAAGTTCATCGAAGCCGACAACGGCCGTTACGCGCCAGAGCGTAAAGGGCTGCCGCTGGATATCGACGTGCTGCTGTATGACGACCTGCATGGCACGTTCGATGGGTTGGTGCTGCCGCGGGCCGAGATTTTGAAAAACGCGTTTGTGCTGTGGCCATTGTCGCTGCTGGCGCCAGAGTTGGTGCACCCGGGGGTGGGCAAGCCGATGGCGCAGGTGTGGCAGGAGGCGCGGATCGATCAGGTGTTGGCGCCGGTTGCCTTTGAGTGGCGCGGGTTGCAACTGACGCCTGCCTGATCCGAACTCTTTTGTTGCCTGAGCGGGCCTCTTCGCGGGTAAACCCGCTCCCACAGGGACCGCACAGGTCTAGAGACCAGTGATATTCCTGTGGGAGCGGGTTTACCCGCGAAAGGGCCGGCTCAGGCAATCGATAAATCAGCCTTCTGCACCACCTTTGTAGGCAACAAGCGCCTTCAACCGCTCACCTTTGAGTGCCTCCCCCAACGCCTGCCCGGTCAGCCCAGCCTGCACCAGCGGCTTCACATCCACCGCCCTCGCCGCCGCCGCTGCGCCCCTTAGGTAATCAGCCTGTGGATAAGCCCGCTCGCCCTGACGCGCACGCGCATCCATCTGGCAGGCGCTGAGGAAATCGTCAAAACGCTGTGGCCGGCGGTACACATCGAACTTCTGCAACAGCCCCAGCAATGCCTCAGGATCCAGCTCAAAGGCCTGGTTGCAGTGTGTCAGGCACTCACCCACCAGCATGGCCAGCTCCTGGCACTCGCGCGGTGCCTTGAAGCGCTGGCTGACCGCCTTGATCACTGCCGGCTGCAGCTCGCGCAGCAGGCAAGCCCAGCGCACGTGCAGCGGTTGACCGTGCAGCGCAGCCTGCTCCAGGCCTGCCAGTGCGTGATGGCTGTCGATGAGCTCAGGCAGCAACTCCTGCAAGGCGTCGCACGCGTGCAAGACCTCGAAGAACACCTGGGGTTGCGGCTCCATCAGCGCGCGCTCGATCTCTTTCCAGCTGCGCTCAGCGGTGAGCGCTTGCAGCTCGCCGGAGGCGCTGATCTGGCGCATCAGCGCCAGCGTCTCGTCAGCGACCTTGAAACCGAGGGGGGCGTAGCGTGCGGCAAAGCGGGCAACCCGCAGTACCCGCAGCGGGTCTTCAGCGAATGCCGGGGAAACGTGGCGTAACAGGCGCCTGTCGAGATCTTCTTTGCCGTGGTAGGGGTCGTACAGCGTGCCCGCATCATCCTCCGCCATCGCATTGATGGTCAGGTCGCGGCGGATCAGGTCTTCTTCGAGGGTGACGTCGGGGCTTGCATGGAAGGTAAACCCGCCGTACCCCCGCCCGCTCTTGCGCTCGGTGCGCGCCAGGGCATATTCCTCACCGCTTTTGGGGTGGATGAAAACCGGAAAATCAGCGCCCACTGGGCGATAGCCCAGGGCTTGCATCTGTTCGACGGTCGCGCCAACCACCAGCCAATCGATATCGCTGACGGGGCGCCCGAGCAAGCGGTCGCGCACGGCGCCGCCGACTTTGTAGATGTGCATGTACAGCCTCCATAACTGCCCACAGGATAACCTGTTGGCAGTCATGCAGGGGCAGCGGTGCTAGAGGTGGTGGATGACGGCCAGGTCCATGCGGCCATAGTCGGCGCTTTCGCTGTGCTCGCCGCGGGGTGGCATGTGGTGGGTCTTCATGACCTGGTCGCCCTGAACGGTCTCCAGGTGGATGTCGAAGCCCCACAGGCGATGCAGGTGCTTGAGCACTTCCTCGGTCGAGTCGCCCAGGGGTTTGCGGTTGTGCTGTTGGTGGCGCAGGGTCAGCGAGCGGTCGCCGCGCCGGTCGATGCTCCAGATCTGCACGTTCGGTTCGCGGTTGCCCAGGTTGTATTGCGCCGCCAGTTGCTCGCGGATGACCCGATAACCGGTCTCATCATGGATGGCGGGCACCAGCAGGTCATCGCGCTGGTCGTCGTCCAGAATGCTGAACAGCTTGAGGTCGCGGATCACCTTGGGCGACAGGTACTGCAGGATGAAGCTCTCGTCCTTGAAGCTGCTCATGGCGAACTTGATGGTCGATAGCCAGTCACTGCCGGCAATGTCGGGGAACCAGTGGCGATCCTCCTCGGTAGGGTTTTCGCAGATCCGGCGGATGTCGGTGTACATCGCGAAGCCCAGCGCATAGGGGTTGATGCCGTTGTAATACGGGCTGTCAAAGCCTGGCTGGAACACCACGCTGGTGTGCGATTGCAGGAACTCCATGATGAAGCCGTCGGTGACCAGGCCTTCGTCGTACAGGTCGTTCATCAGGGTGTAGTGCCAGAAGGTAGCCCACCCTTCGTTCATGACCTGGGTTTGGCGCTGCGGGTAGAAGTACTGGGCGATCTTGCGCACGATGCGCACCACTTCACGCTGCCAGGGCTCGAGCAGCGGGGCGTGTTTTTCGATGAAATAGAGGATGTTTTCCTGAGGTTCGGCGGGGAAGCGCGCATCATCGCGGTCGCCGCCTTTTTCTGCGCCCTTGGGAATGGTGCGCCACAGGTCGTTGATTTGCCGCTGCAGGTGCTCTTCACGCTCTTTTTGCCGGCGCCGTTCCTCTGCGGCGGAAATGGGGTAGGGGCGCTTGTAACGGTCGACGCCGTAGTTCATCAGGGCGTGGCAGGAGTCGATGAGGTCTTCGACCGCATCGATGCCGTGGCGCTCTTCACATTGGGCGATGTACTGCTTGGCGAACACCAGGTAGTCGATGATCGAACTGGCATCGGTCCAGGTGCGGAACAGGTAATTGCCTTTGAAGAAGCTGTTATGGCCGTAGCAGGCGTGAGCAATCACCAGCGCCTGCATGCACATGGTGTTTTCTTCCATCAGGTAGGCGATGCACGGATCGGAGTTGATCACGATCTCGTAGGCCAAGCCCATCTGGCCCCGACTGTAGGATTTTTCGGTGCTGAGGAACTGTTTGCCATAGGACCAGTGGTGGTAGCCCAGCGGCATGCCGACCGAGGCGTAGGCATCCATCATCTGCTCGGCGGTGATCACTTCGATCTGATTGGGGTAGGTGTCCAGGGCGTAACGCTCGGCCAGACGGCTGATTTCCCGGTCGTAAGTCTGGATCAGGTCGAACGTCCACTCGGACCCGGTGGAAATGGGTTGGCGTTTCTGAGCTCTGGCGGTCATGTGGCTAACCTGCGCTGGAAGAGTTCACGGAAGACCGGGTAGATGTCGCCGGCCGATACCAACTGCTGCTGGGCGAACGTGTCGGGGAAGCCCTCGCCGATTCGCTCGTACTCGTACCACAGCGCCTGATGTTCACGGGGAGTGATCTCAACGTAAGTGTAGTACTGCACGTGCGGCATGATCTGCTTGGAGAGGATCTCGCGGCAGATCGGCGAGTCGTCGTTCCAGTTGTCACCGTCAGAGGCTTGCGCGGCGTAAATGTTCCAATCGCTGGCCGGGTAGCGCTCGGCCATGATTTCCTGCATCAGCTTGAGTGCGCTGGAGACGATGGTGCCGCCGGTTTCCCGCGAATAGAAAAACTCTTCTTCGTCCACTTCCCGCGCGCTGGTGTGGTGGCGGATGAAGACCACTTCGATACGGTCGTAATTGCGCTTGAGGAACAGGTACAACAGGATGAAAAAGCGCTTGGCGATGTCTTTGGTGGCCTGGGTCATGGAGCCGGACACGTCCATCAGGCAGAACATCACCGCTTTTGAACTGGGGTTGGGCTGCTTGACCAGCAGGTTGTACTTCAAGTCGAAGGTATCGAGGAAGGGCAGGCGGTTGATGCGCGCCTTGAGGCGTTCGATCTCTTGCTCGACTTCCTGGATATCCGTGAAATTGTCGGGTTCCTCGACCTTCAGGCGGTCGAGTTCTTTCTGCGCTTCGCGCAACAAGGCGCGGCTGCTGCCGGTCAGGGCGATACGCCGGGCATGGGCCGAACGCAAGGTGCGCACGATGTTGATGCGCGACGGGTTGCCTTCGTTGGCGATACCGGCGCGTACGGTCTTGAAGGTGTCGGCACCGGTTAGGTGACGTTTGACCAGGTTGGGCAGTTCGAGGTCTTCGAACATGAACTCGAGAAACTCTTCCTGGGTGATCTGGAAGACGAATTCGTCCATGCCCTCGCCGGAGTTGCCGGCTTTGCCGCGGCCACCGCCACCACCGCCCCCCTGAGGCCTGGGGATGTGTTCGCCGGCAGTGAATTCCTTGTTGCCAGGGTGCACGATAGTCTGCTTGCCGCCACGACCGTGGTGCAACACCGGTTCATCGATATCCCGTCCCGGAATGCTGATTTGCTCGCCATGCTCCATGTCCATGATGGAGCGGCGGCTCACGGCCTCTTCGACGGCCTTCTTGATGTGGTCACGGTAGCGCCGCAGAAAACGCTGGCGGTTGACCGTGCTTTTGTTCTTGCCGTTCAGGCGTCGGTCGATTACGTAGCTCATGGTCCCTCCGGTAGCTGGGAACAGCTGCACGCTTCAAGCTACGAGCTGCACGTAAAAGCAGCTGCCGCCGCCCGAGGCTGGCACTGCAGCCTTGGGCGTGCGGTGTGTAGCTTGCCGCTTTATTGCGATTTCCTGACCCGCAGGTACCATTCCGACAGCAGACGAACCTGCTTGTCGGTGTAGCCACGCTCCACCATCCGGGTGACGAAGTCGTTGTGTTTCTTCTGGTCTTCCTTGCTGGCCTTGGCATTGAAGCTGATGACCGGCAGCAAGTCTTCGGTGTTGGAGAACATTTTCTTCTCGATCACCACCCGCAGCTTTTCATAGCTGAGCCAGCTCGGGTTCTTGCCATTGTTGTTGGCGCGTGCGCGCAGTACGAAGTTGACGATCTCGTTGCGGAAGTCTTTCGGGTTGCTGATGCCAGCGGGCTTCTCGATCTTTTCCAGCTCTTCGTTGAGGGCAATGCGGTTGAGGATCTCGCCGGTTTCCGGGTCGCGGTATTCCTGGTCCTGAATCCAGAAGTCGGCGTACAGCACATAGCGGTCGAAGATGTTCTGGCCGTATTCGCTGTAGGACTCCAGGTAAGCGGTCTGGATTTCTTTGCCGATGAACTCGATGTAGCGCGGCGCCAGGTATTCCTTCAGGTAGCGCAGGTAGCGTTCGCGCACTTCGGCCGGGAACTGTTCCTGTTCGATTTGCTGTTCGAGCACGTACAACAGGTGAACCGGGTTGGCTGCGATCTCGTGTGGGTCGAAGTTGAAGACTTTGGAGAGGATCTTGAACGCGAAGCGGGTCGACAGGCCGTTCATCCCTTCGTCGACACCTGCCGAGTCGCGGTATTCCTGGATCGACTTGGCCTTCGGATCGGTGTCCTTGAGGTTCTCGCCATCGTAGACGCGCATCTTCGAATAGATGTTGGAGTTCTCTGGCTCTTTGAGGCGTGAGAGCACGGTGAACTGGGCCAGCATCTTGAGGGTGTCGGGCGCGCAGTGGGCCTTGGCCAGCGAGCTGTTGACCAGCAGTTTGTCGTAGATCTTGATCTCGTCACTGACACGCAGGCAGTAGGGCACCTTGACGATGTAGATCCGGTCGATGAAGGCTTCGTTGTTCTTGTTGTTACGGAACGTGTGCCACTCCGATTCGTTGGAGTGGGCCAGCAGGATACCGGTGTAGGGAATCGCCCCCAGCCCTTCGGTACTGTTGTAGTTACCTTCCTGGGTCGCCGTAAGCAGTGGGTGCAGGACCTTGATCGGCGCCTTGAACATCTCGACGAATTCCATCAGGCCCTGGTTGGCCCGGCACAGCGCACCCGAATAGCTGTAGGCGTCGGCGTCGTTCTGTGGGTATTCCTCGAGCTTGCGGATGTCCACCTTGCCGACGAGGGCAGAGATGTCCTGGTTGTTCTCATCGCCAGGTTCGGTCTTGGCAATGGCGATCTGGTTGAGGATCGACGGATAGAGTTTGACCACTTTGAACTTGGAGATGTCGCCGCCGAACTCCTGCAGGCGCTTGGTGGCCCAGGGCGACATGATGGTGTTCAGGTAGCGCCGTGGGATCCCAAACTCTTCCTCGAGAATGGCCCCATCTTCGGTGGCGTTGAACAAGCCCAGTGGCGATTCGAATACAGGTGAGCCCTTGATGGCGTAGAAGGGCACCTTTTCCATCAGTTGCTTGAGCTTTTCGGCCAGCGACGACTTGCCGCCACCTACCGGGCCCAGCAGGTAAAGGATCTGTTTCTTCTCTTCCAGGCCCTGCGCCGCATGGCGGAAGTACGACACGATCTGGTCGATGCATTCTTCCATGCCATGGAAGTCTTCAAAGGCCGGATAGCGCCTGATCACCTTGTTGGAGAAGATCCGCGATAGCCTGGAATTGTTAGAGGTGTCGACAAGCTCCGGTTCGCCGATGGCCAGCAACAGCCGTTCTGCCGCCGATGCGTAGGCGCTGCGATCCTGCTTGCACAGCTCGAGGTACTCCTGCAGCGAAAGTTCTTCCTGGCGGGTGGACTCGAAACGTTGTTGGAAGTGGCTAAAAATGCTCATGACGTCACCTCGCTCGATACGTGGAGACGACGCCGGATCAGTCAGCTGATGCTGGCATGCAACCGGGTTCGCCGATTGCTGTATACCCCCCAGAACACCCTTGAAACGCTACCGATGACCCGCACGCCGGTGTACCGGCTCTCCCCTTTTTTGGATGGCCTGGGCTTAAGGATAGTTGGTAATACGCAAGGTCAAGGGCGTGAGGCCGAGAAGTTGCTCGCGACCGTTCGTCAGGTGAGCCGCGAGCCCGCATGGGGCGCGGGCTGCAGTAAAAATGAAAAAATTATTCGGCAGCGCCTTGGGCGGTCTCGGCCGGGTAGGTGGCGCGCCACAGCTCAAAGCCGCCATCGACGCTGTACACCTCTGAAAAGCCCTGGCCCGCCAGGTAGGCGGCAGCGCTCTGGCTGGAATTGCCGTGGTAGCAGACCACCAGGGTCGGTGCATCGAGGTCGGCATTGCGGATGAAATCGGCGACCGAATGGTTGTCCAGGTGGGTGGCGCCGCTGATGTGGCCGGCGGCAAAGGCTTGTGGGTCGCGAATGTCGACCACTACCGCACCTTGCGCGCGCAGGGCCAGAGCCTGCTCGGGAGGGATGCGTTTGAATTCGCTCATGGCTACGGTTTCCTTCAGGGCTGATCGTTGATTCTAGTGGGTTGTGCCGGCGGGCGTACGGTGCCGTCGTCGGAACAGTCGCAGCGATGGTATTCACCGCTGTCGACGTTGTAGAGGGTCATGGCACCGCCCCACACGCAACCGGTGTCCAGGGCGATGATGCCGGGCTCGTCGACGCGCCCTTCAAGGGCGGCCCAATGGCCGAAGATGATCTTCACGTGGCGTGAACGGCGGTCCTTGTGCGCATACCAGGGCTTGTAGCCTTTGGGGGCGGTGCCCAGGCCTTCCTTGCTCTTGAGGTCGAGCTTGCCCTCGGGCGTGCAGAAGCGCATGCGCGTGAGGTAGTTGGTGATCACCCGCAGGCGCTCGATGCCGGTGAGGTTCTTGCTCCACTTGTTAGGCTCGTTGCCGTACATGCCGTCGAGGTAAAGCTTGAGCCGGCCGTCGTCGCGCAGTGCTTCCTCGACTTCGGCGGCGAGCTCCAGGGCTCTGCCCAGGGTCCATTGTGGCGGTATGCCGGCATGCACCATGGCAATGCCGCGGGGCTCGTCGTAGTGCAGCAGTTTTTGCCGGCGCAGCCAGTCGAACAGCAGGTCGGCATCCGGCGCTTCGATGATTTCGCGCAGGGTGTCGCTTTTTTTCAGGCGTTCGACGTTGTGCCAGGCGGCCAGCAGGTGCAGGTCATGGTTGCCCAGCACGCAGACCAGCGACTGGCGGATTGAGTAGAGGAAACGCAGGGTCTCGAGCGATTCGGGGCCACGATTGACCAGGTCGCCGACCAGCCACAGGCGGTCGACGGCGGGGTTGAAGCGAACACGTTCGAGCAGGCACTTGAGCGGTTGCAGGCAGCCTTGCAGGTCACCGACGGCGTACGTTGCCATCAGTGCAGGGCTCCGGGTACCGCCAGGCGGAAGGGCGCAATCTCGGCGTCGAAGCGTTTACCGTCTTCGGCGAACATCTGGTAGCTGCCCTGCATGGTGCCCACGCGGGTGCTGATGACCGCGCCACTGCTGTAGGTGTGGCTCTGGCCCGGGTCGATGTTAGGTTGCTGGCCGACCACGCCGGCGCCGCGCACTTCTTCGACTTCACCGTCGCCGTTGGTGATCAGCCAGTGCCGGGACAGCAACTTGGCTGTGACAGAACCGTTGTTTTGCACGGTGATGGTGTAGGCGAAAGCGAAACGACTGTTTTCGGGGTCGGATTGTTCTTTGAGGTAACGGGTCACGACGCTGACGTCGATCTTGTAACGGGGATCGGACATGCAAAGGCCTTGGGCGAACTGACGCAATAATGCAGTCTAGGCCATTGGCGGGGGGGAGGGCCAGCGGTGTGGTCGCGGGCAGGTATGTGCAGGCGGGGTGGGGTGGCAGTGCCGGCCTCTTCGCGGCCAAGTTGGACCGCGAAGAGGCCGTAAAAGGCGCTAATCAGGCTTGCTGATCGGCCAACTGGTCAGCCAGGCGCACGAAGGCGGCCAGGTCCAGCTGTTCAGGCCGCAGGCTGCCATCTACGCCAGCGGCTTCGATCGCCTGGCTGTCGAGCAGGCCTTTAAGGGTGTTGCGCAGTGTCTTGCGGCGCTGGTTGAAGGCTTCGCGAACGACACGCTCCAGCAGCAGGTGGTCCTTGGCCGGGAACGGCAGCACTTCATGTGGCACCAGGCGCACGATGGCCGAGTCCACCTTCGGCGGTGGGTTGAACGCGCCAGGGCCAACGTTGAACAGGTGTTCGACCCGGCAGTGGTACTGCACCATGATCGACAGGCGGCCCCAATCACCGCCACCTGGGCCTGCGGCCATGCGCTCGACCACTTCCTTCTGCAGCATGAAGTGCATGTCGCGGATCAGGCCGGCATGGCTGAGGAGGTGGAAGATCAGCGGGGTGGAGATGTTGTAGGGCAGGTTGCCGACCACCTTGAGGCTGCGCGGTGGCACACCCAGCTGGTTGAAGTCGAACTTCAGGGCGTCGCCCTGATGCAGGCGGAAGTTATCGCGCCCGGCAAACTTGTGCTGCAGGATCGGCACCAGGTCCTTGTCCAGCTCCACCACGTCCAATTGCGCGCCGCTGCCCAGCAGGCCCTCGGTGAGGGCGCCCTGGCCCGGGCCGATTTCCAGCAGGTGTTCACCTGCCTTGGCGTTGATGGCGCGCAGGATGCGGTCGATGATGCCGGCGTCGTGCAGGAAGTTCTGGCCGAAGCGCTTGCGCGCCCGGTGTTGGTATTGCTCGTTCATGGTCGGTTCTCGGCCATCTGGTAGGCGGTTTCCAGCGCGACTCGCAGGCTGCCGGTGTCGACCTTGCCGGTGCCGGCCAGGTCCAGGGCGGTGCCGTGGTCGACCGACGTGCGGATGATCGGCAGGCCCAAGGTCACATTGACTGCGGCGCCGAAACCTTTGTACTTGAGTACAGGCAGGCCTTGGTCGTGGTACATCGCCAGCACTGCGTCGCAGTGCTCCAGATATTTGGGGGTAAACAGGGTATCGGCCGGCAGCGGTCCGCGCAGGTCCATGCCTTCGGCACGCAGGCGGGCCAGTGTCGGTTCGATGATGTCGATTTCTTCGCGGCCCAGATGGCCGCCTTCTCCGGCGTGCGGGTTGAGGCCGCACACCAGGATGCGAGGGTTGGCAATGCCGAACTTGTCGCGCATGTCGGCATGCAGGATGCGGGTGACACGTTCGACGCGTTCGGCCGTGATGGCGTCGGCAATGTCGCGCAGTGGCAAGTGCGTGGTCACCAGGGCCACGCGCAGGCCACGGGTCGCCAGCATCATCACTACCTGCGCGGTGTGGGTCAGCTCGGCCAGAAACTCGGTATGCCCGGAGAAGGCAATGCCGCTTTCGTTGATCACACCCTTGTGCACCGGGGCGGTGATCATCCCGGCGAAATGCCCGTCGAGGCAGCCGTTGCCGGCGCGGGTCAGGGTTTCCAATACGAAGCCAGCATTGGCCTTGTCCAGTTGCCCTGCCGTCACGGCGGTGGCCAAGGGCGTATCCCACACATACAGGCTGCCCGCAGGCGCGGGCTGGGCGGGCCAGTGCCCCGGCGCTACCGGCAGCAGGTTGACGGCCAGCCCCAGCTGCGTGGCCCGCTCGGCGAGCAGGTCACGGCTGGTGATGGCGATCAGGGGGTGGGGCTGGGCGTCTGCGGCGAGCAGCAAGCACAGGTCAGGACCTATGCCAGCTGGCTCGCCGGGGGTGACGGCGAAGCGCAGGGGCTTCACTGGGCGGCCTGGTCGGCGCCAGGCAGCTTGATTTCAACGTAGGCTTCGTCGCGGATCTGGCGCAGCCAGGTCTGCAGCTCTTCGTCGTACTTGCGGTTGCGCAGCACATTCATGGCCTGCTGCTCGCGTGCCTGCTCGGTGCTGTCGGTGGCGCGGCGGCCCAGCACTTCCAGGACGTGCCAGCCGTACTGGGTCTTGAACGGTTTGGTTACCACACCTTGCTGGGCGGTGGCCATCTGCTCACGGAACTCCGGTACCAGGCTGTTCGGGTCGACCCAGTTGAGGTCGCCGCCGTTGAGTGCGGAGCCCGGGTCTTCCGAGAAGCTCTTCGCCAGCTCGCCGAAGTCTTCGCCGTTCTGGATACGGTCGTACAGGCGCTCGGCCAGCTGCTTGGTGGCCGCTTCGCTACGGATTTCGCTCGGCTTGATCAGGATGTGGCGGACATGCACTTCGTCACGCAGCACGTTCTCGCCGCCACCACGCTTCTCCTCGAGCTTGAGCAGGATGAAGCCGTTGGGGATGCGGATTGGCTGGGTGATGTCGCCGACCGACATGTTGCTGAGCATCTTGGCGAAGTCAGGTGGCAACTGGCCGGCTTTACGCCAGCCCATTTCACCACCCTCAAGGGCGTTTTCGCTGGCCGAGTTGGCAATCGCCACCTGGCCGAAGTCCGCGCCCTGGCGCAGTTGCTGGTAGAGCTCACCGACCTTGCGCGCCGCTTTCTGGATGTCGTCCGAATTGGCGGCTTCCGGGGTCGGGATGAGGATGTTGGCCAGGCGGTACTCTTCCGAGAGCTGCATCTTGCCCAGGTCCGAGTTCAGGTAGTTTTTCACTTCCTGCTCGGAAACCTGAATGCGCTCGGCCACACGGCGCTGGCGCACGCGGCTGATGATCATTTCGCGCTTGACCTGCTCGCGCGCGTCGTCGAACGACAGACCATCATGGGCGAGGGCTGCGCGGAACTGGTCCAGCGACATGCCGTTGCGCTGGGCAATGGTGCCAATGGCCTGGTTCAGCTCCTCATCGGTGATGCGGATACCGGAGCGCTCGCCGATCTGCAGTTGCAGGTTCTCGACGATCAGGCGCTCGAGCACCTGCTGTTCCAGGGCGCTGGTCGGTGGCACGCCGGCGCCACGCTTGGCGATGGTTTGCTGAACTTCGTGGACGCGCTGGTCCAGTTGGCTCTGCATGACCACGTCGTTGTCGACGATGGCCACCACTTTGTCCAGGGGTTGTACCGCGGCATGCACCGCGCCACTCAGCAATGCAGCGCCCAGCAACACTGGGCGCAGACGATCAATAAGCTTGGTCTTCACGTGTACGGTAACCTTGAATGCCTTCGTCGAGGAAAGATTCGACCTTGTTGCCTACTACACCACCGAGGCCTTTCAGCACGATCTGCAGGAAGATACCGTGGTCGCCTTTTTCGTTCTGCGGGAGTGCCTGGCTGAAGTCGTCGTAGTCGATCCAGTAACGGTTGACCAGGCGCAGCTTCCAGCAGCAGTTGTCGTATTCGAAACCGCCCATGGCTTCCAGGGTGCGGTTGCGGTTGTAGTCATGCTGCCAGCGAGCGATCACGCTCCACTGTGGAACGATCGGCCAGATGACCGAGAAGTCATGCTGTTGGATCTTGTAGTAATCCTTGATGTAGTTCGGATCACCAGGCGTGCCGTAGTCGCCGCCACCCACTTTCCAGGTACCCGTGGTCGAGTCGTAGGCAATGGTGTCGTTGCGGTAGCGGTAGCCGAGGTTGACGATCTTGTTCGGATTGTCTTCAGGCTGGTAGTGGAACATCGCGCTGCCCGAGCGGGTGCTGCGGCTGTCCGGGTCCCAGTTGAAGTCCGAGTTGAAGCGCCAGTCGCGGTTGAAGTTGTAGCTGTACAGCAGTGCGTACGGCGACACGTCAGACTGCGAGTCTTTACGGGTGCGGTAGTCGATGCCTGGCAGTTGGACCTTGCGGTCCTTGAAGTACAGCGCCTGACCGATGCTGAAGCTCTGACGCTCGAAGCCGTTGTCTTCGATCCAGCGCGTGGTCACGCCCAGCGACAGCTTGTTCTCGTCGCCGATGCGGTCGGTACCGCTGAAGCGGTTGTCGCGGAACAGCGAGTCGTAGCTGAACAGGGTTTCGCCCGAGTCGAACAGCGGGATGTCCTTCTGGTCCTCGTAAGGGACGTAGAGGTAGAACATGCGCGGTTCGAGGGTCTGGCGGTAGTTGGTACCGAACATCGACGTGTTGCGATCGAAGTACAGGCCGCTGTCGACGCTGAAAATCGGAACGTCGCGGTTCAGGCTGCTGTTGAAGTCGCCGTTGAGCGCGACCGAGGCTGGGTTGTTGGCGATGTCGCTCTTGCCCTTGCCATCCAGATCGAGGTCATAGTGGGTGTACATGTACTTCAGCTTCGGCGTGATGTAGCCGTAGCTGGCTTGCATAGGCAAGCTCATGGACGGGGCAACGTTCAGTCGCGTGCCGTTGGCGCGGGCAACACCGAAGATGTTCTCGTCCAGTCGACGGCCAGGAACGCCGGCACTTGCGTCCGGGTTGCCATCTTTGTCGAGTACGAAGTCGTTTTTCAGGTCACGATCAAAGCGAACCGCTTCAGTCTCATACCCAAAATTCAAACCACCCGGCTGGAACGGCAGTGCGCCATTGAGGGTGATCTGCGGCAGACGGTCATACGGCGTGATCTGCGAGATGGTCGCCATCTCGTAGGCATGCACGTTCAACCGTGCGGTATAGCTGTCGCCACGGTAGGTCAGGGCACCCTGCTGGTTGAGCAGGTCACGGCTTTCGACGCCGATCTGGTCGGACTCCAGGTCCTGGAAGTAGAACGGGTCGCTGATGTCGGTGTAGTCCACCTCGGTCATCAGACGCTCGTCCAGCCCGCCCTTGTGCTGCCAGTTGACCATCCAGCGCTGATCTTTGTAGTCAGTCTGGTCTTTACGGTCGTCGTCCTTGTCGTTCAAGTACGCGCCGCCGAACTGGCCTTCGCTGGATGGGGTCAGGTAACGGAACTCACCTTCCATCAGCAGGCCGCGCTTGGTCATGTAGCGCGGGTACAACGTGGCGTCATAGTTGGGCGCCAGGTTGAAGTAGTACGGCGTGACCAGCATGAAGCCGGTGTCGCTGCTGCTGCTGAACGACGGCGGCAGGAAGCCGGACTGGCGACGGTCGTCGATCGGGAAGTAGATGTACGGTGTGTAGAACACCGGGAAATCCTTGACCCGCAGGGTGACGTTGGTCGCAGTACCGAAGCCGGTCGCCGGGTTAAGGGTGATGTTGTTGCCCTTCAGCTGCCAGGCGTTGCTGCCCGGTTCGCAGGTGGTGTACGTACCGTCTTTCAGACGGATGATGGCGTTTTCGCCACGTTTGGCGTACAGGGCGTTGCCGCGAATGTGCGACTTGTGCATCACGTATTCGGCGTTGTCGACCTGGGCTTCACCCGTGTCGAGCTGGATCTGCGCCTCGTCACCCACTACCAGCGAGCCGTTGTCACGGATCTTGACGTTGCCCTTGAGCTCGCCACGGTTTTCGGTCTGGTAGAGGTTGGCCTCGTCGGCCTCGGCCTGCATGCTGCCTTGGCGCATGACCACGTTACCGGCGAGGGTAGCGATCTGCTGCTCCTGCTGGTACTTGGAAACCTTGGCATTGATGTAGGTCGGCGATTCGTCCTTGGGCGTGGTGTCGGCCATGCCTGGGCGGGTCGGCTCGATGTACGCGCCACCGCAGTACGGGCCGGTTTCGGCCAGCTGGGCTGCGGTGAGCTTGTCACGGGGGACCCAGTCCAGGTGGCTGTAGTCTTCGCTGCGCGACTTCAGGCCACGGCCCTTGGCCTCGGTGACCAGCATCGGTTTGTCCGCGGTTTCGGCCTCGGCCGCCTGGGCCTCGGTGCCGGAACTGAGGGCAGCACCCTCGTGCACCGGACGCGGCGGCAGGTTGTTGACTGGAGTCTTGGGCTTGCAGTCCCAACCGCCGGAGGCGGACACTTGGCAGTCGAACTGTTCGGCTGCCACGACGTACGACGTGGCCAGAGGTTGCAGGGCCAGCAAACCGCCGGTGACCAGCAACGGAAACTTTCTACGAAACGCGGGGGATTTCAATGCCATCTTATTAGTCCGGGCTTCCTGCGTGCCATCTGCCCGCGTGTGGGGCCGCACGCCTCTCGATGGTCTGAAAAAGATGCTGGATAATAAAGCATGACCCGCTTGACGGCTAGGGCCGTCGGAGACCCTTGTAATGCCTGATCACGATGTACGCTTGCAACAACTGACTGTCTGGCTCGATGAGCAGCTCAACAATCTTTTTCTGAAAAACGCCTGGGGCGAAGTGCCAGCAGGTAGCCTGACGGCCGCCAGCAGCGATGCGAGCTTCCGTCGCTACTTCCGCTGGCAGGGCGCTGGGCGCAGTTTCGTGATCATGGACGCCCCGCCGCCGCAGGAGAACTGCCGACCGTTCGTCGCCATCGATCACCTGCTGGCCAGTGCCGGTGTGCATGTGCCGGTGATTCATGCCGAAGACCTGGAGCGCGGTTTCCTGCTGCTGGGCGACCTGGGCCATCAGACATACCTGGACATCATTGATGCCGACAACGCCGATGTCCTTTTCAGTGACGCCATCGATGCGCTGCTGGCGTTCCAGCGCCTGCCGATGGACGCGCCACTGCCGAGCTACGACGATGCCCTGCTGCGCCGTGAAGTCGAACTGTTCCCGGAGTGGTACGTCGGGCGGGCGCTTGGCCTGACCCTTACCGAAGCCCAGCAAGCCACCTGGCAGCGTGTGAGCCAGGCGCTGATCGACAGTGCCCTGGCCCAGCCCAAGGTGCTGGTGCACCGCGACTACATGCCGCGCAACCTGATGCAGAGCACGCCAAACCCAGGCGTGCTGGACTTCCAAGACGCCGTTTACGGCCCGGTCACCTACGACATCACCTGCCTGTTCAAGGATGCCTTCCTCAGCTGGCCACAGGCCCGTGTCGAAGCCTGGCTGCGGGATTACTGGCAAAAGGCGCAGGGGGCCGGCATTCCGGTACAGGCCGACTTCGAGGCGTTCCACCGTGCCAGCGACCTGATGGGCGTGCAGCGCCACCTCAAGGTCATCGGTATTTTCGCCCGCATCTGCCACCGCGACGGTAAGCCACGTTACCTGACAGACGTCCCGCGCTTCTTCGCCTATATAGATGAAGTGATCAAGCGCCGCCCCGAGTTGGCGGAGCTGGGTGAACTGATCGCGGAACTCCAGGCCGGAGCGCGTGCATGAAGGCGATGATCCTGGCGGCAGGCAAGGGCGAGCGCATGCGCCCTTTGACCTTGCATACCCCCAAACCCCTGGTGCCCGTCGCCGGTCAGCCGCTGATCGAATACCACCTGCGTGCCTTGGCGGCTGCGGGGGTTACCGAGGTGGTGATCAACCATGCCTGGCTCGGCCAGCAGATCGAAGATCACCTGGGCGATGGCAGCCGCTTCGGCCTGAGCATCCGCTATTCACCTGAGGGTGAGCCGCTGGAAACCGGTGGCGGGATCTTCAAGGCCCTGCCGTTGCTGGGCGAGGCGCCGTTCCTGCTGATCAATGGTGACGTCTGGACCGACTACGATTTCGCTCGCCTGCAAGCGCCGCTTGCGGGCCTGGCGCATCTGGTGCTGGTCGACAACCCTGGCCATCACGGCCGTGGCGACTTCCGCCTGGTAGCCCAGCAGGTCGTGGATGGCGACGACGCACCGGGTACCCTGACCTTCAGTGGCCTGTCGGTGCTGGACCCGGCGTTGTTCGCCGGTTGCCAGCCGGGTGCTTTCAAGCTGGCACCCCTGCTGCGTCAGGCCATGGCGCAGGGCAAGGTCAGTGGTGAGCACTACCGTGGCCATTGGGTCGACGTCGGTACGCTCGAGCGCCTGGCGCAGGCTGAACGCCTGATCGGCGAGCGCGCCTGACATGTGGTGGCCAAGCACGGTAATTGGTGCCGGTGCCGGTTTTGCCGTCGCCAGCATCCCGGGCGCCCTGCTCGGTGCCCTGGTAGGGCAGGCCATGGACCGGCGCCTGCAGGTGCGCGGCTGGGAGGACCTGCGCGAGCGCTTGGGCGGGCGCCCGGCCTTGCGTGACGAAGAATTGCTGTTCGTGCTGCTGGGCAGGCTGGCCAAGTGCGATGGCCGGGTTGCCGAGCAGCATATCCAGCAGGCACGCCAAGAGATGGTGCGCCTGGACCTGGCCGACGCGGCCCGGCTGCGGGCGATTGCCGCGTTCAACCGCGGCAAGGCCGGCAAGGACCGACTGGCGGGCCACCTGCGTCGTATCCGCGAGCAGCCGCATGCCGCCGAAGGGACCTTGCGCGCCTGTTGGCGCATGGTCTGGGCCGACGGCAAGGTCGGCGCCAAAGAGCGCGACTTGCTGTTGGACTGGGGGCAGACGCTGGGCTTGAGCCGGCGGCAGGTGCAAGCCATGTCGCTGGAGTACGAGCCGCGCAAGTCCGGGCTGGACGGCGGCACCATGACCTATGCGGCAGCCATGCGCCTGCTGGCCGTGGAGGCAGATACCGAGGGCGACAAGGTCAAGCAGGCTTATCGCCGGCTGGTTAGCCGCCATCACCCGGACAAGCTGGCGGGCAGCGGTGCCACGGATGCCCAGGTGCGTGCAGCGACCGAGCGGACCCGGGAGTTGCATCAGGCGTATGCGCTGATTCGCAAGCGGCGGGGTTTGTAGAAAAGCGGGAGCGCTTTGCGCCCCTTTTCGCGGCGCAAGGCCGCTCCCACAAGTGCTGTGCATCCCTCGGGCTTTGCGCGAACTTGTGGGAGCGGCCTTGTGTCGCGAAAGGGGTGCAAAGCACCCCCATCGATTTCAGCTCACTCTTGCGGGTTCATCCACCCGCGCACCCGGCGGAACAATTGTTCCTGTTCAGCGGCCTTGTTACCGGGCATGGCAATCAGCGACAACTGGCGGTATTGGCTGTCCTTCTGCCGTTTGCTGGCCTGCAAGCGCAGTTCCGCTGCACGGCGATCGCCCGTGCGGGTGGCGTAATACACGTCGGCGGTCGGCACCTTGAGGGTCGGCGCGAGGCTTTCCAGGTCATGTTCCACCCGGGCCGGCGTCTGCGCGGCGATCATCACCAGCTTTTGCACCTGCGCGGGTTGTTTCTCGCTCAGGTAGCGGGCTGCCCAGTACGCGCCACTGCCATGGCCGATCAGCACGATGCTGCGTGAGTCATGCTGTTGCGCGTAAGCCACCGCCGCGTCGAGGCGGGCGAAAATACGTTCGGCGTCGGCCGGGTCATTCTGCTCGCTGGCCTGTGCGGCATCGGTGCTTTCTGCCGTGTCGGGGTCGGCGGCAGTCGCCTGGGCGACGTTGGCATTGGCATCGGTCGGTGTGTCTTTGGCGGGGGCTGTTTCGCCCTCGTCCTTGGCAGGGGCCGCTGCGGGTTTGGCTTCGACACGCGCCTGCGGGCTGTCGGTAAGCAGGTCGGGCAGGCTGACGCTGAGGCTGTGCCAGCCCACATCGGGGAACTTGCGCCGCAACGGGCCGACGGCGTTCGGCCAGTCGGCCGTCTCACCGGCACCGGGCACGAGGATCACCGCACCTTTGGGGTCGTTGCTGTTGGCCGGCTTCCACAGTGCCAGGAAGCTTTCGGCACCCGCCTGCAGAGTTTGCTGCTCGGCCTTGGGCACCAGGCGCTCCAGGGCCAGGGCGTCTTCCTGGCTGCGTTCCAGCAGGGGCGGGCGGGTGGCTTCGGCCGGTGGGGCCTCGGCGGTGGTCGGTGGTTTTTCAGCGTCGGCGGCCATGGCGCCGAGCGGAAGGATCGAGGCTAGGCAGCACATTGCCAGCGTCGTGCGATAAAGTGTGGACATGCGTCAACCCAAGGCCAGAATGATACCGGCAGCCTAATAGTATTTGCCCGCGACGGCCATGTTAGGGCCGCCCTTGCCAAGACGAGCGTGTAGATGAAGCGAATGCGTCGCCTGTTGGTTATCGGCTGCTTGTGGCTGCCCTTGATCGCCTTGGCAAGGCCTGAAGCCGTGCCGAGCGTTGCCCTTGAGCCCGCGCAACAGCAGTGGTTGGACACCCACCGCAGCCTGCGTGTCGGCCTGGTGCTGCAAGCGCCTTATGCGCAGTTCGACCGGCGCTTGCAGCAACTGTACGGGGCCAACGTCGAGTTGGTGAACGCGTTGGCGCAGGCACTGAGGCTGGACCTCACCTGGCGCAACTTTGCCGACCAGGCCAGCCTCGAGCACGCGTTGCAGGCCGGTGAAATCGATTTTGCCCCCGGCCTGACACAAACCCCGGCAAGCCTGCGCCTGTGGCTGTTCAGCGACCCGTACATGCGCGTGCCGCAGCTGGTGGTCGGCCCACGCACAGGCGCCATGGCCGTCGAGCTTGAAAAACTCGAACCCGATCAGCGCGTCGCGGTGCGCATGCCCAGCCCGTTGGCGGACTACCTGCGCAGCAACTACGGCACGCTCAACCTGCAGGGCGTGCCCAACGAGCGCGAGGCCTTGCAGTTGGTCGTGGGTGGCCAGGCCAGCTACGCGGTGCTCGATGAAGCCCAGCTCAGCCGCCTGTCGCGTGAAAGCGAGTTCGGCGAGCTGGCGGTGGTTGGCGATATTGGCCTGCCGCAGCTGCTGCGGGTGGGTTCGCGGCGCGACTGGCCGTTGCTGGCCGACGTGCTCGAACGGGGCCTGCAGGCCATGCCGGCCAAGGCCTTGGAACAACTTCACCAACGCTGGTTGCAACCCAAGTACCCACGCTTGAGCGAGTCGGCAGGCTTCTGGCAAAACCTCGCCATGCTGTTTGGCATGTTGTTGCTGTGTGCGCTGGCCACGTTGATCTGGCAGCGCCGCCAGCAGCGCCAACTGGAACGTAGCCTGCTGGCCACCCGCGAGAACCTGGCTGAGCGCCAAGTGCGTGAAGAGGCGCTGCGGCTGAGCCAGTTCGCCATCGACCAGAGCACCGTGGGCATTTTGTGGGTCAATTGGGACAGCCATGTCCGTTATGCCAACCATGCCGCAGAGCGCATGCTGGGCTATGGTGAGGGCGCCTTGCTGGAACGCCCGCTGAGCGACTTCGAGCCAAACTTGAACATGGACCGTTGGCTGGAGCTTTGGCGCGGCGCGCGGGCGGGCGAAGGGGGTGTGGGGCAATTCGAGACCCACTGCCAGCGCGCCGACCTCAGCGTGTTGCCGGTGGAGCTTTCGTTAAGCTTCCTGCGTTTTCGTGATGCCGAGTACCTGGTGGTGTACATCGCTGATGTCACCGAGCGCCACCGCGCACTGGCAGCGCTGCGCGAAAGTGAAGCGCGCCTCAAAGGCATCGCCGGCAACGTGCCGGGGCTGGTGTTCCGGCTGGAACGTGACCCGGCCGAAGGCGACCTGGAGTTCCCCTACATTAGCGAAGGCAGCGAGGCCTTGGTCGGCTACGCACCTGCCGAAATCCAGCACCCCCACATGGGCCTGCGCAACCTGGTGCACCCCGAAGACCGCAGCGACTATCACCGGGTGCAGGACCTGGCCTTGGCCAGCAACCAGGACTGGTCCTGGCAAGGGCGCATCCTCACGCGCCAGGGTGAACAGCGTTGGGCCGACATCAAGGCCAGTACCCGGCGCCTGGCCGATGGCCGGGTGGTGTGGGACGGTATCGTCTGGGACATCACCCAGGGCAAGCGGGCAGAACTGGCGTTGGCGCGCTCCCAAGAGCAACTGCGCGAACTGTCGGCGCACCTGGAGAGCGTGCGCGAAGAAGAAAAGGCCCGCATCGCCCGCGAAGTGCACGATGAGCTGGGGCAGATGCTGACCGTGCTCAAGCTCGAAGTCTCGATGTGTGAGCTGGCCTTTGCCGAGCTGGATCCGGGGCTTAACGAGCGTTTGTCGAGCATGAAGCGCCTGATCGCGCAGCTGTTCCAGCTGGTGCGCGATGTGGCCACGGCATTGCGCCCGCCCATTCTCGACGCTGGTATCGCCTCGGCCATCGAGTGGCAAGCACGGCGTTTCGAGGCGCGTACACAGATTCCCTGCCTGGTGCAGGTACCGGATAATCTGCCAGCATTGAGTGATGCCAAGGCGACCGGGCTGTTTCGTATCCTTCAGGAGGCGCTGACCAATGTCATGCGCCATGCCCAGGCGCACAGCGTAGAGATCGAACTGGTGCGTGAAGCGGGGCAATTGCGCATGACCGTCAGCGACGACGGCACGGGTTTTTGCCGCGATCAGACCCGGCCCACCTCGTTCGGCCTGGTGGGCGTGCGCGAGCGCGTGCTGATGCTGGGTGGCAGCATGACGCTGGACAGTGAACCGGGCGAGGGCACCAGCCTGAGCGTGGCCATTCCGTTGGAGTAGGAGACCGATCGTGATTCGAGTGCTGGTGGCGGAAGACCACACCATTGTCCGTGAAGGCATCAAGCAATTGATTGGCCTGGCCAAGGACATGCAAGTGGTGGGTGAGGCCGGCAATGGCGAGCAGTTGCTCGAAGCCTTGCGCCATATGCCGTGTGAAGTGGTGTTGCTGGATATCTCGATGCCCGGCGTCAGCGGCCTTGAGGCCATCCCCAGAATCCGCGCCCTGAACGACCCTCCGGCGATCCTGATGTTGTCGATGCATGACGAGGCGCAGATGGCGGCGCGGGCGCTCAAGGCCGGTGCCGCAGGTTATGCCACCAAGGACAGTGACCCTGCCTTGCTGCTGACCGCTATTCGGCGGGTTGCCGGGGGTGGGCGCTATATCGACCCAGCGTTGGCCGACCGCATGGTCTTCGAGGTGGGCCTGACCGAGTCCCGGCCGTTGCACACCCTGCTCTCGGAGCGGGAGTTTTCGGTGTTCGAGCGCCTGGCCCAGGGCGCCAACGTCAACGACATTGCCCAGCAACTGGCGCTGTCGAGCAAGACCATCAGTACCCACAAGGCGCGGTTGATGCAGAAGCTCAAGGTGAACTCACTGGCGGAACTGGTGAAGTACGCCATGGAGCACAAGCTGGTCTGATTGCGACCTGCAGGCTTTTTGAGCCTGCCACCGACCTTGTGGGAGCGGGCTTGCCCGCGAAGAGGTCTGGCCTGCGGATCGCGGTGCCTGTGCTGCCGCTTTCGCGGGCAAGCCCGCTCCCACAGGTTGGGTGCAATGCTTGGGAAGGTGTTCAATCCCCGCCATTCTTGTAGGGCGATCCCTACACAGAATCTTCCATCTGGATGATGGCATTCTCTCAGTACCCCCGATTTTCGGGCGTTTGCGTCTTGTCTAGTCTTTGCCTACGCAGTCATCCAACAAGAAGGTGCAGGCATGAGCGAGGCGAATTCGAACGCTGCAACCAGCGAAACGCTGGTCAGCTTCCGTGGTGTGCAGAAGAGCTACGACGGCGAGTCGCTGATCGTCAAAGACCTCAACCTGGACATCCGCAAGGGCGAGTTCCTCACCTTGCTCGGCCCGTCCGGCTCGGGCAAGACCACCAGCCTGATGATGCTGGCCGGTTTCGAAACCCCCACCGCCGGCGAGATCCAGCTGGCCGGGCGTTCGATCAACAACGTGCCGCCGCACAAGCGCGACATCGGCATGGTGTTCCAGAACTACGCGCTGTTCCCACACATGACCGTGGCCGAAAACCTGGCCTTCCCGCTGACCGTGCGCAACCTGAGCAAGACTGATATCAGCGAGCGGGTCAAGCGTGTGCTCAACATGGTGCAGCTCAATGCCTTTGCCAAGCGCTACCCCGGCCAGCTGTCCGGTGGCCAGCAGCAGCGGGTGGCCCTGGCGCGGGCCCTGGTGTTCGAGCCACAGCTGGTGCTGATGGACGAACCCCTGGGCGCACTCGACAAGCAGCTGCGTGAACACATGCAGATGGAGATCAAGCATATCCACCAGCGCCTGGGAGTGACTGTGGTGTATGTGACCCACGACCAGGGCGAGGCGCTGACCATGTCTGACCGGGTGGCGGTGTTCCACCAGGGCGAAATCCAGCAGATCGCCGACCCACGCACCCTCTATGAAAAGCCGTGCAACACCTTCGTCGCCAACTTCATCGGTGAGAACAACCGCATCAACGGCACCCTGCTGGCCAGTGATGGCCATCGCTGCCAGGTGCAGCTGGCGCGGGGCGAGCGGGTCGAGGCGCTGGCGGTGAATGTCGGCCAGGCCGGTGAGCCGGTGACCTTGTCGATCCGCCCGGAACGGGTGCGCCTCAATGGCCACAGCGAAAATTGCGTCAACCGCTTCTCTGGCCGTGTGGCCGAGTTCATTTACCTGGGCGACCACGTACGGGTACGCCTGGAAGTCTGTGGCAAGGCCGACTTCTTCGTGAAGCAGCCGATCGCCGAGCTCGACCCGGCGCTGGCCGTGGGCGATGTGGTACCGCTGGGCTGGGAGGTGGAGCACGCCCGCGCGCTCGATCCGATTGCCGAAGCCCATTGATGGATTGCTTCACCAACCCTGTACTGTGGAGAGAATAATAATGCACAAGCAGTTGAAACTGACCGCCCTGGCCCTAGGGCTGTTCGCCGCTGGCCAGGCCATGGCGGCCGACCTGACCGTGATCTCTTTCGGTGGCGCCAACAAGGCCGCCCAGGTCAAGGCGTTCTACGAGCCTTGGGAAAAAGCGGGTAACGGCAAGATCGTCGCCGGTGAGTACAACGGTGAAATGGCCAAGGTCAAGGCCATGGTCGACACCAAGAGCGTGTCCTGGAACCTGGTGGAAGTCGAGTCGCCAGAGCTGTCCCGCGGGTGCGACGAGGGCATGTTCGAAGAACTCGACCCTGCGCTGTTCGGCGATGCAGCCGACTATGTGCCGGGTGCCATCCAGCAATGCGGCGTGGGCTTCTTCGTCTGGTCGACGGTACTGGCCTACAACGCCGACAAGCTCAAGACGGCGCCTACCAGCTGGGCCGATTTCTGGGACACCAAGCAGTTCCCGGGCAAGCGTGGCCTGCGCAAAGGCGCCAAGTACACGATGGAATTCGCCCTGATGGCCGATGGCGTTGCGCCCAAGGACGTCTACACCGTGCTGGCTACCAAGGAAGGCCAAGACCGCGCCTTCAAGAAGCTCGATGAACTCAAACCCAGCATTCAGTGGTGGGAAGCCGGCGCCCAACCGCCGCAGTTCCTGGCCTCGGGCGACGTGGTCATGAGCTCGGCCTATAACGGCCGGATCGCCGCCGTGCAGAAAGAGAGCAACCTCAAGGTGGTGTGGAACGGCGGCATCTACGACTTCGATGCCTGGGCAATTCCAAAAGGCGCCAAGAACGTCGAAGAGGCGAAGAAGTTCATCGCCTACAGCGTTCAGCCCGAGCAGCAGAAAACCTACTCCGAGAACATCGCCTACGGCCCGGCCAACTCCAAGGCCGTGAGCCTGCTGTCGGACGAGGTGAAGAAAGACATGCCGACCACGCCTGAAAACATTGCCAACCAGGTGCAGATCGACGTGGGCTTCTGGGCTGACAACAGCGAGCAGCTGGAGCAACGCTTCAACGCCTGGGCGGCGAAGAAGTAAACGACAAGGAGCCGCTACGCGGCTCATCGCCGGCAAGCCGGCTCCCACAGGCCAGGCGTAGCGCCTGAGCCCAACGCTGTATCTGTGGGGGCCGGCTTGCCGGCGATGGCTGCGCAGCAGCCCTGATTTCAGCCGGTTTTTACGGAGTTCGCCATGGCCATTGCAGTGCCCCTCAACGAAGGCGCAGGTCCAAGTCTCAAGCAGCGCCTCAAGCACGCCGAGCGGGTCAACCGCTGGAAGGCGCAGGCGTTGATCGCGCCGCTGGCGCTGTTCCTTCTGCTGGTGTTTCTGGTGCCGATCGCCGCGCTGTTGTACAAGAGCGTCGGCAACCCGGAGGTGGTCGCCGGCCTGCCGCGTACCGTCGAAGCGGTGTCGCAGTGGGATGGCAAGAGCTTGCCCGGTGAGGCGGTATACAAGGCACTGAGCCAGGACCTGGCTGAGTCGCGCAAGAACCAGACCCTGGGCGACCTCTCCAAGCGCCTGAACATGGAACTGGCGGGCTACCGCAGCCTGTTGACCAAGACCGCCCGAGCGTTGCCGTTCAAGGCTGAACCTGCCTCTTATAAAGAAGCACTGCAAACCCTCGATGAGCGTTGGGGCGACCCGGCCTACTGGCAGGCGATCCGCCGCAATACCAGCTCGGTCACCTCGTTCTACCTGCTGGCGTCGCTCGACCACCGTATCGATGACCTTGGCGAGCTGGCCAAGGCCACGCCTGACCAGGCCATTTACCTGGATATCTTTGCCCGCACCCTGTGGATGGGGGTGGTGATCACCGCCATCTGCCTGGTGCTGGCCTACCCGCTGGCGTACTTGCTGGCCAATCTGCCGGCCCGGCAGAGCAACCTGCTGATGATTCTGGTGCTACTGCCGTTCTGGACCTCGATCCTGGTGCGGGTGGCGGCGTGGATCGTGCTGCTGCAGTCGGGCGGGTTGATCAACAGTGCGCTGATGGCCATGGGCATCATCGATGAACCGCTGGAGCTGGTGTTCAACCGCACCGGTGTGTACATCTCGATGGTCCATATCCTGCTGCCGTTCATGATCCTGCCGCTGTACAGCGTGATGAAGGGCATTTCGCCCAGCTACATGCGTGCGGCCATCTCGCTGGGTTGCCACCCGTTCGCCAGCTTCTGGCGGGTGTACTTCCCGCAGACCTACGCCGGTGTTGGCGCGGGCTGCCTGCTGGTGTTCATCCTGGCGATCGGCTACTACATCACCCCGGCATTGCTGGGCAGCCCGAACGACCAGATGGTCAGCTACTTCGTGGCCTTCTATACCAACACCAGCATCAACTGGGGCATGGCGACCGCGCTGGGCGGCCTGCTGCTGCTGGCGACCGTGCTGTTGTACCTGATCTATAGCTGGCTGGTCGGCGCCAGCCGCCTGCGCCTGAGCTGAGGAGCCTTGTCATGCTGAGCCCTTACATGTCACCCGTGGAGCGGGTCTGGTACTACAGCCTGCGCATTCTTTGCGGCTTGATCCTGCTGTTTCTGATTTTGCCGGTGCTGGTGATCGTGCCGCTGTCGTTCAACAGTGGCAGCTTTCTGGTGTACCCGTTGCAGGGCTTTTCGCTGCAGTGGTACCAGGACTTCTTCGGCTCTGCCGAGTGGATGCGGGCACTGAAGAACAGCATCATCGTCGCCCCGGCGGCCACGGTGCTGGCGATGCTGTTCGGTACGTTGGCGGCGATTGGCCTGACTCGCGGCGACTTCCCGGGCAAGTCGCTGGTGATGGCGCTGGTGATTTCGCCGATGGTAGTGCCGGTGGTGATCATCGGTGTGGCCAGTTACCTGTTCTTCGCACCCTTGGGGATGGGCAACAGCTTTACCTCGCTGATCCTGGTGCATGCGGTGTTGGGTGTGCCGTTCGTCATCATCACCGTGTCGGCGACGTTGCAGGGCTTCAACTACAATCTGGTGCGCGCTGCGGCCAGCCTGGGTGCTTCGCCGCTGGTGGCGTTCCGCCGGGTGACCCTGCCGTTGATCGCCCCAGGGGTGATCTCGGGTGCGCTGTTTGCCTTTGCGACGTCGTTCGACGAGGTGGTGGTGACGTTGTTCCTCGCCGGGCCCGAGCAGGCGACCTTGCCACGGCAGATGTTCAGCGGTATCCGCGAGAACCTGAGCCCGACCATTGCGGCGGCGGCCACGTTGCTGATCGCGTTTTCGGTGGTGCTGCTGCTGACCCTGGAGTGGTTGCGTGGGCGTAGCGAGAAGCTGAGAACTCAGCAGCCTGCTTGATTGATGTTGCCAGTGCCGGCCTTTACGCGGGCACTGGCAATAGATGGGCACCGGTCGACACGGATTGATACCAATCAGCCTCTACCCGTTCGCCTGAGTTACAATACGCGCCACCGTGATTCTGACCTACAGGTGCGCCATGCAGCCCTACGCTATTGCCCCCTCCATTCTCTCCGCCGATTTCGCCCGCTTGGGCGAGGACGTCGACAAGGTGCTGGCCGCGGGTGCCGACATCGTTCACTTCGATGTGATGGACAACCACTACGTCCCCAACCTGACCATCGGCCCGATGGTGTGCACCGCCCTGCGCAAGTACGGCGTGACCGCCCCGATCGATGTGCACCTGATGGTCAGCCCGGTCGACCGCATCATCGGCGACTTCATCGAAGCCGGCGCCACTTACATCACCTTCCACCCGGAAGCCAGCCAGCACATCGACCGCTCGCTGCAGCTGATCCGCGACGGTGGTTGCAAGGCCGGCCTGGTGTTCAACCCGGCGACCAGCCTCGATGTCCTCAAGTATGTGATGGACAAAGTCGACATGGTCCTGCTGATGAGCGTCAACCCAGGCTTTGGCGGGCAGAAGTTCATCCCCGGCACCCTCGACAAGCTGCGTGAGGCGCGCGCGCTGATCGACGCCAGTGGCCGCGATATCCGTCTGGAAATCGACGGTGGCGTCAACGTCAACAATATCCGCGAAATCGCCGCTGCTGGCGCTGACACCTTCGTTGCCGGTTCGGCCATCTTCAATGCCCCGGACTATCAGGAAGTCATCGCCAAAATGCGCGCCGAACTGGCCCAGGCCCGCCCATGAGCGGCTTCGAGCAGCTGTTCCCAGGGACGCTGCCAAGGCTGGTGATGTTCGATCTGGACGGTACCCTGATCGACTCCGTGCCAGACCTGGCCGCCGCCGTGGACCGCATGCTGCTCGAACTTGGGCGCCCGCCAGCGGGCTTGGACGCCGTACGCCACTGGGTTGGCAACGGTGCCCAGGTGCTGGTGCGCCGGGCGCTGGCCGGGGGCATCGAGCATGCCTCGGTGGACGATGCGCTGGCCGAACAGGCGCTGGCGCTGTTCATGGAGGCCTATGCCGAAAGCCATGAACTGACCGTGGTCTACCCCGGCGTGCGCGACACCCTGCGCTGGCTGCGCAAGCAAGGCGTGGAGATGGCGCTGATCACCAACAAGCCCGAGCGCTTCGTCGCCCCGCTGCTGGACCAGATGAAAATCGGTCGCTACTTCCGCTGGATCATCGGCGGAGACACCCTGCCACAAAAGAAACCCGACCCCGCGGCACTGCTGTTCGTCATGCAGATGGCCGGTGTTACGCCGCAACAGTCGCTGTTCGTCGGCGATTCGCGCAGCGATGTGCTGGCCGCCAAGGCCGCCGGTGTGCAGTGCGTGGGCCTGACCTACGGCTACAACCACGGCCGGCCGATCAACGACGAATCGCCGAGCCTGGTGATCGACGACCTGCGTGCACTGCTGCCCGGTTGCGCAGACCCGGCCACTGGGATAACGTTGGCGGACCTTCAAGCCTCACAAGACAGAGAGTCCACCGTGGCGGTTACTGGCAAATTCTGGATGAAAGTCATCAAGGCCCTGGCCCGTTGGCGTTGGCGCGCCTGACTTCTGCTCGCCGGCCGCTGCCGGCCCGTCCGTTTGCCTGACCTTACTGCTGCTTGCCACGAGGCTACTCATGACCCGCGAAGAATTCCTGCGCCTGGCCGCTGCCGGCTACAACCGCATCCCCCTGGCCTGTGAAACCCTGGCCGACTTCGACACGCCGCTGTCGATCTACCTGAAACTGGCCGACCAGCCCAACTCCTATTTGCTCGAATCCGTACAGGGCGGCGAGAAGTGGGGGCGTTACTCGATGATCGGCCTGCCATCGCGCACGGTGATGCGTGTGCATGGCTACCACGTCAGTATCCTGCAGGATGGCGTCGAGGTAGAGCGCCACGACGTCGACGACCCGCTGGCCTTCGTCGAGTCGTTCAAGGACCGCTACAAGGTCGCGGATATTCCCGGGCTGCCGCGTTTCAACGGTGGGCTGGTCGGCTACTTCGGCTATGACTGCGTGCGCTATGTGGAGAAGCGTCTGGGCGCGAGCCCGAACCCGGACCCGCTGGGCGTGCCGGATATCCTGCTGATGGTGTCTGACGCCGTGGTGGTGTTCGACAACCTGGCGGGCAAGATGCATGCAATCGTGCTGGTCGACCCGGCCGAAGAGCAAGCCTTCGAACAGGGCAAGGCTCGCCTGGCCGGGTTGTTGGAGACCCTGCGCCAGCCGATTACCCCGCGCCGTGGCCTGGACCTGAGCGGCCCGCTCGCCGCCGAGCCGGAATTCCGCTCCAGCTATACCCGCGAGGATTACGAGAACGCGGTTGGCCGCATCAAGGAGTACATCCTGGCCGGTGACTGCATGCAGGTGGTGCCGTCCCAGCGCATGTCGATCGACTTCAAGTCTGCGCCCATCGACCTGTACCGTGCGTTGCGCTGCTTCAACCCGACGCCGTACATGTACTTCTTCAATTTCGGCGACTTCCATGTGGTCGGCAGTTCGCCTGAAGTGCTGGTGCGTGTCGAGGACAACCTGGTCACCGTGCGCCCGATTGCCGGTACGCGCCCACGGGGTGCGACGGAAGAAGCCGACCGTGCGCTGGAAGACGACTTGCTGTCGGACGAGAAAGAGATTGCCGAGCACCTGATGCTGATCGACCTGGGCCGCAACGACGTGGGCCGTGTGTCCTCGACCGGCAGCGTGCGCCTGACCGAGAAGATGGTGATCGAGCGTTACTCCAACGTGATGCACATCGTGTCCAACGTCACCGGTCAGCTGCGTGAAGGCCTTACCGCCATGGATGCATTGCGGGCGATTCTGCCAGCCGGCACGTTGTCGGGTGCACCGAAAATCCGCGCCATGGAGATCATCGACGAGCTGGAGCCGGTCAAGCGTGGCGTTTACGGCGGTGCAGTGGGCTACTTTGCCTGGAACGGCAACATGGACACCGCGATTGCCATCCGCACTGCGGTGATCAAGGACGGCGAGCTGCATGTGCAGGCGGGTGGCGGCATCGTGGCCGACTCCGTGCCGGCGCTGGAGTGGGAAGAAACCATCAACAAGCGCCGCGCGATGTTCCGCGCGGTGGCGTTGGCTGAGCAGACGTCCGCCAAGTAATGCTGGGAATTGGGGGCTGCTGTGCAGCCCCTCGCCGGCATGAGGGAGTGGGTGAACCCGCTTCCTCAGCGCCCAAACCACTCAGAAGTCCAAGCTTACCGCCAGGCTCACCCCCTGCTGCGTCAACTCATCACTCTTGCGCCAGTTGTAATTCCCTCGCACATGCACCCCCGCCATCAGCTCATGGCTCAAGCCCAAGCTGGCCCGGGTCAGGTCACTGTGCGGCGTATACCCGGTCAGGGTGAAGTCGTGCGCCGCCAACGTCGTCAGGTGCATCGTCACGTCCTGTTGGTCATCCTCGAACTCGTGCTCCTGGGCAACCTCGGCAAACAGCCGCGTCCCCGTTGCCACCTGCACACTGCCTAACAGCCCAATACCGAGCCGCCGGGAGGTACGTTCCTGGTCATCGAAGCCCAGCGCTGTCGAGCGCCCGCTCTTCTCGTCATAACCATCGACCTTGACCCGGGCATAGTCGGCGCTGATGAACGGCGCCAGTTGCCAAGGGCTGCTCTCGGCGGCCAGGTTGTAACCCAGCCGACCCGTCACCGCCCACGCTTCGCCATCGGTATCGCCTTTTTCGCTGCGGTCATTTACGCCCAGGGCGAAGGTGCGTTTGAGGTCGCTGTAGTCCAAGTGCCCGGCCGTCAGTGCAGCATCGGCCCACCAGTGGTCCTGGCGGTATTGGGCGAACGCCGTGGCCAGGTAGCTGTCGAGCTTGTAGTCCGAGTCCTGTTCACCCGCCTCCAGTTTCTGCCGGTATACGCCACCCGCCAGGCCCAGGCGCCAGGCATCGTTCAAACGGTAGCTGCCACCCAGAGTCAGGTTGTAGCCACGGCCGTCGCCGCTGGCCGCGCTGCGCTGGCCGTCAAAGTCCAGGTCCTGCGCGCCGGTGGCGACGAAGGCCTGCCATTGCCCCACGGCTTGCCAGGGCGTTTGCCACTGGTTGCGCAGCTCGTCCTGGTGGGCGCGCAGGGTGGCGTGGGCCATTTCCGGCAACAGGGTCAGTTCCCAGGGGGCGGAGATGATCGAGTAGGCGTAGTCGGCTATCAACTGCTGGCCGGCAATGGTCGGGTGTACCGAGTCGTTGAACAGCAGTTTGGTTGGGTCCGGAGTGGCGCCGTTGATGCCGTAGACCGGGTTCTCGACGCAGCCTTGACCGCTGTAGCAGGTGCCGACCAGGTTCTGGCCGCTGGCCAAGCCGAATTGGGTCGGGCTGGCCAAGGCCTCACCCAGTAATACCGGAATGTTCAGTGGGATGATCTCGGCGTCGATCTGCCCGAGTTGATTGAGCAGTGACTGGTTGAACACGCCCGACAGCAGCGACAGCGGGTTCTGTTGCGGGGTGCCGCTGAAGTTCGGCGTTTGGCCCAGGTCGGGCAGCAACCAGACCATGATGTAGCGGGCGCCGCCTTGTTGCAGGGCTTGGGCGCTGGCAGCCAGCCGGCCTCCAGCAGCGGCGGCATCGGCGGGGCTGTTCACCAGGCCCTGGAGGAAGTCGTTACCGCCACCGGTGAGGTAATAGAGCGCGTTGGGGTCTGCACGTAGGCCATTGGCCAGGTAGCCGGGGCGTTCACGGAAGACAAAGCCTGGCGCCGGTCCATTGGGGGGGACGATCACTTTCGATGACTCGGTGATCGAATCGAGAATCTGCTGTGTCGTGTAGCCGCCCACTGCCCAGTTGTTGCCATCAGGCCGGATGCCGACCGACGTGGAGGGGTTGAGTTCGTCTTGCCCGATGCCCAGCCGACCGCCAAGAATCATCGGCGAAACCGGCGCGAAGTTACCGTCGGCATCGCGGTTGGTGAAACGCTGGCCTGCCGTACCGCCGGTCAGGTCAGGAAATTGGCCGGCGTCACTCAGGCTGTCGCCAAATACGATCAAGGTCGAATAAGGGGAAGGGGCAGCGAATGCCTGGCTGCAGGCCAGGGCCAAAGAGGCGAGGGTAAATCGCAACAAGGGAGCTTTTCGCATCAGAGAACATCCTTTTCTTTGTTTTTATGAGGACTACCCGATCGACCATAGCAAATCGCGGGGCTTGTCTCCCAAGTCCATTCGTTTCCCCGTGTTTACAGGCATATTGCGCCCATCGCCCCGGTAGGCTACTGTGCCGGGACGTATGAGCGAGACCTATCCTGTGTTGATCGTCAGCAAACTCTTGATGCGCGTTATCAAGGCCCACGCCCGTTGGCGTTGGCGCGCCTGACTTTATCTCCTGCCGGCCAGCCCGGCCCGTTTCTGTTTGCCTTCTTATCCGTTTCCGAATGCCCTTAGTGGCAATGCCATGCTGCGGGCGGTGTAGGAAGGTTCGTATTCTGAAGTCAGTAGATTCAAGAGGTTTAGCCCGATGTTACTGATGATCGACAACTACGACTCATTCACTTACAACGTCGTCCAATACCTCGGCGAGCTAGGTGCCGAGGTCAAGGTCATTCGCAATGACGAAATGACCATCGCTGAAATCGAAGCCCTCAACCCGGAGCGCATCGTTGTCTCCCCTGGCCCCTGCACGCCGAGCGAGGCGGGTGTGTCGATCGAGGCGATCCTGCACTTTGCTGGCAAACTGCCGATTCTGGGCGTCTGCCTGGGCCACCAGTCCATCGGCCAGGCATTTGGCGGCGACGTCGTGCGTGCCCGCCAGGTGATGCACGGCAAGACCAGCCCTGTGCTGCACCGCGACCTGGGCGTGTTCGCCGGCCTCAACAACCCGCTGACCGTGACTCGCTACCACTCCCTGGTGGTCAAGCGTGAAACCCTGCCCGATTGCCTGGAGGTCACTGCCTGGACTGCCCATGCAGACGGTACGGTCGACGAGATCATGGGCCTGCGCCACAAAACCCTGAATATCGAAGGGGTGCAGTTCCACCCCGAGTCCATCCTCACCGAGCAGGGCCACGAGCTGTTCGCCAACTTCCTCAAGCAGACCGGCGGCCGCCGCTAAGGATCGAACATGGATATCAAGAGCGCGCTGAGCCGCATCGTCGGTCACCTGGACTTGTCCACCGAAGAAATGAGCGACGTCATGCGTCAGATCATGACCGGTCAATGCAGTGAGGCGCAGATCGGCGCCTTCCTGATGGGCATGCGCATGAAAAGCGAGAGCATCGACGAGATCGTCGGCGCGGTGTCGGTGATGCGTGAGCTGGCCGACAAGGTTGAGCTGAAGAGCCTCGATGGGGTGGTCGATATCGTCGGCACCGGTGGCGATGGCGCCAACATCTTCAACGTCTCCACCGCCTCCTCGTTTGTGCTCGCCGCGGCCGGTTGCCCGGTGGCCAAGCACGGTAACCGTGCGGTCTCGGGCAAGAGCGGTAGCGCCGACTTGCTGGAAGCCGCTGGCATCTACCTGAACCTGACCCCGGTGCAGGTCGCCCGCTGCATCGACAGCCTGGGCATCGGCTTCATGTTTGCCCAGAGCCATCACAAGGCAATGAAGTACGCCGCTGGCCCGCGCCGTGAGTTGGGCCTGCGCACCCTGTTCAACATGCTGGGCCCGCTTACGAATCCGGCCGGTGTGAAGCACCAGGTGGTCGGCGTGTTCACCCAGGCCCTGTGCCGCCCGCTGGCCGAAGTGCTGCAGCGGTTGGGCAGCAAGCACGTGCTGGTGGTGCATTCCAAGGACGGCCTGGACGAGTTCAGCCTGGCGGCGCCGACGTTTGTCGCCGAGCTGAAAAATGGCCAGATCACCGAGTATTGGGTAGAGCCGGAAGACCTTGGCATGAAGAGCCAAAGCCTGCATGGCCTGGCGGTTGAAGGCCCACAGGCCTCCTTCGAGCTGATTCGTGATGCCCTGGGCCGACGCAAGACCGAGAACGGCCAGAAAGCCGCGGAAATGATCGTGCTCAATGCGGGCGCCGCGCTGTACGCCGCGGATCATGCCATGACCCTGGCACAGGGCGTGGAGCTTGCCCATGACGTGCTGCACACCGGCCTTGCCTGGGAAAAGCTGCAGGAGCTGGGTGCCTTCACCGCCGTATTCAAGCTGGAGAACGAAGCATGAGCGTACCGACCGTGCTGGAAAAGATCATCGCCCGCAAAGTTGAGGAAGTGGCCGAGCGCAGTGCCCGGGTCAGCCTGGCTGAGCTGGAGCGCCTGGCCAAGGCCGCCGACGCGCCACGTGGTTTTGCCAATGCGCTGATCGAGCAGGCCAAGCGCAAGCAGCCGGCGGTCATTGCCGAGATCAAGAAGGCGTCGCCGAGCAAGGGCGTGATACGCGAGCACTTCGTGCCAGCGGAAATCGCCGTCAGCTACGAGAAGGGCGGGGCGACCTGCCTGTCGGTGTTGACCGATGTGGATTACTTCCAAGGCGCGGATGTGTACCTGCAGCAGGCGCGCGCGGCAGTGTCGCTGCCGGTGATCCGCAAGGATTTCATGATCGACCCCTACCAGATCGTCGAGGCCCGTGCACTGGGCGCTGACTGCGTGCTGTTGATCGTCTCGGCGCTGGATGACGTGAAGATGGCCGAACTGGCTGCCACAGCCAAGGCTGTAGGCCTTGATGTGTTGGTCGAAGTGCATGACGGCGATGAGCTGGAGCGTGCGTTGAAAACCCTCGATACACCGCTGGTGGGGGTGAACAACCGCAACCTGCACACCTTTGAGGTCAGCCTGGAAACCACCCTTGACCTGCTGCCGCGTATTCCGCGTGATCGCCTGGCGATTACCGAGAGCGGTATCCTCAACCGGGCCGATGTAGAGCTGATGGCAATCAACGAGGTTTACTCGTTCCTGGTGGGTGAGGCGTTCATGCGCGCTGATCAGCCTGGGCTGGAATTGCAGCGGTTGTTCTTCCCGGAGCAGGTGAAGAAGACTGTTCAGCCACTGGACTGATCGAAACGAAGCCGGCGTGACTGCCGGCTTTTTTGTATGCCTGTAATGGCCCTTTCGCGGGTAAACCTGCACCCACAGGTACTTCGGCGCCCTTATGGCTGTGTTGAACCTGCGGGGATCGATAACAACATCAAAGGTGGATCAATGACCGATCAACCCCTGGCCCTGACCGTTGAACAAGGCCTGCATGCCGAACAGGACCTGCTGGCCGCCGTCTGCCGCGGCGAACGCGACAGCGGTGTGCTGTTTTGGCGCCCGACCGACCATGCCCTGGTCATGCCGCGGCGCATGAGCCGCCTGGACAACTTCGAAGCTGCCTGTGCCGAGCTGGCGATCGCTGGCTGGCCGGTGCTGTTGCGCGAGACCGGCGGTGAACCGGTGCCGCAGTCGCATGCCACGGTCAATGTGGCGCTGGTCTATGTGGCGCCGCGCGTTGAAGGTGACCATGGGCGCATCGAAAATGCCTACGAGCGCCTGTGCCTGCCGCTGTGTGAGGTGTTACGCGAGTGGGGCGGGGTGGCTTCGGTGGGCGAGATCGACGGGGCGTTCTGCGACGGCCGCTATAACGTCAACCTCAATGGCCGCAAACTGGTCGGCACGGCCCAACGCTGGCGCCAGGGGCTGGGTGGCAAACGCCCGGTGGTGTTGGTGCATGGCGCGTTGCTGCTGGATAACGAGCGTGAATCGATGGTCGCGGCAGTCAACCGCTTCAACGAATGCTGCGAACTGGAGCAGCGCTGCCGGGCCGATGCGCATATTGCCTTGCACGAAGTGGCGCCCCAAGCGCCCTGGTTCGAGCGCCTGTCACAGGCTTATGCCAAGGTGCTGGCCGATTTGCCCAAGGACTAACGGGTACCGTAGACCACCATGGTCTTGCCCTTGACCTGCACCAGGCTGCGTTCCTCGAGGTCTTTGAGGACGCGGCCGACCATCTCCCGCGAACAACCGACGATACGCCCAATCTCCTGCCGAGTGATCTTGATCTGCATACCGTCCGGGTGGGTCATCGCATCGGGTTGCTTGCACAATTCGAGCAGGCAGCGGGCAACACGCCCGGTGACATCGAAGAAGGCCAGGTCGCCAACCTTGCGCGTGGTGTTACGCAGGCGCTGGGCCATCTGGCCGCCCAGGGCGTAGAGGATGTCGGGGTCCTGGCGGGAGAGTTCGCGAAACTTGTCGTAACTGATCTCTGCTACTTCGCATTCAGTCTTGGCGCGGACCCAGGCGCTGCGCTGCTGCTCGCCTTCTACGGGCTCGAAAAGGCCCAGCTCGCCAAAGAAATCGCCATTGTTGAGGTAGGCAATGATCATTTCGTGACCATCGTCGTCCTCAATCAGGATGGTCACCGAACCCTTGATGATGAACGACAGTGTTTCGGCCTTGTCGCCGGCGCAGATGATGTTGCTTTTAGCGGTGTAGCGGCGGCGTTGGCAGTGCACCAGCAGTTTGTCGATGTTCTTGATCTTGGCGGGTAGGGCGGAGGCAACCATCACGAAATCCTGTTCGATACGACGCATAGGTTTCTTATAAAGAGTGTCTGGCAGAACGCGCCAGTCATTTGGCGCCAGCTTATCAGACACTACAGAATGTTTCGGTACTAAACCGACACGTCTCGAGCTTTTCCGACAGCCACACAAGGTCTAAGCTGACACCCTTTTCCGAAAATTAGGAGTCCGGGTAGATGAAGGCACGTATCCAGTGGGCCGGTGACGCGATGTTCCTCGGCGAGTCGGGGAGCGGGCATGTCGTCGTGATGGACGGCCCACCCGAGGCCGGTGGCCGAAACCTGGGCGTGCGCCCGATGGAAATGCTGCTGCTGGGCCTGGGTGGCTGCAGCAGTTTCGACGTGGTGAGCATCTTGAAGAAGTCGCGCCAGGCCGTGGAAAGCTGCGAGGCGTTTCTGGAGGCTGAGCGCGCCAGTGAAGACCCGAAGGTGTTCACCAAGATCCACATGAACTTCGTGGTCAAGGGCCGTGGCTTGAAAGAGGCCCAGGTCAAACGCGCCGTGGAGCTGTCGGCTGAGAAGTACTGCTCGGCTTCGATCATGCTGGAGCGTGCAGGTGTCGAGATTACCCACGGTTACGAGATTGTAGAGCTGGGTTAAGTGCTGGATTGTTGGGGCCGCGAAGCGGCCCCTGCTATCTTCAGTCACGTAATGCCGGAAGGGCCATTCGCAACCATTGCGGTAAACCGTTTCTGAATACCTGGCTCAACCGCTCCCGCCGCTTCTGGTAAACCAGACCCAGCCAGATAACCCCCAGCCCAATCACCGTCACCACCACTGGGAACAGCAGCGATTCGGCGAATACCTCGTAAGACAGGTACCCCAGGTAAGCCGCCACGCCCAATGCCCCGAACACCATGAAGACCGGCCTGCGTAACAGCACGGCGATGCCCATCAGGCCGATATTGATCAGGCAGTAGAGGGCCTTGCCCAGTTCGCTACCGCTGTCCACCAGGGTCAACCCGCCCCAGAATGCCGCAAGCCCAGCCAGATACCCCCAGTGTGCGTAGTCCTCGCGCGTGCGGCCGTCCACCACCAGAAACACCAGCAGCATGCCAAAGCCGAACCACAGCGACACTTCGCGTCGTTGTTCCCAGCTGAACGGCGAGCCATAGAACCATTCGCTGAGGTCCATCGACATGAACCACAGCGCCACGGCAATCGGCATCATGATGAACGGGAAGGGGATCAGCCTTAGCATGAGCAACCCGGCAATCACAGTTGCCGCTTCCATCATCAGCCAGCCACCCTGCACATAGGTGTAGTACTGGTGATAGGCGGTTTGCCTGTCATCCATCGGCCACCATCCCACCAGGCGCTCGATGGCGAACACCACCAGCGGCACGATGCTGACCGCGACCGCCGCCAGTACACCGGCGGCAATCGGCTGAGCGCGCCGTTGCAAATTAAGGGCAAAGAGGGTTAGCAGGACGATGTACAAGGTGGCAATGGCCAGCAGTGCCCAGTCGCCGATCGACATCCAGGCTTCGGTCAGCAGCCAGCCCATGGCGCCCATGATGAGCAAGGCGCCGAAATAGAAGGCGACGTGCGCCAGCTGAAAGCTGCCACGTGTTGCCGGTTGCTGGCGCAGAAACTGCAGCAGGGCCTGGTCTTGGCCCGGCTGGAGGATGCCGGCTTGCACGGCACGCGCCAGGTCCTTGGCGCTGAATCGTTCCGTCATGGGGGTGCCTTCAGATGCGGTAAGTGCTTTTGGTCATGACCTTGGCCAGCAGGCTCATGCCGAAACGCACAGGGGCAGGGAAGCGATAGCCGCCCGCTTCGAGGGCAGATTCGGCGTGCTGCTCTTCATCGATGCGCATCTGCTCAAGGATCGCGCGGGACTTTTCGTCCTCGTGCGGGATTTGCTCCAGGTGTTCGTCCAAGTGTTTGCACACCTGATGCTCGGTGGCTGCGACGAAGCCCAGACTGACCTTGTCGCTGACCAGGCCGGCGAGGGCGCCAATACCGAACGACATGCCGTAGAACAACGGGTTGAGCACGCTCGGGTGGCCGTTCAGCTGACGAATGCGCTGTTCACACCAGGCCAGGTGGTCGATTTCTTCCTCGGCGGCGTGCTCCATGGCTTTGCGTACCTGGGGCAGCTTGGCGGTCAGGGCCTGGCCTTGGTACAGCGCCTGGGCGCAGACCTCGCCGGTATGGTTGATGCGCATGAGGCCGGCAATGTGGCGGCTCTGGGCGTCGTCCAGGTCGGCATCCGGCTGGACGATGGCCGGGGATGGGCGGGACGGTTGGCCGCTGAAGGGCAGCAAGGTGCGCATGGCGGTATCGGCCTGCAGCAACAAGCGGTCGAGCGGCGAGTAGTGACGTTCGGTAGCCATCGGGCACCTCCGCAAGAGTGTGCCCGACAGTTTACCGCAATAGCGCAAGGGTCGCTTGCCCTGGATCAGCCCGGTGGCCAGTGCATCTGGCGTTGGCCAAGCACGTGCATATGGATGTGGTAGACGGTCTGCCCACCTTGCTCGTTGCAGTTCATGACCACGCGGAAGCCGTCATCGCAACCCAGTTCCTTGGCCAGGCGCTGAGCAGTGAACAGGATGTGGCCGGCCAGGCCTTTATCCTCTTCGGTCAAATCGTTGAGGGTGCGGATGTGCTTTTTCGGGATGACCAGAAAATGCACGGGCGCCTGGGGGGCGATATCGTGGAACGCCAGAACCTGGTCGTCCTCGTAAATGATCTTCGCCGGGATTTCCCGGTTGATGATCCTGGTGAATAAATCGTCCACAGCACTTGCTCCATGGTGAGGGTCCGGGCCGAGTGTACTCAGCCGGGCGCCGCTCGCCCAGTGGCTATTCCATTCCGACCGGGCAGTAGCGGCGATGGATTACCCCGGCGAGCTTGCGCACCAACCAGCGCGGTAGCAGGCGTGGCGCGAACGCCAGCCAGCGATTGCGTCGGCCGGGGGTGATCAGCGTGCGGTTTTTGTCCAGGGCACGCACGGTGTACAGCGCCACTTCCTCGGGGCTGAGGCAGCGCGTGCTGCCCTCGAGCCGCGGAATGCGCCGGCGCGAAGAGCGTACCGGGCCAGGGCAGAGTACCGAGACCTTGATGCCGGTGCGTTTGAGCTCCTCGCGCAATGCTTGGGAGAAACTCAACACATAAGCTTTGCTGGCCGCGTAGGCCGCCATCCAGGGGCCCGGTGCGACGCCGGCCAGGCCTGCGACATTGAGGATCTGCCCGCCACCCTGTACAGCCATCAGGTTGCCGATGGCATGGCAGAGGCGGCTCATGGCCAGGATATTGACCTCCAGCAGGTCCTGCTCGTCGGCCCACTCGTGGGCCAGGAACGGCCCGTAGGTGCGCAGCCCCGCGCAGTTGACCAGCAGGTCGATACGCCGCTCACTTTCTTCCAGCTCTAGCACAAAGCCCGAAAGGCGAAGCGGCTGGCTGAGGTCACAGGCGCGGAACAACACCTCGACACCGAAGCGTTGGGTCAGCTCGATGGCCACCGGCTCCACCGTTTCGCGCTGACGTGCCACCAGGATCAGATTGCGCCCGCGCCGTGCCAGCGCTTCCGCCAGGGCCAGGCCCAGGCCGCTGGAAGCACCAGTGATCATGGCGTAACGGGTCATGCAAAGGCTCCTGGGGGCTGAAGAGGGCGCCTAGTGTACAGCTTGGCTGGGCAAGGTGTTGCCTTTTGCTACAAGGCCTGAGCGCGAATACCCTGGCAGCGATCCAGGGCTTCCCGGTACTCGCTTTGCAGGCGTTCGATCAGCACGCGGGCGTCCGGCAGGTCATGGATATCGCCCACCCCCTGGCCTGCCGACCATACGGTTTTCCAGGCCTTGGCTTCGTCGTCGATCGGCTTGAGCTTGCCCAGTTCGTGGCCACTCTTGAGTGCGTTCATGTCATAGCCCGCCTGCTCCAGGCTCGGGCGCAGGAAACTCGCCGGCACACCGGAGACCGCCGGGGTGTGGACGATATCGACGGCATGGGCATCGAGCAGCATCTGCTTGTAGGCATCCTGCGCCTGGCTTTGCGCGGTGGCAATGAAGCGGGTGCCCATGTATGCCAGGTCCGCACCGAGCAGTTGTGCCGCGAGAATTTCATGGCCATGGTTGATGCAGCCCGCCAACAGCAGGGTCTTGTCGAAGAACTGCCGGATTTCGGCCACCAGGGCGAATGGGCTCCAGGTACCGGCATGGCCGCCGGCGCCCGCCGCGACGGCGATCAAGCCATCGACGCCGGCCTCGGCGGCTTTCTCGGCATGGCGGCGGGTGGTGACATCGTGGAACACCAGGCCGCCGTAGCTGTGCACGGCATCGACCACTTCCTTCACTGCGCCCAGGCTGGTGATGATGATCGGCACCTTGTGCGCTACACACAGGGCCAGGTCGGCCTGCAAGCGCGGGTTGGTCGGGTGCACGATCAGGTTCACCGCATAGGGGGCCGGTGCTTGCAACTGTGCCAGGCCTGCCTCGATCTCTTCTAGCCAAGCCTTGAACCCGGCACTGTCGCGCTGGTTCAGCGCCGGGAAGCTGCCCACCACGCCACTGGCGCAGCAGGCCAGAACCAGGCTCGGGTTGGAAATCAGGAACATCGGTGCTGCCACCACGGGCAGGCGCAGGCGTTGTTCGAGCGAGGCGGGCAATGACATGGCAAGGCTCCTGTAGGGGGTTACCGTCAGAACGGTTTGACCACCACGAGAATTACGATACCCAGCAGGAACAGCACCGGGACTTCGTTGAACCAGCGGTAGTAGACGTGGCTGCGGGTATTGGCGCCGCTGGCGAAGCGTTTGCGCTGCGCGCCGCACATGTGATGGTAGCCGGTCAGCAGGATGACCAGGGTGAGCTTGGCGTGCAGCCAGCCTTGGCTCAGCCAGCCCGGGGTCAGGTAGAGCATCCAGGCGCCGAACACATAGGTGGCGATCATGGCCGGGTTCATGATGCCGCGGTACAGCTTGCGCTCCATGGTCACGAAGCGGTCCTGGCTGATGCTGTCCTGGCTCTGGGCGTGGTAGACGAACAGCCGGGGCAGGTAGAACAGGCCGGCGAACCAGCAGACCACGCTGACGATATGCAGCGCTTTGATCCATAGGTAAAGCATTGAGGGAGTTCCTTCAGGTTTTCACGGTCGTCAGATAGTAGTGGTCAAGCGCCCGAAGGGTCACCCGAAGAGTTGTTACAGGCGGCTTGCGCCCCTATTATCGTGCGCTTTCCAGTGGGCTCGTTGATAAGGGGCAAGCGTTATGATCAAGGTCGGTATCGTCGGCGGCACGGGTTACACCGGCGTCGAACTGTTGCGTCTGCTGGCGCAGCATCCACAGGCCGAAGTGGCGGTCATCACTTCGCGCTCCGAGGCGGGCGTGGCGGTAGCTGACATGTACCCGAACCTGCGCGGCCACTATGATGGCCTGGCGTTCAGCGTGCCGGACAGCAAGGCCCTGGCGGCGTGCGACGTGGTGTTTTTCGCAACGCCCCATGGTGTCGCCCACGCCCTGGCAGGCGAACTGCTGGCGGCCGGCACCAAAGTGATCGACCTGTCTGCCGACTTCCGTCTGCAGGATGCTACCGAGTGGGGCAAGTGGTACGGCCAGCCTCATGGCGCGCCTGAGCTGCTCAAGGACGCCGTCTATGGCCTGCCTGAAGTCAACCGCGAAAAAATCCGCCAGGCACGCCTGATTGCGGTCCCGGGCTGCTACCCGACGGCCACCCAGCTGGGCTTCTTGCCACTGCTGGAGGCCGGCCTGGCCGACCCGTCGCGCCTGATTGCCGACTGCAAGTCGGGTGTCAGTGGTGCTGGGCGTGGCGCTGCAGTGGGCTCGCTGTTCTGTGAGGCTGGCGAGAGCATGAAGGCCTATGCGGTCAAGGGCCATCGCCACCTGCCAGAAATCAGCCAAGGCTTGCGCCTGGCGGCGGGCAAGGATATTGGCCTGACCTTCGTGCCGCACCTTACGCCCATGATCCGGGGTATCCACGCCACCCTGTACGCCACCGTGGCAGATACGTCGGTCGATCTGCAGGCGCTGTTCGAGAAGCGTTATGCGGATGAACCGTTCGTCGATGTGATGCCAGCTGGCAGCCACCCGGAAACCCGCAGCGTGCGCGGTGCGAACGTCTGCCGTATCGCTGTCCATCGTCCGCAGGGCGGTGATCTGGTGGTGGTGCTGTCGGTGATCGACAACCTGGTCAAGGGCGCGTCGGGCCAGGCGGTGCAGAACCTCAATATCCTGTTCGGCCTGGATGAGCGTATGGGCCTGTCCCACGCGGGCCTGCTCCCCTAACAGGGTAAGCTGGCACAGAGGCCCGCCGTGTGCGGGCCTTTTTGTGGGCGCGACTAAAGCCGCACAATTCTTGACCATTTTTCTCGGAGAAGCGGATAATGCGCGTCATCGAGTTTTATGGCGGCAACTGCGCCGGGAGAATCAGCATGAGCGTCGAAACCTTCACCCCTACCGGTCTGGAATTCACCCAAGGGGCAGCCCAAAAGGTGAAGACCCTGGTCAACGAGGAAGGCAATGAGCGTCTGAAGTTGCGTGTGTTCGTGACCGGCGGTGGCTGCTCGGGCTTCCAGTATGGTTTCACCTTCGATGAAGATGTGGCCGAAGATGACACCATCGTCGAGCGTGAAGGCGTGTCGTTGGTGGTCGACCCGATGAGCTTCCAGTACCTGGCAGGTGCCGAAGTGGACTATCAGGAAGGCCTGGAAGGCTCGCGCTTCATCATCAAGAACCCGAACGCCGCCACCACCTGCGGCTGTGGTTCTTCGTTCTCGATCTGATCACGGGCTGTACGAAAACGCCGCGCATTTGCGCGGCGTTTTGCATTCTGGCGGGGTGTTAAGCGGGGTAGATGGCGCCAAGCACGCGCAGCCCACGGGCTGCTGTCACGCTGGGGCGGTTGGCTGGAATGCCTTCCAGGCAGCAATGGGCAAGCCAGGCAAAGGCCATGGCCTCTACCCAGTCCGGGTCGACGCCATGCGCTGCGGTGCTGTCCACCTGGGCACCTGGCAACAGTTGGGCAAGCCGGCGCATCAGTGTGCCGTTGCGGGCCCCGCCACCGCACACCAGCAGTGCCTCAGTGCCTTGCTGCGCAGTGCACAGTGATTCGATGATGCTGCGCGCGGTCAGCTCCAGCAGGGTCGCCTGCACATCCTCGGCACGATAGGGCGGCAGCTGGCTCAGATGGCTGTGCAGCCACGCCAGGTTGAACACTTCGCGGCCTGTGCTCTTGGGGCCGGCGCCTGCAAAGAACGGGTCGCGCAACAGCGCCGCAAGCAAGTCCTCGATCACCACGCCACTCGCCGCCCAGGCGCCGTCAGCATCGTAATGCAGGCCGCGCGAGTGCTCGATCCAGGCGTCCAGCAGCACGTTGCCCGGCCCACAGTCGAAACCATGCACCGGCGTGTCGTTGGCAATCAGGCTGAGGTTGCTGAAGCCGCCGACATTAAGCACGGCGAGCCGTTTGCCCAGGTGGCCGAACAGCGTTTCGTGAAAGGCCGGGACCAGCGGAGCCCCTTGCCCGCCAGCGGCTACATCGCGGCGTCGGAAATCGCCGATCACGCTGATCTGGGTAAGCTCGGCAAGCAGTGCCGGGTTGCCGATTTGCACCGTGAAGCCGCGGGCGGGTTCATGGCGGATTGTCTGGCCATGGCTGCCGATGGCGCGGACAGCGTTGGCTTGCAAGCCCTGGCTCGCGAGCAGGTGGCCGATGCCTTCGGCTGCCAGGCTGGCCCAGCGGTTCTCGGCCAGAGCAGCGCGGGCAATCTCGTCAGGGCCGCTGGCGCAAAGGCTCAGCAAGTCCTGGCGAAGGTCGGTAGGCATGGGGATGTAGTGAGTGGCGAGCAGTTGAGGCTGCTCGCGCTGTTCGATCAGGGCGATGTCCAGGCCATCTAAGCTGGTACCGGACATGACCCCCAGATAAAGCGCCATGGCTTAGCGCTTGTTCGCTGCGAGCATGGTGGCCTTTTCCTGATCCATGCGGGCGATCAGTGGCTGGCTCTGCTGCAGGAAGCGTTGGCGTTCGGCCTTGGCGATCGGGTCGGACATCGGCACTTTCTGGCTCAGCGGGTCAACGTGAACGCCGTTGACCTGGAACTCGTAATGCAGGTGTGGGCCTGTGGAGAGGCCGGTGGTGCCGATGTAGCCGATGATCTGGCCCTGCTTGACCGAGCCGCCGGTCTTGATGCCTTTGGCAAAGCCTTGCATGTGGCCGTAAAGGGTCTTGTAGCGGTTGCCGTGCTGGATGATCACGGTGTTGCCGTAGCCGCCACGGCGCCCGGCCAGTTCGATACGACCATCACCCGCTGCCTTGATCGGTGTGCCGCGGGGGGCGGCATAGTCGACGCCTTTGTGGGCGCGGATCTTGTTCAGAATCGGGTGTTTGCGGCCAGCGGAGAAGCGTGAGCTGATGCGGGCGAAGTCCACCGGGGTACGGATGAACGCTTTGCGCAGGCTGTTGCCATCGGCGGTGTAGTAGCTGGTATTGCCTTGTTTGTTGGTGTAACGCACCGCAGTGTAGGTTTTGCCGCGGTTGGTGAAGCGCGCAGAGAGGATGTTGCCAGTGCCCACCACCTTGCCATCCATGACTTTCTGCTCGTACACCACGTCGAATTCGTCGCCCGGGCGGATGTCCTGGGCGAAGTCGATGTCGTAGCCAAGGACGCGAGCCATGTCCATGGTCATGCTGTGGGAAAGGCCGGCGCGTTGGGCGGAGGCCGACAACGAGCTCTTGATCACGCCATGGGCATAGGCCGTGCGGACCACGGGCTTGCTGATTTCGCGGTTGAAGGTGTAGCCCTTGGCGTTTTTGGTCAGGCGAATGGTTTCAAGGTTGCTGACCTTGCTGTGCAGGTTGGTCAGCTGGCCGTCCTTGTCGAGCTCGAACTGCAGCACCTGGCCGTGCTTGAGCTGGCTGAACTGCTTCGCCTGCTTGTTGCTGGCCAGCACCTCATGAACCGCGCTGGCTGGCAAGCCGACCTTGGCGAACAGGGTGGAGAGAGTGTCGCCACGCGCTACGGTGACTTCGCGGTGGCCGGGCTGCTTGGCGGCCTCGGCTACCGGTGCTGCTGCAGGCTTTTCCTGTTCAGCTTTCTCGGTGGCCGAATCGGCCTCTTCGATCTGGGCGAACGGCGAGCTTTGCTCAGCGTCAGCCTGCACCAGCGGCGCGGCCTTGGATTCTTCTTTCAGTCGCTCGACCGGGCTTTCCAGTTCGAGGTTGAGGGTGGTTTTCTTGGCTTCGACTTCGCTGGAGGGAAATACCAGCAGTGCCAGGCTGAGCAGGGCGGCGATGCCGCTGGCGGCCAACAGATGGCTTTTCGGATAAAGCGGGGGCGCTTTAGGCGGTTCGTTGGTCATAGGTAAGGTGACTTTTTGAAGAAAAGTGAATATGGAAAAGATGAATGACATGATGAAGATGAAATAACTGTATAAAATATAACCAAATCCATTTTCACGCAAGGGCGCGTAGACGCCGCAAGTCTGCGGTCAGGTCACATTCCGTTGCGAAACTTGTATTTGATGGCCGATCTTGTATGGTTGGCTCCCCTTGAATCTGAGCCTTGCGGGTCTGTCTATGAAGTCGGTTGAAGAGCAGCTGGCGCTTATCAAGCGCGGTGCGGAAGAAGTATTGGTCGAGTCGGAACTGGTGGAGAAGCTCAAGCGCGGCCAACCTCTGCGCATCAAGGCAGGCTTCGACCCTACTGCGCCTGACCTGCACCTTGGGCACACGGTGCTGATCAACAAGCTGCGCCAGTTCCAGGAGCTGGGGCATCAGGTCATCTTCCTGATTGGTGATTTCACCGGGATGATCGGTGATCCGAGCGGCAAGAGCGCCACGCGCCCGCCGCTGACCCGCGAGCAGGTACTGGATAACGCCGAGACCTATAAACAGCAGGTGTTCAAGATTCTCGACCCGGCCAAGACCGAGGTTGCGTTCAACTCCACCTGGATGGACACGCTGACGCCAGCTGACTTCATTCGCCTGGCATCGCAGTACACCGTTGCGCGCATGCTTGAGCGGGATGACTTTGACAAGCGTTACACCACCAATCAGCCGATCGCCATCCATGAGTTCCTCTACCCGCTGGTGCAGGGCTATGACTCGGTGGCACTGAAAGCTGACGTGGAACTGGGCGGTACCGACCAGAAGTTCAACCTGCTGATGGGGCGTGAGCTGCAGCGTGCCTATGGCCAGGAAGCGCAGAACATCGTGACCATGCCGCTGCTCGAAGGGTTGGACGGCGTGAAGAAGATGTCCAAGTCGCTGGGCAACTATGTGGGTATCCAGGAAGCGCCAGGGGTGATGTACAGCAAGCTGGTGTCGATCCCGGACACGCTGATGTGGCGTTACTTCGAGCTGCTTAGCTTCCGCTCGATGGAAGAGATCGAGCAGTTCCGTGCTGATGTTGCCAGTGGCGCGAACCCGCGCGACATCAAGATCAAGCTGGCGGAAGAGATCGTGGCGCGCTTCCATGGTGAAGAGGCTGCTGCCAATGCTCACCGTGCGGCGGGCAACCGAATGAAAGAAGGCGAGTTGCCAGAAGACTTGCCAGAAATCGAAGTCGCTGCGGCTGAAGACCTGCCGATCGCTGCCGTGCTGAACCGGGCGGGGCTGGTGAAGAACTCGGCGATGGCGCGAGATCTGCTGAATGGCGGTGCCGTTAAGGTAGATGGTGCGGTGGTCGATCGTGACTTCGTTTTTGCACTGGGCGCCACTCACGTTTGCCAGGCCGGTAAGAAGGCGTTTGCCCGGGTCACTCTAAAGGCTGAGTGATCGTTAGTAGGTGTAGCTACATAGAAGCGGGGAGGCCGACAGGCCTCCCCGCTTTGTTTTTAGCGATATTAGGGTTTCGTGAAATTAAAGGTTGACGGGGTTTCGAATCCCCTTATAATGCGCCCCACTTCCAGCGTGATTGGAACGAGAAACTCCTTGAGTATCAACGAGTTAATCGATTCAGGTAGTGTTGTAAGGGCTTCGATCGAAGGATCGTCAGCGGTTGAAATGGTGGTTGACAGCGCTTCTAAATGCTGTATGATTCGCCTCCCGCTACGAGAGATCGCAGCGAGCCAAGTGTTTGAAGCTAAACGAGTTTCTCGCAAAAAACTTCAAAATAAACGCTTGACAGGCTCTGAGGAAAGCGTAGAATGCGCACCTCGGTTGAGACGAAAGGCTCTTAACCAAACGCTCTTTAACAAATTGAATCAAGCAATTCGTGTGGGTGCTTGTGAGTATGGACTGATAGTCACAAAGATTATCAGCATCACAAGTGACCATGCGAGAA